>NZ_JACHWE010000006.1:258835-286388 GCF_014191175.1 Cupriavidus alkaliphilus | reverse complement strand
GGGCCGATCAACGCATGGATCGAGCCGCGGCGCACCCGCAGGTTGACGTCGCTCACCGCCGTGAACCCCTTGAACTCCTTGGTGAGGTTCCGCGTCTGAAGAATGGTTTCGTGCTGGTGCATTTGTCTCCTGCTGGTCTGTTCTGTTTTGCTGGTTTGAAAGCGTCTACTGCGCGGTCCAGCCGCCGTCGGCGACCCACGTCGCGCCGCGCACCTCGGCCGCCTGGGGCGAGCACAGCATCAGCGCAAGGTTGCCGAGCTCCTCGGGCGTCACGAACCGGCCCGACGGCTGCTTTTCGCCCAGCAAGCGCGCGCGCGCATCGTCCGCGCTCAGCCCTTCCCGAGCGGCAAGGTCGTCGATCTGCTGCTGCACCAGCGGGGTCAACACGAAGCCCGGACAGATGGCGTTGCAGGTCACGCCCGTGCGCGCCGTCTCCAGCGCGGTGACCTTGGTCAGCCCTACCAGCCCGTGCTTGGCGGCGACGTAGGCCGACTTGCCGGCGGAGCCGACCAGGCCATGCACCGAGGCAATGTTGATGATCCGGCCCCAGTTGCGCGCGCGCATGCCAGGCAGTGCCTGTCGGGTTGTATGGAACGCCGAACTCAGGTTGATGGCGAGGATGTCGTCCCACTTGCGAACATCGAAGCTATCGATCGGCGCCACGTGCTGGATGCCGGCGTTGTTCACCAGCACATCTACGGCACCGAAGCGCTCCTGCGCCATGGCGAACATGGCTTCAATCTCTTGCGGACTGCGCATGTCGGCGGGATGGTGGATGACCGCGGCGCCGGTCGCCCGGATGGCGGCGACAGCGGCCTCGGCGTCGCCAAAGCCGTTGAGCACGAGATTGGCGCCAGCCCGGGCCACCACCTGCGCGATGCCCAGTCCGATGCCGCTGGTCGAGCCGGTAACGAGCGCGGTTTTTCCGTTCAGGATTGTCATAGGAATCTGTATCTATTTTTGGGCTGGCGTGTCATGGCGGGCGCGGCCGACCGCGCATGCACGTTTCCCCGCGTGCGGAAGCGCGAGTGCGGGGGCCCGGCATCATTGCAGCGTTCGTGCCAGGTCAAAATATGACTTACACCTCGCAAAACAACGCACATTGGCACCTGAATTCTCGTTATCGAGATCATTTGGCAAAATGCGATCCTTCATGTGAGAATCCGTCTCGCCATGGAGACACCACGATGAATGAACTTCGCGAGACCGAAGACGGCGGCATGCTGGGCAATTACGACGCCGTCGCCCGGCGCGCGATGGAATCGCTGTTCCGTACCTTCGAGAATTTCAGCGAGGGCACCATCGTGGTCGACGCGCACGCGCGCGTGGTCTGGATCAACAAGCGGTATGCCGCGCGTTTCGGCTTCGAGGACCCGCAGGCGGCAATCGGGCTGGAGTGCGAGCGGGTGATCCCGACCAGCCTGATGCGCCAGGTGGTCGAGACCGGCAAGCCGATCCTGCTCGATATCCTTGAAACCCCGCAGGATCCGATGATCGTGATGCGCCTGCCGATCAAGGACAACGATGGCAATACCATCGGCGCGGTCGGCTTTGCCCTGTTCGACGAACTCAAGTCGCTGACGCCGCTGTTTACGCACTACACCCGCGTGCGCGAGGAGCTGGTCGCCACGCGCCGTACGCTGGAGCAGACACGGCGCGCCAAGTACACCTTTGCCAGCTTCGTCGGCAACTGCCCCGCCACGCTCGAGGTCAAGCGGCTGGCGCGCCGGGCCGCGCAGGCCGACGCGCCGGTATTGCTCCTGGGCGATACCGGCACTGGCAAGGAACTGCTGGCCCACGCCATCCACGCGGCCTCTGCACGCGCGGGACGGCCGCTGGTGACCCTGAACATGGCGGCCATTCCCGAAACCTTGCTTGAAGTCGAGTTCTTCGGCGCGGCGCCGGGCGCGTACACCGGCGCCGAGCGCAAGGGCCGCATGGGCAAGTTCGAACTGGCCGACGGCGGCACGCTGTTCCTGGACGAAATCGGCGACATGCCGCTGATGCTGCAAAGCAAGCTGCTGCGCGCCCTGCAGGAGAAGGAGATCGAGCCCATCGGCTCGAACCGCATCATCCGCGCCGACGTACGCATCATCGCCGCCACCTCCGCTGACCTGCCGGCGCTGGTGGAAGCCGGCAAATTTCGCGCGGACCTGTATTACCGGCTCAACGTGCTGCCGATCTGCCTGCCCCCGCTACGTCAGCGCCAGCCAGACGTTCTGCCGCTGGTCTATGCCACGCTGGAAGAAATCTGCGCGCGCGCTGAGCGCGATGCCCCGGTGCTGACGCAGGACGCGCTGAAACTGCTGGCCGAATACCACTGGCCCGGCAACGTGCGCCAGTTGCGCAACATCCTCGAGCGACTGGTGATGATGCACGACTCCGGCGAGGTCGACGGCAGCACGCTGGCATCCCTGCTCGGCATCAAGGCTGGCCCGGCACCGGCTGACGTGCCGCCGCCGCCGGCTGCACCGGCGGGCGCTGCCGAACAAGCCGCGGAGCCCGGCTACGCCGAAGCCATGGCCAGGTTCGAAGCCGCCTACCTGGTCCGGGCGCTGACGGCCAGTTCAGGCCACGTGGCCCGTGCCGCAGCGGCCATCGGCATCAGCCGGGCGGCGCTATACAAGAAGCTGGTCGCACACCGGAATGCCGGGCGCCTGCCGTCGCGCGGGATGTGGGACCTGGGCGGATGATTCTGTGGCGGCTGGAAAGCGTGCGCCAATGGCATCCGGCTGGCCGGTGCGACGCTGGGCCAGGCGTTGCGGGCCGTGGATGGCGCGACGGCCATGCAACCGCCGATGCCGCGGGGGCCAGCGGCACCACCGGATTGCGCGGGCCATAGTTGGCGTTGTTCGTGTCGCCGGCCTGCAACGATAGCTGCCCGCGCAAGATCATTCTCCGCAGTTGCCCGGACGTAAACTTCTCCGAATGCATCGCGCAGACCGGCGCGCACGTCAGACAGGATCGGACCTGACCAGTGGAAAGCACCAGGATGTTGCCCCAGACCATTGCTGCCGCGCTCGCCAGATATCTGCGCCGATGGGCACTTGTGCCGGACGCCGAACCCGTCCTGACACCGACCAGTTGCGTGCAGCCGGTGTCATACCGGGGCCAGCCGGCTATCCTCAAACTTGCCATGTGCGACGAAGAACGGCGCGGCAATGCCGTCATGGCATGGTGGAACGGCAGCGGAGCGGCTGCTCGGATACTGGCTCAGTATGACGACGCCGTCGTCATGGAGCGCGCGCCATCCGCAGGCTCGCTCGCGGATCTTTCGAGGACAGGACGGGACGACGACGCCATGCGGATCGCCTGCGCAGTGCTGGGCAGGTTGCACGCTCATGCCGCGCCTGACCAACCGCCCGTCGTCTCCTTGGGCGACTGGTTTGCGCCGTTGACGAACCCATCCTGGCCGCACGGCAACATTCTCCGGTTGTCCGCTCTGGTGGCGAAAGAGCTGTTGTCGGCCGGCGCCATCGCTCCGGTTGTGCTTCACGGCGATATGCACCACGGCAACATCCTCCATTTCGGCGCGCAGGGCTGGCTTGCCATCGATCCGAAGGGGCTTGTCGGTGAGCGCGCCTTCGATTACGCGAATCTGCTGTGCAACCCGTCCCGCAGGATCGCAGTAGGCCGATTCCACCAGCGCGTCGCCATCCTGGTGGAAGCGGCGGGGCTCGATCGCCACAGGCTGCTGCAGTGGACACTGGCCTGGTCGTGCCTTTCGGCGCTATGGATGATGGAAGACGGGCTCTCGCCTGACACCCGGTTACGAATTGCCGCGCTGGCGGCGACCGAACTCCGGCTGCTATGACGACCGCGGCCATGTCATTGCGCGCAGCCACCCACATGCGGCGTTGCCAGCAATTTTTCCTGCATTTCAGTACGAATTCAGCAACAAATATCCCTGTTATCTGATTAACCTGCCCGCTCTTTTCCGTTTGCGTGCGTCGCAAACGCAAAAGTCCGCTGCCCCCGCCAGCCCCACAAGGACTGGCGCGGCCATTCAGATCACACGGAGACAACGAAGAATGAGTGCAAGCGCAGAACATCTGCAACGCGGCCTGGGCGAACGCCATATCCGGCTGATGGCGCTGGGATCGGCCATCGGCGTCGGCCTGTTCCTGGGCGCCGGCAATGCCATCAAGATGGCCGGCCCCGCCATCATGCTGGCCTACCTGATCGGCGGCGCGGTGATCTTCCTGATCATGCGCGCGCTGGGCGAGATGGCCGTGCACAACCCGGTGGCCGGCTCGTTCTGCCGCTATGCGCAGGACCACATGGGTCCGCTGGCGGGCTACCTGACCGGCTGGAACTACTGGTTCCTGTGGCTGGTGACGTGCGTGGCCGAGATTACGGCCGTGGCCATCTACATGGGCATGTGGTTCCCCGACGTGCCGCGCTGGATCTGGGCGCTGGCAGCGCTGGCGGCGATGGGCTCGGTCAACCTGATGGCGGTCAAGGCCTATGGCGAGTTCGAGTTCTGGTTCGCCATGATCAAGATCGTCACCATCGTGCTGATGCTGATCGGCGGCGGCGCGATGATCGTGTTCGGCTTCGGCAACGGCGGCGTTGCCACCGGCATCTCCAACCTGTGGGCGCACGGCGGCTTCATGCCCAACGGCGCCTCGGGCGTGCTGATGTCGCTGCAGATGGTGATGTTCGCCTACCTCGGGGTCGAGATGATCGGCCTGACCGCCGGCGAGGCGCGCAATCCGAAGAAGTCGATCCCCGACGCGATCAACTCGGTGTTCTGGCGCATCCTGATCTTCTACGTCGGCGCGCTGTTCGTGATCCTGGCGCTGTACCCGTGGAATGAGATCGGCTCGCAGGGCAGCCCGTTCGTGCTGACCTTCGAGCGCCTGGGCATCAAGACCGCCGCCGGCATCATCAACTTCGTGGTGCTGACCGCGGCGCTGTCGTCGTGCAACGGCGGCATCTTCAGCACCGGGCGCATGCTGTACAACCTGTCGCTGCAGGGCCAGGCGCCGGCGGCCTTCGCCAAGGTCGACCGCAACGGCGTGCCGCGCCGCGCGCTGCTGGTGTCGATCGCCGCGCTGCTGGCCGGCGTGCTGCTCAACTACCTGGTACCGGAGAAGTTGTTCGTCTGGGTGACCGCGATCTCCACCTTCGGCGCGGTCTGGACCTGGGCCATCATCCTGGTCACGCAGATCCAGTTCCGCCGCGGGCTGGCCCCGGCGGCGCGCCAGGCGCTGGCGTTCCGCATGCCGTTCTGGCCGTATGGTTCGTATATCGCGCTGGCGTTCCTGGCGCTGGTGGTGGCGCTGATGGCCTACTTCCCCGATACGCGCGTGGCGCTGTACGTGGGGCCGGGCTGGCTGGTGCTGCTGACGATCTGCTACTACGCGCTCGACATGCGCTCGCGCGGGCCGGTGAGCTACCGCGCCTGAACCACCGGCGGGCCCGCGCCCGCCGGCTGGCCATCGCCTAAAATGGCCCCCGAACCATGCCACCGCAGGGGGCCGCATGACTGAGACCACCGTGCCCGGCGCCGCCATGGCGCTGTCGCTGCTGTCGCTCGCGATCTGGGCCGTGCTGCTGTTCGGGCGCGCCGGCTTCTGGCGTGTGCGCCGGCCACCGGCCGCACCGGCGCCGGCGCATTGGCCGGAAGTGGTCGCCATCATCCCCGCGCGCGACGAGGCCGAGGTCATCGGCAGCGCGGTGGCCGCAGTGCTGGGCCAGCGCTACCCGGGCCCGCTGGCGCTGGTGGTGGTGGACGACCACAGCGCGGACGGCACCGCCGATATCGCCCGCGCCGCCGCGGCCACCACCGCGCGCCCGCATGCGCTCACCGTCATCGGCGCGCGCGAACTGCCGACCGGCTGGAGCGGCAAGGTCTGGGCGCAGTCCGAAGGCCTGGCCGCCGCCGACCGTGTCGCGCCGCAGGCGCGCTATGTCTGGCTGACCGATGCCGACATCCGCCACGGAGCGGGCGTGCTGGCCGGCCTGGTGGCGCGCGCCGAGGCGGAGCGGCGCGACCTGGTCTCGCTGATGGTGCGGCTGCGCTGTGCCTCGGCGTGGGAACGGCTGGTGGTGCCGGCCTTCGTCTTTTTCTTCGCCAAGCTCTATCCCTTTGCCCGCGTGCGCGATCCGCGCAGCCGCGTTGCCGCCGCGGCCGGCGGCTGCATGCTGGCGCGCCGCGCGGCGCTGGCGCGCATCGGCGGCTTTGCCGCGATCCGCGGCGAGCTGATCGACGACTGCAGCCTGGCCGCGCGCATCAAACCCGGCGGCCCCATCCGGCTGGACCTGGCCGACGACAGTGTGTCGCTGCGCCCGTATGACGACTGGCGCAGCCTGTGGGACATGATCGCGCGCAGCGCCTACACGCAGCTGCGCCATTCGCCGCTGTGGCTGGCGGGCGCGGTCGCCGGCATGGTGCTGACCTATCTGCTGCCGCCGGTGCTGGCGCTGGGCTGGGGGGCGTGGCCGGCATGGCTGGCCTGGGCCGCGATGGCGCTGGCCTACCTGCCGATGCTGCGTGAGTACCGGCAACCGTGGTGGCTGGCGCCGCTGCTGCCGGTGACGGCGCTGTTCTACCTGGGAGCGACGCTCGACTCCGCCCGGCGCTACCGGCTGCGGCGCGGCGGCCAGTGGAAGGGCCGCAACCAGGCCCCGCTGCGCCGCTGAGCTGGCGGCTCAGGGATGGCCAAGGTACCCGTGCGCGCGGAACCAGGCCAGCGCGTCGCGCAGCCCCTCCTGGTACGGGCGCGGCTGATACCCCAGTTCCTTGCGCGCCTTGTCCGAGGTAAAGAACATCCGGTAGCGGGACATATTGAGTCCATCGACAGTCAGGAACGGCTCCTTGCCGGTCAGCCGCGCCGCCGCTTCCGCGCCGTAGGCCAGCGGGTACAGCGGCCAGCGCGGCAGCTGCAGGGTCGGCGGGCGCCGGCCGCACAGCTGCGCGATATCCCGCAGCATCTGCTGCAGCATCACGTCCTGACCACCCAGGATGTAGCGCTCGCCGGTGCGGCCGCGCTCCAGCGCCAGCAAATGCCCGTTGGCGACGTCGTCGACGTGGGCCAGGTTCAGCCCGGTATCGACAAAGGCCGGGATCTTGCCGGTGGCGGCCTCGACGATGATGCGGCCGGTCGGCGTGGGCCGCACGTCGCGCGGCCCGATCGGGGTGGACGGGTTGACGATGACCGCGGGCAGGCCGTGTTCGGCGACCCGTTGTTCGACCACGCGCTCGGCCAGCACCTTGCTGCGCTTGTACGCGCCGATGGCTTCATGCGGGCGCATCGCCGCGGTCTCGTCCACCGGTGCCTGCGCGCCGGCGACGCGCAGCGTCGCCACGCTGCTGGTATAGACCACGCGCTCGACGCCGGCCCGCTGCGCGGCTTCCATCACCGCCAGGGTGCCGTCGACGTTGGTGCGCACGATGTCTTCCGGATCGCGCGCCCACAGCCGGTAGTCGGCGGCCACGTGGAACAGGTACCGCACGCCCTGCAGCGCCGCGGCCACGGCCGCGGCATCGCGCATGTCGCCCTGCGCCACGGTCACCGGCAGCCCGGCCAGATTGGTGCGCGGGCTGTGCGGGCGCACCAGCACGCGCACGCGCCAGCCGCGCGCCAGCGCCTGGCGCGCCACCGCCGATCCCAGGAAACCCGCTGCTCCTGTCACCAGCACGTCATCGTTTTTGGTCATCAGCCCGTTTCCCGTAAGGCGGCGTCGCCAGGGCCGGCCCTGCGCCGATCGTGGCGGCGCCAGACAAAGCCGGCGTGTCGGGTATATAGTAACCACCGTGCGAGGAAAATGTGATCCGCGGCGGATCTCCGGTGGGTCTGGCTCGATACCGGGCATCGCCGGGGCATCGTTTTCCGTTGCGCGATCCCAAACACTGAAACCCGTAGCAAAAGGGTCGGGGGCCTACTCCATGCAGGTGATTCTTGCTCAGCCCCGGGGCTTCTGTGCCGGCGTGGTGCGCGCGATCGAGATCGTCGACCGCGCCCTCGTAAAGCATGGTGCGCCGGTGTTCGTGCGGCATGAGATCGTGCATAACAAGCACGTCGTACAGGGACTGAAGGACAAGGGCGCGCGTTTCGTCGAAAAACTGGACGAAGTGCCGGCCGGCGCGGTGACCATCTTCAGCGCGCACGGGGTGTCGCGCGAAGTCGTCGACGATGCCCGCCAGCGTCAGCTACATGCCATTGACGCCACCTGCCCCCTGGTGATCAAGGTCCACACCCAGGGCCGCCAGTACGCCGCCAGCGGCCGCACCGTGATCCTGATCGGCCATGCCGGCCACCCCGAGGTCGAAGGCACCATGGGCCAGATTCCGGGCAAGGTAATCCTGGTGCAGAACGAGGCCGATGTCGGCAAGCTCGACCTGCCCGAAGACACCCCGGTCGCCTACGTCACCCAGACCACGCTGAGCGTGGACGACACCCGCAACATCATCGCCGCGCTCGGACGGCGCTTCAGCAACCTGGTCGGCCCCGATACGCGCGACATCTGCTACGCCACGCAGAACCGCCAGAGCGCGGTGCGCGACCTGTGCAAGCTGGCCGACGTGATCCTGGTGATCGGCGCGACCAACAGTTCCAACTCCAACCGCCTGCGCGAGATCGGCACCGAAAGCGGCGTGCCCAGCTACCTGATTGCCGAAGGCAGCGAGCTCGACCCGGCCTGGGTACGCGACGCCAACGTGGTGGGCATCACCGCCGGCGCCTCGGCCCCCGAGGCCATGGTCGAAGACGTGATCGCGGCGCTGCGCCGGCTGGGACCGGTCGAGGTCAGCACCATGGCCGGGCGCGAAGAGCATGCCGAGTTCCGGCTGCCGGCCGAGCTGGCCGACGTGAAGCCGCCCGCGGCATCGCTCCAGTCCGGCACGGACGCCGCGCCGGCCCCCGCCAACGCGAACATTGCAGGCTGAACCAACCAGAGGAAGCTGTCGTGGCCATTCCGCTCCTGCAGGTTGCCCGCGTGGGCGCCTATATCGTCGGCAAGCACCTGTCGCGGCAGAAACGCTACCCGCTTGCGCTGATGCTGGAACCGCTGTTCCGCTGCAACCTGGCGTGCTCGGGCTGCGGCAAGATCGACTATCCCGACCCCATCCTGAACCAGCGCCTGTCGGTGCAGCAATGCCTGGAGGCGGTGGATGAGTGCGGCGCCCCGGTGGTGTCGATCGCCGGCGGCGAGCCGCTGCTGCACAAGGACATGCCGCAGATCGTGCAAGGCATCATCCAGCGGCGCAAGTTTGTCTACCTGTGCACCAATGCGCTGCTGATGGAAAAGAAGCTGGACCAGTATCAGCCCAGTCCGTATTTCATCTGGTCGGTGCACCTGGACGGCGACCGCGAGATGCATGACCGCTCGGTGTGCCAGGAAGGCGTGTACGACCGCTGCGTCGAGGCGATCCGCGCCGCCAAGGCGCGCGGCTTCCGCGTCAATATCAATTGCACGCTGTTCAACGACGCGCAGCCCGAGCGCGTGGCGAGGTTCTTCGACTCGGTCAAGGCGCTGGGCGTCGATGGCATCACCGTGTCGCCGGGCTATGCCTATGAGCGCGCGCCGGACCAGCAGCACTTCCTGAACCGCGGCAAGACCCGCCAGCTGTTCCGCGACATCCTCGGCCGCGGCCGCGCGGGCAAGAACTGGGCGTTCAGCCAGTCGACGCTGTTCCTGGACTTCCTCGCCGGCAACCAGACCTACCACTGCACCCCGTGGGGCAACCCGGCGCGCACGGTGTTCGGCTGGCAGCGCCCGTGCTACCTGGTGGGCGAAGGCTATGCCGCGACCTTCCGCGAACTGATGGACGAGACCGACTGGGACGCCTACGGCACCGGCAACTACGAGAAATGCGCCGACTGCATGGTGCACAGCGGCTACGAAGCCACCGCCGTGGCCGACACCTTTGCCCATCCGCTCAAGGCACTCGGCGTCAGCCTGCGCGGCGTGCGCACCAGTGGCCCGATGGCGCCGGACATTGCGCTGGACCGGCAGCGGCCGGCCGAATACGTGTTCTCACGCCACGTCGAGATCAAGCTCGAGGAAATCCAGCGCACCCGGCCGCCCGCGAGGCAGCCACGAGCGGCCGAGGCGCCTGCCGGCGCCGCCACGCACTGAAGCCATTGCCATGGCCGCCGGACTTGCCAGCATCCTGCCCGGCGCAGCGCTGGTGTGCGCGGCGGCTGGCTATGCACTGGCCGCGGCCTGGCTGTCGCGACGCAAGCCCGCGCCACGCGGCGCCATGGCCGCCACGCCGGTCAGCGTGCTCAAGCCGCTGTGCGGCGCAGAACCGCGGCTCTATGCCAACCTGGCAACCTTCTGCCGGCAGCGGCATCCGTGCTTCCAGCTGGTATTCGGCGTGCGCGCCGCGAACGATCCCGCCATCGCGGTGGTGGAACGGCTGCGGCGCGACTTCCCGGCCTGCGACATCGCACTGGTGATCGACCCGCGGGTGCACGGCAGCAACCTCAAGGTCAGCAACCTGATCAACCTGTCTGGCGCGGCCAGGCACGACGCGCTGGTCATCGCCGACAGCGACGTCGCGGTGGCGCCGGACTACCTGGCGCGCGTGACCGCGCCGCTGGCTGAGGCCAACGTCGGCGTGGTGACCTGCCTGTACCGTGGGCATGCCATCGGCGGCTTCTGGTCGCGCCTCGGCGCGCAGTTCATCGACGACTGGTTTGTGCCGGCGGTGCGCATCGCCCACGCGGGCGGCTCGCGGCGCTTTGCCTTTGGCGCGACCATCGCGCTGCGCCGCGACGCGCTGGCGGCCATCGGCGGTTTCGGGGCATTGCGCGACCGGCTGGCGGACGATTTCTGGCTGGGCGAGCTGACGCGGCGGCTGGGCTTGCGCACGGTGTTGTCGGAGGTGGTGGTGACGACCGACATCACCGAAGACGGCTTCACGCTGCTGTGGCGGCATGAACTGCGCTGGATGCGCACGATCGCCTCGCTGAACCCGACGGGCTATGCGTTCAGCTTCGTCACCTTCACCTGGCCGATGCTGGCGTTGGGCATGTGGCTGGCGCCGCTGCCCCTGGTGACCACCGCGGCGGTCGCCGGCGTGGTGGCGCGCAGTGTGCTGGCGGGCAGCGCCGCGGCGGCATTGCGGGCGCCGCTGCGCGATGGGTTGTTGCTGGCGTGCTGGGCGCTGGCGTTGGCTGGCAAGCGGGTGTGGTGGCGGGAGCAGGTGCTGTCGGCAGGTGCAGGGCAGCACTCCGGTCGAGCGCCGGCGCTCTCCCCCGCCCCGCTCCAGCAAGCGGGAGAGGAGGGAAAACAGGCGAAGCCCGCTCCCGACACCCGGGCTTTCACCGGCATCCAGACCAAGAGGCCGCTATGAAAAAAACCCTGTTCCTGCAGGCCCCGTCCTTCGACGGCTTCGATGGCGGCGCCGGGTCGCGCTACCAGGCCAAGCGCGAGATCAAGTCGTTCTGGTACCCCACCTGGCTGGCGCAGCCGGCCGCGCTGGTGCCCGGCAGCCGCGTGCTCGATGCCCCGGCCGACGGCCTCACCGTGCAGCAGACGCTGGACATCGCGGCGGACTATGAGCTGGTGATCATCCACACCAGCACGCCGTCGTTCCCCACCGACGCCAGGTTCGCCGAGGCGCTGAAGCAGCGGCATCCCGGCATGATGATCGGCATGGTCGGCGCCAAGCCCGCGGTCGATCCCGGCGGCACGCTGGGCGCGAGCGACGCCATCGACTTCGTCTGCCGCGAGGAATTCGATTACACCTGCCAGGACGTGGCCGCGGGCAAGCCGCTCAGGGACATCCTGGGGCTCAGCTATCGCCTGCCGGACGGCTCGCTCGAACACAACGGCCAGCGCCCGATGATCGAGGACATGGACGCGCTGCCGTTCGTGGCGCCGGTCTACCAGCGCGACCTGAAGATCGAGAACTACTTCATCGGCTACCTGAAGCATCCTTACGTGTCGATCTACACCGGCCGCGGCTGCCGTTCGCGCTGCACCTTCTGCCTGTGGCCGCAGACCGTGGGCGGGCACCGCTACCGTACCCGCTCGGCGGCAAGCGTGATTGCCGAGGTGAAATGGATCAAGGAGAACATGCCCGAGGTCAGGGAGATCATGTTCGACGACGATACCTTCACCGACTTCAAGCCGCGCGTGGAAGAGATCGCGCGCGGACTGGGCCAGCTGGGGGTGACGTGGTCGTGCAACGCCAAGGCCAACGTGCCGTACAGCACGCTCAAGATCATGAAGGAAAACGGGCTGCGCCTGCTGCTGGTGGGCTACGAGTCCGGCGACGACCAGATCCTGCTGAACATCAAGAAGGGCCTGCGCACCGACATCGCGCGCCGCTTTACCGAAGACTGCCGCAAGCTGGGCATCCAGATCCACGGCACCTTCATCCTGGGCCTGCCGGGCGAGACGCGCGAGACCATCGAAAAGACCATCGAGTACGCCAAGGAAATCAACCCGCACACCATCCAGGTCTCGCTGGCCGCGCCCTATCCCGGCACCACGCTGTACCGCCAGGCGGTGGAAAACGGCTGGCTCGAGGAGAACAAGGTCATCAACCTGGTCAACGACCAGGGCGTGCAGCTGGCGGCGATCAGCTACCCGCACTTGTCGAAGGAGGAGATCTACCACGGCGTGGAGACCTTCTACAAGCGCTTCTACTTCCGCCCCGGCAAGATCTGGGAAATCGTGCGCGAGATGCTCGGCAGCTGGGACATGATGAAGCGGCGCCTGCGCGAAGGCGTGGAGTTCTTCCGCTTCCTGCGCTCGCACGAGGCCTGATCCTGGCCCGGGCGCTTTCCGCTGCGGCGCAACGCGCGCTGATCGTCACCGCCGACGACTTCGGGCTGCACCCGGCCGTCAACGAGGCGGTGGAGCTGGCCCACCGCGACGGCGTGCTCAACGCCGCCAGCCTGATGGTGGGCGCGCCCGCCGTGGCGGATGCGGTCGCGCGCGCACGCCGGCTGCCGGCGTTGCGCGTGGGCCTGCACGTGGTGCTGGCCGACGGCCCCGCCACCCTGCCGCGCGCGCGCATTCCCGCGCTGGTCGATGTGCACGGCCGTTTCGGCTCGGCCATGGCGCGGGACGGCTGCCGCTTCTTCTTCCTGCCCGCGGTGCGCCGCCAGCTCGCGGCCGAAATCCGCGCGCAGTTCGAGGCCTTCGCCGCCACCGGCCTGACGCTGGACCACGTCAATACGCACAAGCATTTCCATCTGCATCCGACCGTGCTGTCGCTGATCCTGTCGATCGGGCGCGAGTACGGGCTGCGCGCGATGCGGCTGCCGCGCGAGGCCGGCGCGCCCTGGCTGCTGCGCCCGTGGCTGGCGTTGCTGCGCCGCCGGCTGGACCGCGCCGGCATTGCGCACAATGACTACGTGGTCGGCATCGCGCGCAGCGGCCAGATGGACGAGGCCGCGCTGCTGCAGGCGCTGGCGCAACTGCCCGCGGGCGTGGGCGAGATCTACCTGCATCCGGCGGTGGTGTCCGGCGCCGCCATCGCTGCGTCGATGCACGGCTACCGCCACGCCGACGAGCTCGCCGCGCTGCTGTCGCCGCGCGTGCGCGCCGCGCTGGAGCACGCGGCCCACCGGCGCGGCGGCTTTGCCGATGTGCTGGGCAGCAGGACACTCAGCTGACGATTGCCGATGAAACGCCTGGCTTACCTGACCGGACTGCTGGGGCTGCTGGCGCTGACCGCGCTGGTGATCCACCAGGGCGCCGGCGATATCGCCGCCGTGATGGCCCGGGGCGGCTGGCCGCTGTTGCTGCTGGTGCCGCTGCACGCGCTGCCGCTGCTGCTCGACGCGCAGGGTTGGCGCGTGCTGCTGACCTCCGCCGATCCAGACGAACGCGCCGGCGTCGGCTTCCTGTGGTGGGTCGCCGCGGTGCGCGAAGCGGTGGGCCGCCTGCTGCCCACGGTCGGCGTGGGTGGCGAGCTGGTCGGCATCCGCCTGACGCGGCTGCGCATCCACGACACCACCGCGGTCACCGCCAGCGTGGTGGTCGAAGTGATGGTGACGATGTTCTCGCAATACCTGTTCGCGGCCACCGGCGTGCTGATGCTGGTGGCCGCGCTGCAGCAGCGCGCCGGTGTGTGGATCATCCTGGCCGGCCTGCTGCTGTCGCTGCCGGTGCCGGTGCTGTTCGCGCTGTCGCTGCGCCACGCCGCCTTGTTCGAGAAGCTCGAAGGCGCCGCGCGCCGGTTATTCGGCGCCGACCACCGCGTCGTCGCGCTGATCGACGGCGCGCGCCTGGACGCGCATATCCGCGCGCTCAACCGGCGCCACCGCGAACTGGCGAAGGCCTTGGCCTGGCAACTGGCGGGGCTGCTCAGCGGCACGCTGGAGATCTGGCTGGCGCTGTGGCTGCTGGGCCATCCGGTGCCGTTCTGGCAGGCGCTGGCGATCGAGTCGCTGACGCAGGCCGCGCGCCACGTGGCGTTCTTCGTGCCGGCCGGGCTGGGCGTGCAGGAAGCGGTGGTGATGCTGCTGGGCCAGGTGCTGGGGATGAGCGCGGAGGTGGCGCTGGCGCTGGCGCTGGTCAAGCGCGCGCGCGAGATCCTATTCGGGGTGCCGGCGCTGCTGTCATGGCAATGGGTCGAATTGCGCCGCTGGCGGCGCAGCGGGCACAGCAGCGGCGATAGCGGACCGCCTGCGCGCTAGCGTGGGCCGGCCCACAAGGCCGCCAAGCCGTGCTCAGATCTCCGACGCCTGCCGCGCGTTGTGCGTGGTCAGGTACTTCACCAGGCCGTCGACCCCGTTGCGCGCGACGATGTCGGCAAACTGCTTGCGGTACACCTCGATCAGCCACGCCCCCATCATGTTGATGTCATAGATCTTCCAGCCGCTCGCGGTGCGCTGCAGCCGGTAGTCGATCTGCATCTCGTCGGCGTTGTTGATCACGCGCGTCTGCACCACCACATCGGTGGCGCCGCCGGCGGCCCTGGCCGGCTGGTAGCGGAACCTGACGTTCTGCTCGCGCAGTTGCGCCAGCGAGACCGCGTAGCTGCGCACCAGCAGCGTCTGGAACTGTTCGTAAAGTTGTTGCTGCTGCTCCGGCGTGGCCGTGCGCCAGGCGCCGCCCAGCGCCAGCCGCGTGGTGCGCTGGAAATCGGTATAGGGCAGGAATTGCTTCTGCACGACCGCGGTGATCTTGCCGAGGTCGCCGGCGCGGGTTTCGGGCTGGGACTGGATGGTGCCGATCACGCCCTCCACCGCGGCCTGCACCAGCCGCTCGGGGCTGGCGCGCAGGTCGCCGGGCTGGACTGCCTGAGCGTGCACGACGGATGCCATGGCCATCGCCGCCAGCGGTGCCACGGAAAGCAAACGGTGAATCGTCATGGATGCAAGAGCGGGGAAATGACGGAAGACGGTGAAGCGGCGGCGCCGCGCTACGTGGGCGGCGCCGGCTGACAGTGTATAGCGGATCCGCCCGCATCGCGGCCGCGCCGGCGCCGCATGGCGCATGCGGCACCGCGCCAGCCGATATACTCGCGGTTCGTGCTCCTTCCGGATCCGTCCATGCTGACCTCGCTGCTGACACGCATCGTCCGGCTTGCCACCGCCTGGCCGTGGCGCGTCATCCTGCTGGCGGCACTGCTGACGGCAGCCAGCGGCATCTACGTGGCCCGCAACTTTGCCATCAACACCGACATCGGCCGCCTGCTGGATTCCGACGCGCCGTGGGCGCTGCGCGACGAGGCCATCGCCAAGGCCTTCCCCCAGCGGGGCCAGCTGATCCTTGCGGTGGTGCAGGCGCCGGCCGCCGAGCTGGCCGATGCCGCCGCCGATGCGCTGGCCGAAGCCTTGCGCCGGCAGCCGGCGCGCTTCACCGCGGTCAGCCAGCCCGGCGGCGGCGCCTTTTTCGCGCGCAACGGCCTGCTGTTCGCCGGCACCGATGAAGTCAACCAGCTGACGCAGCAACTGACGCAGGCGCGCCCGCTGCTCAACGCCCTCGCGCACGACCCGACGCTGCGCGGACTGTCGGAAGTGCTCACCACCACGCTGGCGCTGCCGCTGCAGATGGGGCAGGTCAAGCTGGGCGACATGGCAGGGCTGATGGGCAGCAGCGCGCGCACGCTGGACCAGGTGCTGGCCGGCAAGCCGGCCGCACTGTCGTGGGCGGGGCTGCTCGACGACAGCCTCAAGCCCGGCCCCGACGGCCAGGTCTACCGCTACGTCGCGCTCAGCCCCGTCCTCGACTACAGCGACCTCAAGGCCGGCGCCGCGGCCGCGCGCGCTATCCGCCACGCCGCGGACGAGCTGCAGCTGGCGCAGCGCTACCAGGCGTCGGTGCGCCTGACCGGGCCGCAGGCGCTGGCCGACGATGAGTTCGCCTCGGTCAGCGACGGTGCCGCGCTCAACGGCGTGCTGACGGTGCTGGCCGTGGTGCTGATCCTGTGGCTGGCGCTGCGTTCGGCGCGGCTGATCGTGGCGGTGCTGGCAAGCCTGTTCGCCGGGCTGCTGATCACTGCCGCGCTGGGGCTGGCCATGGTGGGCGCGCTGAACATGATCTCGGTGGCCTTCGCGGTGCTGTTCGTCGGGCTGGGGGTGGACTTCGGCATCCAGTTCGGCGTGCGCTACCGCGCCGAGCGCCATGACCGCGACCATATCGTCGATGCCCTGGGCCTGGCCGCGCGCGCCGTCGGCGCGCCGCTGGCGCTGGCCGCCGCGGCCACGGCGGCGGCGTTCTTCTGCTTCCTGCCCACCGACTACCGCGGCGTGGCCGAGCTGGGCCTGATCGCCGGCGTCGGCATGATGGTGGCGTTCGCCACCACCTTCACGTTGCTGCCGGCGCTGATCGCGGTGCTCAGGCCCGGCGGCGAATCCGCAACGCCCGGCTTTGCCTGGCTGGCGCCGGCGGACCGCTTCTTCGACCGCTACCGCAAGCCGGTGCTGCTGGTGACGCTGCTCGCCATCCTGGCGGGCGCGCCGCTGCTGCCGCACCTGCGCTTCGACTTCGACCCGCTGCACCTGAAGGACCCGCAGTCCGAATCGATGGCCACGCTGCTGTCGCTCCAGGACGCGCCGCAGGCCGGCACCGACGATGTCAGCGTGCTGGCGCCGTCGCTGCCGGCCGCGCACGCGCTTGCGGGCCAGCTTGCCGCGCTGCCCGAAGTTGCGCGCGCGGTCACGCTGCAGAGCTTTATTCCCGACGACCAGCCGCCCAAGCTGCAGGCCATCGCCCAGGCCTCGGCCGCGCTGATGCCGGCGCTGACGCAGCCCGCCGCGGCGCCCGCCACCGACGGCGCGCGCGTCAATGCGCTGCGCAACGCCGCGCGGCAGCTGGCCATCGCCGCTGACGAGCATCCCGGACCGGGCGCCGCCGAAGCGGCGCACCTGTCCGCCACGCTGAAAAAGCTGGCCAGCACGGATGCGCCCACGCGCGACCGCGCCGAGCGCGCCATCGCGCTGCCGCTGCAGCTGGCACTCGCAAAGCTGAAGCTGGCGCTGTCGCCGCAAGCGGTCAGCCAGCAGACGCTGCCGCCCGAGCTGGTGCGCGACTGGATTGCCCCGGACGGGCGCGCGCTGGTCAACGTCAGCCCCCGGCTGCCGCCGCCCGCCAGCGCGCAGCGCGAAGCCGCGCTGGCACGCTTTATCGCCGCGGTGCAGCGCGTGGCGCCCGCCGCCACCGGCGGACCGATCTCGATCCGCGGCTCGGCCGATACCATCATGACCGCGTTTGCGCAGGCAGGTGCCTGGGCGGTGCTGTCGATCACCATCCTGCTGTGGATCACGCTGCGCCGCTTCGGCGACGTGCTGCGC
Organism: Cupriavidus alkaliphilus; assembly: GCF_014191175.1. NCBI lineage: Bacteria > Pseudomonadati > Pseudomonadota > Betaproteobacteria > Burkholderiales > Burkholderiaceae > Cupriavidus > Cupriavidus alkaliphilus. The sequence continues at coordinate 268,677 of NZ_JACHWE010000006.1, read as the reverse complement.
ACGCTGATCCCGCTGCTGGTATCGGCCATCGTCACGCTGGAGCTATGCGTGGTGTTCGGCATTGCGCTGAACTTCGCCAACGTGATCGCGCTGCCCCTGCTGCTGGGCGTGGGCGTCGCCTTCAAGATCTACTACGTGATTGCGTGGCGGCACGGCAAGACCCAGCTGCTGCAGTCCAGCCTGACGCACGCCGTGCTGTACAGCGCCGCGACCACCGCCGTCGCCTTCGGCAGCCTGTGGCTGTCGCAGCATCCCGGTACCGCCAGCATGGGCAAGCTGCTGGCGCTGGCGCTGGCCTGCACGCTGGTCGGCGCGGTGTTCTTCCAGCCGATCCTGATGGGCCGTCCGCGCGCGGATGACCCTCTCGGACCGGACCAGCCCGCCCGGCCCTGAACGCTCTTTCCGCCCGCGCGACCGACCCTCCTTGTCTCGATGCCCGCTGCGCTTCGCTTTCCGACACTCGCCACGACCGCCATCGCCGCGACCGTGCTCGCGGGCTGCGCCACCGGCCCGCAAGCCAGCCCAGACGATCCGCTGGAGCCGATGAACCGCGCCATCTACACCGTCAACGACAAGCTGGACCAGTATGTCGCGGTGCCGGTGGCCAAGGGCTACAAGGCAGTCACGCCGGAGCCGGTGCGCGCGGCGGTCAGCAATTTCTATTCGAACCTCGCGGACATCGGCAACTTCGCCAACAACCTGCTGCAGGGCAAGGGCGTGGCGGCGGCGGAGAGTTTTATGCGGGTGGCGATGAATTCCGTGCTGGGCCTGGGTGGGCTGATCGATATCGCCACGCCTGCCGGGCTGCAGAAGCACTCGCAGGACTTCGGGCTGACGCTGGGCACATGGGGCGTGCCGTCAGGGCCCTACCTGGTGCTGCCGCTGTTCGGCCCCAGCTCGTTGCGCGACGGCGCGGGCCTGTATGTGAATTTCTGGTTCGATCCCGTCACCTATGCCGAGCCGGCGGTACGCAACTCGCTCTACGGGATGAACGTGGTCGACGTGCGCACCAACCTGCTGGGCGCGACCGACCTGCTGCGGCTGGCGGCGCTGGACAAGTACGCCTTTGTGCGCGACGCGTACCTGCAGCGGCGGCGCTACCTGCTCGGCCAGAACACCGCTCTGCCAGACTACGGGGACTACGGGAATGACGTGGACGCAGGCGCGGAACCGGTGCCGGCAGCACCTGCAGCCCCCGCCGGAACGCCGGCGCCCGCGCAGCCGCAGGCGCCGCGCTGAGGCGCTTAGCTACCGATACCCAGCAGCACCACCTCGAAGGTCAGCGTGGCGTTCGGCGGGATCGTGCCCGGCACGCCGCGCGCACCGTAGGCGGTGCCCGGCGGGCAGGTCAGGCGGGCCTTGCCGCCCACCTGCATGGCCTGCACGCCCTCGGTCCAGCACGGGATCACACGATTGAGCGGAAACGAGATCGGCTGGCCGCGCTTGTACGAGCTGTCGAATTCGGTGCCGTCCGCAAGCGTGCCGCGGTAGTGCACCTGTACCGTGTCGGTGGCCTTGGGCGAGGCGCCGGTGCCCTTGATCAGGTGCTGGATGGTCATGCCCGACGCCAGCGTCTGCGGCGCCGACGCTGCGGCGGCAGGCGCCGAAGCGGCCGGCCCGGCAGCGCAGGCAGCGCCGGCAAGGGTCAGGGTGCCAAGGAAAAGCGCGAGTGTTTTCATGGAAGGCCTGCTCTCGAGGTCGTGATTGGGGATGCGGCAGTTTAACCGACGCGCGCCGCCGGTATGGCGGCGGCGGCATATCGCCCACCGCGGCCGCGCCGCCCGCAGGCATGGTGCGCCGCACCGCGCCGCAACCGTTACACCGGGCGTTTTGCCGTCTACGATGGTTCGTGACAGCCCGCTGCCGCGCGGGCGCACGGAGATGGTCATGGCACTGACGGATTCCAGGGACCTCGCGGTCTCGACCTTGAACACGCGCTCGGTGGCGCAGTACGAGACCGCCTTGCGCCTGCTGAACGGCTATTACGGCGACCCGCTCGCCGTGATCGACGCGGCGCTGGCCGACGACCCCGGCTTCGCCATGGGCCACGCGCTGCGCGCCGCGCTGATGGTGACCTCCGGCGACGGCACCGCCGAGCCCATGCTGCGCCAGAGCGTCGAGGCCGGCGAAGCGCTGCACGCCCGCGCCAACGAGCGCGAGCGCCGCCATATCGCCGCGGCGCGTGCCTGGCTCGACGGCGATTTCGAGCGCGCCGTGCGCTGCTATGGCGACATCGTGATCGATTATCCACGCGACCTGCTGGCGCTGCAGACCGCGCACCTGGGCGACTTCCTGCTGGGCCAGTCGACCATGCTGCGCGACCGCGTGGCGCAGGCGCTGCCGCACTGGGATGCCGGCATGCCCGGCTACGGCTACGTGCTCGGCATGCACGCGTTCGGCCTGGAAGAGACCCACCTCTACGAGCGTGCCGAGGAAGCCGGACGGCGCGCGCTGGAATGCCAGCCGCGCGATCCGTGGGCGGTGCACGCGGTGGCGCACGTGATGGAGATGCAGGGCCGGCTCGCCGACGGCATCGCCTGGCTCGAAGGCCGGCGCCAGGACTGGGCCGACGACAACATGCTGGCGGTGCATAACTGGTGGCACCTGGCGCTGTTCCTGCTGGAAGACGGCCGGACCGAAGACGTGCTGGCGCTGTACGACCGCGCCATCAGCCGGCCCGCGCCGGCGATCGCGCTGGACCTGGTCGACGCTTCCGCGCTGCTGTGGCGGCTGCACCTGCGGGGCGTGGACGTGGGCCGGCGCTGGCATGCAGTGGCGGATGACTGGCTCGGCCGCGGCGCGGCCGGCTATTACGCCTTCAACGACGTGCATGCGGTGATGGCCAGCCTGGGCGCGCAACGCCCCGCGGCGGCCGACCAGGTGCGCGCCGCGCTGGAGCGTGCCGCGCTCGGCAATGGCACCAATGCGATGATGTCGCGCGAGGTGGGGCTGCCGGTGGCCGATGGCCTGATCGCATTCGCGCAGGGCGATTACGCCACCGCCATCGAGCTGCTGATGCCGGTGCGCCTGGTGGCCCACCGCTTCGGCGGCAGCCACGCGCAGCGCGACGTGATCGGCCTGACTCTGCTCGAAGCGGCGCTGCGCAGCGGCAGCGGCAACCTGGCGCTCGCGCTCACGGCCGAGCGCGCCGCGCTCAAGCCCGTCAGTGCCAGCCTGCGCCGGCTGGTGCAGCGCGCCGACACCTGCCGCGCGCAACCCTGAGGCACAGGGCCGGCGCGGCGGCAAGGTCAGGAATCGGCGCCTATACTGCACGAGTCCTGACCGGAGACCCGCCATGCCCAGCATCCGCGCCCTGTTCCGCCCCGCCCTGTTCCTCCCCGCCCTGAGCGCCGCCGCCCTGGCCATGGCGGCCGTGCCGGCCATCGCCCACCACGGCTGGTCCACCTATGACGAGACCAGGCCCATGACGCTGACCGGCAAGATTGTCGAAAGCCATTACGAGAACCCGCACGCGCACATCCGCATCGACGCCGGCGGCAAGCGCTGGCTCGCGGTGCTGGCCCCCGTGTCGCGCATGGAAGCGCGCGGAGCGACCTCGGACAAGGTCGCGGTGGGCCGCGAGGTCACGCTGGTCGGCTACGCCAGCAAGGAAAAGCCGGACGAACTGCGCGCCGAGCGCATCACCGTGGACGGCAAGACGGTCGAGCTGCGCTGAGCCGGCACGCCGCATGCCGGCGCTCTTCACCGCATGGACCGAATGGGCCGGCACGCTGGCGCGGCTGCCGTTCGCGACTGCGCTGCGCAGTTCGGCCTGGGCCTATCCCGCGGTGGAGATCGTCCACCTCGCCGGCATGGCGCTGCTGTTCGGCTCCATCTTCGTGGTCGACATGCGGCTGGCAGGGCTTGGCCGGCGGCTGCCGGTCAGCCTGCTGCTGCGCCATGCGCTGCCCTTCACCGTGGGCGCCTTCATCGCCGTCGCCGCCAGCGGCGTGTTGCTGTTCGTGGCCCATGCCGACGAGCTGGCCGCCAATCCCGCATTCCTCGCCAAGCTGGGCCTGATCGTGCTGGCGCTCGGCAACGTGCTGTGGTTCCACGCCGGCCCCGGCCGCAGCCTGCATGACCGCGAGCGCGGCTGGGACACCGGCGCAGCGCCACCAGCAAGCGCACGCCTGAATGCGATCCTGTCCATGGCCACCTGGCTGCTGGTGATCTGCGCCGGACGGCTGATCGCCTATGTGTGAAGCGGCACGCCGCCGCCAACCATGACCCTGCCTGGCCTGGCCGACTGCGCGTAAACGCCAATCCCCGGCGGTTTCGCCGACAAGCACAATGTATTCACAATTCCAATATTCGATTAAAGTGATACATATTGCCGTAAATGTTAGTTTTGATACCAGATATTATTTTTACTTAAATCTGGTTTGCAGATAAAAAGACCGGCGACGGTCTTGCCTGGCAATACCTGGCTCCCGCGGATGCGGCCTGTCATTGGGCCGCGGCGAGCCTTGCAGGCAGGTCCGTATGCCGCGGCGCATGGGGAACCCCTTTGCATGGCGTTGACCGGCAAGGGCGCGGGGTCATCATGAGGTCCGGTTTGCCATCACGGCCTTGCCGTGATTTTCGTGGGGGAATCCTGGCGGCGCATCCGCGCCGCCAGGCCGGCTTCGGCCATCACCCAGGAAAGGCATCGGCACATGACCAAAGCCACGATCCAGACCGCGCGCGTCGCGGGGAACAGCCCGGACCAGATCCACGCCGCGCTGTCGCAGCTCTATCCCGGGGTTGCGGTACACACGGCGTCGCCAGCGCTGGCGTTCGAACTGCAGCAGCAGCAGTTCGGCGAACTGGCGGTGATCCGGCTGTCCACCACCACGGCGATCCGGCTCGACCTGGTGCAGCGTCTTGACGGCTACCTGCTGCTGACCGCCGCGCAAGGCGGCGGGCTCGAGACCGGCAAGACGCCGTCCGCACCGCTGACGCCCATGCCGCCATCCTTTGTGCTCGACATGCAGCAGGTCGGGGTCTGGCGCTGGCAGCCGGGCAGCTACGACATGGTCATGATCGACGGCGCGCGCCTGCACAACCGGCTGCGGCACCTGCTGGAACGGCCGCTGGTGCAGCGCGTGAAATTCCACCAGTCGATCCCGGCCGATGCCCCGGCGCTGCAGTTGGCGCGCGCACTGGCCGGCGCCGCGCCCGGCCTGCGGCGCGACGACGCGCGCATGCGCGCGTGCGCGGCGGAGCTGGCGCTAAGCCTGGCCGATGCCCTCGCCTACGCCGTGCTGGACGATATCCCGCACAACTACTCGCTGCTGCTGGAGCAGCGCCACGCGGGCCCGTCGCCGCGCCATGTCAAGCGCGCGATCGACTATATCCATGCCAATGCCCGCGCCGTGCTGGCGCTGGACGACATTGCCCGCGCGGCGCGCGTCAGCGTGCGCACGCTGCAGGCCGGCTTTGCGCGCTTCCAGGGCTGCTCGCCGATGCAGTATGCCAAGCGCGTGCGGCTCGAGGGCGTCTACAGCGCCTTGCGCGGCGGCGAGCTCGAGCATTCGGTGGCGCAGATCGCGCGGCAATGGGGCTTCAGCCACCTCGGCCAGTTCGCCCACGACTATCGCATGGCCTTCGGCGAAACCCCGTCGGAAACGCGGCGCACGCGCCAGGGCGCGTCGAACGACGAGGCCTTCGCCAGCCGCGGCGGCATGCCCGGCTGAGCCGCGCGCGCACCGCACCGGGCCTGCCGCTATCGGGATTGCGCAGCACCTATCAAACCGGCGCACTGTATCGAATCTGAAACAGATCACGCATGGACGAATGTGTGTGCGCGCGAATACTGTGCATGCACTACCTACCGGTCACTCAGGATGAAGGAGACTCAGCATGGCTTCGTCAGGCGTTCTGCTCAACCACACGGATGTTCCTGTCGCCCCCGGCACCCGCACCGTTGCCTCACCTGACGGCCCCGCCAACTTCCTGATCGCGGCGCAGCGCGACAGCGTCGCCAACTTCGCGCGTGAAGGCAACGACCTGCTGCTGACCATGCGGGATGGCAGCACGCTGCGCATCCAGGGCTTCTTCACCAACGGGGCGCAGTACAACAACCTGGTGTTCGTGCAGGAAGACGGCCAATGGCTGGCCGACTTCAGCCAGGCGCTGGGCGCGCAGGGCGATGGCGTGGCCGAGGCGGCCATGCTGTTCGAGCCGATCGGCGACAGCACTTCCACGGCATTGCTGCTGGGGCTGCTGGGCGCAGCGGCCGGTGCCGGCATCATCGCGGCCGCTGCCAGCGGTGGCGGCGGCGGTGACGGGTCCTCCGGCGGCGGCACCCCGCTGGCCGCGCCCAAGGTGGCGGCCACCAACGGCGCCACGCTGTCCGGCACGGCCCCGGCCGGCAGCACGGTCGGCCTCGACTTCAACGGCGACGGCAAGGCCGACGCCACCGTCACCGCCGACGCTGCGGGCAACTGGACCTATACGCCGGCGCAGCCGCTGGCCGACGGCACCGTGGTCAGCGTGACCGCCACCGACAGCTCCGGCAACACCAGCGCGCCGGCCACGGTGACCGTCGATGGCGCGGCCCCGGCAGCACCCGCGATCAATGCGGTCAGCAACGATGCGGGCACGGGGATCGTTGCCGGAGGCAGCACCAGCGACGCCACGCCCACGCTTTCCGGCAGCGCCGAGGCGGGCAGCACCGTCAGCATCTACAGCGGCACCACCCTGCTCGGCACCGCCATCGCCGACGCGAACGGCCGCTGGAGCTTCACGCCGCCGTCGAGCCTGGCCGACGGCAACCATGCGCTGACCGTCACCGCCACCGACGCGGTCGGCAATACCGGCCCGGCAAGCGCGCCGTTCCTGCTGACGGTCGATACCGCAGCGCCGGCGGCGCCCACGATCACGCCCAGCGACGGCAGCGTGATTGCCGGCACCGCCGAGCCCGGCAACACCATCCATATCGACCTGAACGGCGACGGCGCGCCCGATGCCACCGTCACCGCCAACGACAGCGGCACCTGGACCTACACGCCGTCGCCGGCACTGGGCGACGGCGCCGTGGTCAGTGTCACCGCCACCGACGCCGCTGGCAACACCAGTGCGCCGGCCACCGCCACCATCGATACCAGCGCACCGGCCGCGCCGGTGATCGGCAGCGTCACGGACGACGCCACCCCGTCGACCGGACCGCTCGCCGACGGCGACGGCACCAACGACTCCACGCCTACCCTGACGGGCACCGCCGAAGCCGGCAGCACCATCAGCATCTACAACGGCGCCACGCTGATCGGCACCACCACCGCCGACGCCACCACCGGCGCCTGGACCTTCACGCCCACGTCACCGCTGCCCGACGGCGCCGTGAGCCTGACCGTCACCGCTACCGACGCCGCAGGCAATACCAGCGCACCCAGCACCGCCTTCACGCTGACGCTGGATGCCACGCCGCCGGCGATCCCGGCCATCACCGGCGTTACGGATGACAACCCGGTCAGCACCCCGCTGAACTCCGGCGACAGCACCAACGATTCCACGCCTACCCTGACGGGTACCGCCGATCCCGGCAGCACCATCAGCATCTACAATGGCGCCACGCTGATCGGCACGACCGTCGCCGATGCCACCACCGGCGCATGGAGCTTCACGCCGACCACGCCCCTGACCGATGGCCCCTATGCGCTGACCGCCACTGCTACCGATACATCGGGCAACGTCAGCGCACCGACCGCCGCCTTCAACCTGACAGTCGATACGGCGCCACCCGCCGACCCGGTCATCACGCAGGCCAGCGGCACCACGATCTCCGGCACAGCGGAAGCCGGCAGCACGGTCGATATCGATCTCGATGGCGATGGCACACCTGACGGCACCGTCACGGCCGACGCCACCACCGGCACCTGGACTTACTCGCCCGGCACGCCGCTGCCCGACGGCACCGCGATCAGCGTCACCGCCACCGATGCCGCCGGCAACACCAGCGCACCGGCAACCGCTACGGTCGATGCCCTCGCGCCGTCCGCGCCGGCCATCACCAGCGTCACCGACGACAACCCCGTCGCCAGCCCGCTGAACTCGGGCGACAGCACCAACGACTCCACCCCGACGCTCGCCGGCACCGCCGAAGCCGGCAGCACCATCAGCATCTACAACGGCACCACGCTGATCGGCACCACCACTGCCGACGCCATCACGGGCGCGTGGAGCTTCACTCCGACCACGCCGCTGACCGATGGACCCTATGCGCTGACCGCCACTGCTACCGATACATCGGGCAACGTCAGCGCACCGACCGCTGCCTTCAATTTGACGGTCGATACGTCGCCACCCGCCGACCCGGTCATCACGCAGGCCAGCGGCACCACGCTCTCCGGCACAGCGGAAGCCGGCAGCACGGTCGATATCGACCTCGATGGCGATGGCACACCTGACGCCACTGTCACGGCCGACGCCACCACCGGCGCCTGGACTTACTCGCCCGGCACGCCGCTGCCCGACGGCACCGCGATCAGCGTCACCGCCACCGATGCCGCCGGCAACACCAGCGCACCGGCAACCGCTACGGTCGATGCCCTCGCGCCGTCCGCGCCGGCCATCACCAGCGTCACCGACGACAACCCCGTCGCCAGCCCGCTGAACTCGGGCGACAGCACCAATGACTCCACCCCGACGCTCGCCGGCACCGCCGAAGCCGGCAGCACCATCAGCATCTACAACGGCACTACGCTGATCGGCACCACCACTGCCGACGCCACCACGGGCGCGTGGAGCTTCACGCCAACCACGCCGCTGACCGATGGCCCCTATGCGCTGACCGCCACTGCTACCGATACATCGGGCAACGTCAGCGCACCGACCGCCGCCTTCAACCTGACGGTCGATACGGCGCCACCCGCCGACCCGGTCATCACGCAAGCCAGCGGCACCACGATCTCCGGCACAGCGGAAGCCGGCAGCACGGTCGATATCGATCTCGATGGCGATGGCACGCCCGACGCCACCGCCACGGCCGACGCCACCACCGGCACCTGGACTTACACTCCCGGCACGCCGCTGCCCGACGGCACCGCGATCAGCGTCACCGCCACCGATGCCGCCGGCAACATCAGCGCACCGGCAACCGCTACCGTCGATGCCCTCGCGCCGTCCGCGCCGGCCATCACCAGCGTCACCGACGACAACCCGGTAGCCAGCCCGCTGAACTCCGGCGACAGCACCAACGACTCCACCCCGACGCTCGCGGGCACTGCCGAAGCCGGCAGCACCATCAGCATCTACAACGGCACCACGCTGATCGGCACCACGGTTGCCGATGCCACCACCGGCGCATGGAGCTTCACGCCGACCACGCCCCTGACCGATGGACCCTATGCGCTGACCGCCACTGCTACCGATACATCGGGCAACGTCAGCGCACCGACCGCCGCCTTCAATTTGACGGTCGATACGGCGCCACCCGCCGACCCGGTCATCACGCAAGCCAGCGGCACCACGATTTCCGGCACAGCGGAAGCCGGCAGCACGGTCGATATCGATCTCGATGGCGATGGCACACCTGACGCCACCGTCACGGCCGACGCCACCACCGGCACCTGGACTTACACTCCCGGCACGCCGCTGCCTGACGGCACCGCGATCAGCGTCACCGCCACCGATGCCGCCGGCAACACCAGCGCACCGGCAACGGCTACCGTCGATGCCCTCGCGCCGTCCGCCCCGGCCATCACCAGCGTCACCGACGACAACCCCGTCGCCAGCCCGCTGAACTCCGGCGACAGCACCAACGACTCCACGCCGACGCTTACCGGCACCGCCGATGCCGGCAGCACCATCAGCGTCTACAACGGCACCACGCTGCTCGGCACCACGGTTGCCGACCCCACCAC
>NZ_JACHWE010000006.1:0-258740 GCF_014191175.1 Cupriavidus alkaliphilus | reverse complement strand
CCATCGACGCGGTGCCGCCCGCGATCCCGGCAATCACCGGTGCCACCGACGACAACCCGGTGGCCAGCCCGCTGAACTCCGGCGACAGCACCAACGACTCCACGCCGACGCTTACCGGCACCGCCGATGCCGGCAGCACCATCAGCGTCTACAACGGCACCACGCTGCTCGGCACCACGGTTGCCGACCCCACCACCGGCGCGTGGACCTTCACGCCGACCACGCCGCTGATCGATGGTCCCTACGCGCTGACCGCCACCGCCACGGATGCGGCGGGCAATGTCAGCGGCCCGACCGCCGCGTTCAACCTGACGGTGGATACGGTCGCGCCGACCGCCACGGCGACGGTCACCGCGCTGACCGACGACACCGGTACCGCCGGCGACTGGATTACCGGCGACACGACCCCCGTCGTCAGCGGCACGCTCAGCGCGGCGCTGGCCGCCAACGAGACGCTGCAAGTCAGCCTCGACGGCGGCGCTACCTGGACCAATGCCGTGGTCACCGGCACCACGTGGCAATGGTTCCCGCCGGGCCAGCTCGCGGACGGCACCTACACCATCACCACGCACGTAATCGACAGCGCCGGCAACATCGGCGCGGTCACCACCCAGACTTTCACAGTGGCGCAACAGGTGGCGCCCGAAGCTGCGGTCAATGAAGCCGGCGGCTTGCTCGGCATTGCCGATGCCAACCTGCTGGGGCTGATCGACCTGAGCGCGCAGCAGTTCTTCACCGCCAGCGACTACAACGAGAACATCAACAGCGTGGTGATCGAGTATGGCGGCCTGCTGGGCGTTGGCATGCAGCGGCTCGACGCCAGCCTGGCGCTGGCGGCGGAGCTGGGGCTGACCTTCAACGTGGTGAACGACCCGGGCATCCTGGGCGTCATCGGCCCATCGTCGACGCTGTCTATCTCCGCCATCGGCGGCGGCCCGATCAACAACCTGAGCCTGAACGAACTGCTCGGTTCGATCACGCTGGAAGGCGGCCTGCTGGGCGTCAGCCTGAGCCTGCTCGACGCCATGACGATCACCGCCACCGACACCACCGGCATGAGCACCACGTCGACCGGCAGCCAGCTGGTCAGCGCCGGCGTGCTGACCAACCTGCTCGGCGCCAGCCAGCCGGCGGCGATCATCGAAGGCGATGCCACGGGCAATACGCTCACGGGCAGCGCCGACAATGACCGGCTCTATGGCTACGATGGCAACGACACCATCAATGCCGGCGCCGGCAACGACCTGGTGCGCGGCGGCGCGGGCGACGACACGCTCAATGGCGAGGGTGGCAACGACGTGCTGATCGGCGGCGCCGGCAACGACACCATGAGCGGCGGCACCGGCACCGACGTGTTCCTGTGGGAGGCGCGCGGCACCGACGGCACCGGCGGCAACGGCAGCGACTTGATCACGGATTTCACCGTGGGCACCGCGCCAGGGCAGGCCGGCAACGACGTACTGGATGTGTCTGCGCTGCTGGTCGGCTACGCCGCCGACGCCAACGGCCCCGCCCACTACCAGAATGGCGTGGCCACCATCGACGCGGGCGACGACATCGGCCAGTACCTCAGTGCCACGCAGCAGGGCGCCGACACCGTGATCGCCATCGACCGCGACGGCGCCGGCACGAACTACAGCGCGCAAACGCTGGCGACGCTGACCAACGTGACCACCAACCTGGAGACCTTGCTGGCCAACCAACAGATCCTGGTCTGACCCTGCAGCCCCCGGCCCGGCGGCATGCGCGAGCAGCCGGGCCGGCCGTGGCGCCGGCAGCCATGCGTGCATGCCGGCGCAATCGACACATCCGGACGGCATCGCCATCTTGTTCACAGTCAGACTGACCCTTGACGCCGACGCGAGCGCCGGCCCCGGCTTCGGCCTCGGTTTGTTTCCCGGTTCCTCCGCCTCGCGCGCGGCAAGACCTTTCCTCGCCACACTGCTGGCGACCACGCTGATGGCCGGGCCGGCTGCCGCCGCGCCCGTGCCAGCGTCAGCCGGCGTGCCGGCGCTGGCCGCCACGGCCCCGCTGGCCCCGGCGCCGGCGCCGGGTGCCGCCGCAGCGGACGGTGTGCGGGCGGCCTTGCGCATCCCGCTGGCGGGCATGGCCTTGCACGAGGCCGTCGGGATCGCCATCTCGCGGCATCCCGATATCGGCCGCGCCAACGCGGTGGTGGCGCAGAGCGAGGCCGAGATCGCGGTGGCGCGTTCGGCCTGGTATCCCAAGCTGGAATATGGCGTGCGCCCGGGCTACGGCGGCAGCTTCGGCAGCGGCGGCAACGACATGGGCGCGCGCGCATCGGTGGGCGTGAGCCAGCTGCTGTACGACTTCGGCCGCACCGCCAGCAAGATCTCGGCCGCGGACGCCTCGCTGGTCCAGCGCCGCCATGAGCTGTCCGATACGGTCGAGCAGATCGCCTACAACACCGCCTCGATCTACATCGAGCTGGCCGCGAGCCAGGCGGTGATGGCGGCCGCGCAACGCCAGCTCGAGACGCTGGCAATCACGCGCGACAAGATCGGCCAGCGCGTGCGCGCGGGACTGTCGGTCAGCTCGGACGGCACCATGGCCGACGTCGCGATCCAGCGTGCCCGCACCGAGACACTGCGCGCGCGTACCCGTTTCGACGTGGCGGCGTCGCGCCTGGCCGAGCTGATCGGGGTGCGGCCCGAGCGCGTGGCCGAACTGGCACGTACCGAAGATGAAGTCCGCAGCCTGGGCGACGAGGGCGACGACATCGAGCACACGCCCAAGGTGCTGGCCGCCGCGGCCGCGGCCGAGGCCGCGCACGCGCGCGTAACGCTGGCCGAGGCCGAGCGCTTCCCGTCGGTCAGCGTCGGCGTCAGCCGCTCGGTGTCGACCGGGCGGGCCAATGCCAACGACGACACCTGGATCGGCGTGGCGATCGCCGGCGACTTCTCGCTGGGCGGGCTGAACCGGCACCGCATCGACGCCGCCCGCGCCGGCCAGCGCGCGGCCCAGCAGGCGCTGGACAACGAGCGGCTGCTGGCTCGCACCACGCTGCATTCCGCCGCCACCGAGGCGGCCGGCGCCGCGGCGCGCACGCAAAGCTACGCGCAGATGATCGCGCTGCTGCGCGCTTCGCGCGACCTGTACTGGCAGGAATACATCCTCAACAAGCGGACCCTGACCGACGTGCTCAATCCCGAGCGCGAGATCTTCCTGGCCGAGCAGGAATGGATCGGCGCGGTCGCCGACGGCATGCTGGCGCGCATCAAGGCGCACGCCGCCACCGGCAGGTTCGTGGCCTTGCTGCGGGAGCACGACAGTGCAAGCCACCCTTGACACGCCGAGTGCCGGCACTACGCCGGCCGGCGCCAAACCCCACGATGGCGGCGCGCCGGCGCAGCCCGCGCACTCGGCGCAGCCGGCATTGGCCTGGGCCGAGGCCCTGCTGCTGGCCGCCCGCCAGCTCGGGCTGTCGCCTTCGCCGGACCTTGTGCGCGGCGCGGCCGCCTGGGCCGATCGCGCCGACGCCGACCGCGCCGTGGTCGAGATGGCCGCCGCCGCGGGCTTGTCGGCCCAGTTTGCCGACCTGCCCGCGGCCGCGCTGTCGCCGCTGCTGCTGCCCGCGCTGGTGGTGCTGGACGGGGCCCGCATCGGCCTGCTGACGGGCATCGCCGACGGCAAGGCGGTGCTGCAGCTGCCCACCGACGCCGGCACCATCGAACGCACTCCCGCGCTGGCGGCGCTGGCGCCGCAGGACGGCGACGGCACCGTGCGCCTGCTGCTGGTGCGCGAGCGGGTGGCGCCGCGCAGCGGCCGTCTCGACGCCTACCTGGCCGCGCGCCCGGAAGGCTGGCTCGGCAGCATCTTCACCGCCAACTGGCGCACGCTGGTGGAGCTGGGCGCGGGCTCGCTGTTCGGCAACCTGCTGGCGGTCGGCACCTCGCTGTTCGCGATGCAGGTGTGGGACCGCGTGGTGCCGGCGCGCTCGCTGCATACGCTGTGGGTGCTGGCCAGCGGCGTGGCGCTGGCACTGTTGCTGGAGCTGCTGATCCGCACCGTGCGGGTGTCGATCGCCGATCATTTCGGCAAGCAGGTCGACCAGCGGCTGTCGGCGATGTTCTTCGCGCGCGTGCTGGATATCCGCAACGATGCGCGCCCGCGCTCGCCCGGCACGCTGGTGGCGCAGCTGCGCGACCTGGAACAGCTGCGCGAGCTGCTCACCTCGAGCACGCTCGGGGTGCTGATCGACCTGCCCTTCGTCGCCGGCTTCCTGGTCATCATCTGGCTGCTGGGCGGCTGGCTGGTGCTGGTGCCGCTGGTGGCGATCCCGCTGCTGGTGCTGCCCGGCCTGGTGGCGCAGATTCCGCTGGCGCGGCTGTCGCAGCAGGGCATGAGCGAGGCCGCGCTGCGCAACGCGATCCTGATGGAATCGATCTACCGGGCCGAGGACATCAAGACCCTGCAGGCCGAGCCGCGCTTTCGCAGGCTGTGGGACCAGGTCAACGCGGTCAACGGCGAGATCGGCCTGAAGCAGCGCTTTATCGCCGGGCTGCTGCTGAACCTGTCGCAGACGGTGCAGCAGCTGGCCTATGTCGGGGTGCTGGTGGCAGGCGTGCATGGCATCCTCGACGGCGGCCTGTCATTCGGCGCGGTGCTGGCCTGCTCGATCCTGACCAGCCGCACCATCGCGCCGCTGTCGCAGATCCCCGCGGTGCTGGGGCGCATCCAGAACGCGCGCGTCGGCAAGCAGGGACTGGATGCGCTGCTGGGCCTGCCGCTGGACCACGACCCGGCGCGCGACGCCTACCACCGGCCCGCGCTGGTGGGGCGCTATCGCTTCGAGCAGGTGGAGTACGGCTTCGACCCACAGGAAAAGCCGGTGCTCAACATCCCGCAGCTGCAGATCGCGCCCGGCGAGCGCATTGCGGTGCTGGGCCGCGTCGGCGCCGGCAAGTCGACGCTGCTGCGCCTGCTGGGCGGGCTGGCGACGCCGGTGCAGGGCCGCATCCTGTTCAACGACACGCCCTTGCCGCTGATCGATCCCGCCGACGTGCGCCGCGACGTCGGCATGGTGATGCAGGAATCCAGCCTGTTCTACGGCACCTTGCGCGACAACCTGCTGGTGGCCGATCCGCTCGCCACCGACGAGGCCATGCTGCAGGCGCTGCGGCTGGCGTGCGCCGACCGGCTGCTGCTGAACCAGGTGCACGGGCTGGACCTGACCATCCGCGAGAACGGCGTGGGCCTGTCCGGCGGCCAGAAGCAGGCGCTGATCCTGGCGCGCACGCTGCTGCGCGCGCCCAACGTACTGCTGCTGGACGAGCCCACCGCGTCGCTGGACGAGGCTACCGAGCAGGCCGTGATCGCACGGCTGCGGCCCTGGCTGGGCCAGCGCACGCTGGTGGTCGCCACGCACCGCTACGCGGTGCTGGCGCTGGTCGATCGCATTATCGTCGTCGACAACGGGCGCATCGTGCGCGACGGCCCCAAGGATGCGGTGCTGGCCGCGCTGCGCGGCAAGGGCGCGCAGGCCGCGGGCGCGCCGGATGCGGCAGGAGGCTGAACATGGGCACGGGGATGGACACGAAAGCGGCCGCGGACTGGATTCGCATCGGCGCAGAGCCCACGGGCCCGCGCTACCTGCTGTGGGTGATCGTGGCGGCGCTGACGCTGTTCCTGCTATGGGCGGCGCTGGCCGGGCTGGATGAAGTGGCAATCGGCGAGGGCCGCGTCACGCCGGCGTCCAAGGGACAGATCATCCAGAGCCTGGAGGGCGGCATCCTGGCCGAGCTGGCGGTGCGCGAGGGCGACGTGGTCGAAGCCGGGCAGCAACTGGCCACGCTCGACCCGGTGCAGGCGCGCGCTTCGATGGAGGAGACGCTGGAGCGGATCGCGGCGCTGCAAGCGCGTGCGGCGCGGCTGCACGCGGAAATGAACGATGCCGCCAATGTTGCCTTCCCGGCCGAGCTGGCGGGCAACGCCGCGGTGGTTGATCGCGAGCGCCAGCTTTTCACCGCCAACCGTCGTGCCTTCCGCGAGAATGTCGGCAACCTGCGCGAGCAGCTGCGGCTGGCCGAGAACGAGTTGCAGATCGCCATCCCGCTGCTGCGCACCGGCGCCACCAATGAAGTCGAGGTGCTGCGGCTGCGGCAGAAGGTGGCCGAGTTCTCGACCAAGCTTGCCGCCACGCAGAGCGAATACTACGTGGCGCTGAAGGCCGACTACGCCACCACCATGGCCGACCTGGGCCCGCTGCTGAAGGTGCGCGAAGGCCGTGCCGACCAGCTGCGCCGCACCGCCATCAATTCCCCGGCGCGCGGCATCGTCAAGGACATCCGCGTCTCCACCATCGGCGGCGTGGTCGGCCCCGGCGGCGTGCTGATGGAAATCGTGCCGCTGGGCGACCAGTTGCTGATCGAGGCGCGGCTGAGCCCGCGCGACATTGCCTTCATCCACCCGGCGCAGCCGGCCACGGTCAAGATCACGGCGTTCGAGCCGTCGATCTACGGCACGCTGCCGGCCCGCGTCGACCGGATCTCGCCCGACACCATCGAAGACCAGGTCGACAAGCGCATCTACTACTACCGCGTCTACGTGCTGACCGACCACGCCTACCTGGAAACCAGCGACGGCAAGCGCCACCCGATCCTGCCCGGCATGGTCGCCACGGCCGAGATCCGCACCGGCCGGCGCACCGTGCTGGATTACCTGCTCAAGCCGCTGCGCCGCGCCGCCGAGGCCTTGCGCGAGCGCTAAGTTGCCCACCCGCCCGGCAGCGCGGCAGTCATGCCGGCGTCGGCGACAGCATGCCCAGCACCGCCACCAGCGCCAGCACCAGCGTGGCGGTGCCGGCTTCGAACAGCAGGCTGCGCCGCAGCGCCCGCACTGCCTGCAGCGCCGGGCCCCGCTCGCCGGTGCGCGCGGCCGCTTCCAGCCGCGGCGCCAGCGCAAACCGGTTCGCCGCCGCCAGCCCGAGCATGGCGGCAAACAACCCAAGCTTGGCCGCCAGCAGCCCGCCGTAGGACATCGGCGCGAATTCAGGTATCACCGGCCCGGCGATGAGCCAGTAATTGAGCGCGCCGGTCATCACCAGCAGGGCCACGATGCGGGTGCCGATGCGCGCGAAGCCGTTGGCGCTGCGGCTCAGCAGCGCAAGCGCCCGGCGGTGCGGCGTCGGCCCGGGCCACGCCAGCAGCAGGAACGCCGCCAGCGCTCCCACCCATGCGCCCGCGGCCAGCAAGTGGGCGACGTCCGACGCCAGGTGCAGGTAGCGCACCGCGCCGTCGTGCATCGCGCCATGCCCGCCCCACGCCAGCGTGGCCAGCGCCACGCCGCCATACGCGGCCAGCACGGCGCAGGGTGGGCGCAAGCGGGGCAAGCGGGGCAAGCGGCGCAGGTTCATGCCGGCCAGCACGAACAACAGCAGGGCCGCCATGCGCACGCACCAGGCCACGCCGAAATCGGTCCCGGTGACGATCATCGCCAGCACATGGGCCTGCAGGGCGGCATAGTCCGTCGCGCCGGTCATGGCGCGCGCCATCTCCACCAGGGCCAGCAGCGACAGGGCGATGCCCACGCCGGCGCCACCCAGCGCCAGCGCACGGCAACGGCGCGCGAAGCGGCCGGCGCGTTCGTGCCGTTGCAGTGTGTACAGGCAGAACAGCGGCAGCCCGAACACCAGGGCGAGGTCCAGATAAAGCGCCAGGCGCAGCCCGGCGGCCAGCCATTCCGGCTGCGCCAATTACTTCACCGTGAACGTAACGTTGCCGTTGACGGGATGGGTGTCGGACGAGACCGCGCGCCAGTCCACCCGGTAGCTGCCCGGTGGCAGCGGCTGGGTGGGGGTGATGACCATGGTCTTGGGGTCATCGCTGCCCGAGACCTTCACCGCCATCTTCATCGGTGCATGGTTGGCCATGCCCGGCATCCCGGTCATCACCAGGTTGGCGCCGGAAAACTGGGTGACGAGAGTCTCGGAGAAGCGCAGCTCGATCTTCTGCGGCGCGGGCACCTCGGCCTTGTCGGCGGGCGTCGACGATTCCAGCCTGGGATGCGCGAAGGCAAGGCTGCTGGCCAGCGCGGCGATGGCCGCGGTCATGGCGTGGATCAGGGGGCGATTGGCATGCATTATGGTCTCCGCTGAGGGATGTAGAAGTGCGATGGTCCAGGCGGCCGCGTCAGAACCACACGCGGACGCCGGCGACGAAGCGCGTTTCGCCCGACTTGCCGCCGGCGGTGCGGATCATGTCCGCGGTATTGCCGAAGGCCTGGTAGCGCTCCACGCCGATATACGGGGCGAACTGCCGGCTGAACTCATAGCGCAGCCGCAGTCCCACGGTGCCGTTGGACAAGCCGCTGCCGATGCCCACTTCCGGATCGTTCTTGCCATAGAGATTGGCCTCGATGCGCGGCTGCAGGATCAGGCGCTGCGTCAGCAGCAGTTCATACTCCGCCGACAGCCGCAGCGCGGTGCGCCCGCTGGTGCCGACATAGGCGGTGGCGTCGACCTCGAACCAGTACGGCGCCAGCCCCTGCACGCCGAACGCCAGCCAGTTGCGCGCCGGGCGCCCGCTGCCGGCGTCGTTGCGCAGGCCCAGCTGGGTGTCCCAGTAGCTGGCCACGGCATGGCCCCACAGCAGCTCGGTGCGGGCTTCGTGCAGCTTGCCCCTGGAGGCCTCGCCCTCGGCCTTGAGCACCAGCTTGTCGAAGCTGTTGCCGAACCACGCCTGCGCCTCGTAGGCGGCGGCATTGTGGCCGTTGGCATGTGCCCATTCCAGGCGGTCGACCAGCACCGACGCGAACAGGTGCTCGTCGGCCATCACCAGCTGGCGCTTGTCGCCCAGCGCATACTGGCCGACACCGAGTTGGTAGCCGCCGGAATAAGCGTGCGGATCGCGCGCGTCGGGCGGGGCGCTGCCGCCCTGCATCTTCATGTCGCCATGGTCCATGGCCGGGGCCGCCTCTTGCGGCGGCGCATTGGCGCCATCCATGGTCTGGATCTCCGGCTGGTCCATGCCTTGCACCTGGCCGTGGTCCATCCCTTGCATCTGGCTATGGTCCATGCCCTGCATCGCGGCGGGCGCTGTCGGCGCGGCCGGTTGACCGTGGCCGTGCGCATGGCCGGCATGCGGGCCCTGCGCAAAGGCTGCGCTCATGGCGCCCAGCGCAAGCGCCGCGGCCAGCATGGTCTTCTTGTATCCGGGCATCGGCATCGAGAGTTCGGCTCGCATCATCACGCCACCACCACTTCGCGGAACATGCCCGCATCCATATGCAGCATCAGGTGGCAATGCCAGGCCCAGCGCCCCAGGGCATCGGCCGTGACCAGGAAGCTGATGCGCTGCGCCGGCTGCACCGGGATGGTGTGGCGCCGCGCCTGGAAGCTGCCGTCGGGCGCCTCCAGCTCGCTCCACATGCCGTGCAGGTGCATGGGGTGGGTCATCATGGTGTCGTTGTGCAGGATCACGCGCAGCCGTTCGCCATGCTTGAAGTAGATCGGCGTGGACTTGCCGAACTCGACGCCGTCGAACGACCACGTATAGCGTTCCATATTGCCGGTCAGGTGCAGCTCGACCTCGCGCCCCGGGCCGCGCGCATCCATGGCCCCGCCAATGGTGTGCTGGTCGGCCAGCGTCAGCACGCGCCTGCCGTTGTTGCGCAGGCCGATGCCGGGGTCGTCGAGGTTGGTGCGGGCCATGTCGACGCGCATGTCGGTGCTGGCCCCGTATTCGGTGCGGGCATGGCGTGCGGTCTTGCTGGGCACCCGCAGCGCATCGGCGGGCGCCATCGCGTGCTGGCTGTGGTCCATGCCGGCGTGGTCCATGCCGGCCATCGGCATCGCACCATGGCCGGCGTGAGCGCCATGTCCGCCATGTCCGCCATGTCCGCCATGTCCGCCATGTCCGCCATGTCCTCCGTGGCCGCCATGTCCCGTCATCGCGCCCATCATGTCGGTCATGATCAGCCATTCGGCGCGGTCCAGCGCGGGCACCGGCGCCGACAGGCCTTCGCGGACCGCCAGCGTGCCGCGCGCATAGCCGGTGCGGTCCATCGACTGCGCGAACAGGGTGTAGGCGTCGTCGCGCGGGGTCACGATGGCGTCGCAGGTCTCGCCCGGACCGAAGCGGAATTCGTCGACGGTGACGGGCTCGATGTCCTGTCCGTCGACCTGCACCACGCGCAGCTCGAGGCCGGGGATGCGCACGTCGTAGAAGGTGTTGCCCGAGCCGTTGATAAAGCGCAGGCGCACGGTCTCGCCGCGGCGGAACAGGCCGGTCCAGTTGCCGGCCGGCGTGACGCCGTTGGCCAGGTGGGTCAGAGTGGCGCTGGACAAGTCCGCCAGGTCGGTCGGGCTCATCCGCATCTGGTTCCACATGCGGCGCTTGTCCAGCGCCTGCTTCAGGCCGTCGCGCGACACGTCGCGGAAGAAGTCGACCACCGTGGGCTGGTTGTAGTTGTAGTAATCGCCCTGGATCTTGAGCTTGTTCAGCACCCGCATCGGGTCTTCGTCGGTCCAGTCCGACAGCAGCACGGTATGGTCGCGGTCGGCGTGCGCGCGCTCGTGCCCGGCGGCCGGATCGATGACGATGCCGCCGTACACGCCGGTCATCTCCTGGAAGCCGGAGTGCGAGTGATACCAGTAGCTGCCGGTCTGCGTGACCTTGAAGCGGTAGGTGAAGGTCTCGCCGGGCGGGATGCCCGGGAAGCTGATGCCGGGCACGCCGTCCATCTGGTAAGGCAGGATGATGCCGTGCCAGTGGATCGAGGTGGCCTCGCGCAGGCGGTTGGTCACGCGGATGGTGACGGTGTCGCCCTCGCGCCAGCGCAGCGTCGGGCCGGGCAGCATGCCGTTGATGGTGGTGGCGATGGCCGGCTTGCCGGTGTAGTTGACCAGCGATTCGCCGATCACCAGGTCGAACTCGGTGCCGCGCAGCACCGGGCCGGCACCGCTGCCCGCCGGGGCAGGCTGCCCGTCGCGCGCGCCGCCGCCGCCGTGCCCGGCATGCTGCGCCCAGGCGCTGCCGCCAAACCCCGCCAGGCCGACGACTACGCCGCCGGCGGCCAGCCCCTGCACGAAGCGGCGGCGCCGCAGGTCCGGCAATCCGGAGAGCGGATCAGGCAGCAAATGGGGCAGCGCTGGGCGGCCGGGGCTTGGATGGCGTCGCATGTCACGTCGGTTCGGTTAGTCGGCACGCCAAGCGTAGCCAGCGCCACCCTACCGCGGTCTGACCGGAAAATGACAATCCGGTAATCTTGCGGTCATGTTGGCGCCGGCAACGCCGGCGTAGAGTTGCCTGGCCGTAATGAATAGCAATCTGCAGGGCGATCGGCGGGCCCGACGCGTAAGGAAAGTGCTGATGAAACTGCTTGTGGTGGAGGACGAATCCAAGACCGGCGAATACCTGCGCCAGGGGCTGACCGAGGCGGGCTTCGTCGTCGACCTGGTGCGCAACGGACTGGACGGCCAGCACATGGCCATGACCGAGCCCTACGACCTGATCATCCTGGACGTGATGCTGCCGGACGTGGACGGCTGGCGCATCGTGCAGGCGCTGCGCGCGGGGCAGAACCCCGTGCCGGTGCTGTTCCTGACCGCGCGCGACAGCGTGGCCGACCGCGTCAAGGGGCTGGAGCTGGGGGCCGACGACTACCTGGTCAAGCCGTTCGCCTTCTCTGAACTGCTGGCCCGCGTGCGCACGCTGCTGCGCCGGGGCACCGCGCAGATGACGCTGGACCGCATCCAGGTGGCCGACCTGGTGCTGGACCTGACGCGCCGCCGCGCCACGCGCGCCGGACGCCGCATCACGCTGACCAGCAAGGAGTTCGCGCTGCTGGAACTGCTGGCGCGCCGCCGCGGCGAGGTGCTGCCGCGCTCGCTGATCGCCTCGCAGGTATGGGACATGAACTTCGACAGCGACAGCAATGTCATCGACGTCGCCATCCGGCGCCTGCGCGCCAAGATCGACGACGGCTTCGAGGCCCGCCTGATCCAGACCGTGCGCGGCATGGGCTATGTGCTGGAGGCGCCCGAAGCCGCCGACGCGGCAGACGCGCCGCCGGCAAACGACGGGCAGCCCACATGAAGCCCCGGCTGTCGCTGACGGCACGGCTCACCATCCTGTTCTCGCTGTCGTCGGCGGCGGTGCTGCTGGGGCTGGGCGTGCTGATCTGGCTGGCGATCGACGATCATTTCGCCGACGAGGACTACGCCGTGCTGGCCGACAACGTGCGGCTGATCGAAAAGATCGCGGCCGACGGCCCGGCGGCGTCGCTGCCGCAACGGCTGGGCCCGGCGCTGGAACACCATGCCGGCTTCGTCGCCGAAGTGCGTGGCACCGATGGCAAGCGCCTGTACGCCACGCGCGATTTCGATTTCCGCCCGGCGCTGGCGGCCGCCGCGCAGGCGCCGGCAGGAAACGACGCCTTTGCCTGGGAACAGCAGGGCCAGACCTATCGCGGCCTGCGCGCGCAGCTGGCGGTGGCGCCCGCCGGCGGCCAGCCGGACGCGCTGCAGGTGCTGGTCGGCATGGACACGGCGCTGCATGACCACTTCCTGCACGCGTTCCGCAACACGCTGGCGTTCTACGGCACGCTGGCGGCGCTGGCGAGCGGGCTGCTGGGCTGGTGGGCGGCGCGCCGCGGGCTGTCGCCGCTGCGCACCATGGCCTCGCGCGCACGCACCGTCACCGCGCACAAGCTGGACGAGCGCATGCCGGTCGAGACCGTGCCGGTGGAAATGGCGGACCTGGCCGCCACCCTCAACGCGATGCTGGAGCGCCTGCAGCGCGACTTCGCCCGCCTTTCGGAATTCTCGTCGGACCTCGCGCACGAGCTGCGCACGCCGATCACCAACCTGATGACGCAGACCCAGGTGGTGCTGTCGCAGCCGCGCGACGCGGCGCGCTACCGCGACGTGCTGGCCTCGAACGTGGAAGAACTGCAGCGGCTCTCGCGCATGGTCTCGGACATGCTGTACCTGGCCAAGACCGAGCATGGCATCACGCTGCCCAGCGCGGAACCGATCGAGGTGGCGGATGAAGTCGAGGCGCTGTTCGATTTCTACGATGCGCTCGCCGAGGACAAGGGCGTGCGGCTCACGCTGCGCGGCCGCGGCCGCATCACCGGCGATCGGCTGATGCTGCGCCGGGCGCTGAGCAACCTGTTGTCGAACGCGCTGCGGCATACGCCCGCGGGCAAGGGCATCGTGGTGGAAATCACGCCGGCTGCCGACGCGGTGCAGGTGGTGGTGGAGAACGAAGGCGAGACCATCCGGCCGGAGTTGTTGCCCGCGCTGTTCGACCGCTTCTTCCGCGCCGACAAGTCGCGCGCGCGACCCGAGTCCGATGGCGCGGGACTGGGGCTGGGGCTGGCGATCACGCAGGCCATCGTCGCCGCGCACGGTGGCGCAATCGGCGTGTCGTCCGAGGCAGGCAAGACGCGCTTTATCCTGACGTTTCGCGCTTAGTTTCGCCCCTGGTTTCGCACCTCGTTTCGCGCCGGGGGCAAAAAAAGCCGCCCACGCCAGTTACAGCCGTGGGGGAGCTGGCGTGGGCGTGAAGACCACCGGATGCGGCTCCAGCGGTGATCCGATGCTACGCAAATCCCCCGTCTGCGACTGCCAACAATTGTGTCGGCGGCCGTAACAGGCAGTGCCCCGAAACGCGTCCCGGGCTGTGCTCACGTCATACCGAGGCGGGCTGCGAGGTCGGGGAAAACGGCAGCTCGATGCGGAACACCGCACCCATGCCGGGCTGGCTGCGCACGCTGGCCTGGCCGCCATGCCGCTCGGCGACGGCGCGCACCAGCACCAGGCCCAGCCCGGTCCCTTCCGGCGCGCCCTGCTGGCCCTCGTGCAGCCGCGCGAACGGCTCGAACAGCCGTGCCTGGTCGGCCACGGCAATGCCTGGTCCATGGTCCTGCACGGCGACCACGAAACGCTCGGCAGCGCGCGTCAGCGACACCGTCACGGTCCCGCCCGCCGGGCTGAACTTGATCGCATTGCTGACCAGGTTGGCGATGGCGCGCACCAGCAACGCGGGTTCGCCCTGCAGCACCGCGGGATCGTCGGGCAGGTCGATCTGCAAGGACACCTCGCGTGCCTTGGCCAGCGCCCACAGCTGGTCGGTGGCGTCGAGCACCAGTCCGCCAAGCTCTACTTCCATGAACGCCAGCGCCTTCGACTCCGCGCGCGCAACGCTGATGAAATCGTCGGCCAGCGTCAGGGTGCGGCGCGCATGCGCCCCGATGCGGGCCAGCACCCCGCTGTCCGCGGCGGCATCGCCGGCGCTGGTGCCCGCCTGCTGCGCGCGCCGCTGTTCCAGTTCGATCAGCGCCAGGATCGACGCCTGCGGCGAGCGCATGTCGTGCGACAGGAAGCGCAGCATCTGCTCGCGCTGGCGCTCTGCCAGGCGGATCGCGGTGATGTCGATCACGCTGACGATCAGGCCGGCCACGGCGCCGGATTCGCCATGCAGCGGCGCGCCGTGCAGCAGGTAGCGGCGGTCGCCGCGCCCGGACACTTCGATGCCGCCCTCGGGCACCGGCGCCGAAGCCTGGGTCCGCGCCGCAGGCGCGCCCGCATGGCGGTCGTGCAGTGCCTGCCAGTACGCCAGCGCCGGCGCCGGCGCCGGGCACACCGCCTCGATCAGCGCGCGGATGCCGGGGCGCTGCAGGCCCGGCTCCGCGGGTCCTGCCGGTACGCGCGCCAGCACCGCCGGGGCCAGCGCCACGCAGCGCCGGTTGGCCAGCAGCACGCCGCCGTCCAGGTCGCAGATGGCGGTGGCATCGGGCAGGCTTTCCAGCCCGTCGGCAAGGAAACGGCGCAGGCCGCGCAGTTGCGCGCTCATGCCGTAGACCGCGCGCATGCGGCTGTCGAGCGTGGCGCCGGGGTGGCGCGGCGCGGCCATCACGCCGGGCTCGCGCTCCAGCCGCGCCAGCTCGTCGGTCAAGAAGCGCAGCGCCGCTTCCTGGCGCAGCCAGCTCCACAACGGATAGAACAGCACACAGCCCAGCACCGCGGCGGCTGGCGCAAACCATAGCCGAGCCAGTGCCAGCAGCGCCAGCGACCCCAGCAGCAGGCCCGCCAGCAGCAGCCCGGTGGCGACCAGCGCGCCACGCGGCGGCAACCGCAGCGCGGCCAGCGCGGCCAGCAGCACCGCCAGCAGCGTGCCGCCGGCCTGCCATGCCGGCGACACCGCGACAATGGCATCGCCGTCGGTCACCGCCTGCACCGTGTTGGCCAGAATCTCAACGCCGCTCATGCCGCGGCCATCGCGCGAGACCGGCGTCGGCAGCACGTCGCCCATGCCGGTGGCGAGCGCGCCGATCAGCACCGCCTTGCCGGCAAACATGGCCGGGTCGATGCGGCGCTCCAGCACGTCGCGCACCGACACGCGGGCAAAGGTGCCGGGCGGGCCGGCATACGGGATGCGCAGGCGGCCGCTGCGTTCCCAGCCATTGGCTTCGGCGACCACGGCCGGCTCGTGGCGCGCGCCCTCGGGCAGCGCGCCGGCGCGGCCGAAGCCCGCCATCACCGCGGCCAGGTGCGGCACGCCGGCGGCGGCCACCGGGTGCGGGCCTTCGCGCAGGTAGACCTGGCGCGCCACGCCGTCGGTGTCGACCACCATGTTGATATGGCCGACGGCGGCGCCCAACCCGGCCAGCGGGTAGCGCACCAGCATCCCGGCGGGGCCGGGCTCGGCCAGCACCGGCAGCACCACGTTGCCGGCCAGCGCCATGCTGCGCGCCAGCACGGCGTCGTCTTGCGGGTAGCGGGTATCGCGCTCGGACAGGATCACGTCGACGCCGATCACGCGCGGGCCGCCGGCGGCTATGCGTTCGATCAGCTGCGCCAGCACCGCGCGCCGCCACGGCCAGCGGCCGATGGCGGTGATGCTGGCGTCGTCGATGCCGACGATGACGATGTCGTGGCGGGCGGGATGATGCTGGGTGCCGATGGCGATGTCGTAGGCGGCCAGGTCGGCGCGTTCGGTCCAGCCCTGGCGCGCCGCCAGCATCACCAGCGCCAGTACCGCGGCGGCCAGCAGGCACCATTCGAGCAGCGTGCGCCGGCCGAAGGCGCGCCCCGCCGCAGGCGGCTGGGCGCGCGCGCCCGGCGCGGCGGGCGCGTCAGCGGAGCCGGATGCGGCCACCGCCGTCCGGCCGGTCGCCCGAACCGATTGCGCCGCCCTGCCCATCGCGCAGCATGGCGATGACTTCAATGCGCTGCGGCGCCGAGAACGCGGCCGGGTCGGGCGCCACGCCGGGCGCGGCGCGTGCCACGCGGATGAAATAGACGCCCGGCGCGGGGCGCGGCAGGTCGATGGCGTTGGTGACGGTGTGCTCGTCCGCCAGCAGCGTGGCGAAGCCCGCATCGCCCGCCAGCTGCACCCGGTAGCCGGGGCCGCCGCTGCCATCGGGCCAGCCGATGTGCAGCGCGCCGCCGTCGTCCTGCAGGGTCGGCACCGGCGGCTTGGGCTCGACGCGGAACGGCACCGCGTCCGACCACGGGCCCGGCAGGCCCGCCGCATCGACGCTGCGCACGCGCCACCACCAGCGGCCCGGCGCCAGCGCCTGCGCGGCGGGCGACGCGGCGGCAGCGTGGACGGCGGCGTCGCGGGTAAAGGCGGCATCGGTGGCGAGCGCCAGCTCGTAGCGGGCCGCGCTCGGCACGGTGGCCCATTCGAAGCTCACGGCATCGGCATAGCGCACTGCATCCGCGGCGGGCTGCTGCGTAAACGGTGCCGGCGGGTTCAGCCGCACCGAGACCGGCGCCTGCGCGTCATGCCCGGTCAGCCGGTGCCGGTCGATGGCGCTGACGCTCAGGTACAGCGTGCCTTCCGGCAGGCCATCGACCCGCACCCGGGCGGCATCGGCGCCGCCGGCGGTGCCGGTCCAGACCAGCTCGCTCAGCGCCGCATCGCGCGCCACCCGCACGCGGTAGCCCACGGCGCCCGGCACCGGTTGCCAGGCCGCCTCGAACGACGGCCCCAGCACGGTTTCATCGGGCGGCAGCAAGGCCGGCGCCGGCAGCAGCGCCACCGGTTGCGACAGCCGGCCGCCCGCCGACACGCCGATGCCGTAGCCGGCCTCGAGCGACGCCGCCGCGGTCATCGCGCGCTCCGGTGCCGCTGCCGTTCGCGCGCGCGCGGCGCTGACGCCGACACGGCCTTGCAGCACTTCGCTGCGGCTGCCGCCGGCGTCGGCCGAAACGCGGTAACGGGTGCCGCGCACGCCGGTCACCATCATCGGCGTATGCATCTCGAAGCGGCCGACCCCTCCGCCCCCGGGCGCCACGCGGGTCTCGGCCGCGCCCTTGTCGATACGGATCACGCTGTCGACCAGGCCGCTGCGCGTGAAGGTGCGCAGCCGGTTCACCGCCACGGTGGTCGCGGGCGGCAAGGTGACGCGGGTGCGGTCCGGCAGTTCGAGCGTGGCCGAGCCGCTGGCCGGGGTCTCGATGCGCGCGGCCTCGTCCAGGGTCATGCCGACCTGCAGCGGCCGGCCGTTGGCGCGCACCTCGCCGCTGACGTGGACCACGCGCGCGGACGCCGCCTGTTCCGGGATCTGGCTCAGCGGGATGCGCACGCGCGATCCCGGCACCAGCCGGTATGGATCGGCCACGCCGTTCAGGCGCTGCAGCGTGCGCCAGCCCTGCTCGGATGCCATGTAGCGTGAGGCCAGCCCGATCAGCGTATCGCCCGGTTCCACCACGTAGATAAAGTCGGCGCCCTGCGCGCCCGCGGGCCCGGCATGCGCCGGCACTGCGGCACCGGCCAGTACGGCCAGCGCGATACCACGCACGACCCTACGCATCGCGGTCCTCATCCGCCAGCGCTTCGGCCGCGGAAACCTCTTCGAAACGATACCCGTGCGAATACACCGAGGTCAGCCGCACGCCGTTCTCGGGGCGCAGCGCCAGCTTCAGGCGCAAGCGGGAAATATGCGTGTCGAGCGTGCGCGAGCCCGCCCCCATGGCGCGGCCCCACACCGCCTGCTCCATCACCTCGCGCGCCAGCAGGCGCCCGGTATTGCGGAACAGGAACAGGGCCAGCTCATATTCGCGCGGCGACAGCACCGCGGCTTCGCCGCCGACGGTGATGGTGCGCGCGTGGGTATCGACGGTGTAGCTGCCGCGCCGGATCAGCTCGACTTCCTGCGCGGCCTCGGGATAGGCGCGACGCAGCAGCGAGCGCACGCGCGCGACCAGCTCGCCGGCGCGGATGGGCTTGAGCATGTAGTCGTCGGCGCCCACCGTCAGGCCGTCGACGATATCGGCTTCGGCGGTGCGGCTGGTGACGAACAGGATCGGCGGCATGTTGCCGGACTTCTGCCGCACCCAGCTGACCAGTTCATAGCCGCTGGTGCCCGGCAGCTGCCAGTCGACCAGCAGCAGGTCGTAGGCGCGCTCGCGCAGCGCGCGCAGCAAGTCGGCCCCGTTGGCGAAGGATTCGCATTCGAAACCGGCTTCGCCCAAAATCTGCCGGATCAGTTCGGCCTGATCCGGATCATCCTCCACGGATGCAATTCGCATACCTCTACACCCTTCTGCCAGCTTCCGACTGCAACTGCGGTCTCTGCCACGGCGTGTCGACGGCTCGGCCGGCAAATCATTCTTTGTATTCACCCTGGCAAGGGGGCGCGGCCGTCGATCTGAACCGGCGGGCCAGGCCGAAGCCCGCCGGCTGCCGCAATGTTACCCAATCGCGGCCCATTCCGTCGAGACGCCCCGACGGGGGGTGCACCGGCGTGCTCCCGGACGCTATTGCAGCATGTAGGTCTCGTACTCCAGCCGCTCCAGCTTGTGGTCGAGCATGGCCAGCGCCAGCGCCACCACCACCAGCAGCGACACCGCGAAGCCATAGCCGTACCAGGCCGGCCCCAGCTGCAGCGTCACCAGCGTCAGGGCGCAGTTCAGCACCACGAACAGCGCGGTCAGCAGCAGCACCTCGCGGCGCCGGTCCAGGTAGAAGTAGATGTTGAGCACGCCCAGCAGCACCACCTGCAGGCTGGCGCCGATCACGTCCACATACAGTAGCGGCAGGTACAGTTCGGAAATGCCCAGCAGCCGCAGCACCCACACGCCCACCGCGAACAGCAGCAGCGCGGCGATCGCCTGCACCTTGACGATCTCGTACAGGCCCAGCCGGATGGTCTGGACCATGGTGTTGCGCATGTCCTCGATATGCTCGAGCGAGCTGCCGCCGCGCACCGCATCGTAGAACGCGTCGTAGTATTCGACGAAATCGGTCTCGATGCGCACCAGAAACACCGCCATGCCGGGAATGATGGCGAGGTAGGCCAGGAACACCGGGATGTCGTAGATGATCGAGGCGCGCAGCGGCCCGATCACCTGGTGGCCGGTGGACGGCGCGTACCAGAACATGAACTTGTCGATCCAGATGCCCAGGTTGTAGAGCAGCCCGATCGCCACCAGGCTGGGGTAGGCATAGCGGCGCCGGAACACCTCGAACGAGATGAACTGGCGGCTGGTGTAGTTGCGGTAGATCAGCGTCACCATGCCGGTCAGCAGGCACAGCTGGCCCGCGACAAACCCGCCCAGCAGCCCTTCCATGCCGTAGCCGCGCAGCCCCAGCGCGGCCGCCACCGAGACCGCGTAGCCCAGCAGGAAGGTCCAGACGATGGCCTTGTACTGCTTCATGCTGGACAGGAAGATCGCGGCGATCCAGATATTGCTCAGCACCACGAAGCCCGCCACCATCAGCAGCCGGTACAGCACCGACTGCTCGCCGAAGCTGAACACCGCGCACGCCACGCCGATGCCGCCCGACAGCACCGTGGCCAGCAGCGCCACGGCGTGGTAGTTGCTGAGGATCAGGTGGTCGCGCTTTTCGAACAGCCGGTCGGAGGTAAAGCGCGTGAACGACAGCTGCATCGGCCCGGTCAGGATCAGGCTGCCAGCGATCAGGTAGGTCACCGAGACCTGGAACTGCGTGATCAGCGTCCCCGGCACCACGAACGGCAGGCTCAGCATGCCGATCAGCAGGATGCCGACGATCGACAGGATCCACGGGCCCGAGCTGATGATGCCGGCATACGCATAGGCGCTCAGCATGCCGGACAGGTTGTCCCGCCGCAGCATCTTGCGCAGCTCGAATCCAATGCCAGCCATGCTCAGGCTCCTCCGTGGACCGGGCAGCGCGCGGGATTGCCGCCGTGCCGGGCTGCGTCAGGCGCGGCGTCGTCGGCCTGCGCCATCAGCCGTTGATACAGTTCGCGATAGCTGCCGACCATGCGCTCCTGGGTGTAGTAGCGCTCCACGCGCGCCACGCCCGCGGCCTGCGCCGCCTGCCAGCGCGCCGGCTCGCGCAGCAGCCCGAGCGCGGCCGCGGCCAGCGCGGCGGGATCGGCAATGCGCACCACCTCGCCCGCCGGGCCGAGCGCGGCGTCCTCGCCGGGCAGGCCGAACAGCAGCTCGCGGCACGAGCCCACGTCGGTGGTCACGCACGGCACGCCGGCGGCAAAGCCTTCCAGCACCACCAGCGGCAGCGCTTCGCTGATCGAGCTGAGCACCAGCACGCCCACCTGCGGCAGCAGCGCGTCGATGCGCTGGAAGCCGAGGAATTTCACCTTCCGGCCCAGGCCCAGGCTTTCGGCCAGGCTGCGGCATTCGCGCGCGTATTCGGGGTCTTCGTCCTCCGGACCGGCGATCCAGCCTTCGGCCTCGGGGTATTCGCGCACCACCGTCAGCATCGCGCGGATAAAGGTCTTGACGTCCTTGATCGGCACCACCCGGCCGATCAAGCACAGCACCGGCGGCACCCCCGCCTGGCGCCGCGCGCGCAGCGGCGCCAGGCGCGGCAGGTCGATGCCGTTGGGGATGCTGCGCGTGCGCGCCTCGGGGGCGCCGTCCTGCACCTGGCGGCGGCGATTGCCCTCGTACAGCGCGACGATGTCGTCGCCGGCGTCATAGCAGACCCTGCCCAGCGTTTCGAAAAAGCGCACCCACAGCTCGCGGAAATAGCTGATCTGGGAGATGTCGCGCTCGAACACATTGCGGTTGTCGCGGATCCACTGGCTCTGGAACAGGTCGATCTTGCGTTCCTTGGTATAGATGCCGTGCTCCGACACCAGCAGCGGGCGCTGGTTGCGGTGGCGCAGCAGCGCGCCGAGAAAACCCGCATAGCCGGTTGAGACCGTATGGTAGACACGCGCCGGGATCAGCCCGTCGGCAATCCGCACCAGCTGCCACAGCGGCTTGTGCATGATGCGCACGGTCCAGAAGTAATCGGTGAAGGACGGGTCGGTGCAGAAGCGCCGGTATTGGTCGGTGATCGTCTGCCAGGCACGGCGGCTGTACAGGAACGCGTCCTCGCCCAGCGCGCCGCCCTCGCGCAGCGCCGGCATCAGTTCGCGGATCATCGCGCCGGCCTCGGCCTCGCGTCCCGGCTCGCGCAGCAGGTCGTGCAGGCGGTCGGCGGCATCGAACGCCTTCGCGTCGCCGCCGCGGCCCTGCGCCAGCGGCGGCGGCGGGAAGTCATAGAGGTAGTGCGTTTCCAGGTGCACCACGTTGGCCGGCAGCTGGTAGGCCATGTCGCCATAGTCCTCGCGCCGGCTGCCGATGAAGACGATGCCGAAGCGCAGCTCGGGAAACGCGCGGATCATCTGGTTGACCCAGCTCGAGACGCCGCCGCTCACGTACGGGAAGGTGCCTTCGAGCAGCAGCATGACGTCGGCCGACGCCGCTTTCAACAGGATCTCGCTCATGATTGCCAGTACCGCAGCAGGGGCCGCACCAGCGGGAGCGGCGAGGGGCTGTCAAACGATGCCATCAGCTGGCGCACCGCGGCGTAGTCGCGTTCCAGGTAGGCGGCTTCGGCCAGGTGCGGCAGCACGCGCTCGCGCGCGAAGCCGAGCGCCTCGGCGCGCTGCAGCCAGGCGCGCGCCTCGCGCGGGGCGTTGCGCGCCAGCGCCAGGCGTCCGCGCATGTACCAGAGCGAGGCGATGCTGTCATCGTGCGACAGCGCCGCGCTGGCGTAGCGCTCGACCTGGCTGGCGGTATAGCGGTAGACGTCGCCCTGCACCAGGTTCTGGTAGATCAGTTCCCAGTACAGGTCGGCCAGGCGCTTGCTGATCTCGGCGCGCTCGCCCGGGCTGTAGGCGGTTTCCAGCCGTGGCAGCTCGGCCAGGATCTGCTGGGTCAGCTGCTTCTCGGCGCCATCCAGCATGCCGTAGGCCAGCAGCCGGATATCGTCGGCGCTGTCGGCCAGCAGTTCGCGCAGCACCGGGCTGACGGTGCGCGCCGGCATCGACTGCATCGCCACCAGCGCGGTCATGCGCTCCGGCAGCGGCGCGCGCGCATTGCCCAGCTGTGCACGCAGCCGCGCGCCGCCGCCATGCGTAACGCGCGACATCAGGTGCGTGACGAATTCGGGCAGGCCCACGGTGCCGATGCCGCTGGTATCGATGCGGCGCGGGAACAGTTTCGACAGCAGGTAGCTGCCCACGCACACCAGCGCGCCGCCGAGCGGCACGAAGAAGCAAAACAGCGCCAGGAAGCCGTAGCTCCACGCGAACGGCACGCGCAAGCGCCGCGGCAGCAGGCGCCACAGCAGCAACGCCGTCAGCGCCGCGGCCACGGCCTGCATGCCGAAGAACGCCAGCAGCAGCGCGGTGCTGTTGCCGGCGCGCGCCAGCAGCGCCAGCGCGGCGATCTGGGCGGCCAGGCCGCCGGCGCCAAGTTTAAACATGGGGCGCTTCCCCGGCCGCCGGTTTCGACCGCGCCGCCGTACCGTCTACCTGGGCCCGGCGCAGCAGCTTGACCAGCGCCTCTTCCGCGCCGGTCGCGGGCACCGCCAGCGAGTAGACGCCGATGCCGGCGCTGGTGAAATCGGTGCCGAACTGCGCGCGCAGCATATCTTCGATGCGCACCAGGTAGGCCGCCACGGCCTGCGCATCGGACAGCGGCATCAGCGTCAGCATGGCGCGGTGGTGGGGATTGACCAGCGGCCAGGCCACGTCCAGCGCGCGCCGGCTGCGCACCACCTGCTCGAACAGCGCATCGCGCTCGGGATCGGTGTCGAACACCAGCGCTACCACCGAGCTGTCGATGCCGGTCTCGCGCTGCAGCCGCGACAGGCGCGCATAGTCCAGCGCAAACGGATACGGGCACGCCGGCAGCGCCGCCAGGATGGTGCGGGTGGCGCCGGCATGCTCGACACCGTCGGCATAGTAGCCCAGCAGCACCATCAGCATCTGCAGGTTTTCATAGCTCAGCGACAGGAACGGCATGCGCTCGACCACCAGCAGGCCGATCAGGTGGTCGGAGCCGGCCAGCACCGGTGCCACTGCCACGTAGCGGGTGCGCGCATCGTGCTGCAGGCCTTCGGCGCGCAGGTGCGCGAGCTGGCGCGTGTCCAGGCAGTGGCGCACCAGCGGATCGTTGGGGTCCAGCGCGAAGGCCGGGCCGATGCTGGCCGCGGGCTCGGCGTCGACGCGCTCGCCATCGCAGGCGTAGAGCGCGGCCGCCTCGACCTGGCAGGCCTGCGCCACCACCTGCAGCACCGGCTGCGCGCCGGCCAGCACGTGGCCGCCGCGGGCGGCCTCTTCCAGCGCCACGCCGCGAAGCTGCGACAGGGTGTCGCGCAGCGTGGTGGGCCGCGCCAGCAGGTCGTTTTCCAGCCGCGAGTGGGAGATGCGCAGCAGGTAGTGGTTCTTGGTCAGCGCCGCCAGGCGCTCGTCCAGGTAGCGGTTCACGGCGCGCGCCCGCGCCAGGCGCGTGCCCCAGATATCGCCGAACTGCCCCGCCACCAGCACCAGCAGCAGGCCGCCCAGGAAGAACAGGCGCGGGAACGGGCCGGGCATCACGCCGGTCTGGTGGTACAGGTACCAGGCGCCCAGCAGCATCAGCACGCTGCCCACGCCGATCAGCGTGCCGTAGCGCAGCGCCAGGATCACCGGCAGCAGCCAGGCCCACGGAAAGCCCATGCCCAGCAGCAACGGGTTCTGCGGCAGCACCAGCCAGGCCAGCGCCAGCGCGGCCAGCATCGCCACTACCAGTTCCACCACGGCGGCCGGTCCGGTGACCGCGGGCGCGAGCAGGCGCGCATAGCGCCCGCCCAGGCCGATGCCCTGTCCCTGCCGCGCGCGATAGGTGTTGTCAGCCGTCTTGGCCACGCTCATCCCCTTGCTTCAACCATCCATCGCCGCGCTGGCGCGGCGCCGTGCCGATAAATGCCACCCCGGCCTCAACCCTGCATCAGCGGCGCCAGCAGGCGGCGCAGCAGCTTCTGCGCGGTGCCCGACAGGGAGGCGCGGCTCCAGCCGCTGTCGCTGCCGGTGGCGGACCACACCACTTCCCCGCTGTTCACGTCGAGCAGCTGCAGCGAGATGCCGACCGCCGGCTCGCCGTCCACGCCCACCTTGTAGCGCCATTCCTGCACCGCGCCGGTCAGCGCATAGCGGGCCTTCTCGGCGCGCGCCCATTCCAGCGCCTTGCCCACCGCCTCGCGCTCCGCCGGCTCGAACAGTGTTTCCGGGTTCAGCGCGGCAGGATAGCGCTTCAGGCTGGCCACGCCGCCGGTCTTCAGCAGGCTCTCGGCGATGGCTTCGGCGCGCAGGCCGGCCTGCGGCGTCTCGGTGTAGTTGACGATCGGCAGCACCGCGATGGTCTCGCCGCGCGCCAGCGCCGGCGCGCGCCCGACGTCCGTCACCGCGCAGCCCGCCAGCCACAGCGCCGCGCCCAGTGCGCCGCACCATGCGGCCAGCCGCGCTGCCACCGTCCTGCCCGCCTTGCCCGTCATGCCCGTTTGCTTGTTCATGTTCATCCCCTTTGTTTCCGTATTCCCATGTCCTGTCGATGCCCTGCCGCTGCCTGCCGCGCCGTGCTCAGTACAACCAGCGGTAGCGCAATCCCAGTTCCGTCATCGGCCGCCCGCCGTTGCGCGCCGCGGTCTCGTGCGAGACGTAGAGCGCCAGGTGGTCGTTGCCGAACACCGAGCCCGCCACGCCGCCCTGCACGCGGAAGTTCTGCCGCGCGCGGGTGTCGTGCAACAGCCCGATCTCGCCGAACGGTCGCCACTTGCGGGTGTATTCGTCCAGCAGCTCGGTGCCGAAGCCGAACAGCACGCCAGCCTGCGTAAAGCCCTGCGGCATGTAGAACGCCGGCGTCGCGGCGTCGCCGGCGGGCACCAGCGCGGCCTGGCGCGGCGTCAGGCTGCCGCCCTGGGTGCTGTAGCTGGCATGCGTCGCGACCACGCGCACGGTGTAGTCCGGATACGCGGTGCGGATCTTGTAGCCGGCCTCGACGTCATAGACCATGCCGTGGCCCAGCGTGCTGCGGTCCTGGCCGCGGAAGCGGCTGTACTCGATGCGCGCGCCGACGAACTCGCGCAGGCCGAAGCGCCACGTCGCGCCCAGCCCCAGCACGTCCTTGGCGCCCCCCACGCGCAGCGGCGCGGACTCGTCGGCCGGCTGGTTGAGCCCGGCCAGCGTGCTGAACTGCAGCCGCCCCTGCTGGTTCCACTCGCCGAAGAAGCGCGCCGTGGCCATGGTGTCGAGGCCCTCGCGGTAACCTGCGGTGGCGCGCCAGCGCTGATTGCTGTCGCGATAGCCCAGCGACAGGTCGGCGCGCCGGTCCGACGCGGGCACGTTGGCCAGCTGCTGCGGATCGGTGCTGCGCTGGTCGCGCCAGGTGCCGCGCAGGTTCAGGTCATAGCCATCCCACAACCGCACCCCGCCGGCCAGGCTGCCTTCGGTGAACTCCAGCGGCTTCTGGTGCATGAAGCGCACGCGCGGCTCGATCGCCTGGGCGTTGAACAGCAGCGCTTCGCGCAGGGTTTCCTGCAGCGCGTCGTCGGAGCGCGCGCGCTCCTGGGTCTCGAAGGCCAGCGTCTGCGCCGCGCCAAGACGGTCCAGCCGCTGGTTGGCCTGGATCTGGCTCGCCACCGGCACGCGGCCCGCCTGGCGCTCGAGAATGCGGTCCAGGCTGTTCAGGTCCTGCCGGTCCAACGCGATCGCCACCTCGGCATACGCCGGGCGCTGCAGCCGGCTCGCGTACTGGCGTGCCAGCCAGCCGCGCGCCAGTTCGTTCGATTCCGCCGACAGCGCCCACGCCAGCGCCGCATCGCGGCCAGCTGCGGACAATGCGGCCTCGCGCCGCGCCGTGTCGCGCACGACCTCGGCGGGGACGGGCTCGCGCAGCGGCGGCAGCCCTTCGATCTCGCCCAGCTGCGACGGCGCCGCGGCGGCTGGCGAATTCAGTTCGCGCGCCGCCGTGGATGCGCGGTCGGCGCGCATCATCTGGATCACCAGTGCGCGCGAGACATCGCCCGAGGCAAAGATCTGCCCCAGCGCCACGGTCTGGCGGCGCAGGTCCGCGCGCGACGGCGCGCCCGAGGCGTTCTCGCGCTCCTCGTCGCCATCGGCATGGTCCGGGCCCATGCGCGCAGCGCCCGCGCCGCGCCGCGCCCAGCCACGATGCAGGTCGATCCACGCCTGGCGGCGCACACGCCAGGCCATGTCGGTCTGGCCGACGGCTTCATAGGCGTCGGCCAGCAGGCTCAGCCAGAGCGGATCGGCGCTCTTGCCGTCGTTGAGCTTGCGCAGGTAATGCAGCGCCGCGCGCCCGTCGTGGAAGCGCATATGGCCGGCGGCAAAGGCGCCCCACAGGTCGGGACTGTCCTCGGCCTGGTCCTGCAGGCGGCGCATCAACGCGCGCACCTCGGTATCGCTGCCCTGGTCGACCAGCGTCCACAGCAGCGCCGCCAGCGTTTCGCTGTCGGCGTCCGGCAGGCCCGCGGCATGGCGCAGGTCGGCCAGGGCCTGCTCGCGCTGGCCCGTCACGCGGTAATACTCGGCGCGCCGCATCAGGAAGCGGCTCGACTGCCAGGCGGCGCGGCGCTGCTCCGCGCTCATGTCCTGCAGCAGCCGCTCGATGCGGCGGTAGGCGTGGGCGCGCGTGTAGTAGTACAGCGCCAGCTCCAGCGAGGCCGGGCTGGCGCTGCGGCGCCAGTCGGCCTCGGCGATGCGGCCGGCGTCGATCGGGGTCTTGTCGTAGTAGGCGATCAGGTTGGAGAAGTCCGCTTCCTGCGTGGCGCGGACCTCGTCCAGGCAGTCGTTGCGCGCCGGGCTCGCCGGCAGCTGCAGGCAGTGTTCGTCGCGGGCCTGCGCGGCCGCCATCATCAGATGCCGATAGCCGTCCTGCAGCAGGTCGTCGCGCTGGTTGAGCCGGGCCAGCTCGGTGAACGTGCGCCAGAACAGCGGGTCGCGCGGACTCGCCGCGGCGCGCGCGGGCAGCATCGCGTCCAGCGCCTGGGGCACCCGGCCGCGCACATAGAGCAGGTTGGCCAGCTTGAGCGCATAGGCCGGACGCGGGCCGAAGCGCTGCTGCAGCTGCGTATAGAGCTGGAAGGCGCGCTCGTCCTTGCCGGCGCGCTCGGCCAGCGCGGCGTGGCGCTCGATGATGTCGCGCGCCTTCGGGCCCCGACTCAGGCCTTCCAGGAAGCGCATGGCCTCTTCCGGCTCGCCCAGGCGTTCGTAGGCGGCCACCACCTCGTCCACCGTCTTCAGGTCCGAGCCGCCCGCGCGGTGGCGCAGCGCGGCCAGGTAGGCGCGATCGTCGGACAGCCCCGGCGCCAGCCGCATGACCGCGTCCCACGCGCGCTCGTCGTTGGTGGCGCGGGCATAGTCGAGCCAGCTCTTCAGCGCCACGGCCGGCTGGCGGTTCCATTCCGCCACCTGCGCCAGCCGCTCGCGCCAGACCGGCTCGCCCGGCAGCCGGCGCACCGCAGCCTCGGCCACGCGTTGGGCCTGGTCGAGCTTGCCTGCGGCGAGGAAGACGCGATAGGCCAGCTCGTAGTCGTCGGCATTGAATTTCGTGTCGTCCGGCTGCGGCGCCGCGGCCTCCTGTGCCGCGATCTTGCGCACGCCCAGCTGGCCGGAAGCGGCCAGCGCCTCGCGCAGTGCCAGGCCGCGCGGCCCGTCGAGAAACACCACGCCGCGCTCGTGCCACGGCTGGCTGGCGGCGATGCGCCGCACCTCGGCCTCGCGGGCACCCAGGGCAGCCAGCGCGGCCGGGCCCGCGCGGCCGGCATCGCGCAGCCGCGCCGATACCTTCAGCAGCCGCTCGACATAGCGGCTGGCCTGCTCCGGCTTGTTGGCGGCCAGCGCCAGCCGGGTCAGGTAGCGCAGCACCTCGGGATCGTCGAGCAGCTTGCCGCCGTGGCGCTCGGCCTGGGCCAGCGCCTCGTCCAGCAGGTTGCCTGACTGCAGGGTCTGCACCGCCTTCAGGAACAGCGCGCGCCGCTCGGCCAGCGTGGTCGCGGCCGCCTGCTGCGCGAACAGTGCGTTGGCAGCGTCGCGGTAGTCGCCGCCGGCAATCGCCATCTCCGCCAGCTGGCGGTTCCAGAACGCCGCGTTGTTGCGGTCCTGGCTCGCCAGCGCGCTATAGAACCGGCGCATCGCCTCATCCGCGCCGGCCTGGCGCGCCTGCGTGGCCAGCGTCTGCAGGTCCGCCACGCTCCAGCGGCGGCCGGCGGCCTGGTCCAGCAGGCGGCGCAGCTGCACCAGGTTCTGTTCGCGCTCGGCCGTTTCCGGCAGCGCGGCCCAGGCGCGCTGCTGCGCGATCTCGATGCGCGTGCGCAGCACCTGGCCCGACAGGTCGGTGCCCTGCACCGCCTGCATCCGCTCCAGCATCGCCTGCGCCTCTTCCAGGCGGCCGGTGCGCGCGTACTGCTCGGCCAGCACACCCATGAAGGCGGGATCGTCGGGCGTGACCTTCCACCAGGCTTCCAGGTAGGCCATGGTCAGCCCGTCGATGGTGCGGCCCTGCCCCAGCAGCCGTTCGCGCAGGGTTTCGCGCGGGAACATCAGCGCCAGGCCGATGCCCACGATCGCGGTAAAGGTCAGCACCAGCGTCGGCGGCAGCAGCCGCTCGCGCTCAGCCGGCGCAGCGGACTTCGACTTGTTGCCTGACATGATTGGGGTCGGTCACGGGTGCGGTATCGACGCGCAGCGTGTTGCGCTCGCGCACGGCCGGTACCGCCTTGCCATCGACGCTGACGCGGCAGTGGCCGGCGTTGGCCAGGCGGAAGAACGGCTTGAAGTAGCCACTGAAGGCAAAGCGGGTGACGCCGTCGCGCTGCGACCAGTCGCGCACGATGCCGCTGGCTTCCGCCAGCTGCGGCGTGGCCGACGCCGGGGCCGCGGCTTCGCGCAGGTTAAAGCGCGCGTCGCCACCGTCCAGGTGCAGGTAGACGCCGCCGCCGGGCGCCGGCGAGGTTCCGGTCACGCCCTTCGCCGCGGCAACGTCGGGCAGGCCCGCGCCGCTCCAGCGCAGGTTGCGCAGGTTGCCGTCGCCGCGCACGATCCATTGCGTGCCGCTGCTGCCGGCACTCCCGTCGCCCACTTCGCGCGCCACCGCCATCTCCTGCCAGTCGAGCACCTTGCGCACGTAGTCGGTCGAATGCAGCGGCAGCAGCGGCTGCGCCAGCACGTAGTCATAGACCTTGCGCAGCGCCTTCAACGACGCCGGCTTGGTGCCGGAGTAGCTGTGGTAGTAGATGTTCACGGGCTTGAAGCGATACGGCCGGTCGGTCAGCTCGAAGGTCTCGATCACGCGCTCGAAGCCGTAGAACGGGCCGTGCCACAGGTTGGTGTAGACGTTCTCGTTCTGGTTGGGCGCGAACACCTGGAAGGTGCCGCCGGGCTTGTTTATGCCCAGCGGCGCGATCGCGGTCCAGCTGGGATTGCTGCGCGTGATCAGCGTGTCGCCGCCGTTCATGTTGAGCACGCGCGCCTGCTCGGTCAGCCTCAGCGCCTCGGCCGGCGGCTGGCAGTCGCCCGACCACAGCAGCAGGCTGACCGGCTTGCCGGCGGGTGCCAGGCTGCGATTGATGTAGTCGATGGAACCGCCGATCTCGCGGTTCAGGTCCATGGTGTAGCCGGGGATGTTGAGGTGGAAGGGCTTGTCGCCCGCGCCCGCCGCGGCGTTCCCGCCCTGGGCCGGCTGTGCCGGCACCGTGCGCGCCCACTCGAACGGGTGCGAGAAGGTGTGGCTGGCCACCTCGACATAGGGCTGGGCAAAGATCTTGCGCGCGATCGGCTCGAGCTCGGCGGCGAGCTTCGGGTACATGCCGTCGCGGCTGACCTCGCCCTGGATCACCGACATGGTCATCGGCAACCGGTAGCGGTCGAAGATCTCGCGGAACAGCACCTCGCCGGAGAAGCCGCCGCCGGGAATCTCGGCGCGCGAGGCAAAGCCGTCGCCATCGATATGGATGGTCAGCAGGCGGCGGCCGTTCTCGGTGGTGACGTCAGGCACCGGCATCGCGGGCAGGCGCAGTGCCTCGCGCAGGAAGTCCAGCGGCTGCACCACCCAGCGGCTGTCGGCGGTGCCGATGCCGCTCTCGTGCACCGCGTACGGCCCCAGCACATAACCGCCCCACGGCGTGATGGCCGCGGCGTCATAGGTCAGCGTGCCGGAACGCAGGCGCAGCAGCGTGCGGAAGCCGTCGCCGTCGGGCACCTGGATCGCCTCGGCCTGGTTGCGGTCAGGCGCCACCGGCATCTCGAAGCCCATCATCGGGTCCTTGGCCAGCACCTCGACCGGGCCCGACACGCGCCCCCTGACCGCCTTCAGGCCGAAGCCGCGCGCCACCGCGCCACTGACGCTGGTGCCGAAGTCGTTCAGGAACACCACCGGCATGCCTTGCGCCATGCGCGCCTGCACCCAGGCGTGGAAGCGGGCCGGCTGCGCCGTAACCTTGCCCGTCAGGTACATCACCACGCCGGCATAACGGTCCGGCCCGATCTCGGGCAGTTCCTCGCTGGTGTCGGCAAACTCGACGCGGTAGCCCAGGTGGTTGAGCGGCATCGAGACGAAGCGCACGCCCTCGGACTGGTCGATCGCCACGCCCGGGTGGCGCTCCTGCACCACCAGCACGCGCCGCGGCAGCACTTCGACCTTGCCGATGCCGATGGTCTGCAGGCCGGGATCGGCAACATAGGGGGTGATGCCCAGCGCGCGAATGCGGCGCGCGGTGTCGCGCGCGCAGCGGCGATCCGCCGGCGGGCAGTAGTCGATCGATACCACCGGCAGCCGGTATTGCTCGCGGATGGTGCGCGCCTGCGCCAGCAGCCAGTTGCGGTCGGCCTGCGGCACCTCGACATAACGGCCCTGGGCCTGGTTCCAGCCGCGGAACAGCGACTCGAAGGCGACGGCATACGCCAGGCCGTGCACCTGCGGCAGAATCTCGAAGCCACGGTTGAAGATCAGCCGGGCGTCGGGGTAGCGCGCCTTGATCGCGCGCACCACGCGCACCAGGCCGGCTTCCTGCCGTGCGCGCTCGGCGTCGGTCCTGGCGGCGAGCTGGTACGAGTCGAGGGTATCGAGGAAAAAGCCGCGAAAACCCCGCGCCCACAGCGGCGCGATCACCTTGTCGACATAGAAGGCGGGCCAGCCGTCGGCCGCCTGGTCGATCACCGGCGCGTTCCACGCATCGTTGCGGCCGACAAACCAGCTCTTGGGAATGTCCTTGAAATATGGGCGGCCTTCCAGCACCTCGCCCACGCTGACATAGGCAAACCAGGCGGTCGCGGGGGTGGCGACCTGGCGCGGGTCGAAGCCGCTGTCGGGCTCGACCACGGCGATATCAAAGGCCTGCAGCGCGTCAACCGGCGGCTTGGCG
The DNA here is from genome assembly GCF_014191175.1 of Cupriavidus alkaliphilus. Lineage (NCBI taxonomy): Bacteria > Pseudomonadati > Pseudomonadota > Betaproteobacteria > Burkholderiales > Burkholderiaceae > Cupriavidus > Cupriavidus alkaliphilus. The sequence goes on along the minus strand of NZ_JACHWE010000006.1, from coordinate 227,121 downwards.
CCATAGTGCAGCGCGATCGACGGCATTGCCGGCGCGGGTGCCGCAGCGGCGGTCGCCGGCTGTGCCGCGGCGGCTCCGGCGGCACTAAGGGAAAAAGTAACCACCAGGCCCAGCGCGGCACGCTGCGCCAGATGGCCCATCCAGGCTATCCATCCCGGCCGGCATGGCGTGCGGCCACCCCGGCCGCGCCGGCTGCCTTGCGCTTCCCCCAGTCGATTCACAACGTGCTTCCTTAGTTTTTACGCACCCGAAGTGCACGGTGACAGACATTTTAGAGGCGGTTCGCGACCGCATGGCGTCTGGTTCTGACCGTCACTTCGGAAAAGTCCGATGGTATCCGGCATCCGCATGCTAGAGCAGGCGCCGGGGCCGTATTGTCAACAATTGTCCCGAAAAGGAGACATGGAGTCGGCTTGCACGTTAACGGCTGCCGGCGTCGGCCGATGGTTGGTCCACCGGCTCAGCCAGCCTGGGGAAGATCGATCCCCGCTACGCCCGGCGAGGTCAGTGTCCGTTACCGATTTCCGGACAGCCCGCTTTCCCAACACCTGAAATCCCATTCTCTTATGTATGGACGCGCATGCAGGCCATTGGCTCATGTATTGGCATGCATAACCTGCCTGCTGTCACGGGTGTTGTGGTTTATCCGCATAATGTTATATCCGCGCCGGACCGACCTCACCCGAACGCGGTACGAACGGTGCCGTAAAAATTTGTAAAAAAGATGGCACCAGCTTGTAGCGGGCGGCAGCCCATTATGCACGACAACATGGCACGCGGCCCGACTGCGGTGCACACACAGGCAAACGCGACAATAAAAAATCAGGGAATTCACTGAATCGGTACTGAAGTAGAAAACGCTAATATCTCCTGTCGGAACCTCTCATCATGATTAGGCGCTTAGCCTGATTGACACACCGGGAAAATTCGGCAGAATGATTCCCACTTGTGCAGCGCCCATTCGGTGTGTCATTTGGTGTTGTCGTTCCGTGACGCTTTCGGTTGTCACGACAGCGACATATCGAAGTCATATGGAATGCGCTGGCGGGGAACATAAAAGATCCGCTGGGTGCGTTGCACACGGTGTATAACGAGCGTTTTCGCTCATTTTGAAATTCAAGGTTGAGATAGATATGGAAACCGGTACCGTTAAGTGGTTCAACGACGCCAAGGGCTTCGGCTTCATCACGCCGGACGAAGGCGGCAATGACCTGTTCGCGCACTTCTCCGCCATCGAAGGCTCGGGCTTCAAGTCGTTGAAGGAAGGCCAGAAGGTGCGCTACGTCAAGGCCATGGGCCAGAAGGGCGAGCAAGCCACCAAGATTCAGGCCCTCTGATACCGGTGAGGTCCGGGCTGGCCCCAACGGGCCGGCCGGCACGAAAGCCCCGCAGAATTGCGGGGCTTTTTGTTTTGGCGCAACCATGCTGCAGCACGGTTGCGACCGCGCCGTTGCAGGTGAAATTGCTATAATCGCCCGACCCACAACCACCTCCCGTGCGGGTGCGCGCAAATGCCGCGCGGCCGGCGCGGGACGGTAAGCAGCGTGTCGAGGAGTTACGTGGCCGGTACTCAGATCGCAGCTTCAGACAGCCGTGCCGCCATCGGCGGCCAGGCTGGTCCCGCCGCCTCGTCGGGCAGTTCCTTCCATGCCGCGCTGCGCATCCTGCCGGCGGCACAGCGCCAGGCCATGTTCGAGATCTACGCGTTCTGCCGCGCCGTCGACGATGTCGCCGACGGCGATGCGCCGCATGCCGGGCGCCTGGCCGCGCTCGACGCCTGGCGCCGCGACCTCGCCGCCTGCTACGCCGGCAACCCGCCCGCGCCGCTGCAGCCGCTGTGCGCACAGATCCGCGCCTTCGACCTGCAGCAGGCCGACTTCCTCGCCGTGATCGACGGCATGACCATGGACGTGGTGCAGGATATCCGCGCGCCCGACGCCGCCACCCTCGACCTGTACTGCGACCGCGTGGCCAGCGCGGTGGGCCGGCTGGCGGTGCGCGTGTTCGGTATGGAGACGGATTGCGGGATTGCGCTGGCGCACCACCTGGGCCGCGCGCTGCAGCTGACCAATATCCTGCGCGATATCGACGAGGATGCCGCCCTTGGCCGCCTCTACCTGCCGGCCGAGGCGCTGGCGGCGGCCGGCATTGCGGCCGACATCGCGTCCACGCCCGCGGCAGTAGCCGCGCACCCGGCACTGGGCCAGGCGTGCGCCGCCGTGGCGCGCGAGGCCCAGGCCCACTACGACCAGGCCGAGGCCATCATGGCGCGCTGCCCGGCACGCCAGGTGCGTTCGCCGCGCATCATGGCCGAGGTCTACCACCGCATCCTGGCGCGGCTGTGCGCGCAGGGCTGGCGGGCGCCGCGCCAGCGCGTGCGCCTGCCGCGCGCGCAATTGCTCTGGATCGTGCTGCGCCACGCCATTGGCTGAGCGCGGCGAGCCCATGCAAGCCGGGCCCGGGCCACGCCGGGCGCCGGCACAAGGAGGCTGCATGTCGTTGAACGAGACCGCCTTTGCCAACGCCGCGCCGCAGGTTGATTCCGCGCCGCGCCACCCGGCCGGCCCGCCGCAAGCGCCGGCGACGCGCCTGCCCGCGCCGGCGCTCGACCACGGCATCGACCGGGCGCTCGACACGCTGCTGCGCCAGCAGCGCCCCGATGGCCACTGGGTCTACGAACTCGAAGCCGACGCCACCATCCCTGCCGAATACGTGCTGATGGTGCACTACCTCGGCGAAGCGCCTGACCTCGACCTGGAAGCGCGCATGGCCCGCTACCTGCGCCGCATCCAGAACCCGGACGGCGGCTGGCCGCTGTTCCATCAGGGACGCTCCGACGTCAGTGCCAGCGTCAAGGCGTATTTCGCACTGAAGATGGCGGGCGACGATCCGCAGTCCGCGCCGATGCAGCGCGCGCGCCAGGCCATCCACGCCATGGGCGGCGCCGAGGCCAGCAACGTGTTCACGCGCACGCTGCTGGCGCTGTACGGCGTGCTGCCATGGAAGGCGGTGCCGATGATGCCGGTCGAGATCATGTTGCTGCCGCGCTGGTTCCCGTTCCACCTGTCCAAGGTGTCGTACTGGGCCCGCACGGTGATCGTGCCGCTGCTGGTGCTGAACAGCCTGCGCCCGCAGGCGCGCAACCCGCGCGGCGTCGGCATCAACGAACTCTTCGTCGGCAACTGCCACACGGTTGGCCTGCCGCCGCGCGCGCCCCACCAGCATGCCGGCTGGTACACGGTGTTCCGCGGGCTCGATGCCCTGCTGCGCGTGGCCGAGCCGCTGTTCCCGCGCACGCTGCGCCGGCGCGCCATTGCCGCGGCACAGCGCTTCGTGCGCGAGCGCCTCAACGGCGAGGACGGCCTGGGCGCGATCTTCCCGGCGATGGCCAACAGCGTGATGATGTTCGACGTGCTGGGCGTGCCGCCCGACGATCCGGCGCGCGCGGTGGCGCGGCGTTCGCTCGAGCGCCTGCTGGTCGAGCACGGCGACGAGGCCTATTGCCAGCCCTGCCTGTCGCCGGTGTGGGATACCGCGCTGGCCACGCACGCGCTGCTGGAAACCGGCGATGCGCGCGCGGCGCAGGCCGCCGGGCGCGCGCTGGACTGGCTCAGGCCGCTGCAGGTGCTGGACCTGCGCGGCGACTGGGCGGTGCGCCGCCCGCTGGTGCGCCCCGGCGGCTGGGCCTTCCAGTACGCCAACGCCTACTACCCCGACGTCGACGACACCGCGGTGGTGGCCGCCGCCATGGACCGCTTCATGCGCGCGCACCATGCGCCCGGCCGCTATGGCGAAGCGGTGGCGCGCGCCACCGAGTGGATCGTCGGCATGCAGAGCGGCAACGGTGGCTGGGGCGCGTTCGAGCCCGAGAACACGCACCTGTACCTGAACAACATCCCCTTCGCCGACCACGGCGCGCTGCTGGACCCGCCCACCGCGGACGTGTCGGCGCGCTGCCTGTCGATGCTGTGCCAGACCGGCGCCACCCCCGGCAAGAGCGAGCCCGCCGCGCGCGCGCTGCGCTACCTGCTGGCAGAGCAGATGCCCGACGGCAGCTGGTTCGGCCGCTGGGGCACCAACTACATCTACGGTACCTGGAGCGCGCTGTGCGCGCTGAACGCCGCCGGCCTGCCCCCCGCTGCGCCCGAACTGCAGCGCGCGGTGGCGTGGCTGGCGCGCATCCAGAACGCCGACGGCGGCTGGGGCGAGGACGGCAGCAGCTACCGGCTCGACTACCGCGGCTACGAGCCCGCGCCCAGCGCGGCCTCGCAAACCGCGTGGGCGCTGCTGGCGCTGATGGCTGCGGGCGCCGCGCAGCATCCGGCGGTGGCGCGCGGCATCGACTACCTGCTGCGCACGCAGCAGCCCGGGGGGCTGTGGCATGAGCCACGCTTTACCGCGGTGGGCTTCCCGCGCGTGTTCTACCTGCGCTATCACGGCTATGCGCGCTACTTTCCGCTGTGGGCGCTGGCGCGCTACCGCAACCTGCAGCGCGGGCAGATGGGCCAGAGCGGCCAGGTGTCGTGGGGTCTGTGACGGCACCGTTCGTGCTGGTCGTCACCGGCATGGCGTTCGAGGCGCGCATCGCGGCCGGGCCGCACTGCCGCGTGTTGCACGGCGTGCGCGGACTGGCGCTGGAGCAAGAGGTGTCGGCCATGGCCAGCCGGCAGTGCATGGGCATCCTGAGCTTTGGCGTGGCGGGCGGGCTGGAGCCGACGCTGGCGCCGGGCGATGTGGTGCTGGCGGATGCGGTGTGCGCGCCCGGCGAGCGCTACGACACCGATACCACCTGGCTGCGCGCCATGCACGCGGCGCTGCCGCAAGCGCGCATCGGCACCGCGGCCGGGGCCGACCAGCCGGTCCTGTCGGTGGCGGCCAAGGCATCGCTGCACCGGGCCACGGGAGCGCTGTGCGTCGACATGGAATCGCATCTGTCGGCGCGCATGGCGGCGGCGTGCCGGCTGCCGTTCGCGGCTTGCCGGGTGGTCATCGATCCGGCTTCCCGTGCCGTGCCGGCAGCCGCAGCAGCGGGCATGGGCGATGACGGCAAGACCGATGTGCCCGCGGTGCTGGGCGGATTGCTGCGTGCGCCGCGGGAACTGCCGGCGCTGCTGCGCCTGGCCGGCGATGCCGCGGCCGCGCGCGGGGCGCTACGCGCGGCGCGGCTGGCGCTGGGGGATGCCTTTGGCTTGCGGGATATGCGCTCGCAGCAAGCAGACTTCTGAACCGGCTGAGGGGGACTGCCTCTCCCGCTTGTATCCTCCGCTCACCCAAACTTCCTCACCGCATCCAGCGCCAGCCCGCTGCCGATGCTGCCGAACCGGTCGCCTTCGACGCAGCGCGCCTCGGGCAGCAGCGCTGCCAGCCGCTGGCGCAGCAGCGGCACGCTGCTGGAGCCGCCGGTGAAGAAGATGGTATCGACCGCCGAACCGGCCACGCCGGCGTCGGCGAGCAGCTTGTGCACGGTCTGCTCGGTCTTCGTCACCAGCTTGTCGATCGAGTCGTCGAACTCGTCGCGCGTGATGGTCAGCGACAGGTCCGGTTCCAGCCGGTGCAGGTCCACCTCGGTGCTGCCCGAGTCCGACAGCGCAATCTTGGCGGCTTCGACCTGGATCGCCAGCCAGTGCCCGGCGCGCTCGCGGATCAGCCGCACCAGGCGGTCGAGCTTGACCGTGTCGGCGGCGTCGCGATAGTTGTCCATCACCAGCGACCACGCCTTGCGCGTATAGAGCAGGTTGATGGTGTGCCAGCTGGCCAGGTCGAAGTACTGGCTCGACGGCATCGCCTTGCCGTTGCGCAGCGCGCTGCCCAGGCCCAGCAGCGGCATTGCGCGCGCCAGGCTGAGCGCGCGATCGAAGTCGGTGCCGCCGATGTGCACGCCGCCGTTGGCCAGGATGTCGTCGCGCCGGTCGCTGCGCGCGGCGCGCTCGGGCGACAGCCGCACCAGCGAGAAGTCCGAGGTGCCGCCGCCGATATCGGCGACCAGCACCAGTTCCTCACGCGTGATGTCGGCCTCGTAGTCGAACGCCGCCGCGATCGGCTCATACTGGAACGCGATCTCGCTGAAGCCCGCGTCGCGCGCGATCCCGGCCAGGGTGTCTTCGGCCAGCTGATCGGCCACCGGGTCTTCGTCGATAAAGAACACCGGGCGCCCCAGCACCGCGCGCGAGAAGCCGGTCCCCGCGGCCTGCTCGGCGCGCGTCTTCAGCTCGCCGATGAAATGCGCCAGCAGCTTGCGGAACGGCATGGCCTGGCCCATCACCTCGGTGCTGTCGTCCATCATCGAGGTGCCCAGCAGGCTCTTGAGCGACCGCATCAGCCGGCCCTCGTATCCCGCCAGGTAATCGCCCAGCGCGGCGCGGCCGTAGCTGACCAGCGGATCCTCGGCATGGAAAAAGATCACCGACGGCAGCGTCGCCTTGCCATCCTCCAGCGGCAGCAGCGCGGGCGCGCTGCCGGGGCGGCTCCAGCCCACCGTCGAGTTGGACGTGCCGAAATCCAGGCCGCATGCGTTTGACATCTTCGATTCCATTTTCCTGCCAGCAAAGTGGTCCGCGCGACACAAGGGGGTCGCGGGCGGGGGCGCTATTGTAGGGCAGCGGCCGGGTCCGTGCCGGTCGGACTTCGCCGTCATGCCGGCGCGGCCGTTGAGGGCAACCTTGACAGAGATGCGGGGCGGCTCCTATGCTGCGTTTGTTCTTTACAAAAGATCACTGTTCTGTTGTACAGAACACACGGGCAACGGAGATCTGACCCCAGCCATGCAAAAACCTTTACGCCATATCCGCGTGCTCGACCTCACCAATGTGCTGGCCGGGCCGTTCTGCTGCCACCAGTTGGCCCACCTCGGCGCCGAAGTGATCAAGGTCGAAACCCCCGGCAGCGGCGACCTGGCGCGCCAGCTGGGCGCGGACCCGGAGCTGAACCAGCGCCTGATGGGCGTGTCGTTCCTGGCGCAGAACCCCGGCAAGCAGTCGGTCACCCTGAACCTGAAGCACGCCAGGGGCAAGGCCGTGTTCCGCAAGCTGGTGCAAAGCGCCGACGTGGTGGTCGAGAACTTCCGGCCGGGCGTGATGACGCGCCTGGGACTGGGCTATGACACCCTGAAGCAGGACAACCCGCGGCTGATCTACTGCGCGATCTCGGGCTTTGGCCAGGACGGGCCGCTTGCCGGGCTGCCCGCCTATGACCAGATCATCCAGGGCATGGCCGGCGTGATGCAGATCACCGGCGACGCCCACAGCGCGCCGCTGCGGGTGGGCTATCCGGTGTCCGACACCATCGGCGGGCTGACCGCGGCGCTGGCGGTGTCGGCGGCGCTGGCCGATACCGGGCGCACCGAGGGCTATTTCATCGACGTATCGATGCTGGAAGCAACGCTGGCGACGATGGGCTGGGCGGTATCCAACCACCTGATCGCAGGCCGGGCGCCCACGCCGATGGGCAACGAGAACATGACCGCGAGCCCCTCGGGCACCTTCCGCACCGCCGACGGCCTGCTCAATATCGCCGCCAACAAGCAGGAACAGTTCGAAGCGCTGTGCCGCGTGGTGGGGCGCCCGGCGCTGGCTGAGGATGCGCGCTTCGCGCAGCGGCAGGCGCGGCTGGCCAACCGGGCCGCGCTGACGCAGGCGCTCGAAGCCGAACTGGCAACCCGGCCGGCCGCCGAGTGGTGGCCGCTGCTGACCGCGGCCGGCGTGCCGGCGGGCCCGGTGCTGGACGTGCCGCAGACGCTGGCCCATCCACAGGTCAGCGAGCGCGGCATGATCGGCGAGTTTGCCGATGCCCCCGGCGTGGACCGCGACATCCGCGTGGTTCGCACCGGCTTCAAGCTCAACCGCGAAGCGCCGGCGGTCGACACGCCGCCGCCGCAACTTGGCCAGCATACGCGCCAGGTGCTGGGCAGCCTGGGCTACAGCGATGCGGACATCGATGAACTGAACCGGGAGGGTGCGATATGAGCGGCAGCCCCACACACGACGACGGCATGGACGCCGGCCAGCGCCTGTCGCAGGACTGGTGGCGCACCGGCATCATCGACATGCGCCCGGGCGAGATCCGCTACCGTGGCTACCCGATCGAACAGCTGATCGGCCGGGTGTCGTTCGCGCAGATGATCTGGCTGATGCTGCGTGGCGAGCTGCCCGGCCCGGGCCAGGGCGAACTGCTGGACGCAGCGCTGATGGCCGCCGTCGACCATGGCCCGCAGGCACCCAGCATCGCCATCGCGCGCATGGCCGCGACTTGCGGCGTGGGGCTGAACAATGCCATGGCGTCGGCTGTCAACGTGCTGGGCGACGTGCATGGCGGCGCGGGCGAGCAGGCGGTGGCGCTGTACCAGGACGTGGCGCAGCGGCTGGACGCCGGCAACACGATGGCGCTGGCCGTCGAAGACGCGCTGCAGCGCTACCGCGACCTGCACGGCAAGTACGTGGCCGGATTCGGCCACCGCTTCCATCCGGTCGATCCGCGCGCGCCGCGGCTGCTGGCGCTGGTCGCGCAGGCGGCGAAAGACGGGGTGGTAAGCGGCCGCTACGCGGCCATCGCGCGCGCGGTCGAGGCCGCGCTCGGCGCCGGGCGCGGCAAGCCGATCCCGATGAACATCGATGGCGCCACCGCGGTGATCTACGCCGAACTGGGCTTTGCCGCGCCGCTGGCGCGCGGGCTGTTCTGCCTGTCGCGCTCGGTCGGCATCCTCGCGCACGCGTGGGAGCAGCAGTGCGAGGGCGGGCGCAACAAGGGCCCGATGCCGCGCCAGTTCCTGTGGCGCTATGACGGCGCGCCGCCGCGCGACGTGCCGGTGCCGGATACGCCCGCCTAAGCGGCAACACCCCCGGCAGACCGGATCGCGCGCTCAGGCGGCCAGGTCGGGTGCCGGCTCCAGCAGCGGCGCAGCCGCCGCGCCGGCGGCGGGCTCCGCCATCGACGATGCCAGCACATAGCGGTCGCGCCCTTGCGCCTTGGCGTGGTAGAGCGCGCGGTCGGCATCGGCGAACAGGGTCCGCCACAGCGCCTCCCTGCTGCCCGCGCCGCCGCGCAGCTGCGCCACGCCGATGCTGACGCTGGCATGGCCGCGCCCGGCAGGCAAGGCGATCCCATGCACCTTGCGCAGCACGCGGTTGGCCAGTGCCGAGGCCTGCTGCTCGTCGGTATGCGGGCACAGCACGCAGAACTCTTCGCCGCCATAGCGCCCGGCCACGTCCGAGGCGCGGCGCGAGTTGTCCAGCGCCTGCGCCACTTCGCGCAGCACCGCATCGCCGGCGTGGTGGCCGCAGCTGTCGTTGACCTGCTTGAAGTAGTCGATATCGATCACCAGGCACGACAGCGGCTGGCCGTCGCGCTGCCAGCGCGCCACCAGCGACAGCGCCGACATGTCCAGCGCGCCGCGGTTGAGCAGCCCGGTCAGGGCGTCGATGCGCGCGCCGCTTTCGTTGTGCGCGACGATCTGCTCCATCGCCATCACGGTGAAGCCGAACAGCCCCAGCAGCGTGGCGATCAGCGGCGCCAGCACCCATGCCGAATCGGCCGGGCCGGCGAAGAACAGGGTCAGCGGCGCCGCGGCAGCGCCGGCAGCCGTGCCGCCCGCGGGCAGGCTCGTGGCGTGGCTGAAGCCCGCCAGCTGCGTGGCCAGTTGCACCAGGCTGGCCACCAGCACCAGCGGCGCCCCGATGCTGCGGCGCCCGCGCCCGGCGCGCGCCAGCGTGGCGAAGGTGGCCAGCGACACCAGCGCCAGCACGCCATAGACAATGCGCAGCACCAGCTGCGGGCCGTCAGGCAGGCCGCTCGAGGCCGCCATCAGGCCCAGCACGATCGCGCCCGCCCCTGCCAGCGCGCCGGGATGCGCGGGCACGCCGTAGTAGACCCGCACGCCGCGGTAGATCAGCAGCCAGCCGGCGACGAAGGCGAACGCGCCCAGCGTGCCGAGCTGGCCGGTGCCGCTGGCCGCGCTGACCGCCAGCGCCAGGCCCGCGGCCGACACCAGCACATGGCCGAACGCCCATAGCCGCCCCGCCATGCTCGCGCGCAACGCGAACACCAGCCCCGCCGCAATGATCAGCGTGCCGCAGAAAAACACCATCATCACCACCGCAATGGTCTGCTGGTCCAGGTGCAAGGGATTTCCTCAAGGATGCCGTCCGCCTGCCGTCAATACCGATCGGCGGGCATCAGGTCACGGGGGGCGCGACGGAGGCATGCGGGCGCTGATTTCACCAGATGTGACGTGCGCTGTTTTTCATGCCAGCCGCATGATAGCCCGTGCCGGCGCCAGCTTGGCACCCCCTGCAAGCCGGGTCGGGTGCGCTGCACCCGGCCGCGGTTTACCGTCAGTCCGGGACGGCCGGTCCCGGGGTGCCGTGCGGCGCCGTGCCGCCGAGCGCGCGCGTCAGCGAGCGCGCCGCCTGCAGCACATCGTCGCGGAAACCGTCGCGGTAGCGCGCCGCCGGGCAGGTCAGCGTCAGCGCGCCGGCCAGTACGCCGTCCGGGCCGAATACCGGCGCGGACACGCCGGCCAGATCGGGGCTGCGGTCGCCGACCAGCGCCGCCACGCCGTCTTGCCGGATCCGGTCATAGAGCTCGCCGGGCTCGCCGGCGAAGGCCCGCAGCACGCGCGCGCCGGCGCCGCGGTCGCGCGGCAGCAGTTCGCCCGCGCGCACGTGGTCGCGCACCGGCTGCGGCGAATCCACGCGGTACAGGCACAACCGGTGTTCGCCCTGCTCGACATGAAAGGCCGCGCTTTCGCGCGTCACGTTGACCAGTTCGCGCAGCGCGGGCATCACCACCGCCTCGAGCGAGAACGACGCGGCATAGACCGCGTGCAGCCGCGCCACCTCCGGCCCCAGCCCATAGCGGCCGTCGGCATGGCGCAGCACCAGCCCGGCGTGTTCGAGCGATGCCAGCAGGCGCAGCAGCGTGCTCTTGTAGAGGCCGCTGCGCTGCGCCAGCTCGGCCAGCGCCAGCGCGCCATCGCCCAGGCGGAACACCGACAGCACGAACAAGGCCCGGTCCACGGCGATGGCGCCGCCGGCGGCGGCGTGCTTGTCGGCTTCGGAAACCTGTGCGGCTTTGCGTGGCATGGCGGGCGGCGAGGAGGAACCTTGGCGGCGTTGGGTCGAAACGATGCGCCACCGTATAGAACGCTGTGAGGGTTGTCAATCCGTGTCCCCGGCAGGCTGATGTGCGGTGGCCTCGACGCGCGCAAGCTTGCATGGTGGCGTTTTTCTGCAACACCCTGGCTGCTGCCCGGCGGCATTGCCGGTCCGCGCAAGCGCCTTTTGCGCCCTCTGGACCGACGCATGCGCCACATCGCATGCCGCGCGCTTAGCCTATTCGCCACTCCTGGCTTTGCAAGCGGAATCAGCGGGGTAAATCGCCCCGGCTTTTGCTTTAGCGGCCGCTGCACCGGATGGATAGAATCATGCGTTGCTCAACTCCGCACCATCCTGCTGTTTCCGCCGCAATGTCTCATCGCCGTGCTATTCCCGACCTTGGTATGACCGTTCCCGCACTCTCGCTTAGTGCCATCCTGGACGACCTGCGCAGCGCTCCGCGCCCGCTGACCTCCGCGGAATATGCATACCTGGCCCAGCTGCGGCAACGCATCGTCACCGGCGACGCAGACCTGTGGACCACGCTCGAAACCGCGGGCGTGCCGTGCAGCGAGCGCCGCCTGTCGCCGGACGTGGTGCTGGCACTGACCGCGATCGGCCAGTTGCCGATGCACTGAGGCCGATGCACTGACTGCGCAACTGCCGCACGCCTCGCCGGAAGATTCCGCGCTGCATTTCTGAATCCGGCTGCTCACCTGCCCCGCGCCGCCCCGCTACGATCGATCCACTTCGATCCGCCGGGGACCCGTAGCAGCGCGCGAGCGCGACACCGCCCCCCGGCCATGACATGGGCATGGCTTACCGACTCATCAACCGGCGCGTCTCCTTTCTCTCCCTGCGTGTCTTTGTCGCACTGATGCAGCATCGCGACGCCGGCCGCGCCGCCCAGGCGCTCGGCATCCAGCCGCAGCGGCTCCATTACCAGCTGCGCCAGCTCGAGGCCGCGCTCGGCATGCCGCTGTTCCAGCCTTGCGGGACGGGCTGGCTGCCGACCGCGGCCGGGTTCAATGCCTTGCCCAAGATCAGCGCCATGCTTGATATCTGGGAGCAGGTCCAGGCCAGCACCCGCGCGCGGCGCCGTGCAGAAGCGGAGCGGCAGCGCGAGCACTGCGCGGTGCGCGTTGGCGCGGCATTCTGGGTGCGGCAGGCGACCATGTAGGCTCAGGCGAGCCGTACGCAGTGATAGGCCTCGGTGCGGTAAGGGAAGGCAACCTCGGCGCGCGCCGACAGCGCCGGATGCTGGTCGATGAGCGCGTGCAGGCGCGCGCGCACGCGCGCCTGCTCCGGTTCTGGCAGCGACGCAATGAAGCTTACCGACATGACGCGATCCACGATCACCTGCTGCGGCGGTCCCACATGCGCGTAGGGCAGACTCTGCAGCACCAGCGGCCCGAAGCCCTCGGCGGGAAACACCTGCCTCCAGTCACCCTTGTAGAAGCGCGGGGCGTCGCCTTCATACGGCGCCATGATGGCCGTGAGCTGCGCCACCCAGTCCACGCTTTCATCCCTGACGTTCCATACCAGTCCGAGCCGGCCGCCGGGGCGCAGCACGCGGCGAATCTCCGCAAGTGCCCGCGCGTTGGCAAACCAGTGGAACGCCTGTGCGCAGACCACGGCGTCGACGCTGGCCTCTGCCAGCGGGATCGCCTCGGCGCTGCCCTCCAGGACTTGCACCGGCCCCACCGCGGCCGCCAGTTGCGCCCGCATCTGCGCCACCGGCTCCACCGCAATCACCGTGGCGCCGGTCTGCACCAGCCGGCGCGTGAACTTTCCGGTGCCGGCCCCGAGATCGAGCACCACGCGGCCCGCATGCAAGCCAAGCGCGCCGCGCAGCCACGTGTCGATTTCGGCGGGGTATTCGGGTCGACCGCGTGCGTAGGTATCGGCCTGGCGGGCGAATCCCATGGCGGCGGCTTGATGGATGATGGTCATGGTCAGGCTCCGGTTGGCTACCGCAGCCGTAGCCTACGCGCGCGCGCCCCATCGGACAAGGCTAGTGCTGCATGCCCCACCGGCGCACCGTCAGCCGCTCCAAGGTGGTGAACACCAGCCCCTCGACCAGCAGGCCGATCAGGATCACCGCGGCCAAACCCGCGAATACGCGGTCGGTATAGAGTTCATTGCGGTTCTGGAAGATGAACCAGCCCAGCCCGCCCTGCCCTGACGACGCGCCGAACACCAGTTCGGCGGCGATCAGCGTGCGCCAGGCAAAGGCCCAGCCGATTTTCAGTCCGGACAGGATCGCGGGCAGCGCCGCCGGCACCAGCACCAGCGCGACATAGCGCAGGCCGCGCAACCCGTAGTTGCGTCCGGCCATGCGCAGCGTCGGCGGCACCGCGCGGAAGCCGGCGTACATGTTCAGTGCCAGCGGCCACAGCACCGAATGGATCAGCACGAACACCAGGCTGCCGGTGCCAAGCCCGAACCACAGCAGCGCCAGCGGCAACAGCGCAATCGCCGGCAGCGGGTTGAACATGGCGGTGAGCGTGTCCAGCAGGTCGCGTCCGAGGCGCGTCGATACCGCCAGCGAGGTCAGCACGAACGCCAGCACGATGCCGGCGGCGTAGCCGCGCAGCAGCACCGACAGCGAGATCGCCGCCTTGCCCGGCAGCTCGCCGCTCACCACAGCCGCGCCAAAGGCGCGCAGCGTGGCCAGGCAGGACGGCAGCAGCAGGTCGTTGTCCTGGATGCGCGCCACCGCTTCCCAGATCAGTCCCAGCGCCAGCAGGATCAGGGCCTTGCGCAGCCAGTCCTGCTGCCACGCGCGCTGGTGCCACGGCAGTGCGCGCGCCAGCGGGGCTTCGGTGAAGGGCTCGGGCTCGCGCTCGTATTCCGGCCGCACCGGGTCGGCCAGGTTAAGGGAGGGTTGGGTCATGATGCAATGTCGGTTTCAGCGTGCCGCCGCGCTGCGCGCCTGCGGCAGGTCCGTGGTGCCTGGCGCGTCGAACAGCAGGCCATGGATGCGCTGCGCCGCGGCCTGGAATTCGGCGCTGCCCTGGCTCGCCAGGTTGAACTGGTGGCTGTTGAGCTCCGCGCGCACGCGTCCCGGATGCGGCGACAGGAGCAGAATGCGGCTGCCCACCACCAGCGCCTCTTCGATCGAATGGGTGACGAACAGCAGCGTCAGCGCGGCGCCATCGCACAGCGCCAGCAGTTCCTCCTGCATGCGCCGGCGCGTCAGTGCGTCCAGCGCGGCAAAGGGTTCGTCCATCAGCAGCACCTTGGGCCGCATCGCCAGCGCGCGCGCGATCGCCACGCGCTGCTTCATGCCGCCCGACAGCGTATGCGGATAGGCGCCGGCAAATTCGGCCAGGCCTACCTTGTGCAGGCTATCGAGCGCCAGTTCGCGCGCGGCGGCGCGCGACAGGCCACGCGCCTGCCGCAGCGGAAACATCACGTTCTGCAGCACGGTCTTCCACGGCGGCAGCTGGTCGAACTCCTGGAACACCACGATGCGGTCCGGGCCAGGCTGCTGCACGCGCCGGCCTTCGAGCCGGATCTCGCCCTCGCTGGGGGTAACGAAGCCCGCCACCGCCTTCAGCAGCGTGGACTTGCCGCAGCCCGACGGGCCCAGCAGCACGAAGCGGTCGCCCGCGTGCACGTCGAAGCTGACGCGGTGCGTGGCGCGCACGATGCGTTCGGGGGTGCGGTACTCCAGCGACACGCCGTCCACCTGCAGCAGCGGCGCGGCGCGGTCCGAAACCACGCGCAGGTTGTGGCTGGCCATGCTCAGCTCCCTTGCGCGGTGACCGGGTCCGGGAAGAAATAGTCCTGCCAGGACTTCGGCTGGTTGCGGATCGCGCCGACGCGATGCATGAACGACGCCAGCGCGAAGGTGTTCTGCGGCGCGACGCGGAACTGCACCTGCGGGTTCTTCAACACGCGCAGCAGCAGCGCGCGGTCGGTGCGGGCCTTGCTCTGGCGCAGGTAGATGTCGGCGGCGGCCTCGGGATTGGCGGTGGCGAAGGCGGCGGCCTCGGCCAGCGCGTCGACGAAGGCGCGATAGGTCTTCGGGTTGTCATTCCGGAACTTCTCGGTGGCGTACAGCACCGTGGACGAGCTCGGTCCGCCCAGCACGTCGTACGAGTTCAGCACGATGCGCGCGTTCGGGTTGCCGGCCAGCTCCTGCTCCTGGAACGGCGGGTTGCCGAAGTGGCCGGTGATCTCGGTGCCGCCGGCAATGATGGCCGCCGCCGCATCCGGATGCGGCACCGCGACGGTCCACTTGTCGAGGCGGTTGTATTCCTTGTCGCCCCACTGTCTGGCCGCGGCCAGCTGCAGCACGCGCGACTGCACCGAGACGCCGACCGCCGGCACCGCGATGCGGTCCTTGTCGGTGAAATCGGCAATGGTCCGGACCCTGGGATTGTTGCTGACCAGGTAGTAGGGGAAGTTGCCCAGCGAGGCGACGCCGCGCACGTTCTGCTTGCCATGGGTTCGGTCCCACAGCGTCAGCAGCGGCCCCACGCCGGCGCCGGCAATATCGATGGCGCCCGACAGCAGCGCGTCATTGACCGCGGCGCCGCCGGACAGCCGGGTCCATTCGACCTTGATATCGACGCCCTGCTGGCGGCCGTGCTTTTCGATCAGTTGCTGGTCGCGCGCTACGTTGAGCAGCAGGTAGACCACGCCGAACTGTTCGGCAATGCGCAGCCGGCCTTCGGCGTGCGCGGTGCCGGCGAGGGCCAGGCCGGCGCTGAGCGCCAGCAGGCCGAGCCTGCGGGAAAGACGAGAAAACATGTTCCGGACTCCGGGGATGCGTTGGACTGGCACTCGCGCAAGCGAGCGCCACGGGGTGGCTGGCGATCGCGCTGCGCGGTCAGCGCGGCACGTCGCCTTCAATGGTGGTGCGGTACATCACGCGCCGCAGATGCGGCGGACAGCCGGCCGCAAGATGCAGCAGCGAGCGGTTGTCCCAGAACACCAGGTCGTGCGGCTGCCAGCGGTGGCGATAGAGATGCGCGGGCCTGACGCTGTGCGCAAATAGCTGGTCCAGCAGCGCGCGGCTTTCGTCCTCGGGCAGGCCGACGATGCGGGTGGTGAAGTGTTCGCTGACGAACAGCGCCTTGCGCCCGGTTTCCGGATGGGTCCGTACCACCGGCTGCAGCACCGGCCGGACCTGCGCCACCTGCTCGGGCGTCAGGTCGGGCCGCCACGGGCTGCGCTGCTGCAGCTCGGCGTAGCGGGCCAGGTAGGTGTGTTCGGCTTGCCGGCCATCGACAGCACGCTGCAGCGCGGCCGGCAACGTATCCCACGCCAGGTGCATGTTGGCGAACAGCGTATCGCCGCCCTCGGCGGGCAGCTCGCGCGCATGCAGCAGCGAGCCCAGGCTGGGCCGTTCCTTGTACGACAGGTCCGAATGCCAGAAGTGGCCGGCATCGCCCAGCCCGATCGGCTTGCCGTTCTCGACCACGTTGGAGACCACCAGCACCTCCGGATGGCCGGGCAGCTGGAACTGGTGCAGCACGTGGACCTGCAACGGGCCGAAGCGGCGACTGAAGGCAATCTGCTGCGAGGGCGTGATGCGCTGGTCGCGGAACACCAGCACATGGTGGTCGAGGTGGGCGCGATGGATGCGCGCGAAATCCGCTTGCGTCAGCGGTTGTGACAGGTCCAGCCCGATCACTTCGGCGCCGAGCGGCGCAGCGAGCGGGCGGATCTCGAAGCGGCCTGCGTCGCAAGCGTGGATGGCAGGATGCGGGGCGCTGTGCTGGCGCGAAACACTGACGGGGGCGGTTGCGGTCGTCATGGCAGGCTCGGGCATAGGAAGAAAGCCGGCGCGGTCCCTTGCTCGATGCAGGGGATGCCGCGTGCAAGCTCGCACTGTAGGGAGCCGCCGCTGGCACGGTCAACGAATCAAAGCGCCGACGCTTATCCGCTTATCGCATATCGCGGTTCGCACGACCGGACTCGACCTTCGCGCCATGCTGCGCATAACCACATGCAATAACCTTCCTTGCCGCGCGCACCGGCAGTGGGCGACGATGGCGGCGCTGCCCGCTACGGCGCTGGTACCATCGCACAGCCTGGTACGCCCGTGCGGGCGCACCGCCCGGCATGCCCGGCGCCGCAGCGGGGCCTCCCCGACGCGCCGGTCCGGCACACAACAGAGAGAACACGATGAGACTCGAAACCCTGGCCGTCCACGGCGGTTATTCGCCAGATCCCACCACGCGCGCGGTGGCCGTTCCCATCTACCAGACCGTAGCCTACGCCTTCGATAACGCGCAGCATGGCGCGGACCTGTTCGACCTGAAGGTGGCGGGCAACATCTACAGCCGCATCATGAACCCGACCAACGACGTGCTCGAGCA
The DNA here is from genome assembly GCF_014191175.1 of Cupriavidus alkaliphilus. NCBI lineage: Bacteria > Pseudomonadati > Pseudomonadota > Betaproteobacteria > Burkholderiales > Burkholderiaceae > Cupriavidus > Cupriavidus alkaliphilus. The sequence goes on along the minus strand of NZ_JACHWE010000006.1, from coordinate 209,699 downwards.
GCGCCTGGCCGCGCTCGAGGGCGGCGTGGGCGCGCTGGCGCTGGCGTCCGGCATGGCCGCGATCACCTATGCGATCCAGACCATCGCCGAGGCCGGCGACAACATCGTCTCGTCCAGCCAGCTCTACGGCGGCACCTACAACCTGCTGGCGCACACGCTGCCGCAGTCCGGCATCGAGACCCGCTTTGCCGATGGCCGCAATCCGTCCAGCTTCGGCGACCTGATCGATGCACGAACCAAGGCCGTGTTTGTCGAGTCGGTGGGCAACCCGCTTGGCAACGTGGTCGATATCGCCGCGATCGCGCGCGTGGCGCACAACCACGGCGTGCCGCTGATCGTCGATAACACGGTGCCGTCGCCCTACCTGTGCCGGCCGTTCGAGCATGGCGCCGATATCGTCGTGCATTCGCTGACGAAGTACCTGGGCGGCCACGGCAACAGCGTCGGCGGCGCCATCGTCGACAGCGGCAAGTTCCCGTGGGCGCAGCACAAGGAGCGCTTCCGTCGCCTGAACGAGCCGGACGTGTCGTACCACGGCGTGGTCTATACCGAAGCGCTGGGGCCGGCCGCGTATATCGGCCGCGCGCGCGTGGTGCCGTTGCGCAATACCGGCGCCGCGCTGTCGCCGTTCAACGCGTTCCTGATCCTGCAGGGCATCGAGACCCTGGCGCTGCGGCTGGACCGCATCACCGACAATGCGCTGGCGATCGCACGCCACCTGCAGCAGCACGCCAAGGTCGCGTGGGTCAATTTTGCCGGCCTGCCCGACCACGCCGATCACGCGCTGGTGCAGCAATACCTGGGCGGGCGCGGCCCCGGCATCCTGTCGTTCGGCCTGAAGCAGGGCGGCCGCGAGGGCGGCGCGCGCTTCCTCGATGCGCTGCAGCTGTTCACGCGGCTGGTCAATATCGGCGATGCCAAGTCGCTGGCCACCCACCCGGCGTCGACCACGCACCGCCAGCTCAACGCCGAAGAACTGCAGGCGGCCGGCGTCAGCGAAGACATGGTGCGGCTGTCGATTGGCATCGAGCATATCGACGACCTGATCGAGGACCTGGAGCGCGCGCTGGCAGCGGCCTGACCTGCCGCCGATCCAGTTCGCTCGGCTTGCGCTCCTCTCCCGCCAGCGGGAGAGGAGCCGGGGGCGCGCTCGGTTTCGCCGCTCACCTCACCCCACTCCCCTCCCCGCCATCCCGCTTGCCGCGCGCCTCCAGCACGAAATAGCCGATCGCGCCGATCATCAGCGGGATCAGGTAGTACAGCGCGCGGTAAGCGATCAGCGCCGCGAGCAGCAGCCCGTGCGGCACCTGGTCGCCCAGCATTGTCAGGAACACCGTCTCGATCACGCCCAGCCCGCCGGGGATGCGCACCACCACGCCCGCCAGCCCCGACGCCAGCAGCACGCCAAGCACCGTGAAGTAGGTCGCATGCGTATGCAGCAGCGCATACAGGATCGCCGCCATCGACATCCAGTGGGCCGCCGACAGCGCGCATTGCAACGCTGCGAAGCGCACCGTGGGCATATAGATGTCATGGTCGCGCACGGTGCGGTGACGGCCATGCCAGAGCGCGCACGCGGCCACGTAGCCGGCCGGGACCGCCAGCATCAGCACGCCCAACACCCGCGTCAGCGCCGCGGGAATGCCCCACTCCGGCGGCAGCACCACCAGTTCGCCGGCGAGGATGGCGCCAGCCAGCACCGCATAGCCGAGCCAGTTGGTCGTGACCACCACCACGAACAGGCTCCAGATCTGCGGCGCGCTCAACCCCGCGCGCGAGTACAGCCGGTACCGCACGCCCGCGCCGCCCAGCGTGGCGCCCAGGTTGAGGCTGAGCGTGTAGCTGACATAGGAGATCGCCATCACGCGGCGCAGCGGCAGCGGGTGCCCGGCATAGCGGCAGCCCAGCACGTCGAACTGGCTGTACAGCAGCCCGCTCAGTGCCACGAAGCCCGCCGCCGGCAGCAGCGTGCGCGCGTTGAAACCGCGCAGCGCTTCGAGCACCGCGTCCCAGTCGATGGTGCCGAGCTTGCGCGCGATCAGCGCCAGCACGGCGGCAATGAAGAGGATGCCGATGGCACGGCGCCAGGCCGGCCAGTGCGCATGCTGGCGGATGGCGGACAAGGCCTCGGCGCCCGTCATTCCGCGCCTCCGCGCAACACCACCACGCGCCGCGCGTTGCGGCGCCCCGGCATCGGCTGCACCAGCCGCGGCGCATGCGCCGGCAGCCAGCCCGCCCAGGCCGGGAAGCGCCGCAGGAAGTGGAACATCACCGTCGCGCCCAGCGCGTCGAGGCGGCTGCGCGGTGACTTCTGCCCGGGCGGCACGGCGCGGCAGCGCGCGCCGATCAGCGCTTCGAGCCGGCCGCGCAGGTGGCTCGCGAAGACTTCATCGCGGATCACGAGATTGGCCTCGAGGTTCAGCGACAGGCTCAGCGGATCGAGGTTGCTGGAGCCGACCGTGGCCCAGGTGTCGTCCACCACCGCGACCTTGCCGTGGAAGGGCCGCTCGACGTATTCGAGGATCTGCACCCCGGCGTCCTGCAGGTGCGCATAGAGCAGGCCGCCGGCGCGCGCCACCCACGGCATGTCGGGCTTGCCCTGCAGCAGCAGCCGCACCCGCACGCCGCGCGCGGCGGCCTCGCACAGTGCATGCAGCAGCCGGTAGCCCGGCAGGAAGTAAGCGTTGGCGATCATGACCTCGCGCCGCGCCGCGCGGATCGCGTCCAGGTAGGCAAACTCGATGTCGTTGCGGTGGCGGTGGTTGTCGCGCGTGACCAGGATCGCGCGTGCGGCCTGCATGCGCGGATCCGGCGCCTCGCGTTCGGCCACAGGCTCGTGCATGGGCGCCGGCGGACACGCGCCAGGCATCGCGCGCACCAGGAAGTCGTGCACCTGGCGTGCAAAGGGCCCGCGGATTTCCACCGCATAGTCCTGCTTGGCCAGCGGCCCGAACTGGTACAGGTGCTCCGCCGAGAAGTTGAGGCCGCCCACGAATGCCACCTCGGCATCGACGGCGATCAGCTTGCGGTGCATGCGCCGGAAGATATGCGTGCGCACGCCGAACAACCGCGGCCGCGGCGAGAATGTGCAGAACTGCACCCCTGCGTCGACCAGCCCGGCGATAAAGGCCGGCGACAGGTCATGCGAGCCGAAGCCGTCCACCGTCAGCGCCACACGCACGCCGCGGCGCGCGGCCGCGAGCAGTGCCGCGTGCAATTTGTGGCCTACCTCGTCTTCAAACAGGATAAAAGTTTCCAGCAGTACGCTTTCGCGCGCGCGCGCAATGGCGTCGAACACGCACGGAAAATACTCCTCGCCGTTCTCCAGCAGGCGGAAGTGGTCGGAAGCGGATGGCAGCGGTGTCATGGCCGGCGAATCGCCGCAAACACCATGCCAGCGAAAACCACACGCCAGCCGCGGCTAACCCCGGCGACGGCCGCGCCGCCAGCGCGCCAGCACCGCGGCGGCCACCGCACCGGCAACCAACCCCGCAATGAAGATCACCACCGCCATGCCGCCCCACGCGCCCGCCGCAGCGCCCGCGCCAGCATCGTCGGCGCCGCCCCGCGCCAGCGGCGCGAGCGACTGCCAATCGGCGGCGGTGAACTGCGTCATCGCGGGCGCGCCATCCAGGCCGTACACGCAGACCTCTCCGCCCGGCAGCTTGCAAAAGCGCGCCGGCGGACAGCTGCGCAGGATGGCTTGCGCCTCGCCCTCCCCGCAGCGGGCGCCGGCGCTGCGCAGCACCTGGATCGTGACGTCGGGATGCTTGGTCAGTTGTTCGGGCATGGCGGCCTCCCATGGCTTGGCAAACGCGTGACGCGTTCCTACAGCGTAGGCCTTATTCCTTATTCCGCACCGGCATATCGCCATGCGTAAACGCTCGTTCGTCCATTGGCTGCTTTTCCATACAATGGCCCGATGCCACGGCGCGACGCCGCGGGCACACCACCACATCAAAGGGGAGCATCCGATGCAATACGGGAAATTCGGCCTGGCCGCGCGGCTGGCGGCAGCCGTGCTGGCGCTGGGCGTGGTACAAGGCGTCTGCGCGGCCGATCCGGACAAGAAGGAAATCCGCTTCGGCGCCACCGCCGGCCCGTATGCCGACCAGATCCGCTATGGCGTCAAGCCGGTGCTGGAGCAGCGCGGCTACAAGGTCACCATCGTCGAGTTCAGCGATTACGTGCAGCCCAACCTGGCGCTGGCCGACGGCGCCATCGACGCCAACGCCTTCCAGCACGTGGCCTACCTGAAGAAGTTCTCGGCCGACCGCAAGCTGGCGCTGAGCGACGTGATCCAGGTGCCGACCGCGCCGATCGGAATCTACAGCCGCAAGCACAAGGCGCTGGCCGAGGTGAAGGCGGGCAACACCGTGTCGCTGCCGAACGACCCGACCAACCTTGCGCGCGCTATCGCCATCCTGCAGCAGATCGGCTGGGTCACGCTCAAGCCCGGCACCGACCCGATCCGCGCCAGCGAACGCGATATCGACGCCAATCCGCACAAGCTCAAGCTGATCCAGCTGGAAGCCGCGCAGCTGCCGCGCTCGCTCGACGATGTCGACTATGCCTTCGTCAACGGCAACTATGCGCTGGCCTCGGGCCTGAAGCTGACCTCCGCGCTGGCGCTGGAGAAGATTCCGGACTACTACATGAACCTGGTCGCGGTGAAGACCGCCGACCTGAACAAGCCCTTCGTCAGGGACATCCGCGAGGCCTACCAGTCCGCCGAATTCAAGGCGGTGACGCAACAGCGCTTTGCCGGCTTCGTGCCGCCGCCGTACCAGCGCTGAGTCCCCCGGGCGTATTGTTCTGGTTTCCTGGATGATCTATCCAGTCGCCGCCGATTTATTCCACAGTCCCGGCCGCCTAAGCTGAAGCCTCCTTCGACGCATCCACAGGAGAGTTTTCATGGCTGACCATTCCATCCGCGGCAAGGTCGCGCTGATCACCGGCGGCGCCAAGAACCTGGGCGGGCTGATCGCGCGCGACCTGGCCGCCCAGGGCGCGCGGGCCATCGCCATCCACTACAACAGCGCGGCCTCGCGCGCCGACGCCGAGGCCACGGTCCGGGCGCTCCAGGCAAGCGGCGCCCAGGCGGTGGCACTGCAGGCGGACCTGACCAGCGCGGGCGCGGTCGAGCGGCTGTTTGCCGATGCCGTGGCCGCGGTGGGCCGTCCCGATATCGCCATCAACACGGTCGGCAAGGTGCTGAAGAAGCCGTTCGCCGAGATCAGCGAGGCCGAGTACGACGAGATGTCGGCCGTCAACGCCAAGAGCGCTTTCTTCTTCCTGAAGGAAGCCGGCCGCCACGTCAACGACCACGGCAAGATCGTGACGCTGGTGACCTCGCTGCTGGGCGCGTTCACGCCCTTCTATGCCGCCTATGCCGGCACCAAGGCGCCGGTCGAACACTTTACCCGCGCCGCGGCCAAGGAATTTGGTGCGCGCGGCATCTCGGTGACGGCGGTAGGGCCCGGCCCGATGGATACGCCTTTCTTCTACGGCCAGGAAGGCGACGACGCCGTGGCCTATCACAAGAGCGCGGCGGCGCTGTCGCCGTTCTCGCCGACGGGACTGACGCATATCGAGGATGTGGTGCCCTTTATCCGCCATCTGGTCAGCGACGGCTGGTGGATCACCGGCCAGACCATCCTCATCAACGGCGGGTACACGACCAAGTAAGAAATAGGCCACCAGGCAGGCCACCGCTGCGGCGCGCGCACGCATTGCAGGTATGCTTGCGCCATCGACGAGCGAGGCGCATGGACAGATTCGACCAGTACCGCGTATTCCTGCAGGTGGCCGAGATGGCCAGCTTCATCAAGGCCGCCCATGCGCTCGGGCTGCCGCGCGCGTCGGTGTCGGCGGCGGTGCAGGAGCTGGAGGCCCAGGTGGGCGCGCGCCTGCTGCACCGGACCACGCGGCAGGTGCGGCTGAGCGCCGATGGCGCGCAATTGCTTGAACGATTGCGCCCGCTGCTGGCCGAGGTCGAGGATATCGACCAGCTGTTCCAGGCCGGGCAGCGCCAGGCCAGCGGCCGCCTGAACGTCGATATGCCGAGCCGCATCGCGCGCCGGCTGGTGGCACCCGCGCTGCCCGCCTTGCTGCGGCGCCATCCGCGGCTGCAGCTGTCGCTCGGCTCCAGCGACCGCGCCATCGACCTGGTGCAGGAGGGCGTGGACTGCGCGGTGCGCTTCGGCGTGCTGGCCGACAGCAGCCTGGTAGTGCGGCCGCTGGGCCGGATCGCGCTGGTCAACTGTGCCAGCCCCGCCTATCTGCGCGAACACGGCGAGCCCCGTGACCCGGCCGACCTGCGCCGCGGCCACCTCGCGGTGGGCTACGCCAGCCCCCGCACCGGCCGCGACTTGCCATGGGAATTCCTGGATGCCGATGGCAGCGGGCGCGAGGCCGACGTGGCAAGCCGCGTCTCGGTCAACAATGCCGAGAGCTATATCGCCTGCTGTCTCGCCGGAATCGGGCTGATCCAGATTCCGCGCTTCGACGTGCAGCACCTGCTCGACACCGGACAGCTGCTGGAAGTCATGCCCGACTGGCGCCCGGCGAGCATGCCGGTGTCGCTGCTCTATCCGCACCGCCGCCAGCGCTCGGCACGGCTCGCGGTGTTCCTGGATTGGTTCCGCGCGCTGATGCAGCCGCACCTGGAAGGCTGAGCGGCGGCCGGCGCGGGGCATCGCCGCATTGTGCGCAGCAAGACAATTTCGCGCCGCGCCGGCCGCGCAAATGCCCTACACTCAAGCTCAAGTCCCCCGCGCCCAAAAAGCACGGCAGGGATCACAACGCGATCATTGCCGCGGAGGGCGCGAAGATCCTCGCCCCCGGTCCGCGCGGATCCTGTCGAGACAACCGCATCGAGAGACCTGCCATGTCCACGGTTGCGCGCTTTGAGATCGGCTATACCCGCTACCTTGCCCCGCCGGGCGACACCACTCCTCCCACTGCTTCGCCTCCACCATTCGCCACCGACCCCGACGCGCTGGTGCCGCTGTACCAGGCGATGGTGCTGACGCGCCAGTTCGACCTGAAGGCGATCGCGCTGCAGCGCACCGGCAAGATCGGCACGTTTGCGTCGGCGCTGGGCCAGGAGGCGATCGGCGTGGGCGTGGCCTACGCCATGCGGCCCGAGGATGTGCTGGTGCCCTCTTACCGCGACCACGCGGCGCAGTTTGTGCGCGGCGTCACGATGACCGAGAGCCTGCTCTACTGGGGCGGCGACGAGCGCGGCAGCGGCTTTGCCGCGGCGCCGCACGACTTTGCCAACTGCGTGCCGATCGGCACCCAGGTGTGCCACGCGGCCGGCGCCGCCTACGCCTTCCAGCTGCGCGGCGAGCCACGCGTGGCGGTCTGCCTGCTGGGCGACGGCGGCACCTCCAAGGGCGACTTCTATGAAGGCATGAACATGGCCGGCGCCTGGCGCGCGCCGCTGGTGATCGTGATCAACAACAACCAGTGGGCGATCTCGATGCCGCGCAGCGGCCAGACCGCGGCGCAGACGCTGGCGCAGAAGGCCATTGCCGCGGGCATCCCGGGCGAGCAGGTCGACGGCAACGACGTGGTCGCGGTGCGCCACCGCGTCGGCGAAGCGATCGCGCGCGCGCGCGACGGCGGCGGTCCCGCGCTGATCGAGGCCATCACCTACCGGCTGGGCGACCACACCACCGCCGACGATGCCTCGCGCTACCGCGACGAGGCCAGCGTCAAGGCGCATTGGCAGCACGAGCCGCTGCTGCGGTTGCGCACCCACCTGCTGGCCCTGCACGCCTGGGACGCGGCGCGTGAAGAGGCGCTGGTCAGGGCCTGTTCGCAGCAGGTGGCGCAGGCTGTCGAAACCTACCTGGCGATGCCGCCGCCGGATCCGGCCGCAATGTTCGACTGCCTGTACGCGGCCATGCCGGCCGAACTGCAGGCGCAGCTGGAGATCGCGCGGCGCTTCCCGGCGCAGCACGGCTAGCCGCCGCTGCGAGCGCTGCCGGCGCTGCGCGCGCACTCCTCCATCGAACCGGCCCACAGCGAGCGAACCATGGCGGAAATCAATCTGGTCGAAGCAGTCAACCTGGCGCTGGCCCATGCGCTGGAGCACGATCCCGATGTGCTGTTGCTGGGCGAGGACATCGGCGTCAACGGCGGCGTGTTCCGCGCCACCGTAGGCCTGCAGTCGCGCTTTGGCGCCGCGCGCGTCATGGATACCCCGCTGGCCGAAGGCGGCATCGTCGGCGCGGCGATCGGCATGGCGGCGATGGGGCTCAAGCCCGTGGCCGAGATCCAGTTCACCGGCTTCATCTACCCGGCGGTCGACCACATCATCAACCACGCCGGGCGCATGCGGCACCGCACCCGCGGGCGCCTGGCCTGCCCGCTGGTGGTGCGCTCGCCGTGCGGCGCGGGCATCCACGCGCCCGAGCACCATTCCGAAAGCCCCGAGGCGATGTTCGCGCATATGCCGGGCATCCGCGTGGTGGTGCCGTCATCGCCGGCGCGCGCCTACGGGTTGCTGCTGGCGGCGATCGCCGACCCGGACCCGGTGATCTTCCTCGAGCCCACGCGGCTGTACCGGCTGTTCCGCCAGGAAGTGGCCGACGACGGCGCGGCGCTGCCGCTCGATACCTGCTTCACGCTGCGCGAAGGCAGCGACCTTACGCTGGTCAGCTGGGGCGCGATGGTGCAGGAGACGCTGGCCGCCGCCGACGCGCTGGCCGCGGAAGGCATCACCGCGACCGTCATCGACGTGGCCACGCTCAAGCCGCTCGACATGCAGACCATCCTGGACGCGGTCACGCGCACCGGCCGCTGCGTGATCGTGCACGAGGCGCCGCGCACCGCCGGCTTCGGCGCCGAGATCGCGGCGCAACTGGCCGATGCGGGGCTGTATTCGCTGGCCGCGCCGGTGCAGCGCGTGACCGGCTTCGATACCGTGGTGCCGCTGGCGCGGCTGGAATACACCTACCTGCCCGGCGTGGCGCGCATCGTCGATGCCGCGCGCCGGGCGCTGGCGGCGTAGGCGCCCGCCAGTGCGCACACCGTTCACGCCTGCCAAGGAGGACCGATGAGAGTCTTCAAGCTGCCCGACCTGGGCGAGGGCCTGCAGGAGGCCGAGATCGTGGCCTGGCACGTCAACACCGGCGATACGGTGGCGGCGGACCAGCCGCTGCTGTCGGTGGAGACGGCCAAGGCGATCGTCGAAATTCCGTCGCCCTATGCGGGCAGCATCGGCAAGCTGTTCGCGCAGCCCGGCGATATCGTGCACCTGGGTGCGCCGCTGGTCGGCTTCGAGGGCGCCGGCGAGGATGCCGACGCCGGCACCGTGGTGGGCTCGGTCCAGGTCGGCACGCACGTGGCCAGCGAAGCCGCGCCGCCCGGCACCGCGGCACCCGCGGCGGGCATGGCCGCGCGCGTCAAGGCCACGCCCGCGGTGCGGGCGCTGGCGCGCCGGCTGGGCGTGGACCTGGCGATGGCCACCGCCTCCGGCCCGGAAGGCGTGGTCACCGCCGCCGACGTGGAACGCGTCGCCAGCACGCTGGCCGAGCTGGGCGCGCCCGAGGAACTGCGCGGCGTGCGCCGCGCGATGGCGCAGAACATGGCGCGCGCGCAGGCGGAAGTGGCCGCCGCCACCGTGATGGACGACGCCGACATCCACGCCTGGCAAGCCGGCGCCGACGTCACCATCCGACTGGTGCGCGCGCTGGTGGCCGGATGCCGCGCCGAGCCCGGGCTCAATGCCTGGTATGAAGGCCAGACCGGGCGCCGCCACGTGCTGAAGAAAATCGACGTCGGCATTGCCGCCGACCTGCCCGAGGGCCTGTTCGTGCCGGTGCTGCGCGACGTGGGCAACCGCGACGCGGCCGACCTGCGCCACGGCCTCGACCGCATGCGCGCCGACATCCGCGCACGCACCATCGCCCCCGAGGAGATGCGCGGCAACACCATCACGCTGTCCAACTTCGGCATGATCGCGGGGCGCTATGCGGCGCCGATCGTGGTGCCGCCCACCGTGGCGATCCTGGGCGCCGGACGCGTGCGCGACGAAGTGGTCGCGGCCGCCGGCGCGCCCGCGGTGCACCGGGTAATGCCGCTGAGCCTGACCTTCGACCATCGCGTGGTCACGGGCGGGGAAGCCGCGCGCTTCCTGGCGGCGGTGATCGCGGATCTGGAGATGGCGGAATAGGGCTGGCAGAAGGTGCTGGCCCGCCGTTAGCTTCTGCGGGCACTAACGCCCCTCGTGATCGCTCCCCTCTCCCGCGAAGTGGGAGAGGGGTGGGGGAGAGGGCCGGAGCCCCTACGAAGTCAGGCGCATCGTGCTTGCCACACGCCGGCCCTCTCCCCCGGCCCCTCTCCCGCAAGCGGGCGAGGGGAGCAAACCAGTGGCTTCGGCCCCGGTTCCCCCTGTATATAATGCCCATCCCATCCCCGCCGCCATCCCCGGCCCGGACCGCCGCACATCCTCATGGAATCCAAGACCGCCCGCCTGACCATCCTGATCGACCCGGTCAAGAAGAAGGCCTTTGAAACGCTGTGCGCCGCGCAGGACCTGACGCCGTCGCAGGTCGTGCGCCAGCTGATCCGAGACTACCTGGCGCAGCATGGCGTGGATTACGACACCAAGCCCAGGCCCGCGGGCAGCACGCGCCAGAAGAAGTAGCTCAGCGCGGGGCGTTGCCCGCGCCTGGCTCGTCACCGGCCAGCACGGCGCAGCGCTGCGCCGCCTGCGCCAGCGAATCCGCGTAGTTGCCCTCGCCCAGTGCCGCCAGCACGCCGGCGCGCGCCAGCGTTTCCCTGACCCGCGCGTTGGCTTCGGCCAGCACCACTGCGACGCCGCGCTTCTGCAACGTGACGATCACCGCCTCGAGCGTCTGCAGGCCGGTCATGTCCATGAAGGGCACGCGGCCCAGGCGAATCAGCAGCACGCGCGGCTCGGTATGGGTCTGCACCAGCGCACGCTCGCACGCTTCGACCGCACCGAAGAAGAACGGGCCGTCGATGACATAGACCAGCACGCCCGGAGGCATCGGCGCCGCCGCGCCGGTGCCCGCATCGCCCAGCTCGCGCGCGACGGCCTCGGCGGCCTGCGGTGCCACCTCCACCGATGCCGACATGCGCCGCAGGAACTGCAGCATGGCCAGGATCACGCCGATATTGACCGCCACCACCAGGTCGGTCAGCACCGTCAGCGTAAAGGTGATCAGCAGGATCGCAACATCGGCGCGCGGCGCGCGCCGCACCATGCGCGCGAACTGGCGCATCTCGCTCATGTTGTACGCCACCACGAACAGGATCGCCGCCAGCGCGGCCAGCGGCACGCTGGCCGCGAGCGGCGCCAGGAACAGCAGCACCAGCACCAGCGTGAGCGCGTGCACCACGCCTGCGAGCGGGCTGTTGCCGCCGTTGCGGATATTGGTGGCGGTGCGGGCGATCGCGCCGGTGGCGGCAAACCCGCCGCACAGCGGCGCCAGTACATTGGCGATGCCCTGTCCCACCAGTTCCTGGTTGGAGTCGTGCCGGGTGCCGGCCATGCCGTCGGCTACCACCGCCGACAGCAAGGACTCGATCGCGCCGAGCATGGCGATGGTGAAGGCGGGTCCGGCCAGCTCCAGCACCCGCGCCAGCGTGATGTCCGGCAAGGCCGGCACCGGCAGGCCGCGCGGCAGGCCGCCGAAGGCCGAGCCGATGGTGGCCACGCCGTCGAAATGGAACAGCGCCTGCGCCGCGGTGGCGGCCACCAGCGCCACCAGCGGCCCCGGCACGCGCCGCAGCCAGCGCACGCGGGGCGCGCCCACCACCAGCGCCAGGCTGCCCAGCGCCAGCGCGGTGGTGGCCGGTTGCCATTGCGGCAGGGCCTGCAGCAGGTGCCAGAGCTTTTCGTGGAAATGCGTCCCGGCCACCGGCGGCAGCCCGAAGAAGTCGCGCCACTGGCCGACAAAGATGATCACGCCAATGCCCGCGGTAAAGCCGACGATCACCGGCGCGGGAATGTAGCGGATCACGCTGCCCAGCCGGCTCAGCCCCATCGCCAGCAGGATCAGGCCCGCCATCAGCGTGGCGATCTGCAGGCCATCGATGCCGTGGCGCGCCGTCACCGCGGACAGCACCACGATGAAGGCGCCGGTGGGCCCGGCGATCTGCAGCCGGCTGCCGCCGAACAGCGACACCGCCAGCCCGGCGACGATGGCCGTGTACAGGCCCTGCTCCGGCTTGGCGCCCGAGGCTATCGCGAACGCCATCGCCAGCGGCAGCGCCACCACCCCCACGATCACGCCCGACACCACGTTCGGCAGCCAGTTGCCGCGGCGGAACAATCCGGCCAGCCAAGCTTCGCGCAGCGCAATCATGCGTCGGTCCCTTCCATCGTTGCGGGGGTAAAGGTGCATCGGATGATAACAGGATGTTAATGTTTGCCCGCGCCGCCGGCCCTGGTTGACGGCGGCGCCGCGGTGGCCCGGTGTCCTGTTCCTTACGCCGCGCAATTCCTATACTGGATTGGCTCGCCCGCCAGTGCGCGGACGCGCCAGGCTGGCGCGGCACCTCTCTGCAAGCGGAGGCTCATCATGTACAGGCACCTGCTAGTACCGACCGACGGCTCCGCGCGCGCCGATGCCATGGTGGGCCGCGCGATGGCATTCGCCAGCCGCATCGGCGCCCGCGTGACCGGGCTGCATGTGCTTCCCGAGTACCACGTGCTGACCTACCGGCTCACCAGCCTGCAAGACACCAAGAGCAACTTCGCGGCCGAAGCCGCGCGCCACGCCGACACCTTCCTCGCCGCGCTCAGCCACACCGCGACGCAGGCCGGCGTGCCTTGCGAGACCATCACCGCCACCGACGACCATCCCTGGCAGGCCATCGTCGCGTGCGCGCAGCAGCGCGAGTGCGACCTGATCGTGATGTCGTCGCATGGCAAGCGCGGGCTGCAGGCCCTGCTGATCGGCAGCGAGACACACAAGGTGCTGACCCACAGCACGATCCCGGTGCTGGTGTTCCGCTAGCGGCGGACCGGGCGATGGCGGGACAGAGGGACAGCCGGGATAGCGGGCAAGCGTGCGCGGCAACGCGCGATTCCAAACCAAGCCAACTGCAAGGAGCGCAACCATGGCGATTCGACTGGGCGAGCAAGCCCCTGATTTCACCGCCGAGACCACGGAAGGCCAGATCAATTTCCATGAGTGGATCGGCGACGGCTGGGCCATCCTGTTCTCGCATCCCAAGGACTTCACGCCGGTGTGCACCACCGAGCTGGGCTACATGGCCCGGCTCAAGCCCGAGTTCGACAAGCGCAATACCAAGATCATCGGACTGAGCATCGATCCGGTGGGCGACCACCAGCGCTGGGTCAAGGACATCGAGGAAACGCAGGGCTGTACCGTCAACTACCCGATGATCGGCGATGCCGACCTGAAGGTTGCCAAGCTCTACGACATGATCCACCCCGAGGCCAGCGGCAGCGGGCCGCGCACCGCGGTGGACAACGCCACCATCCGCTCGGTGTTCATCATCGGCCCGGACAAGAAGGTGAAGGCGATGCTGGTGTACCCGATGAGCGCGGGACGCAATTTCGACGAGGTGCTGCGGCTGCTGGATTCGCTGCAGCTCAACGCGAAGCACACCGTGGCCACGCCGGTGAACTGGAAGCCGGGCGAGGACGTCATCATCCCGACCTCGATCTCGGACGAGGAAGCCAACAAGAAATACCCGCAGGGCTTCAAGACGCACAAGCCCTACCTGCGCACGGTGGCACAGCCCAAGTAGCGCAACGGCGAAGGACGGGCGCGGACAGGGAGAGGGGAGAGCGAGGAGCGGCGGCGCCAGGGAGCGCGGCGGCGCGGAAGCCCGCGCCAGGCCGCGGTCGGGGCTTCCCGGCCGGCATCGCGTGATGCCGGCCGGGAGCGCACCGGCGGGCCCGACTTGTCCACAGGAAATATCCACAGGATCAGTGGATATCCCCCCTCTTGACAACCGCAAAGGGCGCGCCCGCGCTGGAACGCGCTGGAGTGCCCGTTTTATAGGCAACCAACCGGCGTACGGGAATGGTTGCGGGCGCTTGCATTTTGTGCCTGCCGTCCGTACCCGGGGCGGCGTGCTTAGCGGGTCAGCACCGGCGGGGTCAGCACCGCGCGGATGGTGTCGGCAAGTTCCTTGGCGACAAACTTGGCCACATAGGCGTCGGCGCCCACCTTGCGCACATGTTCTTCGCTGGCCTCGCCCGACAGTGACGAGTGAATCACCACCGGCAGCGATTTCAGCCGGCTGTCGGCCTTGATCTTGCGGGTCAGCGTAAAGCCGTCCATCTCGGGCATTTCCAGGTCGGTCAGGACCAGCGCGACGTCGTCCTGCACCGGTCGGCCATGGCTGGCGGCCTCGGCCGCGATACGGTCGAGCAGTTCCCAGGCCTCCTTGCCCGACTTGGTCATCACCACCGGCGCGCCCAGCGCCTTCAGGCCCTGCTCGATCAGCCCGCGCGCCAGCGCGGAGTCGTCGGCGGCGATCACTTTGGCGCCGGGGCGCAGGTGCAGCTGCGGACCGACCTCCTCCGGATCCACGTCAGGCTGGCGCGTCGGCAGCACGTCGCGCAGGATCTGCTCGACGTCGAGCACCTGCACCAGGCGCGCCCCTTCGGCACCGCCCTCGGCCCCGTCCGCGCCGCCTTCCAGCTTGGCGATGCTGGTCACATGGCCGGTGCGCACGCTGGCCTCGGCCGAATGCACCTGGTTCCATTCCAGCCGTACGATTTCCTCGACGGCCTCGACCGCAAAGCCCTGGGTCGAGCGGGCGTATTCGGTGACCAGCAGGATGCCCAGGCCGCCGCGCGGCTTGCAGCCGACCAGCCGCGGCAGGTCGATCACCGGGATCACCTGGCCGCGGATATCGGCCATGCCCAGGATCGACGGGTCGGCGCCGACGACGGTCGTCACCGGCGGCATCACCAGGATCTCGCGCACCTTGAAGACGTTGATGCCGAACAGCTCCGACTGGCCGGAATGTTCCGCCTCGCCGAGCCGGAACAGCAGCAGCTCGAACTGGTTGTTGTTGGTGAGGTTAGTCCGTTCGTCGATGTCCCTCATGGAACTGCTCATGCGTCGCTCCCGTGCCGTGCGTGTGGTGTGTTGCCGCCATCGTTGTCATCTGCCTGCGGCCGCGGCGGATGGCGCACGGCAGGGTTCATGACTGGATATCGGCCGGGGGCACGGGGAGTTGAGCGGCGCCGCGGCCGGGGGCTAGCCCCCGGCCAGGGCCTGCAGGATATGGACCTCGTCGGTGTCCTGCAGCGGCGCATCGAGCCGCATCAGCTGGGTGCGATTGACGAAGACGCGGATATACGGGCGCAGCTTGCCCTGCTCGTCGACGATGCGAAAACGCATGCCGGGAAACTGGCGCTCGAGGTCGTCGAGCAACTCGGCAATGCTGGCACCCCGGGCCTCGACATATTCGCGCTGTCCGGTATAGGAGAACAGCGGCGTCGCGATACGGACCTGCATGGGAAATCCTCCGGCGCGGCAGCAGCGATCAGGCCGGACGCGCCACGCTGACCGCGTAGATCTGCGGCAGGTTGCGGGCGATGCATTGCCAGACCTCGCCTTCATCGGCGCTGGCCCACAGCTCGCCGCCGGTGGTGCCGAAGTACACGCCCACCGGTGCGTGGCCGTCGGTTGCCATGGCCTGCCGCTTGACCGTGAACCAGCCCTGTTCAGCGGGCAGGCCGCGGTCCTGCCGCTGCCAGGTCTCGCCGCCGTCGCGCGTGACATAGGCGGCGGGCCGACCGCCCGGGCTGACGCGCGGCCACACATCGCTGCCATCCATCGGAAACACCCACACCGTGCGCGGGTCGCGCCGGTGCGCCACGATCGGGAAGCCGATGTCGCCGACTTCGGCAGGCATCGCCTCGCCGATCCGCTTCCACACGCCTTCGCGGCGGTCCATCCGGTAGATGCCGCAATGGTTCTGCTGGTACAGGATGTCGGGGTTGGCAGGATGCTGCAGCATGCAGTGCGGGTCCTGGCCGTATTCCGGATTGGGATCGGGTAGGAAGTTGGCGATGCTGCCGCGGTTCAGCGGCTTCCAGTCGGCGCCGGCGTCGGTGCTCTCGAACACGCCGCCGCTGGACATGCCGATATACAGGTGGCGCGCATCGCGCGGGTCGACCAGCACGGAATGCAGCTTGGGACCGTCGGGGGTGCCGTCCTGCTCGCCGCCGGTCCAGCTGCGCCACATCGGATGGTCGTTGAAGCCGGACACGGGCTCCCAGGTCGCGCCATGGTCGGCACTGCGGAACAGCCCCTGCGGCGAGGTGCCGGCGTACCAGGTGCCGGGTTCGCCGGCATGGCCGGGGGTGAGCCAGAACACGTGGTCGACGACGCGGCCGGTCTCGCCGTCGGGCACCTTGTCGAAGGCGGGCGGGCGCGCCGCCTCGGTCCAGTTGCGGCCGCCGTCGGTGGAGCGGAACACGGTCGGGCCCAGGTGGCCGGTACGCGCCGCCATCAGCACGCGCGACGGGTCGCGCGGGTCCTGCACGATATGGTGGATGGTATGGCCGAGGAAGGTCGGGCCGTCGATCTGCCAGCTGCGGCGCGCGGCGTCGCTGGTCAGGAACCAGGCGCCCTTGGTGGTGGCCACCAGCAGGCGGACCGGGCCGGTATCCGCGCCGTGGCCAGCAGATTCAGGAATGGGGGAAGTCGTCATCTTGGCTCCTGCAAGAAGGCCGGTGAACGATGTTTCCGAGTCTAGTACATGTAGACAGTGTTCACAATGAACGATCAGGACGACCCGTGCCAGCCCTCTCGCAAGCACCCGCGTGCGCCCGAAGTAGAACGGAGTTCACTGCCGAAGCCGGCAACTTGCCTGGACATTCCCGGGAAAGTGTGGCATAAGCAATGTTCCTTGGCACCCTTGCGCCCCCAGCCCCATGCCTTGCTTCGCCCGTTTCGCCACCCTGAACCGCCCGGCCCAGCCGGCGGCAGGCGCGCGCGTGCGCACCGCGCGGCAAGGCTTTGCCCCTGACCTGGCCAGGCACTTCCCCGCCTGCAACCAGGTCCGTCGCGCCGTGCTTTTCCTGGCCGTGCGGGCAGTTCGGGGCGCCACCCTCCAGCCCTGAGCTTTCCCGCACGGCCCATGTCGCGGATGCCATCCGGCACCCGCTCGATCATGCAGCCAGGAGAAAGCCAGACATGTCACCGCTCTACCGCCATACCTTCTGCGCCATGGTGGCGCTCGCCGCCCTCTACCTGCTCCTCAACTCCTGAGCGGGTGGGAGACTGCCATGGCGAATTTTCATGCCCTGCGCCTGCCGGCGCCGGCGGTGCCGCGCGCGCTCGAGCTGCGTATCGACGTTGACCTGGCACCCGCCGAGATCGAGCGCGAACTCGACACCCTGCACGGCCGCATCGGCCGGCCGGGCGACCGCCTCCATGCGATGCCCGCCCTGCCGGCCGGCGCACCCGGCCTGCGCCTGCGCTACCGCGAGGCGGACGGCGAGTACTACGTGTATGTGGAAGACGTGATGCAGCGCCGGCTGGCCGGTTATACCGTCTTCAACCGGCTGATCGAGGTCGGCCGCCGGGCCGACCCGTGGGTGCGGGCGCCGCATAGCAAGTTTGCGCCCGCTTACCAGCGCCGCGGCCTGGCCCGGGCGCTCTATCGCTGGGCGCTGGACGGCGGGCTATGCCTTCTGAGCGGCGCGCGGCAATCGGCCGGCGCCCACGCGCTATGGCTGGCGCTGGCCCCCGACTACGCCATGGGCTATGTCGATTTGCGCAGCAAGACGCTGACGTGGCTCGGCGAAGCCGTCGATGCCGCCACGCGCGATGGGCTGCATACGCGGATGCTGCTGCTCGGCCGCGGCTGGACGCTGGAGGCGTTCATGGCCCGCACCGGCATGTACTGACGCAGCGCGGTTGGCTTACAGCCAGCGGATCGGCGCGGCCTCGCGGGCATTGGCCGCGTACAGCGTCCAGCCCTGCGCAAAGTAAGCGCGCACGCGCGCGGCCAGCGACTGGCCGCCGCCCATGCGGGCGTAATAGGCGACATCGCGCGTCGGCTGCGCCGCCACGGGCTGCGAGGCCTTCGGCTGTGCGGGCTGGCGATAGAGGGTGTCGGCGAGTGCTTGCATGGCGATTTTCCTTTTTCGGTCGGAAACAGGTTTAGTGTCTCGTGAAGCACTTCTGGCCGGGATTCGGCGTGGATCGCGAGACGATTCAGGGTTATCCCTAGTATAGAGAAGTCGACCGCCGGGCATCCGGGTCATTCCCTATAGGCCGTATATGCATCGCCTGATAACGGCAGCCGCCGAAAACGCCACCTGCAGCGGCCGCGACACCTGGAGATACTCACGCATCACATTCGATATTCTCCGTCGCACATGCCGCGCATTGAGCGTCGGTGATGATGGCACGCGCCGCCTCACCTAGCCTTCAGCCTTGCCCGGATCACGCCCACAGAAGGCACCGACAAGCGGCACACCGATAACAGCGGGGTTGGCCAGGATTTCCGCCTCCAGCCCAGACCAGAACCACGTGAGACCGCCTGACGACGTTCCGCACGACGGACGTTGCAGCGCCCGCAAGGAGACAGCTCATCATGATCGAACAACCCTATCCGTCGTCCGCGGCGGAGGCCGATCCCGCACGCCCCCACGCCCCCCATGTTCCGGAAGTCAAAGGCCGGCTCGACGCGTTCTTCGAGATCACCGCGCGCGGCAGCACCCAGCGCCAGGAAGTGGTGGCCGGCGTCACCACCTTCATGGCCATGGTCTACGCTGTCTTCGTCGTGCCGGGCATGCTCGGCAAGGCCGGCTTCGACACCAGCGCGGTCTTTGTCGCGGTGTGCCTGACCACGGCCTTCGGCTCGCTGCTGATGGGCCTGTGGGCCAAGCTGCCGATCGCCATCGGCTGCGCCATCTCGCTGACCGCGTTCATGGCCTTCGGCCTGGTGCTGGGGCAGGGCCTGTCGCCGGCGGTCGCGCTCGGCGCGGTGTTCCTGATGGGCCTGATCTTCACCGCGATCTCGGTCACCGGCGTGCGCAGCTGGATCCTGCGCAACCTGCCGGCCGGCGTGGCGCACGGCACCGGCATCGGCATCGGCCTGTTTTTGCTGCTGATCGCCTCGAATGAAGTCGGGCTGGTGGTCAAGAACACGCATGCCGGCCTGCCGGTGGCGCTGGGCAAGATCACCTCGTTCCCGGTGGTGATGTCGGTGCTGGGCCTGGCCGCGATTTTCGGGCTGGAGCGCCGCAAGGTGCCGGGCGGGATCCTGCTGGTGATCATCGCCATCTCGGCGCTGGGCCTGGCCTTCGATCCGGCGGTGAAGTTCACCGGCGTGTTCGCGCTGCCGTCGCTGAGCGCACCGGGCCACGAGTCGCTGATCGGCGCCATGGACGTGCGCGGCGCGCTGACCGCCGCCGTGCTGCCGAGCGTGCTGGCACTGGTGATGACCGCGGTGTTCGACGCCACCGGCACCATCCGCGCCGTCGCCGGGCAGGCCGGGCAGCTCAATGCCGCCGGCCATATCCACAACGGCGGACGCGCGCTGACCGCGGACTCGGTCAGCTCGATCTTCTCGGGCATGTTCGGCGGCGCCCCGGCCGCGGCCTATATCGAGTCGACCGTCGGCGTCGCCGCCGGCGCCAAGACCGGCCTGACCGCGGTGGTGGTGGGCCTGCTGTTCGTCGCGGTGATGTTCTTCTCGCCGCTGGCCGCGCTGGTGCCGTCGTACGCCACCGCGCCCGCGCTGATGTACGTCGGCCTGCTGATGCTGTCGAGCGTCAGCCGCCTGCACATGGATGACCTGGTCGACGCACTGGCCGGCCTGGTCTGCGCCGTGTTCATCGTGCTGACCTGCAATATCGTCACCGGCATCATGCTCGGCTTCTGCACCCTGGTGGTGGGCCGTGTCGTGGCCGGCGAATGGCGCAAGCTCAATCTCGGCACCGTGGCGATCGCGGTGGTGCTGGCTGGGTTCTACGCCGGCGGCTGGGCGATCTGACGCCACCGTGCATGACCGCGTCCCGGCTGCTGCCGGGACGCTGACAACCAGATGTCTCCTCCACCGCGATCCAGGTGGATTTCAAGCCCGGGCTTCCTGCTTTCCCGGGCTGTTTTTTTTGGCGCTGGCCGGTCGCGATGGCACCTTCACTGCGACGCCTGCATTGCCGCCATATCCATGTACACCAGCTCCCAGACATGGCCGTCCAGGTCCTGGAAGCCGTGTCCATACATAAAGCCCAGGTCCATTGGCGGCTTGTAGGTATTGCCGCCCGCCAGCACCGCGGCATTGACCATTTCATCGACGCGGGCCCGGGTTTCCATCGACAGGCAAACCAGGACTTCGGTGGCTTTGCGCGCATCGCAGATGTCATTGGGCGAGAACGTGCGGAACTTGGCTTCGGTGAGCAGCATCACGAAAATGTTCTCGCCGACGATCATGCAGGTACCGGTATCGTCGGTAAATTGCGGATTGAAGGTAAAGCCCAGCTGGGTAAAGAAGGCAATCGACTTTTGCAGGTCGCGCACGGGTAAATTGACAAAGATCTGCTGACTCATGGGGGGCTCCGGTAGTCGTGGCGTGGCACTGCGCGGGGCGCAGACAAACAGTCTAGGCGCTAAAGCCAGGCGGCGCGCGTAATTCGATTGGCCCTAAATGAGGGGAAAAAAATAGGAAGCCCGGCGCAGCAAAACCGTCATTGATGGGGCAATGTCGCGGCCATGGACGCGCCAATCGTTCCCGCATTGGGCGTGACAATCATAGCGACAAGCCGCCCGACAATCTGTCCGTG
This sequence comes from Cupriavidus alkaliphilus, assembly GCF_014191175.1. Classification (NCBI taxonomy): domain Bacteria; kingdom Pseudomonadati; phylum Pseudomonadota; class Betaproteobacteria; order Burkholderiales; family Burkholderiaceae; genus Cupriavidus; species Cupriavidus alkaliphilus. The sequence goes on along the minus strand of NZ_JACHWE010000006.1, from coordinate 188,923 downwards.
CAATCTGCGTTATTTTTTGTAAAATTTTTCCAGGTGCTCTGTCACCGGAATTTCTAGTACCATGCAGCGGCCTAATTGCAGAAAGGGGATATAAATGGCGACATACAAGCAACTCCTGGCTGAGAAGGAAGCGCTGGAAGCCAAGCTGAATGAAGTGCGCGCGACCGAAGTAGCGGGCGTGATCGATAAAATCCGCGACCTGATGACCGAATATGGCCTGACCGCGGAAGACATCCTGCCCCGGCGCAAGCGCGGCCGCCCTGCCGGCAGCAGCGCGCGCAAGACTGCCGCCGCCCTGCCCCCGAAGTACATGGACCCCAAGACCGGCAAGACCTGGTCGGGCCGCGGCCGTGCCCCGGCCTGGCTGGGCAAGCGCCCGGAGCGCTTCCTGATCGAGCAGTAAGCCAGTCCTGCCGCGGGGCTCAGGGGGCCGATGCGGTTGCCCGCTGCCCCGCCAACCCGTCCGCAGCCGCAGGGCCCGGACGGGTTTCACAACGCCTGGCAGACATAATCCTTGCGCAGCGCCCTGAAGCCCTGCTGCGTCGGCTCGGCCGTCAGGCGCGCGCCACCATCGGCCAGCGGCTGCAGGCGCAAGATCCGCGCCGAACACTGGCTGGCGGTCTCGTCCCGCTGGTAGCGGATCTCGTACTGCGCGCCAGCCACCGGCACGAACGACACGCCCGCGGCACAGCGCATCTCGGGCAGCGGCGGCGCGGCCGCCGAAGTTACCGCCACATAGATGCGCCGGCCCGCCTCGACCAGCCGTTCACGGGTGCGCGCGGCCGGCTCCGGCGAACGCCCGGCCATGTCGAGGCTGCGCTCCCTTCCCATCGCCGACAACTGCCTGCCCATCCCCGCCAGCACCAGCGGGCGGGCCGGATCCGGACACCTGGCCGGATCGACGACGGTGAACGAGGTGTTTTCGTCGGTGCTGGTCACCAGCCGCACGCTGGCGGACGGCGCACCGGCAGGTACCCGGTATTGCGCCACGCAACCCGACACCGCCGCGGCGGCGGCAAGCAATGGCAACACGGCAAGGCGGGGCGGGAAGGCGAACGACCGGTCATGGCGCATGGCGGCGGGCAGATTGAGTCGCGGAACGTGGATGCCGGGCTTGGTGAAGCGTTGGTGGCACGATGACGCAACATGGGCCATGGATACCGTCAGATCGCGCTGCGGCCAACCCAACTGTCGGCGGCCGCTGGTGCCGGAGCAGTCCCGCCATGTCGTCAAAGCCACCCAGCATACCCGCTTCCGCCGCCCGCTGGCAGCCGCACAAACCCATGTTGAAAACTCCGACGTGATATCCACAGAATCTGTGGATATCCTGCCGTGCCCTGTCCGAAAACCGCGGTCTGTGCGCCACCGCACCGGACTGCCCAAAATTTAAGCAACGGGTTGCAGCGGACCGCCAAGCCAGCAACGACGCGGGCCTCACTGTCGCCTGGCATCCAAGGACGCCTGCGTGAGCGTCCGTTAAGCTGCCTGGCCCACACTTCCGGCCGCCCCGCACCCTTGAAGGGCCCATCGTCACCGCGTAATCTCTTTCGTACCGGGGGCTGCACGGGCGCATTTGCGCCACTTTGCCAGCCAGAAAACGACGATGCCACAACAAGAGCCTATCCAGGCCGGGCCGTTGCCTCGTGACCTGCTGCACGCACTGCGTGAAGGCGGTTACGACGTATCGGCACTCGCGCCTGCCCCGGAATCCGACTCCGACTCCTGCGACCACCAACCCGCCGCGCACGCGGCCGACCCGCAACAGGCCATCCACCTGCTGCTGGCCGTCTATCACGCCACCGGCGACCCCGCCATCGGATTGTGGCTGGGCAGCCGGATGCCGCCCGACCTGCTCGGCCTGGCCGGCCTGCCCGCCATGGCCGGCCCGTCATTGGGCACGGCCCTGCGGCGCATCGCGCGCTACCAGAAGCTGCTCGCCGGCGACCGCGTGGAACTGCGCCGCCAGGGCGACGAAGCCTGGGTCTGCATCCGCCCGAGCGATCCCGAGGCGCCCGACAGCCGGCCGCGCATCGACATGGAGCTGTGCTCGCTGCTGGCCTTCGGCCGGCGCTTCACGCGCAAGCCGCTGCATCCGCTGCGGGTATCGCTGCGCATCGGCCAGCCGGCCTGGCACCTGCGCTATACCGAGGCCTTCGACTGCCCGGTGCGCTTCGGCGAGCCCGAAGACGCGATCGTGTTCGGCCGCCGCGACCTGGCGCTGCGGCTGATGGCGCGCGACCGCTCCAGCCCCGCGGCACCGCCCGCCAGCCGCGACCTGCGGCCGGCAGCGGCCTCGCTCTACGATGTGCGCAGCGCCCTGCAGCAGCTGGCCGGCGACCGCGCGCTGAGCCTGGCCGCGGTGGCGCGCCACCTCGACATCAGCGAGCGCACGCTGCAGCGCCGGCTGATGGCCGCCGGCACCAGCTTCCGCACGCTGTGCGAAGACGCGCGGCGCGAGCTGGCCGGCCACTACCTGAGCGAAGGCGCGTTGTCGCTCGGCGAGATCGCGTTCCGGCTCGGCTTCGACGATGCCAACTCGTTCTTCCGCGCGTTCCGCCGCTGGACCGGCATGACGCCGGGCGACTACCGGCGCCACGCCATGCCCGCGGCCCAGCCGCCGGCGTAGCGAGGGAGCTGGCTCACCCGCCGCGGGGCCGCTCCCACGGCGGGTTGTCGCCAAAGCGCTCGGCCAGGAAATCGACGAAGGCGCGCACGCGCGGCGGCACCAGCCGCCGCTGCGGCATCACCGCATAGATGCCGGTGTCGGCCAGCGGATAATCGGGCAACACCTGCACCAGCCGGCCGGCCTGCAGGTCGGCACAGACATGCCAGGCCGAATGCAGTGCGATGCCAAAGCCCGCCAGCGCCGCGTCGGACAGCAACTCGCCGGTATTGGCCTCGATCCGGCCGCGCACGCGCACGGCAATCTCGCCGCCGGCGCCATCGCCCAGCCGCCAGACATCCTGCCGACCCTGGCTGCCCACCAGCAGCAGGCAATCGTGCCGCGCCAGGTCCTGCGGCGTGCGCGGCGTGCCGCGCCGGCGCAGGTAGTCGGGCGACGCGCACAGCAGCCGACGGTTGTTGGCCAACCGGCGCGCGACCAGCGCCGAGTCGTCGAGCGCGCCGATGCGGATCGCCAGGTCGAAGCCCGCGCTGACCAGGTCGAGCACGTGGTCGCTCAGGTTGACGCTGAGCGATACCCCGGGATGCCGCACCAGGAATTCCGGCAGCAGCGGCGAGACGTAAAGCCTTCCGAACGACGACGACGTCGTCACCCGCAAGGTGCCGGTGATGCCGGTGCCGGCCTGCCGCAACGACGCCCCCAGCGCCTCCAGGTCGTCCACCAGCGCGCGCCCCTGCTCGGCCAGCACTGCGCCCTCAGGGGTCGCGTGCAGCCGCCGCGTGGTGCGATGCAGCAGGCGCACGCCCAGCTCGCGTTCCAGCCGCTGCAAGCGCTGGCTGGCCACCGCCACCGACAGGTCCAGGCTGCGCGCCGCAGCACTGATCGAGCCCAGGTCGAGCACGCGCAGAAACAGCCCGATATCGCCGATCCGGTCCATGATTCTCAATGATTTATTGAAGCTGATTATGGATCATGCCGGTTTTTGCTGAAGCCGGAAAGGGCCAGACTGCGGGCTTCGTCCTCCCTCGCGACCCTCTCCGACCATGGCTTCCTTCCCTTCCACCCTCGCCACTCCCGCCCGGGGCCGGCTCCCGATGGCGTTGTACGCGCTGACGGCCGGTTCCTTCGGCATCGGCTGCGCCGAATTCGTGATCATGGGCCTGCTGCTGCAGGTTGCGGCTGACTTGCAGGTGACCATCGCCGCCGCCGGCATGCTGGTGTCCGGCTACGCACTGGGGGTGTTCGCCGGCGCGCCGGTGCTGACCCTGCTGACGCGCCGCATGCCGCGCAAGGCGGTGCTGCTGGCGCTGATGGTGATCTATACCGTCGGCAACGCCGCGTGCGCGCTGGCGCCCGACTACACCACGCTGATGATCGCGCGCGTGCTGACCTCGCTCACGCATGGCACCTTCTTCGGCGTCGGCGCGGTGGTCGCGACCGGGCTGGTGCCGGAGGACCGCCGTGCCTCGGCGATTTCCGTGATGTTTTCGGGCCTGACCCTGGCCACGCTGCTGGGCATGCCCGCCGGCGCCTGGCTGGGCCTGCACCTGGGCTGGCGCTCGACCTTCTGGGCCATGACGCTGGTCGGGCTGCTGTCGCTGGCGGTGATCGCGCTGCTGGTGCAGAAGAGCCAGGACCACGGCGCGCGCGTGGCGCTGCGCGACGAGCTGGCCACCATCGGCCGCCCGCAGGTACTGCTGGGGCTGTTGATGACGGTGCTGCAGTCGATGGGGATCTTCGCCGTGATCACCTACGTGCAGCCGCTGCTGACGCGCGTGTCGGGCTTTGGCGAGGCGGCGGTATCGCCGATCCTGCTGCTGTTCGGCGCCGGCATGATCATCGGCAACGTGCTGGGCGGCCGCTTTGCCGACCGCGCCCCGACGCGCGCCGTGCTGACTACGCTGGCGGCACTGACGCTGGTGCTGGCGGCGATGACGCTGGCCATCCACAGCCAGGTGCTGGTGGTGGCCTTCGTCGGTGTCCTCGGCGTCGCAGCCTTTGCCACGGTGTCGCCGCTGCAGTTGCGCGTGCTGCGCCACGCCCACGGCGCCGGCGAGAACCTGGCGTCGAGCTTCAATATCGCCGCGTTCAACCTGGGCAACGGCCTGGGCGCGTGGATGGGCGGGGTGGTGGTCGACCATGGCCCGGGACTGACGGCACTGCCCTGGGTTGCGGCACTGGCACCGATGGCGGCGCTGGCGGTGGCGTGGCTGAGCGTGAAGCGGGAACAAGGCGCGCGCGCCCGCGCGCCGATGGCGGCCTGCCCCTGAGCGCCCGCGCGATATCGTCAGCCCGGCTTGCCGTCCACCCGCGGACGCGCCAGCCGCGGCGCATACGTCAGCGCATAAAGTCCGAAGCCCGCCACCCAGCACGCGCCCGCGCCCCATACCCAGTGCAGGTAGCCGGCGGGCCAGGCCATCGGCCCGAATACGCGCAACACCGCCGCCGCGGCCACCAGCCAGTACGCCGCGGTCTCGGCGCCGCCGGCCACCAGCATGCGGCCGGTGTGGCCCAGCGCGGTGCGGGTAACCATGGCGATGATCGCCACGCCGAGCACGCCCACGGTGAACGCGTGCGTCGCCAGCCCGGCCATCACCAGGCCCAGCGCACCGAGCGCCTGCAGCAGCAGCGCCACCGGCAGCCACGCGTAGGCCAGGTGCAGCACCCACAGGATCGGCCGGTTGCCGACCGCATGGCCGCGCCACCCCGCCACGCGCGCACCCAGCACCAGCGCCGCCAGCAACGACAGCGCCGCCACCAGCCATCCGGGTACGGGCAGCAGGCCCGCCGCCAGCCCGAGCACCGCAGCGGGAATCGCCAGCCGATCCACCTGCCGGTACTGGCGCAACCGGAAGCCGGGAATCGCATTGGTGGTGAACATCGGGATCACGCGCCCGCCGATCACCACCACGAACAGCGTCACCAGCGCCACGCCGGCGCGGCAGGCCACCATCGCGCCGACGTCATGGCCGCGCGCCTGCAGCCACAGGCTGGCGATATCGGCCAGCGCCAGCAGCCATAGCGCGAGCGCCAGCGGATAGTTCCGGCGATTGCCGCCGCGCACCAGCGTGCGCGTGAAGGCCAGCGCCGCCAGCGGCAGGAACCCGGCTTCGATGGCGAAGGCAACGGTGCCCGGCGCCACCCACAGGCCCACGCGTCCGGCCAGCCACAGCCCGAACAGCACGGCCAGTGCCGCGCCGGTCGGCGTGGGCTGCCCGGTCCAGGCCCGTCCCGCCGTGAACAGGAAACCCACCACGACCGCCGCGCCAAAGCCGAACACCATTTCGTGCGCATGCCAGAACATCGCCGGCAGCCCCGGTGCCGGCGCGAACGCGTGCACGCCGGCCAGCATTGCCGACCACGCTGCGATCGCCAGCGCGGCAAACACCGCGCCGCCCAGATAGAACGGGCGGAAGCCCAGCGCAAACAGGGCAAAGCCACGTGGCGGCGGGCCCGCAGGGGCCTTGCCGGAAGGCGGCGTGCGCCGCGCGGGAAGGATGGGAATGGTGTCCATGACTGGAGAGAGCAATGAGGGGGCGGCGCGGGGTTCGCCGCGGCGGCGCAAAGCGATGCACCGCAAGTCGTCCCCACGATAGCACCGCCGCCGCGCCGGCGACCTCCCCCGGTAGAACTACCTCCAAAGGCAGTCAGCGCCCGCGCCTGCGCTGTGCGGCCGGCGAATAGGCAGCACCAGCGCCCGCCCCTACTCTGGCATCACCCCCGCCAAAGTTGACACAGGAGCATGGCCATGGCCACCCAAACCCGCGCGCCGGAGCCGATCCCGCCCGGCGCCGCACTGACACTGGCGTCCAGTACTTTTGCCTTCACCATCTGTTTTGCCGTGTGGATGCTGTTCGCGGTCCTCGGCATTCCCCTCAAGCAACAGCTCGGCCTCAACGACACCGAATTCGGCCTGCTCGCCGCCACCCCGGTGCTGAGCGGCTCGCTGATCCGCGTGCCGCTGGGGCTGTGGACCGACCGCTTCGGCGGCCGCATCGTGTTCTTCGTGCTGATGCTGGCCACCGTGATCCCGATCTGGCTGATCTCGTACGCGACCACGCTGTGGCAGCTGCTGGTGCTGGGCCTGTTCGTCGGCCTGGCGGGCGGCTCGTTCTCGGTCGGCACGCCCTACGTGGCGCGCTGGTTCCCGCGCTCGCGCCAGGGGCTGGCGATGGGCATTTTCGGCGCCGGCAACTCGGGCGCGGCGCTGACCAAGTTCGTCGCGCCGGCGCTGATCCTGGCGGCCGGCACCTGGACCGTCGTGCCGCGCGTGTATTCGGTGGCGATGCTGGTCACCGCGCTGCTGTTCTGGGTGTTCTCGCGCAGCAACCCGGCGCACATGGTCAAGTCCAGCGTCGGCTGGCGCGAGCAGCTGGCGGTGATGCGCGACCCGCGCGTGTGGCGCTACTCGCAGTACTACTCGGTGGTGTTCGGCGGCTATGTCGGCCTGTCGCTGTGGATGACCAAGTACTACATCGGCGAATACGGCTTCGACATCAAGGTGGCGGCCTTCCTCGCAGCCTGCTTCTCGCTGCCGGGCGGCGTGCTGCGCGCGATCGGCGGCTGGATCTCGGACCGCTACGGCGCGCACCGCACCACCTGGTGGGTGATGTGGGTGAGCTGGGTCGGCTTCTTCCTGCTCAGCTATCCGCAGACCGACTTCATCGTCCAGACCACCAGCGGCCCGCAGGCCTTCCGCATCGCGCTGACGCCCACGCTCTTCACCATCCTGCTGTTCGTGGTCGGCATCGCCTTCGCCATCGGCAAGGCCTCGGTGTTCAAGTTCATCTCCAACGACTTCACCCACAACATCGGCGCGGTCTCCGGCGTGGTGGGCCTGGCCGGCGGCCTGGGCGGCTTCGTGCTGCCGATCCTGTTCGGCATGCTGGCCGACCTGACCGGCGTGCGCAGCAGCTGTTTCATGCTGATGTACGGCACCGTGTGCGTGAGCCTGGTGTGGATGCATTACAGCCACCGCGCCGAACGCCAGCGCAAGGCCCAGGCCGTCGGCCTGACCCAGGCGGCCTGACGCGGCACTGACCCCCCTGCGCCTGCGCGCATTCTTCCTCAAGGCACACTGATCATGACCTCATCCGTACTCACCCGCTGGGAGCCCGAGAACGCGGCGTTCTGGCAAAGCGAGGGCGAGCGCATCGCCTACCGCAACCTGTGGATCTCGATCCCGGCGCTGATGCTGGCCTTCGTGGTCTGGATGCTGTGGAGCGTGGTCGCGGTCAACCTCGACCGCGCCGGCTTCCAGTTCACCAAGAACCAGCTGTTCTGGCTGACCGCGCTGCCGGCGCTGTCGGGCGCCACGCTGCGCATCTTCTACTCGTTCCTGGTGCCGGTGTTCGGCGGGCGCCGCTTCACCGCGATCTCCACCGCGCTGCTGCTGATCCCCGCGCTGGGCATGGGCTTCGCGCTGCGCGACCCGTCCACCGGCTATCCCACGCTGCTGGTGCTGGCGCTGCTGTGCGGGCTGGGCGGCGCCAACTTCAGTTCGTCGATGGCCAATATCAGCTTCTTCTTTCCCAAGGCGAAGAAGGGTTTGGCCACCGGGCTGAATGCCGGGATCGGCAACCTGGGCGTGTCGGTGGTGCAGTTCGTCACGCCGCTGGTGGTGTCGCTGGCGGTGTTCGGCGCGCTCGGCGGCGAGCCGCAGCAATACCAGGCCAACGGCGCCACGCAGGACCTGTGGCTGCAGAACGCCGGCTTTATCTGGGTGCCGTTCATCGTGGTGTCGGCACTGGCCGCGTGGTTTGGCATGCATGACATCGCCGACGCCAAGGCCTCGTTCGCCGAACAGGCGGTGATCTTCAAGCGCAAGCACAACTGGCTGATGTGCTGGCTCTACGTGGGCACCTTCGGCTCGTTCATCGGCTTCTCGGCCGGGCTGGCGCTGCTGACCAAGTCGCAGTTCCCGGGCGTAAACCCCACCGCCTACGCCTTCCTGGGGCCGCTGGTCGGTGCGCTGACGCGTCCCGTGGGCGGCTGGATCTCCGACAAGCTCGGCGGCGCGCGCGTCACGCTGTGGACCTTCGTCGGCATGATCGCGGCGGTGTTCGCGGTGCTGGCGGCGCTGCCGCACGACGGCGCCGGAGGCAACTTCACGTACTTCCTCGCGGCCTTCATCGCATTGTTCGCGCTGACCGGCATCGGCAACGGCTCGACCTTCCGCATGATCCCGGTGATCTTCCTGACCGAGCGCCAGCGCGCCGCGAAGGGCAAGGGCGACGCCGCGCAGCGCCAGGCGCTGCAGGACGCCGGCAAGGAATCGGCCGCGGTGCTGGGCTTTTCCGGCGCGATCGGCGCCTACGGCGGCTTCTTCATCCCCAAGAGCTTCGGCACCTCGCTGGAGCTGACCGGTGCGCCCGACGCCGCGCTGTATTGCTTTGTCGCCTTCTATGTCAGCTGCGTGCTGGTGACGTGGTGGTACTACGCGCGCCGCAACGCCCCCATGCCCTGCTGAACGCCTTGCCGGCCGGCCTAGTTCTTCGGAACTAGGCCCGCGCCGGACACCTCCCCCGATCGCCATCCGGCGGCTGTTCCACCAGCGAATTGGCCGCCGCCCCGCTCCCCCATAAGCTCGAGGTGTCCCTGCAAATGCTCCCGGGCAACCGTCGGAGCCCCGCAGAATAGCCTCGCGGAGAACAAGCAAATGAGTCATTTCCTGGATCGACTGAAGTTCATGTCGCGCGTCAAGTCCACCTATGCGGACGGCCACGGCGCGGTGGTGAACGAAGACCGCAAGTGGGAAGACGGCTACCGCAGCCGCTGGCAGCACGACAAGATCGTGCGCTCCACCCACGGCGTAAACTGCACCGGCTCGTGCTCCTGGAAGGTCTACGTCAAGAACGGCCTGATCACCTGGGAAACGCAGCAGACCGACTACCCGCGCACGCGCCCGGACCTGCCCAACCATGAGCCCCGCGGCTGCCCGCGCGGCGCATCGTACAGCTGGTACGTCTACTCCGCGCAGCGCGTCAAGTACCCGATGATCCGCGGCCGGCTGATGGAAATGTGGCGCGAGGCCCGCAAGACCATGGACCCGATCGCAGCCTGGGAGTCGATCAGCCAGGACCCGAAGAAGGCGGCACGGTACAAGAGCGTGCGCGGCCAGGGCGGCTTCGTGCGCGCCGACTGGAACACCGCCACCGAGATGATCGCCGCGGCCAACGCCTTTACCGTGAAGAAGTTCGGCCCGGACCGCGTGATCGGCTTCTCGCCGATCCCGGCCATGTCGATGGTGTCCTATGCCGCGGGCGCGCGCTACCTGAGCCTGCTCGGCGGCGCCTGCCTGTCGTTCTATGACTGGTATTGCGACCTGCCGCCGGCCAGCCCGCAGATCTGGGGCGAGCAGACCGACGTGCCCGAATCGGCCGACTGGTACAACTCCACCTACCTGATGGTGTGGGGCTCCAACGTGCCGCAGACGCGCACCCCCGACGCCCACTTCTACACCGAGGTGCGCTACAAGGGCACCAAGACCGTCGCGGTCTCTTCCGACTTCGGCGAGATGGTCAAGTTCGGCGATATCTGGCTGGCGCCGAAGCAAGGCACCGATGCCGCGCTGGCCATGGCGATGGGCCACGTAGTGCTCAAGGAATTCCATGCCAGCGGCAAGTCCGCGTACTTCCGCGACTATGTGAAGCAGTACACCGACATGCCGATGCTGGTGCTGCTGCGCGAGCATGGCGACACGCTGGTGCCCGACCATTTCCTGCGTGCCTCGCACCTGGCCGACAACCTCGGCGAAGCCAACCATCCGGAATGGAAGACGCTGCTGGTCGACGACGCCACCGGCGAGATCGTCGCGCCCAACGGCTCGATCGGCTTCCGCTGGGGCGAAGCCGCGCACAACGACGGCGCAAAGGTGGGCCGCTGGAACCTGGAACTGAAGGACGGCGGCAGCGGCCGCGCGGTCGAGCCGCGCCTGTCGCTGCTCGGCCACGGTGACGAAGTGGTCGAGGTCGGCTTCCCCTACTTCGGCGGCGAGCACGACGAGCTGCTGCGCCGCCGCGTGCCGGCGCGCCGCATCACGCTGGCCGACGGCAGCAGCGCGCTGGTGGCGACCGTGTATGACCTGCAGATGGCCAACTACGGTGTCGACCAGGGCCTGGGCGGTCCCAACGTGGCGTCGTCGTATGAGGACGACGTGCCCTACACCCCGGCCTGGCAGGAAAAGCACACCTCGGTGCCGGCCCGCCTGGTGACACAGGTTGCGCGCGAGTTCGCCGACAACGCCGATCGCACGCAAGGCAAGAGCATGGTGATCGTCGGTGCCGCGCTGAATCACTGGTACCACAACGACATGATCTACCGCGGCATCATCAACCTGCTGATGATGTGCGGCTGCATCGGCAAGAGCGGCGGCGGCTGGGCCCACTATGTCGGCCAGGAAAAGCTGCGCCCGCAGTTCGGCTGGGCCCCGCTGGCATTCGGCCTGGACTGGTCGCGCCCGCCGCGCCAGATGAACGGCACCTCGTTCTTCTACAACCACACCAGCCAGTGGCGCCACGAGAAGCTGGCCGTCGACGAGATCCTGTCGCCGACCGCCGATCGCAAGCGCTATGACGGCCTGTCGCTGCTGGACCTGAACGCCAGGTCCGAGCGCATGGGCTGGCTGCCGTCGGCGCCGCAGCTTGGCACCAATCCGCTCGACGTGGTCGACGCGGCCGAACGGGCCGGCAAGGATCCGGTGGCCTACACGGTCGAGCAACTGAAGTCGGGCGCGCTGCAGTTCGCCTGCGACGATCCCGACAACCCGGCCAACTTTCCGCGCAACATGTTCGTGTGGCGCTCCAACATCCTGGGCAGCTCGGGCAAGGGACATGAGTATTTCCTGAAGTACCTGCTGGGCACGCAGAACGCCGTGTTCGGGGACGAGGCCGACGCGATCACGCCGAGCGAAGTCAACGTGCGCCCGGCCGCCGAAGGCAAGCTCGACCTGCTGACCGTGCTCGACTTCCGCATGAGCACCACCTGCCTGTACGGCGACATCGTGCTGCCGACGGCAACGTGGTACGAGAAGGACGACCTCAACACGTCCGACATGCACCCCTTCATCCACCCGCTGTCCGAAGCCGTGCAGCCGCTGTGGGAAAGCAAGACCGACTGGGAGATCTACAAGGCCATCGCGAAGAAGTTCAGCGAGATCGCCGGACCGTACCTGGGCACGCGCAAAGACCTGGTCTGCACGCCGCTGCTGCACGACACCCCGGGCGAACTCGGCCAGCCGTTCGAGCCGAAGGACTGGAAGGCCGGCGAGTGCGACCTGATCCCGGGCAAGACCGCGCCGTCGATGACGGTGGTCGAGCGCAACTACGCGGACATCTACAAGAAGTTCACCTCGATCGGCCCGCTGCTCGACAAGCTCGGCAATGGCGGCAAGGGCATCAACTGGAATACCCAGCATGAGGTGAAGGAGATCGGCGACCTGAGCCACACGGTGACGGAGCCTGGCGTGAGCCAGGGCCGCCCGAAGCTCGAGACGGCCATCGACGCCGCCGAGATGATCCTCACCTTCGCCCCCGAAACCAACGGCCACGTCGCCGTCAAGGCGTGGGAAGCGCTGTCGAAGATCACCGGCCGCGACCACACCCATCTCGCCGAAGGGCGCGAGCACGACAAGATCCGCTTCCGCGACGTGCAGGCGCAGCCGCGCAAGATCATCTCCGCGCCGACATGGTCGGGGCTGGAATCGGAAGAGGTCAGCTACAACGCCGGCTACACCAACGTGCACGAGCTGATCCCCTGGCGCACGCTGACCGGCCGCCAGCAGTTCTGGCAAGACCACCGCTGGATGCTGGACTTCGGCGAAGGCGCGTGCGTGTACAAGCCCGCCATCGACACCAAGACCGTGGCGCCGATGCTGGGCAAGAAGCCCAACGGCAACCCGGAGCTGGTGCTGAACTGGATCACGCCGCACCAGAAGTGGGGCATCCACTCCACCTACTCCGACAACCTGCGCATGCTGACGCTGTCGCGCGGCGGCCCGCACGTATGGATCTCGGAAGCCGAGGCCAAGGCCAACGGCATCCGCGACAACGACTGGGTCGAGGTCTTCAACGTCAACGGCACGCTGACGGCGCGCGTGGTGGTGTCGCAGCGCGTGCCGAAGGGCATGTGCCTGATGTACCACGCCCAGGAAAAGATCGTGAATGTGCCGGGCGCCGAGACCAGCGGCATGCGTGGCGGCATCCACAACTCGGTCACGCGCGCCGTGACCAAGCCCACCCACATGATCGGCGGCTACGCGCAGCTGGCCTACGGCTTCAACTACTACGGCACCGTCGGCAGCAACCGCGACGAGTTCGTGATCCTGCGCAAGATGAAGAAGGTCGACTGGCTCGAAGGGCCGCTCGTGGAATCGAACAAGGAAGGAGCAACGCAATGAAGATCCGCGCCCAGGTAGCCATGGTGCTGAACCTCGACAAGTGCATCGGCTGCCATACCTGCTCCGTGACCTGCAAAAACGTGTGGACCAGCCGCGACGGCGTCGAGTATGCGTGGTTCAACAACGTCGAGACCAAGCCCGGCATCGGCTATCCCAAGGAATGGGAGAACCAGGACAAGTGGCAGGGCGGCTGGAAGCGCAATGCCGACGGCACGCTCGAGCCGCGCCAGGGCGGCAAGCTGAAGATCCTGGCGAACCTGTTCGCCAATCCCAACCTGCCGGCGATCGACGAGTACTACGAGCCCTTCACTTTCGACTACGAGCACCTGCAGAAGGCGCCGCTGTCGCAGACTCCGCCCACCGCGCGCCCGGTCTCGGTGCTGACCGGCCGCAAGATGGAAAAGATCGAGTGGGGCCCGAACTGGGAAGACGACCTCGGCGGCGAGTTCAGCTCGCGCGGCCGCGACAAGCTCTTCGACGACGTGCAGAAGGAGATGTACTCGACCTTCGAGAACACCTTCATGATGTACCTGCCGCGCCTGTGCGAGCACTGCCTGAACCCGGCCTGCGTGGCCTCGTGCCCGTCGGGCTCGATCTACAAGCGCGAGGACGACGGCATCGTGTTGGTCGACCAGGACAAGTGCCGCGGCTGGCGCATGTGCATCTCGGGCTGCCCGTACAAGAAGATCTATTTCAACTGGCAGAGCGGCAAGGCCGAGAAATGCCTGTTCTGCTATCCGCGCATCGAGGCCGGCCAGCCTACGATCTGCTCCGAGACCTGCGTCGGCCGCATCCGCTACCTCGGCGTGATGCTGTACGACGCCGACCGCATCGAGCAGGCCGCGTCGGTGGCCGACGAGCGCGACCTGTACCAGTCGCAGCTCGACGTCTTCCTCGATCCGCACGACCCGGCCGTGCAGGCCGAGGCGCTGCGCCAGGGCATCCCGCAAAGCTGGCTCGACGCCGCGCGCAAGTCGCCGGTCTACAAGATGGCGTGCGAGTGGAAGGTCGCCTTCCCGCTGCACCCCGAGTACCGCACGCTGCCGATGGTCTGGTACATCCCGCCGCTGTCGCCGATCCAGTCGGCGGCCGAAGCGGGCCACATGGGCATGAACGGCATCATCCCCGACGTCAAGAGCCTGCGCATCCCGGTCAAGTACCTGGCCAACCTGCTGACCGCGGGCGACGTGATGCCGGTGCTGTCGGCACTGGACCGCATGCTGGCGATGCGCGCCTACAAGCGCTCGCAGGTGGTGGACGGCGTGCAGGACCTCGACGTGCTGAAGCAGGTGGGCCTGACGCCCGCGCAGGTCGAGGACATGTACAAGACCATGGCCATCGCCAACTACGAGGACCGCTTCGTGATCCCGTCCTCGCACAAGGAGATGGTCGAGGACAGCTTCAACGACAAGGCCAGCTGCGGCTTCACCTTCGGCAACGGCTGCTCGGGCGGCACTTCGGACGGTGCGCTGTTCGGCAAGAAGCCGCAAGGCAGCGTGCATTTCGTCGACATGCCCAGGTCGCGCAAGAAGGCCGTGATGAGCTGAACGCCCGCGAACGAACCGGAGAACAACATGCCCCTCTATCCCATCCTCAGCGCGCTGCTCGGCTATCCCGAGCAGGAACTGCTCGACGCGCTGCCCGAGATCGACGCCGCGCTGGGCGAATGGCCGCAGGCGCGCGCACTGCTGGCGCCGGTGACCGGCCTGCTGCGCAGCGAGACGCTGATCACGCTGCAGGAAAACTATGTCGCCACCTTCGACCGCAACCCGGCGCACTCGCTGCACCTGTTCGAGCATGTACACGGCGAAAGCCGCGACCGCGGCCAGGCCATGGTCGACCTGATCGACGAGTACCGGCGCGCGGGCTTCGAACCCGCGGCGTCCGAGCTGCCCGACTACGTGCCGCTGTTCCTGGAGTTCCTCGGCGCGCTCGCGGGCGACGGCAACGAGGCACGCGCCGAGCAGCTGCTGGGCGAAGCCATCCACGTGCTGGCCGCGATCGGCGACCGGCTCGCGCGCAACCAGAGTCCCTACGCCGGCGCGTTCGCCGTGCTGCGCACGCTCACCGACGTGCAGCCGCAAGCGCAGCAGGAGCCGCCGGTGCGGGACATGGACGAGGCGCTGGAAACCTTCGGCCCGGGCGCCGATGGCGTGGAGCCGCTGCTGGCCCCGCACACCGGGCCGCAGGCGGTGAAGTTCTACCCGCGTGGCACGGCGCCGGTGCCGGCGCCTTGCTGAAGTGCTTACGCGAGCCGACTCTTTGCGCCCCTCTCTCGCGTGCGGGAGAGGGGCGGGGGTGGGGGCGGGAGCTTCAATGAAACGCCGGTGCTTAAACCACCCCTCACCCTACCCTCTCCCCTGCGGGGAGAGGGGAAAACAGCAGGCATAGACGGCGCCCAGCCAGCCCAATCCTCTCAACGAGCTCACACCATGGCAACCCTCCACCAATTCCTCTTCGGCATCTACCCGTACATCGCGCTTGCCATCTTCCTGTTCGGCAGCCTGGCCCGCTTCGAGCGCGAGCAATACACCTGGAAGACCGACAGCTCGCAGGTGCTGTATCGCGGCAACCTGCGCACCGGCAACATCCTGTTCCATGTCGGCATCCTGGGCCTGTTCTTCGGCCACCTGGTGGGCCTGCTGACTCCGGTGGCGGTGTGGGACGCGCTGGGCGTCTCGCACGGCTTCAAGCAGGGCGTGGCGATGGCCGCCGGCGGCGTGATGGGCACCATGTGCCTGGCCGGCCTGCTGATCCTGCTGCACCGCCGGCTGAGCAACGCGCGCGTGTCCGCGGTGACCCGCACCGGCGACAAGGTGCTGCTGCTGTGGCTGCTGGTGACGCTGCTGCTGGGCCTGTCCACCATCTTTGAATCGGCTGGCCATATGGACGGCCACATGATGGTGCAGCTGATGAACTGGGCACAGCACATCGTCACGCTGCGCGGCGACGCCGCCGGCTTTATCGCCGACGCCCCGCTGCTGTTCAAGGCGCACCTGTTCATGGGCATGACCCTGTTCGTGATCTTCCCGTTCACGCGGCTGGTGCATGTGTGGAGCGGCTTTGCCTCGCTCGGCTACCTCGGCCGCGCCTGGCAGCTGGTGCGCAGCCGCTGAGCGCCGCAAGCGCACAAGGAGAATCCGATGCCTGTCACCGTCAACGGCGTGGAACTGCGCGACGCCGATATCGAGCGCGAACTGGACCACCATCACGACGCCGCCAACCCGGCGCGGCTGGCCACCATCTCGGCGATCCTGCGCCTGCTGATGCGGGCCGAAGCCGCGCGCACCGGCCTGGACGCCGAAGCCATGGATGACGACGCGCTGGCGCAGACGCTGCTGGCGCGCGAGGCCGCCACGCCCGAAGCCGACGAAGCCAGCTGCCGCCGCCACTACGACAGCCACCCCGAGCGCTTCCGCGAAGGCGAATGGGTGGAAGCCGACCATATCCTGTTCCAGATCACGCCGCGGGTGCCGCTCGACGCGCTGCGCGAGGTCGCGGCGCAGACGCTGGCGCTGGTGCGCGGCGATCCCGCGAGCTTTGCTCATCATGCCAGCGCGCTGTCCAATTGCCCCAGCGGCGCCAACGGCGGCCGGCTGGGCCGCGTGTTCCGCGGCGAAACCGCGCCGGAGTTCGAGCGCGCACTGTTCGCGGCGCAGCAGGACGGCGTGCTGCCGCAGTTGCTTGAAACCCGTTATGGCCTGCATATCGTGCGCATCCTCGAGCGTTGCCCGGGCACGCGCCTGCCGTTCGAGGCGGTGCGCGGCGAGATCGCGCGCGCCCTCGGCGCCGCGGCGCGCGACCGCGCCTGGAAGCAGTACGCCAGCCTGCTGATCGGCCGCGCGCGCATCGAAGGCATCGAGCTCGAGGGCGCCGACAGCCCGCTGGTGCAATAGCGAGCGGAGGCGGCCGTGCATCACATCGAACATCTGCTCAAGGGTTTCGAACGCTTCCAGCAACGCTATTTCGACGACGAGCCCGGGCTGTTCGACAGCCTGCGCACCGGCCAGCGTCCGCCGACGCTGCTGATCGGCTGCAGCGACTCGCGCGTCGACCCCGGCCTGCTGCTCGGCTGCGATCCGGGCGAGCTGTTTACCGTGCGCAATATCGGCAACCTGGTGCCCCCTTGCACCGGCCGCCAAGAGGGCAGCCTGCACGGCGTGTCCGCGGCGATCCAGTTCGCGGTGCAGCAGCTGCGCGTGGCCCGCATCATCGTGATGGGCCACGGCGGCTGCGGCGGCATCCGCGCGCTGCTGGCGCAGCCGGCCGACGCCGGCGACCATGCGCCCGACGAGGGCGAGGATCCGGACTACCTTGGCGCGTGGGTCCGCATCGCCGCGCCGGCGCGGCGGCAGGTGGAGGAAACCCTCGCCGGGGCCAGCGCCGCGCAGCGCCAGCGCGCCTGCGAGCAGGCGGCGATCCTGGTGTCGCTGCGCAACCTGCAGACCTTCCCGTTCGTGCGGCGCGCCCTGGAAGCTGGCGCGCTGACGCTGCACGGCTGGTATTTCGATCTCCAGGCCGGCGCGCTGCTGGCCTATTCGCAGCGCGCCGATGCCTTCCTGCCGCTGGTATGTCCTTTGCCAGCCAGCGCCGCACCCGCCGCACCAACCGAATCCGTCACAACATGAATCCCTTTATCTTCGGCATCGCCGGCACCTCGGGCAGCGGCAAGACCACGCTGATTACCGCGCTGCTGCCGTGGTTTCGCGCCCACGGCCTGACCGTCAACGTGATCAAGCACAGCCATCATCCGCTGGAACTCGAGCCCCCCGGCAAGGACAGCGCGCGCTTTCGCGCAGCCGGTGCCACGGAAGTAATGGTGGCCTCGCCCTATCGCTACGCCATCGTGCGCGAGCTGGCCAACGAAGCCGAGCCGACGCTTGCTGAGCAGGTGGCGCGGCTGCGGCCTGCGGACATCACGCTGGTCGAAGGCTTCCGCAGCGAGGATATTCCGCGCATCGAGGTGTATCGCCCGGCGCATGGACGTGCACCCTACTATCCCTGCGATCCTTCGATCGTTGCGGTGGCTACCGATGCGCGGCTCGACACCTTGCTGCCCTGCCTGCCGCTGGACCATACCGCGCGAGTGGGGCAGTTCATCCTCGCCCTGCGCGACCGCGACCAGGCGGATCCGCTCGACCCTGGCGCTTTCCTCAAAGCGATGGAGATGATCGCCATCTGACGGCGGCCCCGACGGCCTGTGCAGGATGGCGCGCCTGTGCCTGGCCGGAGCGCCGGCGCCAGTGCCCGCCCCGCCACCCAACTCGACAATTTCCGCACGCCGCCTATCTTTAGGGGTGCCAGTACCGTCGCCGTCGGTGCTGCCGCCTGCCCCTGCGCGGCAGGCGGCAGCCACGGATGCGCGCGGACCCCCAGCAATAAGCGAATGAACGAGGACTCGCCCCCGCGGCAGAACTACGAGGATGCCTTGCTCGGCATCGTGGGGGAGATGTCTACCGCTATGCGGCCGCAGGCCGAATCCGGTGCACCGACCGGCGCCTCGATGGACAGCGCGCTCGAAGCCGACCTGGGCTTCGACAGCCTGACGCGCGCCGAACTGCTGACCCGCATCGAGCAGCGTTTCGGCGTCAGCCTGCCGGAGCAGGTACTGGCCCAGGCGGACACGCCGCGCGCGCTGCTGCGCGCCGTGCTCGCCGCCAGGGACCTGCCGCCCGGCGCCGAGGACGGGGCCGCCGGGCCGGCCAGCCCGGCATCGGCAGAAGCCGCGGCGCAGGCGCCGGAAGGCGCCGCCACGGTCACGGACGTGCTGCACTGGCACCTGCACCGCCACCCTGACCATACTCACATCATCCTGCATGGCGGCGAAGGCGAAGAGACGTCGATCACCTTTGCGCAACTGCACCGGCGCGCCGGCAGCGTCGCCGCCGGCCTGGCCGCGCGCGGCGTGCGCGCCGGTACCACCGTGGCGCTGATGCTGCCAACCAGCGCGGAGTATTTCTATTGCTTTACCGGCATCCTGATGGCAGGCGGGATACCCGTGCCGCTCTACCCGCCAGTGCGGCTGGCGCAGATCGGCGACCACTTGCAGCGCCACGCCGGCATCTTGGCCAACGCGCAGGCGCCGATCCTGATCACGGTGGCCGAAGCCCGGCCGCTCGCCACCCTGCTCAAGGCCAGCACCGGCACGCTGCATAGCGTGCTGACGCCTCAGGAAGTGGAGGACACCGCCGCCGCGCCCGTTAATGCGATGCCGGGCGCGCATGACATCGCGCTGCTGCAGTACACCTCGGGCAGCACCGGCTCGCCCAAGGGCGTGGTGCTGACGCATGCCAACCTGCTGGCCAACCTGCGCGCCATGGGCATGGCACTGTCGGTCGACTCGCGCGACGTCTTTGTCAGCTGGCTGCCCCTGTATCACGATATGGGCCTGATCGGCGCCTGGCTGGGCAGCCTGTACTATGCCTTCCCGCTGGTGGTGATGTCGCCGCTGACGTTCCTGGCACGGCCCGAGCGCTGGCTCTGGGCGATCCACAAGTACCGGGGCACGCTGTCGGGCGGGCCCAATTTCGCTTATGAACTGTGCCTGCACAGGCTGGCACACGCGGACCTGGCGGGGCTGGACCTGTCGAGCTGGCGTTTCGCCTTCAACGGCGCCGAGCCCGTGAGCCTGCAGACCATGCGCAAGTTCGCAGCGCGCTTTGCCCCGCATGGCCTGCGCGCACAGGCGGCGGCGCCGGTCTACGGGCTGGCGGAGGCATCGGTGGGCCTGACGTTCCCGCCGCCGGGACGCGCCTTGACTGCCGACCGCATCGACCGCGCCGCATTCGTACACACATCGCGCGCCATTCCCGCCGCGGCGGACCGACAGGACGTGGCAGCCGAACGCGATGTGCTGGAGATCCCTTCGTGCGGCCGGCCACTGCCCGGCCACGATATCCGCATCGTCGACGCCAGCGGCTGCGAACTGCCCGAGCGGCGGGAGGGCCTGCTGCAGTTCCGCGGGCCCTCGGCCACCAGCGGCTATTTCCGCAACCCGGTGCAGACGCGCAAGCTCTTCGACCACGGCTGGCTCAACACCGGCGACTATGGCTATATCGCCGACGGCGAGCTCTACGTCACCGGGCGCGCCAAGGAAACCATCGTTCGCGGCGGCCGCAATCTCTATCCCTACGAAGTGGAGCAGGCCATCGGCGCCATTCCCGGGATCCGCAAGGGCTGCGTCGCGGTGTTCGGCAGCCCCGATCCGGACACCGGCACCGAGCATATCGTCGTGATGGCGGAAACCTCGGCAACGGACCAGGCCGCGCGCAGCGCGCTGCAACGGCAGGCGCTGAAGACCGCGCTCGATATACTCGGCATGCCGCCGGACCATGTCGTACTGGTGCCGCCGCACACCATCCTGAAGACGTCGAGCGGCAAGATCCGGCGCGCCGCTTGCCGCGAGCGGTTCGAGCATGGCGGCACCGGCCATGGCCAAGCCGCACCGTGGCTGCAGATCGCGCGCTTCGGCTGGCAGGCGCTGCTGCCGCAGCTGCGGCGCGGCCGGCATGCCGCTGCCGGCCTGTCGTATTCGCTGTATGCGTGGCTGTTGTTCGCCGCGATGGCGCCCGTGACGTGCCTGGCATCGGTGGCAATGCACCGGCCAGCCATGGGATGGGCGCTCAGCCACCACGCCGCCCGGCTGCTGCTGCGGCTGGCCGCCGTCCCATGGTTCGTGCAGGGGTTGGAGCACCTGCCGCGCCATCGCGCCTGCGTGCTGGTATCGAACCATGCCAGCTACCTGGACGGCATCGTGCTGGTTGCCGCACTCCCGCTGCCGGTGTGTGTCGTGGCCAAGCGCGAGCTGCAAACGCAACGCATCCCGGCCGCCTACCTGTCCAGCATCGGGGCCGACTTTATCGACCGCTTCGACAACGTGCGTGAATCCGAGGCCATCGAGCGGCTGGTCGCGGCGGTGCGCGCCGGGCGCTCGGTGCTGCTGTTCCCGGAAGGCACCTTCGGTCGCGAGTCCGGGCTGCAACGTTTCCGCTCCGGCGCCTTCGTCGCCGCTGCCCGTGCCGGCGCCCCGGTGGTTCCCGTTGCGCTGCGGGGCACCCGCTCGGTGCTGCGCGACGGCCAGTGGCTGCCGCGCCGGGGACCGGTCAGCGTCGTCATCGGCCGGCCCCTGCCGCCTGACGGTCAGGACTGGTCGGCCGCAATGCGGCTGCGCAATGCGGCCCGCGCTGAAATCCTGCACTACTGCGGCGAACCCGACGCGCTGCGCGGGAAGGCGCAGGTCGCGCGGCGCCTCGCGCGGCCGCTGCCATGATCCCCGCCGGCCGGACCTGGCGCCAGCCGCCGGCCATCCCACCCGCCGTCTCACTCGCCGTCTCACCATAAGGCAATGGAGACCTTTGCCACCGCCCCGATGTGGGCTGGATTTTTCGTCCTGGTGCTGGGCACCCTGCTGGTGGACATATTCGTGCTTGGCGGGCGGCACGCGCACCGGGTCTCCTCGCGCGAGGCGCTGGGATGGACCCTGACCTGGATGACGCTGGCCACGCTGTTCGGCCTGGCGCTGTGGTGGGTGGTGGCCGAGGACGCCGGGCACGACGCGGCCTATCGCAAGGTGCTGGAGTTCTACACCGGCTACCTGATCGAGCTGTCGCTGTCGGTCGACAACATGTTCGTGTTTGCGATGATCTTCAGCTATTTCGCCGTGCCGCCGGAACTGCAGCGCCGCGTGCTGCTGCTCGGCGTGCTTGGCGCCATCCTGATGCGCGCCGCCATGATCCTGGTGGGGGTATGGCTGATCAGCCAGTTCGCCTGGATCCTCTATGTGTTCGGCGTGTTCCTCGTCATCACCGGCATCAAGATGCTGTTCATTTCCAGGCACGCGCCCGACCTCTCGCGCAATCCCATCGTGCGCTTCCTGTGCGCGCATATGCGGATCACCTCGTCGTACCACGGCGAACGCTTCTTCGTGCGCATCGACGGGCTGCGTCATGCCACCCCGATGTTCGTGGTGGTACTGATGGTCGAGGCTACCGACCTGGTGTTCGCGGTCGACAGCATCCCGGCGATCTTCGCCGTGACCACCGATCCGTTCATTGTCTTCACGTCCAACATCTTCGCGATCATGGGCCTGCGGGCCCTGTATTTCCTGCTCGCCAACCTGGCGGCGCATTTCCAGTACCTGAAGTACGGACTCGCCATCGTGCTCGCCTTTATCGGCGCCAAGATGCTGGTCGAGCCGTGGTTCCACGTACCGGTGCACTGGTCGCTGTGCGCGGTCGCGATGACGCTGTTCGTCTCCGTCCTGCTCAGCCAGGCCAGGACCAGGCGAGCCGCCGCAGCGGGCGATCAGCCGGGCCGCAGCGGCGCACCGCGCGGTCGCGGGGCCGGGAACCGGCGCACATGAGGAGCAAGCCATGAACATAATCCTGCTGGCGACCGACGGGTCGTCCTATAGCGATGCGGCCGCGCGCTTCCTGGCGCAAAGCCCCCTGCTGACCCGGGACCTCGTCGTGCACGTGGTGCATTGCGAACCGGATGTGCCCGGCGACATCAAGACGTTCATCGATCGCGGCACGCTCGAGGACTGGCATCGCGAACAGAACGAGAAGGCGATGGCCTCGGTGACCACCATCCTCGGCGAGGCCGGGATCGCATTCGAGCGCCACGGCCTCACGGGCTTCGCGCCAGCCCGCATCGTCGAGTATGCGCGCCAGATCGGTGCCAGCCTGATCGTGATGGGCTCGCATGGCCGCGGCGGCTTCCTCGATGCCATCGTCGGGTCGGTGGCAAGACGGGTCCTCGCCGATGCGCACTGCCCTGTGTTGCTGATCAAGCATTAGCGGCGCGTCCCGCAACGCGCTTCGCTCCCTCTCCCGCAAGCGGGGGAGGGAGTACCCGATCGGCACGTTCGTTCCACCGCAACGCGCCAAAGCGCATTCCGTCATCTCTGCGCCAACCGGCGAACACCGAAAAGAAAACCGAAAAGAAAACCGTTGCGTGACATCCCGCACGGTTTGATGCCAGTCAAGCCCCTTCTCGCAGTGTGTCCGCATCATCACTGCAAGCGCCTGGTGCCCAGTTCGCACCCCACAAGCACCTCGACAACAGCTTTCCACAACCCGCTGAACCACGGCACCATGAAAGCAAGAAAATGGCTTTATCCCGCATTCGCGGCACTGCCGCTCTCGCTCTGGCTGGGTCTTCCCCAGGCAGCCACCAACACCGCAAGGACCGCGCCGAAGCCTGAAGCAAAGGCCGAACAGAAGGCCGCCATCCCCACCCTGACCACCGCCGAATTCGACCATGCGCGGCAAATCTACTTCGAACGCTGCGCCGGCTGCCACGGCGTGCTGCGCAAGGGTGCCACCGGCAAGGCGCTGACGCCCGACATCACCCGCGCGCGCGGCACCGAATACCTGAAGACCTTCATCAAGTACGGCAGCCCTGCCGGCATGCCCAACTGGGGCACCTCGGGCGACCTCACCGACAAGGAAGTCGACCTGATGGCGCGCTACATCCAGCTCGATCCGCCGACCCCGCCCGAGTTCTCGCTGGCCGATATCGAGAAAAGCCGCAAGGACATCCTGCCCGTCGCCAAGCGCCCGACGCAGAAGATGAACCAGTACAACCTGGACAACCTGTTCTCGGTCACGCTGCGCGACGCCGGCGAGGTGGCGCTGATCGACGGCGACAGCAAGCAGATCATCAATATCGTCAAGACCGGCTACGCGGTGCATATCTCGCGCATGTCGGCGTCGGGGCGCTACCTGTACGTGATCGGCCGCGACGCGCGGCTGGACCTGATCGACCTGTGGCTGCCCAAGCCCGATATCGTCGCCGAGGTAAAGATCGGCATGGAGGCGCGCTCGGTCGAGACCTCCAAGTACAAGGGCTACGAGGACAAGTACGCGGTGGCCGGCTCCTATTGGCCGCCGCAGTACGTGATCATGGAGGGCGACACCCTCAAGCCGCTGAAGGTGGTATCCACGCGCGGCATGACCGTGGACAACGAATACCATCCCGAGCCGCGTGTGGCGTCGATCGTGGCCAGCCATTTCCATCCGGAATTCGTGATCAACGCCAAGGAGACCGGCAAGATCCTGATGGTCAACTACTCGGACCTGGCCAACCTGAAGACCACCACCATCGACTCGGCCAAGTTCCTGCATGACGGCGGCTTCGATTCGACCGGGCGCTACTTCCTGGTGGCGGCCAATGCCTCCGACAAGATCGCCGTGGTCGACACCAAGGAAGACAAGCTGGCCGCGCTGGTCAACGTCGGCAAGACCCCGCACCCTGGCCGCGGCGCCAACTTCACGCATCCGCAGTTCGGCCCGGTCTGGGCCACCAGCCACCTGGGCGACGAGACCATCAGCCTGATCGGCACCGATCCCGCCGGCCACCCCGCGCAAGCGTGGAAGGTGGTGCAGACGGTCAAGGGCCAGGGCGGCGGCTCGCTCTTCATCAAGACCCATCCCAAGTCGTCCAACCTGTGGGTCGATACGCCGCTGAATCCGGATGCCAAGCTCAACCAGTCGGTCGCGGTGTTCGACACGCGCAACCTCGACGCCGGCTTCAAGGTGCTGCCCATCGCGGAGTGGGCCGACCTGAAGGGCAGCGGCGCCAAGCGGGTGGTGCAGGCCGAGTACAACAAGGCCGGCGACGAAGTCTGGTTCTCGGTCTGGGGCACCAAGGACGGTGAATCCGCGCTGGTGGTGGTCGACGACAAGACCCGCGCACTCAAGACCGTGATCAAGGACAAGCGCCTGATCACGCCGACCGGCAAGTTCAACGCCTACAACACGCAGCACGACGTCTACTGAGGCCGCGCCCTCGCTGCGCCGCGGCGCAGCGAGGGCCGTCATCGTCCCCACGCACTTTCCACGGAGATTGCATCATGCGAACCCAACACGCGCTGACAGCGCTCGCCGCAGCGATCGGCTGCCTGCTGGCGCTCGGCGCCGCCGTGCCGGCACACGCCAGCCAGGCCCTGGCATCGAGCAAGGCCTGCCTGGCGTGCCACAGCCTCGACAAGAAAATGGTCGGGCCAGCCTTCCAGGACATCAAGGGCAAATACACCGGCCGCAAGGACGGGCAGGCTCAGATGGTCCAGTCCATCCTGAAAGGCAGCAGCGGCCGCTGGGGCCCGGTGCCGATGCCGGCCAACGCCGTCAGCCAGGCCGACGCCAACACGCTGGCCAAATGGATCCTGTCCCTCTGAACCGCGCCGCGTGGCGCCGCGCCGCTGCTGCCGCGCTGGTCGCCACGCTGTTCGCCACGCCGGGCGCACGCGCGCTGGCCACCGTCGATCCGCCCGCGCCGGCGCGGCAGGCGCAGCTGGCGCACTGGCTGCGCGATGACTGCGGCGCCTGCCACGGCATGACCCTACGCGGCGGACTGGGCCCGCCGCTGACGCCCGCGGGCCTGGCCGGCAAGCCGCCTGACGGCCTGGTCGCCACCGTGCTGTACGGCCGGCCCGGCACGGCGATGCCGCCCTGGAAACCATTCATGACGCAGGATGAAGCCCGATGGCTGATCGATCGACTGCAGGCCGGCCAGCCGCCGGCCGTCTTGCCGCCAGGCAACTGATGCGCGGCCTGGCTGCGGCGGCGTGCGCGGTGCTGGTGGCCGTGCTGGCCGCTGGTTGCGCCGCCGGCATGCGCGGCACCGGCGACCTGGGCGTGGTAGTGGAGCGCGCCGCGGGCCGGCTGCAGATCGTGGAGACCACCGGCATGACCCGCCTGGCCACGGTCGCGGGACTGGGCGACCTGTCGCACGCCAGCGTGGTGTTCTCGCGCGATGCGCGCTACGCCTATGTCTTCGGCCGCGATGGCGGCCTGACGCGCGTCGACCTGCTCGGCGCCCGCATCACCCATCGCGTGCTGCAGGCCGGCAACAGCATTGGCGGCGCCATCTCGCAGGACGGCCGGGTGGTGGCGGCGCAGAACTACGCGCCCGGGGGTATCCGCCTGTTCGATGCCCAGACGCTCGAACCGCTGGCGGAGCTTCCCGCCATCGGCAGCGACGGACGCCGCGCCAAGGTGGTCGGACTGGCCGACCTGCCCGGCCGGCGCTTCGCCGCCAGCCTGTTCGAATCCGGCGAAATCTGGATCATCGATGCCGGCGACCCGCGCCACCCGCAGGTGACCCGGCTGCCCGCCGGCCGCGAGCCTTACGACGGGCTGGTCACGCCCGATGGCCGCTGGTACCTGGCCGGCCTGTTCGGCGAAGACGGGCTGGCGCTGGTCGACCTGTGGCAGGTTCCCCCTCAGGCGCGCCGCATCCTGTCCGGCTACGGCCGCGGCAACGCGCCGCTGCCGGTCTACAAGATGCCGCACCTGCGCGGCTGGGCCATGGCGCAGGGCATGGCATGGCTGCCGGCGATCGGGCGCCATGAAGTCCTGGTGGCCGATCCGGCCAACGGCTGGCGCGAAGCGGCGCGCGTGGCGCTGGCGGGCCAGCCGGTATTCGCCATGGCGCGGCCCGACGGCCGCCAGGTCTGGGTCAATTTCGCCTTCCCGCATAACGACACCGTGCAGGTGATCGACACCGCCACGCGCCAGGTGGTGCGCACGCTGCAACCGTGCCGCGGCGTGCTGCACATGGAATTCACGCCCAAGGGCGAGGCGCTGTGGCTGTCCTGCCGCGACGACAACCGCGTCGAGGTTTACGACACCGCCACGCTGGAACGCCTGGCCACGCTGCCGGCCGACAATCCCAGCGGCATCTTCTTCACCGCGCGCGCGCAGCGCTTCGGCATGTAGGGCACGTCATGTTCAACGAGCAAAGCCTCTACGACCAGCTGCAGCGCGGCTTCCCGCTGCTGCCCCGGCCCTACCAGGCGCTGGCTGCGAAAGCCGGACTGTGCGAGCACGCGCTGCTGAGCTTGCTGGCGCGCGATCTCGGCAGCGGGCGCATCAGCCGCGTCGGCGCCGTGTTCGCGCCGAACGTGATCGGCGTCAGCACGCTGGGCGCCTTGTCGGTGCCGGCGGCGCAACTGGACCGCGTGGCGGCGCGCGTCAGCGCCTGCGCGGCGGTCAGCCACAACTACGCGCGCAGCGGCCACCGGTACAACCTGTGGTTCGTCGCGGGCGCGCGCGAGCGCGGCATGCTCGATGCCACGCTGGCGTCGATCGGCGAGCTCACCGGCCAGGCGCCGCTGATCCTGCCGATGACGCGCGAATACCACATCGACCTGGGCTTTCCGCTGGCGCGCCAGCACGGTACCCGCCCGCGCCGGCCCGCCGGGCTGGCGGCGCCCGCTGCCGCCGTGGCGCTGGACGACGATGACTGGCGCCTGGTCGCGGCGCTGGAAGCGGGCCTGCCGCTGACGCCGCGCCCGTTCCATGCGCTGGCCACACAGGCGCGCCTGGGCGTACCGCAGGTGCTCGAGCGGCTGGCGCAATGGTCTGCGCAAGGCGTGATCCGGCGCCTGGGGGTGGTGCTGCGCCACGGGCGCTTCGGCTACCGCCACAACGCCATGTGCGTGTGGGACGTGCCCGACGGCCGTGTCGACGCCATCGGCACGCGGCTGGCGCGGCAGCCGCGCGTGACCCTGTGCTACCGCCGCGAGCGCCGGCTCCCTGACTGGCCCTACAACCTGTTCGCGATGATCCATGCCCGCAGCGCGCAGGACCTGCAGCCCGCGCTGGCCCGGATTCGCGCCGCCGCCGGCCTGGAGCAGGTGCCGGGCTCGGTGCTGGTCGGGACGCATTGCTACAAGCAGCGCGGCACGCGCTACGCCATCCAGGTGCCGGCATGAACGGCGCCGCCGCGTCGTGCGACGCCATCGATCCAGCCGATCGTCCCGAACCCCTCGATGCGCTCGATGCGCTCGATGCGCTCGACCGCCGCATCATCAACGCCCTGCAGCGCGGCCTGCCGCTGGTGCCGCGCCCGTACGCCGAAGCCGCCGCGGCGCTCGGCATCAACGAGGCCGTGCTGCTGGCGCGGCTGCGCGCGCTGCTTGCCGCCGGCGTGCTGACGCGCTTCGGTCCGCTGTACCAGGTGGACCGCGCCGGCGGCCGCTTCGTGCTGTGCGCCTGCCATGCGCCGGCCGCGCGGATGGAAGCCGTCATAGCCGCCATCAACGCCCACCCCGAGGTCGCGCACCACTACGCGCGCACGCATCACCTGAACCTGTGGTTCGTGGTGGCCGTCGCACGGCCGGAGCAGGTTGCGCCGGTGCTCGCGCGCATCGCCGCGGCGGCCGGGGTCGAGGTGTTGCCGTTTCCCAAGGAACGGGAGTTCTTCGTCAACCTCTATCTGCCCGCCTGATGCCAACCACTGCCGACGCCGCCGATCCCACTGACCTGGCGCTGATCCGCGCCACCCAGGCCGGCCTGCCGCTGGTATCGGCCCCGTACGCCGCGGTCGCCGCGGAACTGGGCCTGACCGAGGCGCAAGTGATCGCACGCCTGGCCGCGATGCAGGCGCGCGGCGTGCTGCGCCGCATCGCCGCCGTGCCCAACCACTACCGGATCGGCTGGCGCGCCAACGGCATGACCGTGTGGGACGTCGACGATGCCGACATCGATGGGCTGGGCGCGCGCGTCGGTGCCCTGCCTTTCGTCAGCCATTGCTATCGGCGACCGCGCCGCTTGCCGCACTGGCGCTACAACCTGTTCGCGATGGTCCACGCCCGCTCGCGCGAAGAGGCCGCGCCCCAGATCGCCGCGATCGCGGCACTGCTGGGCGACGCCTGCCGCGCGCACGACGTGCTGTGGTCCACCCGCGTGCTGAAGAAGACCGGGCTGCGGCTGCCGCCAGCCGGCCCCGGTCCAGATCCAAGCCCCGACCAATAGAAACCGATAGGAAGCCCCACCCATGTTCCGCCTGTCCCGCTTCATGGAAGCCCTGCGCGATGACGGCCCGGTGCCGCCTCCGCGCCAGCCCGCCGGCCCGGTGGTGATCTGGAACCTGATCCGCCGCTGCAACCTGAACTGCCGGCACTGCTACGCTACCTCGGCCGACACCGACTTCAAGGGCGAGCTCGATACCGCCGAAGCGCTGGACGTGCTGGGCCAGTTGCGCGCGGCGCGCGTGCCGGCGCTGATCCTGTCCGGCGGCGAGCCGCTGCTGCGGCCGGACCTGTACGAGATTGCCGGGCGCGCGCGCGCGCTCGGCTTCCACCTGTCGCTGTCGTCCAACGGCACGCTGCTCGATGCCGGCCACGCGGGGCGGCTGGCGGCGGCTGGCTTTGACTACGTCGGCGTCAGCCTCGACGGCCTGCCCGCCACGCATGACCGCTTCCGCCGCAGCGACGGCGCATTCGCGCGGGCGCTGGCAGGCCTGCGCACGGCACGCGCGGCCGGGCTGCGCGTGGGCGTGCGCATGACCCTGACCGAAGCGAACGCGGCACAGCTGCCCGAGCTGGTGGCGCTGGCCGAGCGCGAGGGCATCGACAAGTTCTACCTGTCGCACTTCAACTATGCCGGCCGCGCGCGCAGCCACCGCGCCGACGACGCCCGCCACGCCCGCACCCGCGCCGCGCTGGACTGGCTGTTCGACCACGTCTGGCAGCGCGCGCGCCAGGGGCATGCGGGCGACTTCGTCACCGGCAACAACGATGCCGACGGCGTGTACCTGCTGTACTGGATCGCCAGCCGCTTTCCGCATCGCGTCGCCGACATGCGCGAGCGGCTGGAGCGCTGGGGCGGCAACGCCACCGGCGTCGGCGTGGCCAATATCGACAACCTCGGCAATGTCCATCCCGACACGATGTGGTGGCACGTGACGCTGGGCAATGTGCGCCAGCGGCCGTTCGGCGAGATCTGGGCCGACCGCGCCGATCCGCTGATGGCCGGCCTGGCCAGCACGCCCCGTCCACTGCAGGGGCGCTGCGCGGGCTGCGCGCACCGCGTTATCTGCAATGGCAATACACGCGTGCGCGCCTTTGCGCTGACGGGCAACCCGTGGGCCGAGGACCCGGGCTGCTACCTGAGCGATGCCGAGATCGCGCACGCGCCAGGCGCGGAGGTCGCGGCATGACAGCGCTGATCCGATGGCTGGGCCTGCTTGCGTTCGCCTGGGTCGCGCAAGCCGCAACGGCGGCCGACCCGGCCGCGCTCTACGGCCAGCACTGCGCCGCCTGCCATGGCGCCGACCGGCTTGGCGCCATGGGGCCCGCACTGCTGCCGGAAAGCCTGGAGCGCCTGCGCGCCGGCGAGCTCGACGCGGTGCTGCGCCACGGCCGCGCCGCCACGCAGATGCCGGCGTTCGCGGGCACGCTGGCCGCGGCCGAGCTGCAGGCGCTGGCACGCTGGCTGCGCACCGCGCCCGCCGCCGCGCCGCAGTGGGACGACCAGGCCATCCGCGCCAGCCATATCGTCCACCACGCGCCCGGCAGCCTGCCGGCACGGCCGGTGTTCAGCGCCGACCCGCAGAACCTGTTCGTCGTGGTCGAGGCCGGCAGCCATCACATGACCGTGCTCGACGGCGACCGGCTGGCGCCGGTGCATCGCTTTGCCACGCGCTTCGCGCTGCATGGCGGGCCCAAATTCAGCCGCGACGGCCGCTATGTCTACATGGCCAGCCGCGACGGCTGGGTCAGCAAGTTCGACCTGTGGAACCTGGCGTATGTGGCCGAGATCCGGGTCGGCGTGAACACGCGCAACGTGGCCGTCAGCGATGACGGGCGCTGGGTCCTGGCCGGCAACACGTTGCCGCGCACGCTGGTGCTGTTGGATGCCGACGACCTGTCGCTGGCGCGGGTGATCGACGTCGCCGGGCGCAACGGCGAGCGTTCGCGCGTCTCCGCGGTCTACGATGCCGCGCCGCGCCACAGCTTTATCGCCGCGCTGAAGGACATCCCCGAGGTCTGGGAAATTCCGTATGCCGACGCCGCGGGCGCGCCGCTGCCGCATTCGGCGCTGCTGCAGCCGCGCGCGATCGAACTGGACGAGGTGCTCGACGACTTTTTCTTCGACCAGCCGTATCGCCATATCCTGGGCGGCTCGCGCCAGGGCGGCGGGCAGGTGATAGACCTGCAGCGCGGGCGCAAGGTGGCGTCGCTGGCGCTGGGCGGCATGCCGCACCTGGGCAGCGGCATCACCTGGCAGCGCGATGGCCGTGAAGTGATGGCCTCGCCCGACCTCGGCCAGGGGCGCATCACGGTGATCGACATGCAGGACTGGCACACCGTCGCCACCGTGCCGACCAACGGCCCGGGCTTCTTCCTGCGCAGCCACGAGCGCACGCCCTACGCCTGGGCCGACGCCATGATGAGCGCCCGGCGCGACACCCTGCAGGTCATCGACAAGCAAAGCCTGCGCGTGGTCGGCAGCGTCACCCCCAGCGCCGGCCGCACCGCCGCGCACGTCGAGTTCACGCGCGACGGGCGCTACGCGCTGGTCAGCCTGATGGAGCGCGACGGTGCCATCGTGGTGTATGACGCCGCCACGTTGCAGGAAGTCAGGCGCCTGCCGATGGACAAGCCCATCGGCAAGTACAACGTCTTCAACAAGACCACGCGCTCGGCCGGCACCAGCCACTGAGCGCGTGGCGAGATCCCATTGCAGGAGTCCAACATGCAAGCACCGCTGAAGCCCGGCAAGGTCTGGCTGATCGGCGTCGGCCCTGGCAGCCCGGACCTGGTCACGGTACGCGCCATGCGCGCGCTGGCTGCCGCGGAAGTCTGGCTGGTCGATGACCTGGTCTCGCCGGAAATGGCCAGCTATGCCAGCCCCGGCACCCACGTGGAGTGGGTCGGCAAGCGCGGCGGGCGCTGCTCGGTGAGCCAGCAGCGCATCCAGCAGCTGACGCTGCAGCATGCGCTGGCCGGCCGCGCGGTGGCGCGCGTCAAGGGCGGCGATCCGCTGCTGTTCGGGCGCGGCGGCGAAGAAGCCGCGTTCCTGCGCGGCCACGGGTTGCAGGTCGAGATCGTCAACGGCATCAGCAGCGGTATGGCCGCCGCGCAGGCGCTGGGCATTGCGCTGACGCATCGCGCGCACTGTCACGGCGTGACCTTCGTTACCGGCCATACCAGCGCCCACGGCTCGCCCGACTGGCACGCGCTGGCGCGCGGCGGCACCACGCTGGTGATCTACATGGGCATGAGCCGCATCGCCGCGATCCGCGACGGCCTGCTCGCCGCCGGCATGACGGCCGGCACGCCGGCGGCGGTGGTGATGCACGCCGGCAGCGAGCACGCGCGCAGCTGGACCGGATCGCTTGGCACGCTGGCGCAAGCGCTGGCGGCCGGGCTGGCAAGCCCGGCGGTGATCGTGGTGGGCGCGGTGGTCGGCGACGCGAACGCGCTGCTGCCGGTGCTGGAGAGCGACCCCGCATTTCCGGCCGAAGCCGCCACGCTGTGCACTGCAGCGCACCAGGCGGCGGGATGAGCGGACGCGGGGCGCTGAGGAATCCCGCGGACCGATAGCGGTCCAACGCATCAGGACCGCAACCGCTCACGCGCCATCGCCGATCATGCAACGTCTGCTTATCATCCTGGGCTGCCTGCTGGTGGCCGCCGGCGCCGCCTGGCCCTGGCTGTCGAAG
Organism: Cupriavidus alkaliphilus; assembly: GCF_014191175.1. NCBI lineage: Bacteria > Pseudomonadati > Pseudomonadota > Betaproteobacteria > Burkholderiales > Burkholderiaceae > Cupriavidus > Cupriavidus alkaliphilus. Next base: position 156,449 of record NZ_JACHWE010000006.1, on the reverse strand, counting down.
CTGCCGCTGGGGCGGCTGCCCGGGGATATCCATGTGGTGCGCGACGGCTTCAGCTTTTACTTTCCGATCACCACGTGCATCGTGGTGTCAGTGGTCGTCTCCATCGTGATCTGGATCCTGCGGCGCTAGGCGCCGGCCGGCGCCGCGTCGGTGCGGAACACCGCCACCGCACGCTGCATCTGCAGGGCCTGCTCCTGCAATGACTGCGCCGCGGCCGCGGCCTGCTCGACCAGCGCGGCGTTCTGCTGCGTGACCTGGTCCATCTGCGCCATCGCCTGGTTGACCTGACCGATGCCGGTGCTCTGCTCGCGCGAGGCCTGGCTGATGTCATCCATCATCGCCGCGACCCGGCCGATGGCGGCGACGGTGCCTGCCATGGTCGCTGCGACATCGAGCGCCAACGTATTGCCCGCGGCCACGCGCTCGCCGGATTGCGAGATCAGCAAGCGGATCTCCTTGGCCGCGGCGCCGGCGCGCTGCGCCAGCCCGCGAACTTCGCTGGCCACCACCGCAAAGCCGCGGCCGGCCTCGCCCGCGCGCGCCGCTTCCACTGCCGCGTTCAGCGCCAGGATATTGGTCTGGAAGGCAATGCCGTCGATCACCGCGATGATGTCGGCGATGCGCCGCGAATCGGCGTCGATCGCCTGCATGGTCTGCTGCATGCGGCCGACCGCGTCGCCGCCGGCGCGCGCCGCTGCCGACGCCTCGCGCGCCAGCGCGCTGGCCTGCCCGGCGTTGCCGGCATTCTGCTGCACGGTCGCGGTCAGCTGTTCCATGCTGGCCGCGGTCTGCTCGAGCGACGCCGCCTGTTCCTCGGTGCGCTGCGACAGGTCGATATTGCCTTGCGCGATATCGGCGGACGCGGCCAGCACGTTGTGCGCGCCGGCCTTGGTGTCGCCGATCAGCGCGCGCCAGCCCGCGGCCAGCGCCAGCAGGTGCCGCTTGATCTCGCTCAGCTCGTCGCGCCCGCGCACCGCAAGCCCCACGGTCAGGTCGCCGGCATTGATGCGCGCGACCATCGCGGCGACCTCGCGCACGTCGGCGCGCATGGCCCGGCTGAAGCCGATGAACAGGTAGAGCGCGGCGCTTACCGTCACCAGCGCAATGCCGGCCAGCCAGGCAAATTGCCGGGCCTGCGCCGCGGCACGCTGCGCCAGCATCCCGGCGGCGATCGCGGCGAATTCGCGGCTGGCTTCCGCCACGCCTTCGATGGCGGCGGTGGCTTCGTCGAAATAGGCCCTGGCCTCGATATCGATGCCGGCCGCGCCCAGCATGCGCACCTGCAGCGTGCGATGGAAACGGTCCATCGCGTCCAGCCGCGCCAGCGCGGCATCGATGCGCGTGCGGTAAGCGGGTGCGGCCTTGCCGACGCGAGCGATGTCGCGCCGTATCGCGTCCAGCCCTGCGCGGATCTGCTCGGCCAGCGCGCCCAGTCCTGCCTGCTGCGCGGCATCCGCATAGCCGCCCTGTGCAATGATGCCCGCGCCGCGGCCGCGCGCCAGCGCGCTCTGTTCGGCCAGTTGCGGCATCGGGCCCGTCAGCAGGCTGACCAGGTAGTACGAGCCGGCCTCGCTGTCCAGCGCCAGGCGCGAGCGCTCGACGACGTCGGCGATATACGCCTGCGTCTGCCGCACCAGCGCGCTGTGGCGCTCGAACAGCGGCCCCGCCGCGGTGTCCAGGCCAGGCCGGCGCACTTGCTGCCAGTCCTGCTCCAGCTGGCGCATGCCGGCCGCGAGTTCAAAGCCGGGATTCTGCGCGATGCTGCGCGCCAGTGCGGTAAGGTTGGCCGCCGCCTTTTCGTCCGCCCGGTCGAAGGTGGCGCGGAAGGCGGCATTGCCCGACAGCACCGCATGCGCGGCGCCACGCCGGACCTGGGTCTCGCGCATGAAGTCGAGCGCGTGCCCGACCACCGCCAGCCCGCGGACTTCCTGGCTGGTGATGCTGCGCGCTTGCGTCGCGTCGCGCAGCGCCACGGACAGCGCGCCGACCAGGGGCACCAAGAACAGCACGGCAATCAGTGCCAGCTTGCGGCGGATATTCAGGCGCGCCATCAGGCGCTCGGCGGGAAGGAACAGGGCGGGCATGGATCGTCGCAGAGGGGGCCAGGTTTCCCCCTGCTATCGGCCCGGTTTGGCGGTGCTGAAGCGCAGATGTCCGGGTTTTTGACGATGCGCAAATGCGGTGCGACAAAAGCGCTGAAGTAGGGCAAACCGCGCGCAACTCAGGGGCATGGCGCCCTGTTTGCGGGCCGCCTTGCCGCCATCGCCGCTCCGCTCAGAGCTGCGCGCCGATCAGCGAGGCCAGGCGGTCGCGCAGTCGCTCCCGCCATGGGCGGTTGACCCACGCCTCATAGGTTATCGGGCGCGACAGCTTCAGGTCTTCCTCGAAGATCCGGGTCTGCTGCGCGGCAAACGCCGCGTCGAGGATATTGAGCGTGGCCTCGTCATTGAGGCGGAACGAGCGGTTGTCGAAGTTGGTGGAGCCGACCGAGACCAGCAGGTCGTCGACGATCAGCACCTTGCAGTGGTACATGGTCGGCGCGTACTCGGCAATCAGTGCGCCGGCCTTCAGCAGTTCGCCCCAGCGGGCGCGCGACGCCGAGCGCACGGTTTCCGAGTCGATATGTTCGCCCGGCACGATCACCCGCACCCTCACGCCTCGTGCCAGCGCCGCCAGCAACGCCTTCTCGGTCAGTTCGTCCGGCACGAAATACGCTGCCGACAGGTCGATGGTGCGCGCCGCCGCGGTGATCGCCAGGTGGTACATCAGCGCCATGCTCTCGCTGCCGCCCGTCGGCGAGCTGCTGAACATCTGCGCCCGGCCATTGCCGACCGGCGCCAGTTCGGGAAAGTAGTCGGGGCCGTGCGGCACCGCGCCGCTGACCTTGATCCAGTTGTCCAGGAACACCGACTGCATCTGGCCGACCACCGGGCCTTCCACCTCGAAATGCGTATCGCGCCAGTGCTCGGGGTCCTGCGCATGGCCGGTCCACTCCGGCGCGATGCCGACGCCGCCGGTAAAGCCGATGCGGCCATCGACCACCAGCACCTTGCGGTGGGTGCGGTTGTTGAGCTTGCCGATGGTGTACCAGCGCACCGGATGGTAGCGGCGCACATCCACGCCGGCACTCGTCATCAGCGCGAGCGCCGTCTTGTCGATCTTGGAACTGCCGACCGCGTCCAGCAACACCTTGACGCTCACGCCGGCCCTGGCGCGCTCGGCCAGTGCCTGTGCGAAATCATGGCCGATATCGCCCGACCAGTAGATATACGACTCGAAGTTGATGGTCTTCTGCGCGGCGCGGATCGCGCCCAGCATCGCCGGAAAGATCTCGTCGCCGTTACGGAGCACGCGGTAGCGGTTGCCGTCGACCACGGGCGGGCCCAGCAACACCCCCAGCTCGCGCGCAAACTGCGGATCTTCCAGGCTGTAGACGCGGTCGAGGCGTCGCTCGATGCGCTTCTCGCCGCCGACCAGGTTGTAGGCGACGATGCCGGCCAGGGCAAGCAACACGATGGCGGCGGCAAACGCGAACATGCGGCCCCTAGTTCGAAACCTGGGAAAGACGCGGCGGATCACGCAGGCACCATGAGGTCGGGGCGCGGGGTTGCCCGCGGCGGAGGTAATGGCCGATACAGGATAGGCGTTATCGGCGCGCTTGTGTCATCCCGCGCGGCACGCGCGCCCGTTCGACCATGCCGGCGGCCGGGATCGCTTGCCGCATGGCGTCGGCGAACAGGCGCAGCCTGGCTGGATAGAAGCGCGCATGCGGATAGACCAGGTAGATCGGCAGCGGGTCGGCCCGCCATTGCGGCAGCAGGTGCAACAGCCTGCCGCTGGCAATGTCGTCGGCAAAGATCCACGACGAGCCCACCGCGACGCCCAGCCCGAGCCGGGCCGCCGCATGCAGCGCGTACAGGCTGTCGGTGCTCATGCGCGGCGCGAAGGCCAGGCCCTGGCGCGCCTGCGTCTGCCGGTGCTGCAGCACGATCTCGTTGCGGTAGAACGTGCGCAGCGCCAGCCAGGGCAGGCTTTCCAGGTCTTGCGGGCGGCGCGGCAGCGGCTTGCCGTCGAACAGCGACGGCGCGGCAATGACCGCGCGCGGCACTTCCGCCAGGCGCACGGCCACCAGGCCGGGTTCATGCACCTCGCCCACATGGATCGCGCAATCGATCGCTTCGGCGATGAAATCCGGGGTCCGGTCGTGCAGCAGCCATTCCACCGCGACCTGCGGATATTGCCGCAGGTAGTCCGCCAGCGGACCCACCAGCACCTCCTGCCCGAACGCGTGCGGCACCACCACGCGCAGCGTGCCGCTTGGGGCGCGGCCCACGCCGCGCACGTCGGCCTCGAAGCGGGCCCAGTCGGCCACCAGTTCGCGCGCGCGCTCGTAGCAGCGCGCGCCGTCCTCGGTCAGCTTCATCGCATGGGTGGAACGCTGCAGCAGGCGCACGCCCAGCAGCCGCTCCAGCGTCTGCAGGCGTCGGCTGATGGTGGGCTGGGTGGTCTGCAGCTGCGCGGCGGCCAGCGACAGGCTGCCGGCCTCGACGATGCGCACGAAGGTCTGCATCAGGTCGATCCGGTCGGCGCCGGGCGCGCCGCGGGCGGCGGCGGGGGCGGCGCTCGGGTTAGTGGCTCGCTGGCCTTTCATACGCGTCTCGTATAGCCATTGTTCACCCCGCACGTCTACCAGAATCGGCGCGCGTGGACAACACTTCGGGCCATCCCAACCGCTTTGCGAACCGCGCAAACCCGCCATGTCCCCTGCTCCCGCAACCTGCCCCGCCGCCACGCTGGCCGACCCTGCCGTGCCAGGGCGCCTGGTGCTGCTGCTCGCCACCGGCGCCGGCCTGGCGGTGGCTTCGCTGTACTACAGCCAGCCCATGCTCGGCGTGATGGCCCCCGACCTGCACGCCAGCGACGCCACCGCCGGCGCCATCCCCACCCTGACGCAGCTCGGCTATGCGCTGGGCATCCTGCTGCTGGCGCCGCTGGGCGACCGCTATGACCGCCGCCATATCATCGTGGCCAAGGCGGTGGCGCTGGTCGGCGCGCTGCTGCTGGCAGGCCTGGCGCCGGGCATCGGCATGCTGCTGGCGTCGAGCCTGGTGGTGGGCCTGTCCGCGACGCTGGCGCAGGACATCGTGCCGGCCGCGGCGACGCTGGCCCCGGCCGCGCAGCGTGGCAAGGTGGTCGGCACCGTGATGACCGGGCTGCTGCTGGGCATCCTGCTGTCGCGGGTGGTCAGCGGCTTCGTCGCCGCGCACTTCGGCTGGCGCGCGATGTTCGTGCTGGCGGCGGCCAGCATGGCGGCGGTGGCGCTGGTGGCACGGCGCCAGCTGCCGCGCTTTAGCCCGGCCACGACGCTGCCGTATCTCGCCCTGCTGGCCTCGCTGGCGGCACTGTGGCGCGAGCATGGTGCGCTGCGCCGCGCGGCGCTGGCGCAGGGGCTGCTATCGGTGGGCTTCAGCGCGTTCTGGTCGACGCTGGCGGTGATGCTGCATGGCGCGCCGTTCCACCTGGGCAGCGAGGCCGCCGGCGCGTTCGGTCTGGCCGGGGCCGCGGGCGCGCTGGGCGCCCCGCTGGCCGGCCGCCTGGCCGACCGCGGCGGTCCGGAACGGGTGACCCGCGCGGGCGCGGCGCTGGCGGCGCTGTCGTTCGCCGCCATGCTGCTGACCCCGCTGCTGGCGCCGCAGGCGCAGCTGTGGCTGATCGGCGCCAGCGCCATCGGCTTCGACCTGGGCGTGCAGGTGGCGCTGGTGGCGCACCAGACCATCGTCTATGGCATCGACCCGGGCGCGCGCAGCCGCCTGAATGCCGTGCTGTTCGTCTGCATGTTCACCGGCATGGCCGCCGGCGCGGCCCTCGGCAGCCTGGTGCTGGCGCGCTTCGGCTGGACCGGCGTGGCCGCGCTCGCCACCGGCGCGGCGCTGTGCGCACTGGCGGTGCGGCTGCTGCCGAAGCGCGCAGCGCAGTAAGCCGCAACCAGCCCTATGCCGCGGGCGCGTCCCCTTCCCCGGGCGTGCCCGCCTCATCGCCCTGCGCCGGCGCCAGCGGCACCGCCACCGTCAGCGCCGTGCCGCCAGGCGCCGAGCGGATCTGCAGCCAGCCGCCGATCGCCGCGGCGCGCACCTGCATATTGCGCAGCCCGCGCCCGCCGCGCGTGGCTTCGGCAGCGAAGCCGCGGCCGTCGTCGGCCAGCGTGATGCGGATCGCCTGCGCGTCGGCCTGGGCGGTCACGGTCAGCGTGCGCGCCGCCGCGTGCTGCAGCACGTTGGTGATGCCTTCCAGCAGCAGGTATTGCAGCTCCTGCACCTTGCGCGCGGAGAAATGCGGCAGCGCCGGCAGGCGTTCGACTTCCCAGCGGATCTCCAGCCCGGCATCGGCGATGCGCGGCCCCAGCCGGTAGCGCAGGTTGCCCAGCACCGCGGCCAGGTCGCCGCCGGTGTCCTGCATCGCATCGATGGAAAGCTTGAGCGAATCCAGCGCATGCCGCACCTGCGTGGCCACCTCCGGCCCGCTCGCCTTGCCCGACTCCAGCATCGACAAGGTCGTGACCAGCTGGCTGCCCAGCCCGTCGTGCATGTCGCGCAGGATGCGCCCGCGCTCGCGCAGCGCGGTTTCCTCGGCGGCAATCTTCTGCGTGCGCGCAAAGGCCGCGCGCAGCTGCGCCTCGCGCTGCGCGACGCGCTCGGTCAGCACCTGGTTGGCGTTCTGCAGGCTCTGCACCGCGCTGGTGTAGCGTTCCACCAGCATCCACGCCATCACCACGCTGAACGGCACCGAGACGTAGCGGGTCATCGAATGGACCCAGTAATAGTCGCCGGTCAGCCAGACCTTGATCCAGTCCGCCAGGAACAGCACCGCCGACACGCCGACGGTGACAGCCAGCAGCGTCGCCTCGCGGCTGGGCCGGCGCAACGCGCCCCACACCATCGCGCCGGCCACGGTCAGGATGATGCCGACCTTGACCAGCCAGCTCAGCGGGAACACCAGCGGATGGCTGGAGATGGCAGCCAGCGGCGCAAGCACCGGCAGCGCCAGCCACAGGTAGGCGTTGAGGGTGCGATGCAGCCAGCGCCACGGCACCCGGATCACCAGCAGGCAGAACCTGGCGATGGCGCCCAGGAACACTTCGCGCGCGGCGGCGACGATATAGCCGCGCAGTTCCGCCGGGATGGCGAGGTCATCGACGAAGTAGTCGAGCAGGCGCACGCTCCAGGCAACCTCGGCCAGCCCGTACAGTCCGAACAGCGGATCGCGCTGGCGCCACCAGATCAGCAGCGCCAGGCCGCCCAGCACGACGCTGAGCACCGCCGCGATCAGCGGGCCGACCACGCGCAGCAGGAAGGCCCGCTCATACTGCGCGCGCACCTCGGCGGCCGGGCCCACCGTCACCGGCAGCAGGCCCGAGCGCGCATAGGCGCGCGCGGCCACGGTGATGCGCAGCAGGTTGCCGTGCGTGTTCGCCAGTTCGGGCGGCACCGCCACGTAATAGGGACGCTTGGCCAGGGCCGACGCCGGCGCGTCCAGGCGCCCGCCGGCGGCGAGCAGCACGCCGTTGAGGCGCACCTCGTAGCTGCCGCCGGCCCATGGCACGAATAGCCCGCCGGGGGCCGCCGCGGGCCAGTTGCGGTCGAAGCGCAGTTCGTAGACCACGGTGCCGGACTTGCCCGGCATCACCCGGTCCCAGTAGTCGGGCAGCGTCAGCGCGCGCGCCGGCAGCACGGTGCCGTCGGCGAGCGTGGCCGAGCGCGTGGCCGCCGCCAGCGCCATGGTGTCCGCCGCCGCCATGCCGGGCAGCAGCAGGCCGGCCCACGCCAGCAGCAGGGCAAGCGCGGTGCGCAGCAATGGCGGCCCGGACGGCATGGCGCGCTTACAGGGACTTGAGCAGGCCGAGCTTGGCCGCCTCGAACACGGCCTCGCCGCGCGAGCGCACCGCCAGCTTGCCGTAGATGTTCTTGATATGCGATTGCACGGTATGCACGCTCAACCCCAGGTAGCGGGCGGTTTCGGCATAGGTGTAGCCGCGCGAGATCAGGTCCAGGATCTCGTTCTCGCGCACCGACAGCGTTACCGCGCCGGAAGCCGGGCCGGAACCCGCGCCAGCGCCCGCATCGCGCGCCGCCGCCTCCGGCGGCGCGCCGCGCAGCCGGTTCACCACTTGGCGCGCAATCAGCGGGCTCATCGGCGAGCCGCCCGCGCGAAGTTCGCCGATCGAGGCGGCGATGCGGTCGGTGGTTTCATCCTTGAGCAGGTAGCCGATGGCGCCGGCCTCGATGCTGGCCAGCACATGCTGGTCGTCGCCGAACACCGTCACGACCATGCAGTCGCAGGCGGGATAGCGCTCGCGCGCGTTGCGGATCACGTCGATACCGCTGCCGTCGGGCAGGCCGAGGTCGCACAGCAGCACGTCGGGCTGATGCTGCGCCAGCCACGCCAGCGCCTCCGCCACGGTCGAGGCGCAGCCCGCCACCGCGGCATGCGCCGCATGCAGTTCGACGGCCTGCACCAGCCGGCGCAGCGCCAGGGGGTCGTCTTCGACGATGAGGACTCTTGTTGTGCTTGCCATGCCTGTATTCCCGAGCCAGCCGCGGTGCGGCCCCTGTGTTGCCGCGCGGTGCGCTGGCCGGGCAGGGTGCGCCGGCACGACGGCGGATTCTGACATATCCCGCCCGCGCGCGGACGGCCCGGCGGCCCCCCTTCAGGGTAAACGCCGCCGCCCGTACCGATCGCACGGCGGCACGCCGTTGCCCATCCCATATTCTGGGGAGGCGGTCTGGAACGAGCCGCTGGCGCTGCCGTTCGGGCCCTGCCCGCCAAGCCCCGTTCGGGGGATAACCGCCCGCTCTTTTCGACCGTTGCAGCGCTTTTGGCAGTTCTGTTGGATTTTGCAAGATGTACGCATACAATGCCCCGGCGTCAGCCGATAGAGCTGGCGGACCTGGAGAAGAAGCAAAATGCAGACGGGAAAACTGATGGCAGGGCTGGTCCTGGCCGGGTTGCTGGCCGGTTGTGAATCCATGGATGGCGCAATGTCTTCCATCAGCGGCGTGCTCGACGGCACCGGCGACGTGCTCAGCGGCGACTTCCGCATGCTGGCCGACCCCAAGCCGGCTTCGCTGGGCGACATCTGGGCCGACTGGAAGAAGAACGAAATCACGGCGAAGAAGAAGTGGGACTCGCAGGCCATCCTGGTGTCGGGCACGGTCTCGCGCATCACCAAGGTCGACGGCCTGAGCATCACCAATGACACCATCGCGGTCTACTTCAAGGACTCGGTCAATCCGCAGTGCACCGGCAAGGCGCTGATGCGCGATGCGATGCTGGTCAACCAGAAGAAGATCAGCAACCTGCAGACCGGGGACAAGATCAACGTGACCGGCGTGCTGGCGACCAGCGATTCCGAGTCGTACAACAGCAGCAACAAGGAATGCTATTTCGCCTTCGCCAAATCGAAGATCGAAGCGGCACCGGCAAGCACGGCAGCCACCAGCACGGCCGCCCCCTCGAAGGCCGCCACCAGCACCAAGTCGAAATCGACCAAGACCAGCAAGAAGTAAGCAGGCCGGGCGCGGAACGAGCGCCGGAGGCTGGCACGAACCAGTCACCGGCCCCATGCCCCCTGTGCCTGCTCCGCTGCGTGCAGGCCGCGCCACATGCCGCCGCCAAGGCTGCATCCCTTACACGCTCTGAAACGCTTGCACGGCCCCCCAGCCTTCCCGTTCCCGTCTGCCACGGGCCCGGGGCCATCGGCCGCACGGTACGAATCTTGCCCCTTGCTGATATCCGCCCGCGGTGCCCGGCGCGACTTTGCGCCGGCTTCCGCACATGGCGCTTACCTTGTCAGGAAATCAGCATGGGCTACTACTACGATGAGCGTGAAGCGCGCGACCAGCGCGAGCGCCGCCAGGCATGGGACGACGATGACTGGCAGCCGGAATCGGAACGCGACCGCTGGCAAGCGCAGCGCCGACGCCAGCAAATGACTCCGGGCCAGACCAGCTACGGCGGCCCTGCCCGCCCGGCCCGGGAATTCAACGAGCAGTATGGCGCCAGCCGCTACCCGGACTATCCCCGCGAAGGACGCTATGGCAGCGATCTGCGCTATGGCCTGAACGGCGGCTACGGCTGGGAACGCGCCGGCGAATGGCGCGACCCGCAGGCCTGGGAGCGCGACGACGAATACGCGGAGCAGCAGTGGCGCCAGAGCGCCGAACGCGCCCGCGAGCCGCGCGAGCATTATCAGCCGCGCGCGCTATGAGGGACGCGGATCGTCCCGCGACGAGGGCCGCGAGCGCTACTTCAGCGACCTGCGAAGCGACACCCGCTACTGGACGGAACCGGACGACGACGACGAAGCGCGCCGCTACGCGGCGCAGCACAGCCCCGGATACCGCCAATACGCAGAGCGGCGCGGCTGGGAAACCGATGACCGGCGCGAGGACGATCGCGACGACGACCACGAGCACGGCATGCTCTATAACCTCGGCCGCCGCATCGGCGAGGTGGTGGGCGACTGGTTCGGCACGCCGGACGAGCGCGAACGGCGCACCGGTCCGCGCGGCTACCAGCGCAGCGACGACCGCATCCGCGACCAGATCTGCGAGCGGCTGAGCTACGCGCGTGGCGTGGATGTCAGTGATGTCAGCGTCGACGTCAACGAAGGCGTGGTGTCGCTGACCGGCACCGTGCGCGACCGCGGCCAGAAGTACTACATCGAAGACATGGCCGACGGTACCTACGGCGTCAAGGAAGTCAACAACGACATCCGCGTGCGCCGCGACAGCGACCGCCCCGGCGAGTCGTCCGGCGGCGCCCGCAGCGCAGCCAGTTCGGGTAGCAGCCCGGGCAGCCCGGGTAGCGCGACCGCCACCACCGGCGGCAGCGCCACCAGCGCCACGACCGGCAGCACTTGGCGCGCATAAAGGCCAGCAGCCGGCGGAGGGTTCCGCCGGCTTTTTTTGAGGATCCCGTCAGCGCCCGCATCGCATGCCCGCGTCCAGGCTCAAGATTGCAACCTTCAACATCAACGGCATCCGCAGCCGCGTGGGCGCGCTGTGCCACTGGCTCGCGCGCGAGACACCCGACATCGTCTGCCTGCAGGAACTGAAGACCGCCGACGAGAGCTTTCCGGCGCGGGAGATCCACGACGCCGGCTACGGCGCGATCTGGCACGGCCAGAAGTCCTGGAACGGTGTGGCCATCCTGGCGCGCGGGGCGGAGCCCGTGGAAGTGCGCCGCGGCCTGCCCGGCGATCCCGACGACAGCCACAGCCGCTATCTGGAAGCAGCGGTTTCCGGCATGGTGATCGGCTGCCTCTACCTGCCGAACGGCAACCCGCAGCCCGGCCCCAAGTTCGACTACAAGCTGGCCTGGTTCGAACGGCTGATCGCGCATGCGCAGGAACTGTTCGACAGCGGCCACCCGGTGGTGCTGGCCGGCGACTACAACGTGGTGCCGACCGACCAGGACATCTACAACCCGCGCTCGTGGCGCAAGGACGCCCTGCTGCAGCCGGAAAGCCGCGAGGCATACGCGCGCCTGCTGGCGCAGGGCTGGACCGATGCGCTGCGCCGGCAGCACCCCGATGCGCCCATCTACACCTTCTGGGATTACTTCCGCCGGCACTGGCAGACCAACTCCGGCCTGCGCATCGACCACCTGCTGCTGAGCGCCGAGCTGGCGCCGCGGCTGCGCGACGCCGGCGTCGACCGCTGGGTGCGAGGCGAAGACCACCCCAGCGACCATGCACCGGCGTGGGTGGTGCTGGGCCCGGCGGCGCGGCGCAAGCGGGCGGGCTAGCCCGCGGCCTCCGCCACCAGCTTGTCGCGGATAAAGCCCAGGAAGGCGCGCACGCCCTCGGGCAGCGTGCGGCCCGCCAGCGTCTGCAGTTCGATCGCCCGGCTGCGCATGCCGCGTTCGCGGATGGTCGCGGCATGCAGCTCGCCGCGGCGCAAGCGGTCGCCCACGGTCACGCTGCCCGAGATCGACAGGCCGCCGCCGTGCAGCACGAAGCTGGTCAGGGTCTCGAAGTGGTTGGTCACCAGCACCGGCTCGAACACCATGCCGCGCTCGCCGCAGGCCAGGTCGAACAGCTGGCGCACGGTGTTGTCGCCCTCGGGGAGCGCCAGCGGGTACGGCTGCATCTGCGCCAGCGTGACGCTGCGAAAGCGTGCCAGCGGATGGTCGGGGCGCATGATGGCGATCACCGGCGCCGCCTGCCGGTGCGCGATGCGGATGCCCTGCTCGGCGGCGCGGCTGTAAGTGATGCCGATATCCGCGTCGCCATGCAGCACGATCCCGGTCACATCCGCCGGCGGCGCCACGCGCACGTGGAACTGCAGGCCCGGATAGCGCTGGCGGAACTCGGCGATGATGCGCGGCAGGAAGTCGATCGCAAACCCGGCGGAACTGGCCACGCGCACCCGGCCGCGGCGCAAGCCCTGCAGCGCGGCGATCTCGGACACCACGCGGTCGGCTTCCAGCGCGCCGCGCAATGCGTAGGCCGCCAGCAGCTCGCCGGCCGCGCTGGCCACCATGCCGCGCGGGCGGCGATCGAACAACGGCACGCCGAGCAGGGCCTCGAGCGCGGCGACCTGCCGGCTCACCGCCGACACGGTGACGCTGAGCCGCTGCGCCGCCTCGGTCAGCGAGCCGCTGCGGACCACTTCCAGGAAATAGCGCAGCGAGGTGTCCTGCAGGCGATGCGACAACATGGGGCGGGCTCCGGCCGGTTTGCGTTTTACGCAAGGATATTTGAAAAAATCGTCGATTGCGGGAAAGCACGCGTCGCCCGTATGCTGTTTCACGACAACACCGGAGACCCCGCGCCATGGCGACTGCCCAGACCCCCGCTGCTCCCACCGACACGATCACCAATCCGAACACCAATCCGATCACCGACCTCGATGCGGTCGCGCTGTCCGGCGCCATCCATGCTCGCGAGGTCTCCTGCGTGGAAGTGCTCGATGCCTTCCTCGGCCAGATCGACCGCCACAACCCCCGCGTCAACGCCATCGTCGCCCCGGTGGACCGCGACACGCTGCGCCGGCAGGCGCGCGGACTCGACGACGAACTGGCGCGCGGCGCCAGCCGCGGCCCGCTGCACGGGTTCCCGCAGGCGCCCAAGGACATCAGCCCGGCCGCTGGCATGGTCACCACCAAGGGCTCGCCGATCTTCGCCGGCCAGGTCAGCGACGCCGATGCCGTCATCTTCGAGCGCATGCGCGCCGGCGGCGCCCTCTTCATCGGGCGCACCAACTCGCCCGAATTCGGCCTCGGCGGCCATACCTACAACCCCGTCTACGGCATCACCCGCAACGCCTTCGATCCCGGCCGCTCCGCCGGCGGCAGCAGCGGCGGCGCCGCGGTGGCGGTGGCGCTGCACATGCTGCCGGTGGCCGACGGCTCGGACATGATGGGGTCGCTGCGCACGCCCGCGGCGTTCAACCATGTCTATGGGCTGCGCACCTCGGTCGGCTGCGTGCCGCACGGCCCGGGCGACGAAGTGTTCTTCCAGCAGTTCAGCGTGGCCGGGCCGATGGCGCGCAACGTGCCGGACCTGGCGCTGCTGCTGTCGGTGCAGGCCGGCTTCGATGCGCGCCTGCCGCTGACGCGCCGCAACGAGGCGCCCGGCACCTTTGCGCTGCCGCCAGAACGCGACTGGGCCGGCGTGCGCATCGGCTGGCTCGGCGACCTGGGCGGGCACCTGCCCACCGAAGCGGGCCTGCTCGACACCTGCGTGCAGGCCCTGGCGCACCTGCGTACGCTCGGCTGCGCCATCGACGCGGCCCTGCCCGACTTCGACCTGGAACGGCTGTGGCGTGCCTGGATCGACCTGCGCAGCTTCTCGGTGGCGGGCGCCAACGCGGCGCTGTACCACGACCCGGCCAGGCGCGCACTGCTCAAGCCCGAGGCAGTCTGGGAGATCGAACGCGGCCTGGCGCTGCCGGGCACGCGCGTGTACGAGGCCATGGCCGAACGCAGCGCGTGGTACCAGGCGCTGCGCGCGCTATTCGAGCGCTTCGACTACCTGGTGCTGCCGGCCGCGCAGGTGTTCCCGTTCGATGCCGGCTGGGACTGGCCGCATGCCATCGACGGCCGCGACATGGACACCTACCACCGCTGGATGCAGGCAGTGGTGCCGGCCACCATGGCCGGGCTGCCGGCGCTGGCCGCGCCCGCCGGCTTCGGCCCGCAGGGCCTGCCCGCCGGCCTGCAGATCATCGGCCCGGCGCAGGCCGACGCCGCGGTGCTGCAACTGGGCCATGCCTACGACCAGGCCGGCGGCTTCTCGCGCGTGCGCAGCCCCTGGCTGGGCTGAGCCGCACTGCCGGTCGATTCCGATTGCCTCCCATTCCTATAACTGCCGCAGGAGTGCCACGATGACTGCAATGCCCCCGAAGCTGTTTCTCGCCTGCGCCAGCGCCCTGGCCGCGGCGCTGTCCGCCGCGCCCGCCGCCCAGGCGCAAACGTGGCCGGAGCGCCCGCTGCGGCTGGTGGTGCCGTTCGCCGCGGGCGGCGCCACCGACGTGCTGGGTCGCCTGCTGGCCGTCGGCCTGGGCGAAAAGCTCGGCCAGTCGGTGGTGGTCGAGAACAAGCCCGGCGCCAGCACCGTGATCGGCGCCACCCAGGTGGCCAAGTCCGCGCCCGACGGCTACACGCTGCTGCTGGCAGCCAGCACCACGCTGACGCTGAACCCCGCGATCCGCCAGCAGCTGGGCTACGACCCCATCAAGAGCTTCACCCCGCTGGGCCTGGTGGCCGATATGAGCCTGGTGCTGGTCGCCAATCCCGACACGCAGATCGCCTCGCTGAAGGACCTGGTGACGCAGGCGAAGGCGAACCCTGACAAGTTCTCCTACGGCTCATTCGGCACGGGTTCCTCGGTCCACTTCGGCGCGGAAATGCTCAAGACCGCCACCGGCATCCGCATGGTGCACGTGCCGTTCAACGGCAGCGCCCCCAGCCTGACCGCGCTCGCGGGCGGGCAGGTACAGGTGGCCGTCGATACCGTGGTGGCCACCCTGCCGCTGATCAAGGGCGGCAAGATCCGGCCGGTGGCGGTGCTGTCGCCGCAGCGCCTGCCGGCCTTGCCGCAAGTGCCGACCGTCGCCGAAAGCGGCTATCCCGGCTTCCAGATGGGCACCTGGTTCGCGCTGATGGCACCGGCCGGCCTGCCCGCGCCGGTGCAGCAGAAGCTGGAAAAGGCGCTGGCCGACGTCGCCAACGCCCCGGCCACGAAGGCGCGCATGGTCGAGCTGGCATTGACGCCGGCTTATGGCAATGGGGCCGCGGTGAAGGCAAGGGTGGAAAAGGAGCTGCCGGAGATGCGGGCGGTGGCGGCGCGGGCGGATATTCGGGCGGAATAGTGGCGCGACAGGCGGGCTACCGGCCCGCTGCGGCTTAATCCTCCAGCACGCGCATCGTTCGCTCGCCCTCTGGTGCCAGTTGATGTAGCACCTTGCCCTTGAATACCGTCGCCTTCAGATCAGCCAGCACATCCTTGGCGCCGCCATAGGGGGCAAACACGTCGATCAGGAACGCCTTGTCGCCCGACTTCCAATCTCCGGGCGCCAATTGGTACGGCGGCCTGGCAAACCGCTCGACCACAGCGTCAGACAGGTAGGCCCAATTCTCGCCACCGTAGACGTTGATCAGGCGCAGTGGCTGAGTCAGGACGTTGCGCGAGGTATCGGCCATCATAGTAGCGCCTCTGCTCCTGGCCGTTGTCGTCGATCCACTTGAGATACAACTGACCGCCGTTATCGTTCAGGCGCGCCCCATCAGGATCGAAGATATAGCCGATGGTCGGCAGGCGCTGTGGAATGATGGCGTAAAGTGGGTAGCCGTTGGCATCCACCTGCTGAGCAAGCGACACTTGCAGGGCATCGACCAGGCTTTGCAGGATGTTGGCAGGGTCGCGCCGCCACCCTCGGCATCGGTGGTCTTGAGCACGTGAATGCTGCCGTCCGGATCCCACACAGCGGTGGCTTCACCTTCTAGCGTCGGAAGATCCTTGGCGAATACCGCTGAGCCGATCATCGTGACGGCTATCGCCGCAAAGGCTACAGGAGGGCAATAAGAGGTATATCCCGCAACGGCCATGCCAGCAGCCATAGCACTCAGCGCAGCGCCGGCGGTCTGGACGCCGTTGCCGTCCTCGATTGCCTTCAGCAGGGTGCCAACGCTGGCGACAAATGCCAGGGCACCAGCCACTTGCCCAACTGTGGCGGCGGTGTCCAGCAAGGACGCCGCGGAGCCCGACTCGGCCTGGAAGGCAACGATGCCTTGTTCTTTGAGCACATTGGCATACATGGCCGCAGCCTGACTGCCAAGGTTCAAGCTTGATGCGGCAATACCCAAGCCGTCCCCGTCCTGGATGGCATTGAGCAGGTTCATTCCCGCCGCTAGTGTGTTCAAGGCACCCGGTATGCCGTCGGGGAGGATTTTTCCCCCGCTAACGCTGTCGAGACTGGACAGCATGGCTGCGCTCGCAAGCGCGATGGCCGTAGTATCGCCGGACTCGATGGCTTGCATGAGAGATTGCAAGCTTTGCACGCTGCCCAGCACGTCTTGCAATGGCGCCGGGGATGAATCCGAGGAATCGGGATGGGAAGTGATATTGTCAGGTGTTGGGGCGGTATCAAGGTGGGGAAGCGAAGCGACCTCTGTGACTTCAATGAAGTCGAACGCGGTGGCCCCCTCAGGTGGAAGAAGGCCAAAAGCATGTTCAGGTACCGTGTCGCGTCGCGGCCGAAGTATGGCGTAGGCTTCTTCCGCCGTCATCTCGCCATTTCGTACGCGATTCTCTGCCTCAGCGCCCACGAGGCCATAGGCGACTATTTCGGCGGGAATGTCGAGCACGACATACTGCCCCCCAAATTCACCGGGCAACTCCAGTTCACTGATAAGCCCGGCCTTTCGCAGTTCCTGTATGGTTGGATCGTCCTTGGGGTATAGCATCTTGCAAATACCCTCGCCCGGCTTCATGACGCCGCCCTTGCCTTGCCCCCAGATTTCTTCTAGCGCCTTCTCGGCGGCGGGATTCGCTGCGCCGCCAGGGTTGGACAGAACTTTGCCGGTCACGGCACCCACCAGGCTATTGAAGCCTTCCGCACAAGCAAGCTGATTCGTAGCGTTGCTTGGCGTAATCCATTCGAGACCGGCCGAAAACACCGACTTGCCACCATCGATGGCGGAACCCAGTATCCCTCGTGCGGTACCGGTATCCCACTCTGTGTGGCCGTTGTCGTAATAGATCTTGCCGTCCAGCTTCACCGGATTCGCAGACTGGGGGAACAGCTTGTTGTCGATTGCGAATTGCTGGAACTCGCCGGCTCGCGCATTCAGCGCATCGCGGGTGATCTCCAGTTGATGGCGTTCCAGTGCCGACAGATTGGGATCGTTGCGCAGACGCGCTTCGTACTGCATCGCTTTCGCGTAGTCCTGCTTGGCGGTGTCCAGGAAGTCGTTGTATTGCTTGACAGCCCTTAGTTGGCTCAGCCGCGCCTGCCCGAATTGCGATGGGGATGCACCTGTATCTTCTAGCCGATAGATCGCCTGATCCCAATTCTTGAGCTCAGCTTTATATCGCGCTGCCTGACTCTGCCATTGCTGATTCTGCGTCGCCATTAGTTGTTCCCCAGCCCGAGCTTGACGCATTCCTCCAGTCGAGGAGTCCACGCTTCCAGCTTGCTTGCCAGTTCCAGATGACCAAGGGCCTTTGGCACTTGCAATGGATCTCGAAGCTGCGACAGGACTGTGCTCGCGTCAAGCAGGACCGCGTATCGTTTAGCAAAATGTTCCCAGCAGTACAGACGAATCCAATCCCTCTCATCTTTCGGGGAGAATTCAGTGAGATATGCCCAAATAGATAAAGCGCCGCCGTAGCCCTCCCGTTCGGCCCTAATCGCAAAATTGCTTCCAACAGGAATGTCCAGAGACATCCCTTGGCTTCCTGTCAGAAGAAGTCCACCAACTATTCGTAAGCATGCGGGGTGACCAATAGCTGCTCCCCGCTCCACGTATGAGAGCGCGGGGCTTATATACTTGGCTTCTTTACCCTTTTTATCTCTGTCAATTAGCCGCCAGTACAAGCACATGGCGCCAGCATCTCCGCCATCCGCTAATTCGGTAAGTCGCGCCAGTGGCTTCTTTACGGAATAGCGAATACCGGTGGACGGCTGGAGAACCTGTAACGCGATATACGCCAGCTCATACCCGTCCTGAGCCATGGCCATCCAATCAGCCTCACGGCGATTTGTGCCGTCGTTGCCCATGTACTTTGGCGAGCCCGTGTTCCACGCATACAGCTCGTTGAACAGGTCCCGTTCATACGCCGCTCTCTTTTCTCGCGAAAGCTGCTTCGCCTTCTCGTAGTCAAATGGGGGGAGATCGTGGCGCTCTTGGGCGTGCGCCCAGAGCGCGACCGATGCAAGAATGATTGAGCCAGCAAGCAACGCTGCATCAAGCAACCGACGATTCTTGACGAGTCTCATTGGTGAGCGACCAAACACTCTGCATTGCCCCTTCGATTATCTTTCGTTACTACAACAACCGCTTTTCATGGATGCACGAATTCCCCCGCCCACGGCAGACCGGGTCATCGTTGGCTGGCAACCTTCGTTGCGTCTCCACAGCGAAATCGATTCGACATTCTTGCTCTCCTAGCGCACTCATCCAAGGCCACCAGCGATCCGAAACTAGGGTGGAGCGCTAGAACACACCTCCGAGAATCCGGGCGTAACTAATCCTACCAAATCCAATTCCCGGACCATGCGGGAATATTCCCCAAGAACCATCAGAATATTCGGAATATAAATAATAAAATCAGAATTTAAATTCTCTAATATCGATCAGGGATCGGGTCCGGCGCTGGGCCACAGCAGGATATCGCAGTCGATTTGGCCTACTCCCTTGTTTATGGCAATTTTTCACATTTTCCGGTGAGATGTCCTGCGGCGACGGGCCCTGGAACACCAGCAGCACGCAATCGGCGGGTGGTCGTTCAGCTTGATGTCGGCCTCGCCCTCGAATGGGGTCGTCGCCGAGCCGGAACAGTCGGTATCAGGAATGGAGTTGTCGAGGGCGAGTTGCTCGCTAGCATGCGATCCCTATTGGTATGGCGTCACCCGGCTTCATGACGCCCCCCTTGCCTTGCCCCCCGATTTCTTCTAGCGCCTTCTCGGCGGCGGGATTCGCTGCGCCGCCTGGGTTGGACAGAACTTTGCCGGTCACGGCACCCACCAGGCTATTGAAGCCCCCCGCACAAGCAAGCTGATTCGTAGCGTTGCTTGGCGTAATCCATTCGAGACCGGCCGAAAACACCGACTTGCCACTATCGATGGCGGAACCCAGTATCCCTCGTGCGGTACCCGGTATCCCACTCTGTGTGGCCGTTGTCGTAATAGCGGTGTCAACAAAGTCGTTGTACTGTTTAACCGCTGCCAGTTCATTCAGGCGGGCTTGAGCGATTTGCTCCGGCGCTGCACCGGATCGCGCCAGGTCCGCTACCTTTTTGTCCCATGCCGCAAGCTGTGCATCTAGTCGTACTTTCTCACTTTGCCAATGGGCAACCGGTCCAGCCATTAGCGATCTCCAAGCTTAAGAGCAATGCACTCATCCAATGTCGGATGCCAAGCTTCGAGCCTGTCGGCGAGAATCCGACTCTCGGGCATTTCCGTTTGATTCCTCAGTTCGCGCAAGACGCTTTTAGGATTGGCATAGGTGCTGTATTGGCTGGCATGTATCTGCCAGCAGTAGTACCTCATCCATTCCATAGCGCTAACTATCTCCTGTCGGGCAGGTATACAGCTATTGAGCCGGCTCCGTCATATCCCGCCCGTTCCGCCTTGACGGAAGCATCGAATCCTGCCGGCACGTCCTTTGGAAATCCCTGGATGCCATTCATAAGGAAGAATCCGACGCGACTCAGGCACGCCGGATGCCCGATTTCCGCACCGCGCCGCCAATACGCACGGCCTTGTTCCCTGTACTCGTCTCGCTCCCGCTCCGACCCCACGTTGCTGAGAAATGGGTACATGCACATGGCGCTTGCATCTCCGCGATCAGCCAACTCCGTAAGTCGGGCCAGGGGCTTCCTTGCCGCGTAGCGAATGCCAGTGGACGGCTGAAGAACTTGCAGCGCGATGTACGCCAGTTCATAGCCGTTCTGTGCCATGCTCATCCAATCCGCCTCACGCCGGTTGGTTCCGTCCTTGCCCATGTACCTTGGCGTACCAGTGTTCCAATAATCCAGTTCGTTGAACAGACTTCGTTCGTATTCCACCCTCTTTTCCGCCGCGGGTACCAGTTGAGTCGGCGATAGCAGCCACGATCCCTGCACAGTGGGCGGCCTGACCGGCGGGGTGGCGCGTCCGGGCATGACTGCGTTGCCGCAAAGGCCACTAGTGTCCGAGAGCGGCTACTCTGCGCCAGCAACCAAGGTGCGCATGTCGATCTGGCGCTAACTCCGACCTGGAGAAATAGCGCGGCGGTGATGGGGCGGGTAGAAGGAGACTTGCCCGAGATGCGCACAGTGGCGGCGCGGGCGGATATTCGGGCCGAGTAAGTCCAGCATGGGGCAGCAAGCGGCCTGCCCCCTATGCCACATGCGCCCCGAACCCCACCGTCCCCGGCGCAACCTCCTCATGCAGCGTCAACTGCGGAATCCGGTAGTCCCCCGCGTTCTGCCGTCGGAACGGGATCGGAGCGGTTGTCCACAGGGTATCCAGCCGCTGGCCAAGTTCCTCGCGAATCTCCCCAAAGCGCGCCTCATCAACCTTGCTGGTCCGGTACACCAGGTACGGCGGCAGCACGTCGAAGCCGGGGTAGTGCAGGATGCCGTGGTGGATCGGGAACAGGATGTCGTCGATCGGGCCGTTGATGCCGCGCGCGCTGTAGTGCGACTCCCAGCCCCCGGCGGTGACGATCAGCATTGCGCGCTTGCCGGCGAGCGTGCCTTCGCCATAGCGGTCGCCCCAGCGCTGGTCCGAGTGCTCGCCGACGCCGTAGGCAAAGCCGTAGGCATAGACGCGCTCGACCCAGCCCTTCAGGATGGCGGGCATCGAAAACCACCACAGCGGGAACTGCAGGATCACGGCGTCGGCCCAGCGCAGCTTGTCCTGCTCGCGTGCGATGTCATCGCTCTGCAGCCCGTTGTCGAAGGCATGCTTCGAATCCAGCGACGGGTGGAATGGCGCGTCGGCCTTGGGAACCTTCGAATCCGAGGCGTCGAGCTGCGGCTTCCATTGCATCGCATACAGGTCCGAAAGCTGGACTTCGTGGCCGGCGTCGCGCAAACGCTGCACGGCAAAATCGCGGATGGCGCCGTTGAGCGAGCGCGGTTCGGGGTGGGCATAGACCAGCAGTACTTTCATGTCGGTGGCTTCACAAGTTCTGGGTGAAGCCAGCATAGGCCGTGGTCCGGTATATTAGAAATGAATATCCTATATTCCAGGTATTGTCATGACTAATTCCGCGACCAGCCTGAGGCGGCTCGACCTGAACCTGCTGCTGACCCTCGACGTGCTGCTGTCCGAGCACAACGTGACCCGCGCGGCCGGGCGGCTGCATCTGTCGCAGCCTTCGGTCAGCGTCCACCTGGCCCGGCTGCGCGACCACTTCGGCGATCCGTTGCTACTGCCGGGGCCGCGCGGCATGCGCCCTACCGCCAGGGCGGAAGCGCTGCGCGAACCATTGCGCGAAGCGCTGGCCGCACTGGCGCAGGCGGTTTCCGCCGACACACCGTTCGACCCCGCCACGTCGACCCATACCTGGCGCGTGGCGGCGACCGACTATGGCGAATCGACCATCGTGCTGCCCGCGCTGCAGGGGCTACGCAAGGCCGCGCCCGGCGCGCGGCTGGCGGTGGTCGAGATGGTGCCGACGCGCATCGCCCGGCAGGCCGAGCGCGCCGAGCTGGACCTGGCCTTCCACACCACCGACGGCTCGCCGCCGGCGCTGCACCGGCGCGCGCTGTTTACCGAACGCTATGTGCTGGCGGGCCGCGCCGGCCATCCGCGGCTGAAGCGGCGGCCTACGCTGGCGCAGTTCTGCGCGCTCGAGCATGTGATCGTGTCTCCGGACGGCGGCGGCTTCCAGGGTGTCACCGACGAGGCACTGGCCCGGGCCGGGATGCAGCGGCGCGTGGTGCTGTCGGTTCCGCACTTCCTGTTTGTCGCGGCGGCGCTGGCCGGCACCGACCTGGTGGCGATGCTCCCCGAGCGGCTGGTGCGCGGCGCCCCGGCATTGCGCGCGGTGGCGCCGCCGGTCGAGGTGCCCGGCTACGAAATGTCGATGCTGTGGCCCGAGCGCGTGCATCGCGATCCGGCGCACCGATGGCTGCGTGAACACATCGCCACATCGGTCTAAGGGCCGCCGTCACCTCGTTTTGCATACAAAACTGGAATACAATCAACGCTTTCAACGTTGCGGCCTGGCCAAGCCAGCCGCCCAGTTTTGGAGGAGATCATGACGTTTTCGGAAACCGGCCTGACGTCCCGCCACGTGGCCGCGCTCGCGCCGATCGAGGACTACCTGCAGGGCCATATCACCGGCAAGGCCGAATTCATGTACAAGGCCTTCGCCGCCGACGCGCGCATCATCTCGTTCCGCGACGGCAAGCTGCACTCGCTGACGGTGGAGGAATTCGCCACGGCGCGCTGCCCCGGCCATCCGGCCGCGGACGAAGCGCAGCGCAAGCGCTTCATTACGCAGTTCGACGTGGTCGGCAATGCCGGCGTGGCCAAGGTGGTGCTGGAATACCCGGGCGTGACCTTCACCGACTACATGACGCTGCTCGAGATCGACGGCGTCTGGAAGATCGTCAACAAGACCTTCAGCGCCGCGGCGCGCTGAGTCCGGACGACATCCCCGGGGCTGCCGCGGCTCAGGCGGGCAACACCGCTGTCGCTTCGATCTCGAACAGCATGTTGTCCAGCGCCAGCCGCGGCACCGGGATCAGTGTGCACGCCGGCGTCGGCCGGTCGCCCCACATCTCGCGCAGCGCCGCGCCGAAGGTGCGCAGGCGGTCGTGCGAATGGTCCACCACCAGCACCGTAAGCTTGGCCACGTCGCCGACGTCGGCACCGGCCGCCTGCAGCGCAATGCGCAGGTTGTGCATGGCGCGCGCCACCTGGCGCGGAAAATCGAGCGGCAGGCAGCCCGCCGCGTCCTCCCCACCCTGCCCCGAGACATAGACGATGCGGACCGGGCCTTCGACCAGGGCCACGTGCGAATAGCCGTTGGGCCGCGGGTCATACAGGCCGTCGGGGTTGAGCAGGCTCAGCGAATCATTGGGACGGGCGAAGGGCACGGCCGGCGCCACCGGCAAGGCGGGCATGGCAGGCGAGCGCAGGGACGAGGGCGAGAACGGAAACATGGTCATCGGCTTGTGGAAGGCATCTCGGACAGAGGAGCCGCCAGTATCAAACCTCAAGTTAGGTTAAGGTCAAGCGCGGCCATGGTGGTAGCATGGGCATTCCTGCGTTCCAGCACTGCCTGCCTTTGCCATGGCTTCCAAGCAACCGCCCGCCACGCCGCGCCGGCGCCGCCCCGCGCCCGCGGAAGAACTGCTCTCCGTCGGTGAAGTCTCGGCGCGCACCGGCATTGCGGTGTCCGCCCTGCATTTCTATGAAGCCCGCGGCCTGATCGCCAGCTCCCGCAGCGGCGGCAACCAGCGCCGCTATGCGCGCGCCGTGCTGCGGCGCCTGGCGGTGATTCGCGTGGCGCAGCGCATGGGTCTGCCGCTGGCGGTGATCGCCGACGCCATGCGCAAGCTGCCCGATGGCCGCGCGCCGACCGTGGCGGACTGGCGCAAGCTGTCCGCCAGCTGGCGCGACGACCTCGACGAACGGATCCGCACGCTGACGCAATTGCGCGACCAGCTGGACGGGTGCATCGGCTGCGGCTGCCTGTCGCTGAAGGCGTGTCCGTTACGCAATCCGCATGACGCGCTGGCGGGCGAAGGGCCGGGGCCGCATTTTGCGGACTGAGGCCGCGCGGCCGCAGCCTTGCCGGCTTACTTGAAGGTCTCGAGGTACGCCAGCAGATCGGTGATCTGCTGATCGTCGCCCAGTCCCCAGAACCGCATCTTCGTGCCCGGCACGACCTTGCCGGGCGCACGGACGAAGGCGCGCAGCGTGTCATGCGACCACACCACCTTCGAGGCGCGCATCGCGTCCGAATACTGGAAATCCGTCGTGCTGCCGGCCGTGCGGCCGAAGATCCCGTTCAGCTGCGGACCAAAGCCCGCGCGCGCATTGCGACCGACGTGGTGGCACGAGGCGCAGCGCGTCGCAAACAAGGCCTTGCCGGCCTGGAGATCGGCGGCGGCGGCAGCGGAAGGATTGGCGGTGGAAGCGATCAGTGCCAGCAGGATGGCGGCGTTACGGCGCATGTGCAGCTTGGATGGGAAATACCTTGGGGCAGGGTTGGCATGATACAGGCCGCGCCGGCACGCGGCAGCCCGACCAGGGGTTACACCGCGTCACACTTGCAACACTTCGCGCGCCCCATATTACAGCCCGCCCCCCTACAGTGAGCCCATGTCCAACGCCCCTTGGGAGGCAGCCATGAAACGAATCTTCGCAATGGCGGTAGCAGGTGGTGCAATGCTGGTGGCCAGCGCTGGTGCTTACGCCGGTGTGAATATCGATATCGGCATCGGCGTGCCTGGCGTGGTGGTGGCGCAGCCGGCGCCGGTCTACCATCCGGCCCCGGTCTATGCGCCGGCGCCGGTGTATGCGCCCGCACCGGTGGCCTATGCGCCGCGCCCGGTCGTGGTGGCCCCGCGCCCCGTGGTGGTGGCGCCGGTGCCGGTGCGCTACGACCATGACCGCGGCTATCGTCGCGCCTACTATCGCGGCCATTACCGCGATGGCTACCGCGACGGCTACCACGATCACCGCCGCGAGTGGCGCGAGCGCGAATGGGCGCGCCGCCATGGCGACCACGATGACCACGGCCGCGGCCACGGTCGCCGCTGGGACTGAGCGCCGCCACAACGCGGCGGGCGGGCGCGCGGCCACCGGCTGAAGCGTCCGCCTGCAAGGTTTCGCCAGTCAGGCTACCCTGTCGGCAATTTCCAATCCGGGCCGGGGCCATGGCCTCGCCCCGTCCATGCCCAGGAGCAGCCATGCCACAACCCCTCAAGATCGACTTTGTCTCCGACATCGCCTGCCCCTGGTGCGCCATCGGCCTGTCTTCGCTGCAGCTGGCGCTGCAGCGCGTGGGCGATGCGGTCGACGCCGAGATCGTCGTGCATCCCTTCGAGCTGAATCCCGGCATGCGCCCGGAAGGCGAGGCCATCGTCGACTATCTCGGCCGCAAGTACGGCCGCACGCCGGCGCAGATCGCCGAAACCCAGGCGATGATCCGCGAACGCGGCGCCGCCGTGGGCTTTGCCTTTGGCCCGCGCACCCATGTCTACAACACTTTCGACGCCCACCGCCTGCTGCACTGGGCCGGGCTCGAAGGCAAGCAGCTGCCGCTGAAGCAGGCGCTGCTGCGCGCCTACCATGCGGACGGCAAGGACCCGAGCAACCATGACGTGCTGGCCGGCGCGGCCCAATCCGTCGGCCTCGATGCGGCCACGGCACGCAAGGTGCTGGCGGGCGACGACTATGCCGACGCGGTGCGCGCGGAAATCGAGGCATACCAGCGCATGGGCATCCAGTCGGTGCCGTCGATCATCTTCAACGACCGCTACCTCGTGACCGGGGGCCAGCCGGTCGAGGCCTTCGAGCAGGCCATCCGCGATATCGCTGCCGAGGCCCGGCAGGCGCAAGGCTAGCTGCATTGGCCGCCCGCCAAGGCAAGTGGCCCGCCCGGGATCCCGGGCGGGCCACTGCGCTTTGGCGCGACAACCGGTCAGCGCGCCGCCGGCTTCATCCCGACGGTGATGGCATCGGCCGCGCGCGGCGTGCGCGTGGCCAGCCCCAGCACTACCTGCCAGGCGAACGACACCGCGCCGACGATAAACACCACGTCGCCGAACGTGCGCATCCAGCGCAGCGTCTGCAGGATGGGCTGCTGCATGAAGGCCTCGCTGCGCGCGTACCAGGTGCCATGCTCGACGCTGGCCAGGAACTGGATGATGCCGATCGGCAACAGACTGGTGCCGATCATCAGCACCAGGCCGACGTTCAGGCCCCAGAACGCGGTCTTCATCAGCGCCGGGCTGAGACGGTAGGCCGGACGCACGTAGCGCAGCACCAGCAGCGTGAAGCCCAGCGCCAGGAAGCCGTAGACGCCGAACAGCGCGGCATGGGCATGGACCGGCGTGGTGTTCTGGCCCTGGATGTAGTAAAGCGCGATCGGCGGGTTGATCATGAAGCCGAACACGCCCGCGCCCAGCATGTTCCAGAACGCCACCGCAACAAAGCACATCAGCGGCCACTTCAGGTCGGCCATCCACGGCGCGCACCGCTTCAGGCTCCAGTTCTCCCAGGCCTCATGGCCCAGCACGATCAGCGGCACCACTTCGAGCGCGCTGAAGGCGGCGCCCACCGCCATCACCGGCGTGGTGGTGCCGGCAAAGTACAGGTGGTGGAAGGTGCCGGGAATCCCACCCAGCATGAACAGCGAGGCCGACGCCAGGCTGGCCGCGGTGGCCATGGGGCGCGACACCAGGCCGAGCGTGGAGAAGATGAAAGCCAGCGCCGTGGTGGCGAAGACCTCGAAGAAGCCCTCCACCCACAGGTGCACCACCCACCAGCGCCAGTACTCCATCACCGTCAGGCTGGTGCGCTCGCCATAGGCCAGGCCGGCGCCATAGAACAGGCCGATCGCCACCACCGACGAAGTCAGCAGCGCCAGCAGGTTGCGGTCGGTGCCGCGCGCGCGCAGCGCCGGCAGGATGCCGCGCATCATCAGCACCAGCCAGATCACGATGCCGGCGAACTTGCCGATCTGCCACAGCCGGCCCAGGTCGACATACTCGTAGCCCTGGTGTCCGAGCCAGAAGTTCAGATGAGCCGGCAGCTTCTGCGCGATGGCCAGGTAGTTGCCGGTAAACGAGCCCACCACCACGACCACCAGCGCCCAGAACAGGACATCGACACCCAGCCGCTGGAACTTCGGGTCCTTGCCGCCGTTGATCAGCGGCGCCAGGAACAACCCCGCGGCGAGGAAGCCGGTGGCGATCCAGAACAGCGCGCTCTGGATATGCCAGGTGCGCACCAGCGCGTACGGGAACCACTGCGACACGTCGATGCCGTAGAACTTCTGGCCTTCGACGGTGTAGTGCGCGGTGAAGCCGCCCAGGAACACCTGGAACACGAACAGCGCCACCACCAGGAACAGGTATTTGCCCAGCGCGCGTTGCGACGGCGTCAGCGCCACCGACAGCAGCGGGTCGCGCGCCGGCGCCTGCGGCGGCGTTTCTTCCTTGCCGCGCAGGAAGGCCCACGCCCATACCAGGAAGCCGACGCCGGCCAGCAGCACCACCACGCTGATCACCGACCACACCACGTTTTCGCTGGTGGGCTGGTTGCCGATCAGCGGCTCGTGCGGCCAGTTGTTGGTGTAGGTGGCCTCGTGGCCCGGGCGCGCGGTCGATGCGGCCCACGCGGTCCAGAAGAAGAAGTGCGTCAGCTGCTGGCGGCGCTCGGCGCTCGGCAGCGTGTTCTCCTTCATTGCGTAGTGCTCGCGCGTGGTGTGCAGCGCCGGCGCGTCGGAGAAGAGCTGGTCGTAGTAGGCGGCGGTATCGGCAATAGCCTGCGCGCGGCGCTTCGACACGGTCAGCACGGTGCTGTCCGGATCGGCGGCATTGCCGCGGTACTCGGTGCGCAATTGCTCGCGCAAGGCGGCCTGCGCCGGTGCCTCGAGCTGCGCGAAGGCGCGGCCGTGGCCATCCTGCGCGGCCAGCTCCAGCCACGCGGTCAGTTCGCGGTGCAGCCAGTCGGCGGTCCAGTCCGGCGCCTGGTAGGCGCCATGGCCCCAGATCGAGCCGAGCTGCATGCCGCCGACGGACTGCCATGCGGTCTGGCCGTCGAGGATGTCGTCGCCGCTGAACAGCATGCGGCCCTCGGCCGTGACCACCTTGGCCGGAATGGGCGGGGCCTGCCGGTACACCTCGACGCCGTAGTAGCCGAGCAGGGAGAACGTGACCGCCAGCACGGCGATCAGCAGGAACCAGAGTTTGCGGTAGGGACCCATGATGCGAAGTCGTTAAGGGTGGTGTCGGGCGGGCTCAGGCGTGCGCCGAGCAGCCGCAGCCGTTGGCCTGCGCCGGTGTCGGCGCGGTCGCGGAAGCGGTGGCCGCCGCGCCTTCGAACAGCACGTTGTTTTCCAGGTGGATGTGTTCCATCAGGTCTTGGCGCAGCGTGCGCAGGCCCAGGTAGAGCGCGCGCCAGGTATTGCAGGCCGCGCGCGGCAGCGTGATGTCGTCGGTCAGCTCGGCCAGCCGCTGCAGGGCCACGCCGTGGTCGTCGTGCTCGGCGCGCATCACCGCGATCGGGCGGCTCGCGGCGGCGTGCAGCCCGCGCAGCAGCATCGGGAACAGCACCTGCTCTTCCTTCTGCATGTGGGTTTCCAGCTCGCCCAGCATCTCGCTCAGGTGGTCGGCCAGGCCCAGCGGGCACTCAGACCGTTCGCCGTGGACCTGCTCGACCCGCCGTGCCAGTCGGATCAGCTCGGGCAACTGCTCGCGATGGCGGGCGTGGAAACGCACCAGGATATGCTCGATCAGCACCGCGGGCGCGGCCGTATTCCAGTCTTGCGCCGACGGATCGGCCTCGTCCTGCAGCGCGTGCAGCTGTGCGGCGATGGCGGCCACGGCAGCGGCATCGAGCCCCTTCTGCTGCGCGGCGTCGCGCAGGGTCTGCTTGCCCCCGCAGCAGAAGTCCAGCCCGTGGTCGTGGAAGATGCGGGTGGCACCGGGGATCTGGCGGGCCAGCTGGCCCAGCGAGTGGTCTTGCAACGTCATGGCGGTTTCTCCGTGTGGAAGTGATGACCGCCTGACATACGCGAGCAGCGTGCCAGAAAAAAACCTCTTTGAATCAAGGCCTTGTAATATCGTGGGTATTAATTACCCTATACTTGTCACGGTACTAATTACCCTTAACGGTGTTTTCAACCATGCTCCCCGGCGCCATGTACCCCGATCTCCTCGCCGACCTGGTCATCGATTTGCCGCACGCGGTGCGCCTGCAGCGGCTGGTCAGCGCGTTGCGCATGCATTTCCGTTGCGGCGCGGTGGCGCTGCTGCGGCTGGAGGAAGACCACCTGCGCCCGGTGGCGGTCGACGGCCTGGTGCGCGACGCACTGGGCCGGCGCTTCGCGGTGGGCCTGCATCCGCGCCTGGCCGCGATCCTGGCGCGCCGCGGCGTGACCTGCTTCCATCACGACAGCATGTTGCCGGACCCGTACGACGGCCTGATCGACGAGCATGTGGGCGAGCCGCTGCCGGTGCATGACTGCATGGGCACCCGGCTTGAAGTGGACGGTCAGCCCTGGGGCGCGCTGACGCTGGATGCGCTGACGGTCGGCACCTTCGATGGCGCGGCCCAGGCCGAATTGCAGCGGCTGACGATAATCGTGGAGGCCGCCGTCCGCACCACCAGGCTGGAGGGCGAGATCCGCGCGCTGCAGCTCGCGCGCGGCACGCCGGAGTCCGAGGAAGGAACGGCCCCGCACGACATCGGCGCCGAGATCATCGGCCAGAGCGAGGCCATCGCCAACCTGCTGCATGAGCTGGAAGTGGTGGCCGACACCGACCTGCCGGTGCTGCTGCTGGGCGAGACCGGGGTGGGCAAGGAGCTGTTCGCGCACCGCCTGCACCGCCAGTCGCGACGGCGCGCGCAGCCGCTGGTGCATGTCAACTGCGCCGCGCTGCCGGAATCGCTGGCCGAGAGCGAGCTGTTCGGCCACGCGCGCGGCGCCTTCTCCGGCGCCACCGGCGAGCGCCCGGGGCGCTTCGAGGCCGCCGACGGCGGCACCCTGTTTCTCGACGAGGTGGGCGAGCTGCCGCTGGCGATCCAGGCCAAGCTGCTGCGCACGCTGCAGAACGGCGAGATCCAGCGGCTGGGCTCGGACCGCCCGCGCCGCGTCAATGTGCGCGTGATCGCCGCCACCAACCGCAACCTGCGCGAGCACGTGCGCGACGGCTCGTTCCGCGCCGACCTGTACCACCGCCTGTCGGTCTACCCGATCCCGATCCCGCCGCTGCGCGAGCGCGGCAACGACGTGCTGCTGCTGGCCGGGCGCTTCCTCGAGCTGAACCGTGCCCGCCTGGGCCTGCGCAGCCTGCGGCTGTCGGGCGGCGCGCAGGACGCGCTGCGCCACTACCGCTGGCCTGGCAACGTGCGCGAGCTGGAACACGTGATCAGCCGCGCCGCGCTGCGCGCGGTCAGCCGCGGCGCGGGCCGCAATGACATCGTGACGCTGGAGCCGGAGCTGCTCGACCTCGACGGCCTGGAGTTGCCGCCGGCCGCGCAGGCCGGCACCGGCGCGGCCAGCGCGCCCGCCACGCCGGCGCCGGCCGCGGGCATCACGCTGCGCGATGCCGTCGAGCACACCCAGCGCGCCTGCATCGAGCAGGCCCTGCGCGACCACGGCGGCAACTGGGCGCAGGCGGCGCGCCAGCTCGGCATCGACGCCAGCAACCTGCACAAGCTGGCCAGGCGGCTGGGATGCAAGTGAAGTGCACCGGAACGGGGTCCGGGTGCCGCGGCATGGCAAGTCGCGCCATTACCGCATAAGCTGATCCGGATGCCCACGCCGGGCGCCATCCTCGTGTGCAGCAACTGCCGCCCACTGCGCGCACGACCCGCCACTGGAGAATCCCCGTGATGATGACCGCAACGCAAATCTTCTGGCCGCCGGTGTTCTGGCCCTTTCCCGCCGTCTACGCCGGCGCGCCGCAGCTGGATCCGATGCAGGCCGACCTGGCCGGGATCTGGCACCGCATGGCCGAACTCAACCTGGACTTCACCCGCACCCTGTTCGAGAACATCCAGTTCGACGCCGTGGGCACGATGATGGAGCCTGATCCCGAAGCCCGCTACGCGCGCGAAATCGCCAGCGAGGTGCCGCTGCTCGGCGCTTCGCTGCATTACGCCTCGTCCATGCTGGAGCTGTATGCGCGCGCGCAGCAGAAATGGATCGACGGCTGGGGCCACCTGCTGACGCGCGGCATGGGGTTCGAGTGGCCGGGCCTGCAGCAGGACGTTGTCGACATCCCGTTCTGGCTGGTGCGGGAAACCCCCGGACGGGCCTGACCGGCTCCTGCCACGGTTGCGGCGCGGCTGACCCGGCGGCGGCCGCGCGGCCGCTGTTGCATCGGCGCACCCGCTGACAAGCCGGCGATGCCGCCCGGTATCATGCTGGCTGACGAGATCGCGGAGCGCACGCAACCGGCGTGCGCCTGGCCGGGCGGCGGCACCAATGCCCGGGTCTCGAAGACGCGCGCCGCCTTCAATGCCCTCATATTCGCTGGTTCTCCTGCTTACCGTCGCCGTGGTTGCCTGCATCGGCATGGCCATCGCCACCTGGCCGCGGCGCGACGATCCGACCGTGCAGGCCTTCCTGGTGCTGGCCGCCGGTGCGGCCACCTGGAGCGGCGGCCGCCTGCTCGAGATCAGCTCGACCGGCCTCGAGGGGCGCATCCTGTGGGCCAAGATCCAGTACCTTGGCATCGTCGCCGTGCCGATCGGCTGGCTGGTGGCGATGGTGCACCTGAGCCGCCCGCGCTACGTGGTGCCGTGGTCCCGGCTGTGGCTGCCGGTGCTGGCGGCGGTGGTCACGGTGGTGATGGTCTTTACCAACGAGCGCCACGGCCTGGTGTGGCCGCGCATCACGCTGATGCCGCCCGGCGTGCTGCCCGGCGCGGTGTTCGACCATGGCATCGGCTATGCCGTGGTGGCGGCGTGGTCGTACCTGCTGCTGGCGCTGAGCCTGTATTTCCTGGTCACGGCCGAGGTGCCCAACGGCACCTTGTCGCGCCGCGGGCGCGCGATCCTGGGCGCGGGCCTGGCCCTGCCGCTGGTGGCCAATGTCGCCTATCTCAACCGCTGGACCGGGCCGCTGGGCGGTGACCTGACCCCGGCGACGTTTTCGCTGATGGCGGCGCTGGTGTGGTTCTGCGGACTGCGCACGCATCTGGACGATATCGGCCACTACGCGCGGCTGCGCGTGTTCGATGCGCTCAGCGAGGGCTGCGTCATCGTCGACGGCCATGGCGCCATCGTCGAATTCAACCCCGCCGCGGCGAAGCTGTGGCCGGCGCTGCGTCGCGGCGACCCGCTGCCCGCAGGCTGGGACACAGCACTGCGGCGCTCTCCTGGCGAGCGCCCGGCCGACGGCGCGGCCGTTCCGTTCGTCCCGCCGGGCGCGCCGTTCGAGCTGACCGGCGAAGCCGTCGCGCGCCTGGACGGCAGGCAGATGGGCAGCCTGCTGTTCCTGCGCGACATCAGCCGCTTCCAGTCGCGCGAGCTGGCGCTGAGCGCGCGGCTGGGCCAGACCGAAGAGCAGCTGTGGCAGGTGCAGGCGGACCTGGACATCGACGCCCTGACCGGCATCCGTAACCGCCGCTACTTCCAGCGCGAATCGATCGCCGCCGTGACGCGCGCGTGCGAGCGCGGCCTGCCGCTCGGGCTGCTGATCCTGGACGTGGACCAGTTCAAGCAATACAACGACCTGCATGGCCACATGGCCGGCGACGATTGCCTGCGGCAGATCGCCGGCGCCCTCAGCGGCGTGCTGCACGGCGAGCAGTTCTGCGCGCGGCTGGGCGGCGAGGAGTTCGCCGCGGTGCTGCCCGGCGCGAGCCGTGACGAGACCCGCGAGATCGGGCGCCGCATGGTGTCCGCGGTGCGCGAGCTGGGCATCGCGCACCAGGGCACGCCGGTGCAGCCGGTGGTGACCATCAGCGTGGGCGCGGTCTGGGCCGTGCCCGAAGCGCCGCGGCTGGAGCCGCTGCTGCACCGCGCCGACAGCGCGATGTACCGCGCCAAGCGCGCCGGCCGCAACCGCTTCATGCTGGACGGCGACGCCTGAGCCGTGCTCAGGATGCGGCGCCGGCCCGTCCCACGGTGGCACCGTGCAGCGCCACCAGCCGTGCCGCGGCCTGGCTGACCCACGCGGGCCGTGGCGCGGCATCGAGCCAGTACTTGACCTCCAGCCCCAGCGCGGTATCGCCGCTGATGACCAGCCGGCGCTGGAAGAACAGCGTGTCGGTGTCGGCCTCGCCGCCCAGCAGGCGCAGGTAGTCCACCGCGCACGCACGCAGCGTCAGCGCAGGCTCGGCGTCGGTGCTGCCGGCGCGGAAGCGCCCGCCTTCGCAGCGGAACGGCACGGCCAGCTCCAGGTCCTGCACCGTCAGCAGGAAGTCATGCCCGTCCAGTGCCGCGGGCGGCTCCAGCCAGCCGGCGCGGCGCGCCAGCTCCAGCGCGGCGACCAGCGGCAGCGCCCGCGCGCGTGCCGGCAGGCGCCGGTGCACGCCGGTCATCAGCTTGCGCAGCGCGCTCATGCCGGGGCCTCCCAAGCGATGCCGGCCCGGCCGTGCCAGTAGCCATTGCATGGCTCGGCACCCGCCGGCGTGATGCCGCTGGCGGCGGGCGCGCGTTGTCCGGCGCGGATCGCCGCCAGCTGCTGCACCACCGCGAGCGTGCCCGACGAATGCGGGCTGACGCGCAGCATTCCCACCCCCATCCGGGCCATTTCCAGCGCCTCGGCGCACAGGTCCAGGCAGGTGGCGCTCTGCGTCTGCACCCCGTTCAGCGTGAAAAACGCTTGCCCTTCGCCGGTCGCGGCGACCAGGCCATCGGGATAGTCCATGCAGCGGAATTCGCAGCTGTCCTTGCGCAGGCGATGGTGGCGCGCGGTAAAGCAGCGCGCCGAGAATGCCAGCGGCAGGCGGCCCCAGACAAAGGCTTCCAGCTGCGTGCCGGCGGGCCGCGCCGCCGCCAGCGCGGCCAGCGTGGCGCCGTCCATCTCCACCGGCGCGACGCAGCCAACCGCGCCCAGTCCGGCGAGCCATGCCAGCGTATCGGCATGGTAGGCGTTCAAATGCGGGCCGCCGACGAAGGGCCGCCCGCCCATGCAACGCACCGCGCCGGGGTCGTTGGCCTCGACCAGGTAGTCGTCCTGCGCGCACACGCGCCGCATCCAGGCGATATCGGTATCGGACTCGACCAGCACCGGCGTGGACAGCACCACCTCCTTGCCGGCAGCGCGCAGCATCTGCGCAATCTCCAGCCATTGCGGATAGCGGATTTCATGGCGGCGCGTGCAGACGGTTTCGCCCAGGTAGACGCGGTCGACCGGCGCCTCGGCGACCGAAGCATAGAACTGCAGCACGGCCTCGCGCGGCCAGTAGTACAGCAGCGGACCGAGGGCGATGCCGAAGCCGGGCATCGCGGCGGCGCGCGGCATCGCGGCCGCGGCGGTGTAAGGCATGGAAAGCTCCATCGTGGCCGGCATGTCCCGCATGTCCGGATACAGGCAGGTGGATGTCATGGTGTCAGCGCCAGGGGCGGTCGTAGGCGCCCTGCGTGACCTGGTCGCCTTCGGCATGGCGCCCCAGCGTGCCCTGCCACTCCTGGCGCGGCACGAAGCGGGCCGGATCGGCGCAGGCGGCATCGATGGCCGCGCGCAGCACGCCGACCACATCGCCCACGTAGCGCGGGCTGCGCTGGCGCCCTTCGATCTTGATCGCGGCGATGCCCATGTCGATCAGCGCCGGCAGCAGCGACAGCGCATTCAGGCTGGTCGGCTCCTCCAGCACGTAGCCGCGCTCGCCCTCGACCTCGAAGCGGCCCTTGCACAGCGTCGGATAGCCGGCCGGCTCGCCGGGCGCATAGCTGTCGATCAGGATGCCCGACAGCCGCGCCTGCATGGTGCCGTCCTGCTCGGTCCAGCGCACCGCATGCGCGGGCGAGCACACCCCCTTGTTGTTGGGCGAATCGCCGGTGGCATACGACGACAGCAGGCAGCGCCCCTCGGCCATCACGCACAGGCTGCCGAAGCCGAACACCTCCAGCTCGACGCTGGTCTGGCGCGCCAGCTTGCCGATCTGCGCCAGCGACAGCACGCGCGGCAGCACCACGCGGCGGATATTGAAGCGTTCGCGCATCAGTTCGATGGCGTCGGCGTGCGTGGCCGAGCCCTGCACCGACAGGTGCAGTCTTAATCCGGGATGACGCGCGCAGGCATAGCCCATCAGGCCCGCGTCGGCCATGA
Source organism: Cupriavidus alkaliphilus (assembly GCF_014191175.1). Taxonomy (NCBI): domain Bacteria; kingdom Pseudomonadati; phylum Pseudomonadota; class Betaproteobacteria; order Burkholderiales; family Burkholderiaceae; genus Cupriavidus; species Cupriavidus alkaliphilus. Next base: position 121,262 of record NZ_JACHWE010000006.1, on the reverse strand, counting down.
TCACGGCATCGGCGCCCAGGTCCGCGGCCGCATCGACGGCGCGGTGCCACTGCGCCACCGCGCCCATCTGGGCGAAGGTGTTGATCGCAAACAGCACCTCGGCGCCGCGCGCATGGGCTTCGGCCACGCCGGTGCGGATATCGGCCTCGGTGAAATTCAGTCCGCCGAAGTTGCGCGCGTTGGTGGCATCGCGCAGGCCCAGGTAGACCGCGTCGGCGCCGTGCTGCAAGGCCATGCGCAGCGCCGCCAGCGAGCCGGCAGGCGCGACCAGCTGCGGGCGGCGCGGCGCGCACGCGGCGGCCGACGGGGCGTCGGATCGGGCGGGGGTGGAACTGGTCATCGGTAATGGCGCCGGCAGCGGCGCGGGGGAAGGAAGACAGCGGCCGATGCTAGCCAAGCGCCAGCGCCCGGGGCTTGACCGTGCGCAAACCCACGCCAACGGCACCCCGGCCGCGCCGGGCTACGCCGGTCGGCGTAGGCCGATGGCAGGCCACCCGGCCAGGCTTGACCTGCGGCAAACGCGGGCCGGTGCCGCTATGCCACGCTTGCGCGTCATCCCTGCGCCGGCGCCGCCGTGCGGCCCGGCGTCCATCCTCTTCCGGAGACCCGTTTATGAATCACCCCTGGCTCAAGCTGGGCGGCCGTCGCCTGCTGCCGATCGTGCAGGGCGGCATGGGCATCGGCATCTCGGCCCACCGGCTGGCCGGCGCCGTCGCGCGCGAGAACGGCGTCGGCACCATCGCCAGCATCGACCTGCGCCACCACCACCCCGACCTGATGGCGCGCATCCGCGGCAGCCGCGACAAGCCCGCCATCGAAGCCGCCAACCTCGAGGCGCTGGACCGCGAAATCCGCGCCGCGCGCACCGCGTCCGAAGGCCGCGGCCTGATCGCCGTCAACGTGATGAAGGCCGTCGGCTCGCACGCGGCCCTGGTGCGGCAAGCCTGCGAAAGCGGCGCCGATGCCATTGTCATGGGCGCCGGCCTGCCGCTGGACCTGCCGGAGCTGACCGCCGGCCATCCCAAGGTGGCGCTGATCCCGATCCTGTCCGAGGCGCGCGGCATCGGCCTGGTGCTGCGCCGCTGGATGAAGAAGGGCCGGCTGCCCGACGCCATCGTGGTCGAACACCCGGCGCACGCCGGCGGCCACCTGGGTGCGGCAACCATCCAGGACCTGTCCGAGCCGCGCTTCTCGTTCTCGCGCGTGCTGAGCGAATGCCGCGAGCTGTTCGCGCAGCTGGGCCTGGCCTGGGACAGCATCCCGCTGATCCTGGCCGGCGGCGTCGACAGCCACGCCAAGGTGCGCCACTGGCTGGGCGAAGGGGCCGCCGCGGTGCAGCTGGGTACGGCCTTTGCCGTGACCGAGGAATGCGATGCGCACCCGGCCTTCAAGCAAGTGCTGGCCACCGCGCGGCCCGAAACCCTGCGTGAATTCACCAGCGTGGCCGGCCTGCCCGCGCGCGCGGTGCTGACGCCATGGCTGCAGCGCTACCTGTCGAGCGAAGCGCGCCTGCAGCGCCGCGCGCGCGTGCGCGAATGCCTGGAAGGATTCGATTGCCTGCAGGCCTGCGGGCTGCGCGACGGCATCGCGCGCATCGGCCAGTTCTGCATCGACCTGAAGCTGGCGCAGGCCGTGCGCGGCGACGTGGAACGCGGCCTGTTTTTCCGCGGCCGCGGCGCACTGCCGTTCGGCGAGGCCATCCGGCCGGTGGCGGAACTGATGCACTATCTGCTGACGGGGGAAAAGCCGGCGGGGCTGGCACCGGCGGCCGGCTGACCATCATTGCTTCGCGGTTTCAACTCCCGCTTGTGTACTCCCTCTCCCGCGGGCGGGAGAAGGGAGCAAACCCGCAGCAGGCAGACTTTGTCAGAAACCCGAGCGCGGCGGCAGTCCACCGCCCTTCCTCATCTGCCGCATGCACCGCAGCGCCGCCAGCAATTGCCATCCCAGCCACGCATTGGCCCCCGCCAGCAGCAGCCCGCCGACGCGGGCGAGCAGCGCCGGCGCCAGCGGCAGCGCCAGCAGCACCGCGTAGGCCGCCAGCAGCAGCCACGCCTGCCCGCGCTGACGGCCCGGGGCGATGATGACCTGCATCGCCGGCACGCGCGCCCTGGGCGGCAGCAGCCGGCGCAGGTGCAGCCAGACCAGGAACGGCACGATCTTGCCCAGCATCGCCGTCACCGGCAGCACGCCCACGCCGACCAGCGCCATCGTGCCGGCCCACCACGCCAGCGGCAGCGCCACCCCGGGCAGCACCACGGCCGCCGCCCCCAGCACCGCCGCGCCGAGCATGCTGGCGCATGCGACCGGCCACAACAGCCACAGCGGATCGTGGCGCCGCCGCGCGCGCAGCGTGCCGGCCAGCCCGCATGCCCCCACCACCGCGACGAACGACAGCCACACCACTAGCGCGGCGCGTGCCAGCACCGGTTCCCCTGGCCACAGCACCAGCGCGGCGCTGAACACCGCCAGCGGGCCCCAATGCCCCAACGGCAGCCAGCGCGCCAGCGCCGCCGGCGCGCGCGGCGTCTGCCAGAACATCGGCAGCACCGTGGCCGCGACCCCGCTGACCAGCGCCGCCAGCCAGCCGCCCAGGGCCCACGCCATATGCAGGCCAAGCGCCTGCGCCACCGGCACGCGCCACAGCCCGCCGAAGGTGCCCGCCAGCGCGATGCCGGCGACCATCGCCACCATCAGCGGCGCGCCGATGCCGGCCAGCGTGCGCGTGGTGGCATCCACCGCGGCCACGCGCCGGCCCGCGGCGAGCAGCACCGCGCCCGCCAGCAGCAGCACCGCGCCAAGGGCAGCGGCAACCCGCATCGCCACCGGCTCACCCCCCAGCAAACCGAAACCGAGCGCGACCGCCGCCGCCGCGCCGGTCGCGGCCATGAACGGCGCCAGCCGCCCGGCACCGGGAACGTCCACGCGCGCCACCACCGGCATCATCTGGAACAGCGCGCCGACCATCACCGGCAGCAGCATGCCCAGCGCGAGCGCATGCACCGCCGCCAGCGCCAGCGGCGCGAAGCGGTCAGGCAGACCCGCCGCCGGCCCCGCAGCCAGCAACAGCCCCGCGGCCGCGCCCAGCCATGGCGCCGGCAGCAGGCACCCGAACACCAGCGCAGGCCGCGGCGCGCGCGCGTAGTCGAGATCCGCGCCTTTCATGCGCGCCCCGCGGCGTGACGGCGGTGACGCATTCGTGCGCCGATTGAAATGGATACGGCCATCGCTCCTTCTCACCAGTCCTGACAAAAGGCCCGATGCTAGGCCGCCGCGCCGCGCAGGGACTTGACCAGGGCCAAGTCCGGGCCGCCATGAAAGATCACTGCGTGACGGAACCCGCCCTGGCGCCACACGCCATGCCCGCGATGCGCCGCTGCCCGCACATACGCGCGCCAAAGCCGGGTTTCCTTGATCTGACGCAGATAGCACTGCCGCTCGCGCGGGGAAAATCGCTTCCGACCCCTGCGTGACCCTTGTTGCCATGGCCGTCGGGCCGTTGCCCGGCCCAGCGACAAGCCCGCGACAGGTCCCACTGGTAGCCCCCGATACCGCCATGCCTGATACCGATCCTCCTGCCGCCACGGCTGCGTCCGCCTTGCCGGCGCTGCGCCATCGCCTTTCCACTCGCATCATCTCGCTGTCGCTGGCCGTGCTGCTGGTGGTGCTGGGCATGATCTCCGGCACGCTGTGGCTGTCCTGGAAGCTGGAAGGCGCCGGCGCCGCCATCAACGATGCCGGCAGCCTGCGCATGCGCGCCAACCGCGTGGCGATCGAGCTGGCGCTGGCGCACGCGGGCCGCGCCAATGACCTGGCCGCGCAGGTGCAGGCGCTGGACACCACGCTGGCGCTACTGAAGAAGGGCGACGCGGCGCGGCCGCTGTTCCTGCCGGACGAGCCCGCCATCCATACGCAACTGGCGCGCGTCACCCATGACTGGCAACAGCGGCTGCGGCCGCTGGCCGGCGCCGGCCCGGCGCCGGCCGCATACATTGCCGCGCTGCCGGGTTTCGTCGCCCAGGCCGACCGCCTGGTCGGCATGATCGAACACGACAGCGCGCGCAAGACCGACCTGCTGCGCCTGTCGCAGACAGCGCTGGCGCTGATGGCCTGCATCGGCACGGTCGCCGTGATCTACCTGCTCTACCTGTGGATCATCCTGCCGGTGCTGCGCCTGCAGGACGGCCTGCGGCGCATGGCCGCGCGCGAATTCTCGCTGCGCCTGCCGGTCGAGAGCCGCGACGAGTTCGGCACGCTCAGCGAGGGCTTCAACCGCATGGCGGACGAGCTGCAGGGCCTGTACCACGACCTCGAAGCCCGCGTGGCGCAGAAGACCGCCGAACTGGAGCGCCACAACCGCGACCTGGAAACGCTGTACGAGATGGCGGCCTTCCTCAACCAGGCCGCCGACGCCGAGGCCATGGCGCAGGGCTTCCTGGCGCGGGTGATGCGCCAGTTCGATGCCGATGGCGGCAGCGTGCGCGTGCTCGACAGCCGCCACGGCCGCATGCACCTGCTGGCCGCCGCGGGCCTGCCGGCGGCGCTGGCCGAGGCCGATTCCTGCGCGTCGGCCAACGGCTGCCATTGCGGCGATGCCACGCGCGAGGCCGTGATCGCCATCGTCGACCTGCGCGGGGCGGCGCGTGCCGGCGCGGCCGACGAAACACCGTGCGGCCGCGACGGCTTCCAGTCGCTGGCGGCGTTCCGCATCGAAAGCCAGCGCGGCGCCACCGGCATGTTCGCGCTGCACTTCCGCACGCCGCGCAAGCTGCCGCCGTCGGACCGGCAACTGCTGCAGACGCTGGCGCAGCACCTGGGCACCGCGCTGGAACACCTGCGCCTGTCCGCCACCGCGCGCCAGCTCGCGGTGGTGGAAGAGCGCAACCTGGTGGCGCAAGGGCTGCACGACAGCATCGCCCAGGGGCTGAACTACCTGAACCTGCAGGTGCAGCTGCTCGACGACGCAGTCGCGCGCGACGACCTGGCCGAAACCCGCGAACTGGTGCCGATGCTGCGCCATGGCGTGGAAGAGAGCTACCAGGACGTGCGCGAGCTGCTCAACAATTTCCGCTCGCGGCTGGGCACCGGCGAGCTGCGCCCAGCGGCGGAAGAGACCGTTGAGCGCTTTCGCCGGCAATGCCGCACCGAGGCCACGCTGGCCATCGACGAACGCGGCGGCGCCTGGCCGCTGTCACCCGAGCAGCAGCTGCAGGTGCTGTTTATCCTGCAGGAGGCGCTTTCCAACGTGCGCAAGCACGCCATGGCGGCGCACGTGGCGGTGGCGCTCAGCCATGGCCCCGACTTCCGCCTGGTGGTGCAGGACGACGGCGAAGGCTTCGATCCCGACGAGCTGGCCACCCGCGCCGACGCCCATATCGGCCTGAGCATCATGCGCGAGCGCGCCGCGCGGCTGGGGGCCCGGCTGCACGTGCACGCCAGCCCCGGCAGCGGCGTGCGCATCGAACTGGTGCTGCCCGCCGGCAGCCAGGGCGCCGCCCGGCGCGATCGCAGCACCAACCCCATCACCAGCCTTAGCAGCCTGATCCTCCCGAGCGAGACCCAGCCATGACCATCCGCATCCTGCTGATCGACGACCACACCCTGTTCCGCTCGGGCATCCGCGCGCTGTTGCAGCGCCAGGCCGACTTCGAGATCGTCGACGAAGCCGCCGACGGGGTGGAAGGCATCAAGCGCGCCAAGCAGCACCGCCCCGACGTGATCCTGCTGGACCTGAACATGCCGGGGCTATCCGGACTCGAGGCCCTGCAACTGCTGGTCGAAGACCTGCCGCAGACCGCGGTGATCGTGCTGACGGTGTCCGAGGAGGCCGAGGAGCTGGCCGCCGCGCTGCGCGGCGGCGCGCGCGGCTACCTGATCAAGAACATCGAGACCGAGGCGCTGATCGCCGGCATCCGCCGCGCCGCCGCCGGCGAGCCGGTGATCTCCGACAGCATGACCGCCAAGCTGGTGGCCCAGTTCCGCGCGCCCGCGCCCGTGGCTGCGCCGCGCCACGAAGAAACGCCGCGGCTGACCGCGCGCGAGCGCGAGATCGTGCAGGGCCTGGCCCGCGGCGAAAGCAACAAGGAGATCGCGCGCGACCTGGGCGTGGCCGAAAGCACGGTGAAGATCCACGTGCAGAACATCCTGAAGAAGCTGAACCTGGCCAGCCGCGTGCAGGTGGCGGTCTATGCGGTGGAACACGGCCTGAACACCGCCTGAGCGGCACGCACGGCTGCCTGTGCAGCGCTTCTGCACAGGGGCTTTTTTGCACCGCACCGGCGCGGCGCGGCCAGCGCTGGCCGCGCGCGGGTCGCCTTGCCCGCACTTGGGCGTCGTCCGATTCCTACACCGATATCAGTCCCTGCCCGGAGGGATGCCCGCACCCCTTGTTCTACGCTGAACGGTAAGCGGATGGCTCTGCGGAGCCGCCTCGGAGCGGAAGCCGCGCGGCTTCCCCGATCCACGAACAAGGAGCACGCCATGGGCATCGGCACCATCCTTCTGATCATCCTCGTCCTGCTGCTGATCGGCGCCCTGCCGGCCTGGCCTTACAGTTCCGGCTGGGGCTACTGGCCGAGCGGCGGCCTGGGACTGATCGTCCTGATCGTGGTGCTGCTGGTGGTGCTGGGCCGGATCTAGCGTCCGGCGGGCAGCGAACCGCGGCACAGCGCGCGCAAGCAGCATTGCGCGCCGGCCGCGCTTGTCGCGGCCGCGCCTGGCACCTATAACGAAGCGCGGGCCGCGCGTCAGCGTGCGCCCGGTCCTTTCAACCTTTTCACCTTTCGCAAGGAGACTCAGATGCCAGCAAAATCCAAGGCGCAACAACAGGCCGCCGGAGCGGCGCTCTCCGCAAAGCGCGGCGAAAAGAAGGCCGGTTCGCTCAAGGGACCTTCGCGCTCGATGTACAAGTCGATGAGCGAGAAGGAACTCGACAAGATGGCTTCGACCAAGACCAAGGGCATGCCGAAGCACAAGTCGGAACGCTGACCGATACGCGCCGGCCCCTCGCAAAGGGGCCGGCCCCGCGCTTGCAGCGCGGCGGCATTTCCGCAACAGGGCAGGCATCCGCCTGCCCTGTTGCTATCCGGCCCTGCCGTTCTTTCCCTTGCCCGTCTTCGATGGCTTGGCGGGCCGGCCCGTCTTGCCCTCGAGCGGGCCGCCGCAATAGCCGGGCAGGCGCCTGGCCCGCGGGCTGCGGGCGAGCTTGATCGATTCCGCCAGCGCCAGGCCGAACCCGGCAATGCTGTGCAGGTCCTGCTCCACCCGCTTGCGCAGGAACCCGGCCCAGCAGAAGTCGCCGTAGGCGCTGTCCGGCTTGCGGTACGCCCCCGCTTCGCGGGCAAAGGCCGCCAGGCTGCGGTACGGGTCGTCGCGCATGCTGCGCACGGTCGAGGGCAGGGCCCTGGGCCCCTGCCGCTTGCCGTGTTCATCGTAGGGATGGACGTGGCCCAGCTGGCGCATGCGCTTCCAGAACGCGGCGCCGTCCAGATGGCTGAAGTCTTCCAGCACCTGCACCGGCGCGAGCTGGTAGCCGAGATCCAGCCATGCGCGCGCCCAGTGGTGGTGGTCGACGATATAAAGCTCGCCACCCGGCCCCGCGACGGTCTTGATGCGATGCCGGCGCATGAAGCGCCGCAGCACCTCGCGGTCTTCCGGATCGGCGTGGCGCTGCGTGACTTCCATCTTGTGGTGGACGTGGATGTAGCCCAGCGTCAGTTGTGTCGGGCGCAGCCGTGCCAGTTCGGCGACGGCCTTGCCGCGCGGGCATCGCGGCGCCACCACCGGCGCCACCACCGGTTCGGCGCCGGAGCCCGGCTCGGCCGGCTCGGCGGGGCGTTCAGTCGTGCTCGACACGTTTCTGGTTGACGAAGTGCTCTAGCTCGCTGCCGGGGTCTTCGTTGCCGGTGCTCTCCTCGGCGGTGGCGTCGCTGGCCAGCGGTCGCGGCCAGTATTCGCCCTCGCCCTCGCGCACCGGCTCGCCGTGCCGGGCCGGATCGAAATCGGTCCACTGCCCGCATTCCCAGGTGCCCTGCGCGCGCTCCAACTGGCTGGCGCCGGTTTCGCGCAGTACGTCGATGACCACCGAACCCAGCCCGTTGTTGACGCACGCGGCCAGCATGACGTTGTCGGCCGGCTGCTGCGCGGCGGCGTCGTCCTGCTGACTGGCAGGGTCCCGCACTGACACGATGGATACATCCCACACCGAGAACCCGCGCGCGAACAGCGTGCGCGCGGCATCCTCGGCGCTGGCAATCGAATCGAAACGTCCCGCGATGATCGATGACATGATGCCTCCCAGAGATTGGCGATGGCGGTCGGCTGATCTCACCCGTATTGCAAGAGCCACGCCCGCGCAGGATCTGCACGGCACGCCAGCCGGCGGGACCGCTGCATGCAATATTTGCAAACGCGGCTCCGAACTACATGCGCGTGCATGGCGCAAGCCCGGTCGATCAGCCGTTCACGACCTCCCCGCCATTGATGTGCAGGATCTGCCCGGTGATATAGCTGGCCGCATCCGAGGCCAGGAACACATAGCCCCCGGCGACCTCGAACGGTTGCCCGGGGCGGCCCATGGGCGTCTTCTTGCCGAACTGCGCCACTTCCTCGGGGCTGAAGGTGGACGGAATCAGCGGCGTCCAGATCGGGCCCGGGGCCACGCCGTTGACACGGATGCCGCGCTCCACCACCTGCAGCGCGAGCGAGCGCGTGAACGACACGATCGCGCCCTTGGTCGCGGAATAGTCCAGCAGGTGCTTGCTGCCGCGATAGGCGGTGACCGAAGTGGTGTTCAGGATCGATGCGCCGGCCTTCAGGTGCGGCAGCACCGCGCGCGTCAGGTGGAACATCGCAAACACGTTGGTGCGGAAGGTGGCCTCGACCTGGCTGGCCTCGACTTCCTCGAGCGATTCCTTGGGATGCTGCTCGGCGGCATTGTTGACCAGGATGTCGAGCTTGCCGTACTGCTGCAGCGTCTGCCGCGCGACCGCCTCGGCGTGGTCGCAGTCGGCGAGGTCGCCGGCGATGGCCAGGCATTTGCGCCCTGCCTGCTCGACCAGGTTGACGGTCTCGCGCGCGTCGGCGTGTTCGTCCAGGTAGGCGATGGCGACATCGGCGCCTTCACGCGCAAACGCCACCGCAATGGCGCGGCCGATGCCGCTGTCGCCGCCGGTGACCAGCGCGACGCGTCCGTTGAGCCGGCCGCTGCCGACGTAGTCGTCCGCGCCGCTGTCCGGCTGCGGGCGCATCGGGGCTTCGAGGCCGGGCTGGCGCGACTGGTGCTGGGGCGGGACGCTCTTGGGTGTGGACATGGCAGTCTCCTGTCGTGGTGGCCGCGCCGTGCGACGCCGGCGTGACGGCGCGCCGCGGCCATGCAAGATGCCAGGGTGGCGCGCAAGTTCCATGCCGCAAAGCGCAAGGCGCGGGCCCGCATGCTGCCACGCGCGGGGGCATCGGCCCGGCGGTGCTGCCCGTAACCCTTACATCGCACGGCAATCCTTACAGCGCGCGCGTATGCGGCACTGCGCCGCTTCGTCTACGCACCGGGGCACGGATTTTGCGGCTTTCTCCATATCCGAAACGTCAACGGCTTCCGGCGCCTGCCGCACATGCCTGCGGGCAGTGCCAGCGCGCGGAGCCTCACCGCCAGGAGGCAGATATGTTCAACTTCCGCAATGACCGCGGCAGCCGCGGCCGGCCAGAAGCGCAACGCCGCGACCGCGGCCCCGAGCAAAGGATGCGCGATGAGAGCGAGGGCCGCGGCTCGGAGGACTGGGGGCAGGAATGGGGCGAGGACTGGCGCGGCGAGAGCAGCCAGCGCCGGGGCGAGTATGGCGGCCATGGCTATGAAAGCCGCCAGCGCTGGGAAGAAAACCGCCGCGACGAAGATCGCGACGAGCGTCGCCCCGAACAGCGCAGCGAAAGCCGCAGCCAGGGCCGCGGCATGGGCAGCGAGCGCGAATCCTCGCGCCACGGGGGCCCGTGGTATCAGCAGGACACGCCCGCCGGCCAGCGCCGCGGCAGCTGGGGCGAGAGCGGCTACGGCGCCGCCGATGTCGGGGGCAGCGGCCATCCGTACAGCAGCGCCTATGGCGGCTACCGGCCATCGCAGCAGGACAGCGGCTATCGCAGCGGGGAACGCGAATCGGGCTATGGCTATCGCGACGAAGACCGCTTCGGTCCGCGCGGGCGCCGCAGCGAAGCGAGCGGGCGCGGGGAACGCAGCGAGCGCGAGGAACGCGACGAACGCAGCCGGCGCAGCCAGGGCGGCTGGGGCACCGAGCAGGGCCGCAGTGAAGGCGGCCGCGCCATGCATTGGCAGGAAGGCAGCGAGCGCGACCGCGCCCAGCGCGGCGGGCAGCCCAGCTATGGCGGCGGCTACTTCGGCGATGCGGGCCGTGGCGGCCAGTCGTTCAGCGGCGGACAGCGCGTCTACCCTGACGATCCGGGCTACCGGCGCCGCACCCCCTTCGCCGGCCAGGCCAGCGCCTCCGGTGCGCAGGGCGGGCAGCATGCCGGCCGCCGCGCCACCGGCCCCAAGGGTTATCGCCGCTCTGACGAGCGCGTGCGCGAGGATGTGTGCGAACGCCTGGCGATGAACCCGTACATCGACGTCGGCGAGGTCAGCGTCGAGGTAGCGAATGGTGTCGTGACGCTGGACGGCACCGTCAACGAGCGCCGCGAGAAATACGTGGTCGAGGAGATCGCCGACGCGGTGTTCGGCGTCACCGAGGTCGACAACCGCCTGCGCGTGCAGCGCCAGCAAGGCAGTTCGTGGGCGGCGGGCTCCGAGGTGGGCGGCGACACCTCCAGCGGCAGCAGCGACACGGCGTCGGCCGGCGGCACTTCGCCGGATCGCACGCTCAACAAGAGCTGAGCCTTGCGCTCCGGCCAGGCCCCCGCGCGCACGGCGCCCGCCCCGCGGCGGGCGCCGCGCAAGCTGGCGCCTGACAGCAAGCTGCTGGTGCCGCTGGACGCGCTGCATCCCACGCAGATCACGGTGGGCGGCTACCACGTGGCGCAGAAGGTGCACACCACCCGGCGCGTGGCGCCTGAAGCGCGCGCGGCGTTCCTGGACCGGCACCGCGTGCACCTGGTGATCGGGCCGGAGCAGGTGCTCTATGTGGTCGACCATCACCATTGGGTGCGTGCCTGGCATGACCTGGGGCTCACGCATGTGCCCGGCATCGTCCGCGCCGACCTGAGCGACCTGGACGTGCCCGCGTTCTGGCGCCACATGGTCGCCAATCACTTGGTGCACCCCTACGACGAGCATGGCCGCCGGCGGCCGCTGACCGAACTGCCCGAGGCCATCCACGATATGCGCGACGACCCGTACCGTAGCCTGGAGGCCTTTGTGCAGCTGGCGGGCGGCTATCGCAAGGTCAAGACCGCCTACCCGGATTTCCGCTGGGCGGACTTTTTCCGGCGCCACGTGCCCGGGCCGTTCGACACGCCGCATCACTTTGCCTTCGCGGTGGCGAGCGCGTTCAGGCTGGCGCACTCGCGCGAGGCCAAGGACCTGCCCGGCTATATCGGCGCGCTCGGCTGCTGAGCGACGCGCCGGGCACGATCATCCGCCATTGCCTTTCTTGCCATTCGCTGGCGGGGACTGCCCCGCCAGCAATTGCAGCAGCCGCGCCTCGTCCGCGCGCAGCCGCGTCATGGGCGGCGCGCGGCCGCCCGCCTGCAGCACGCCGGCCAGGTAGGCATCGATGACGTCGGGGTGCACATAGCATTTGCGGCACACCGCGACGGTGTTGCGCAACTGGTTCGCGACTTTGCGGATGGCATCGGTCACGGCCTTGCGGCGCGCGGTCTCGCTGGACGCTTCCGGCAGCTTGCGCAGGATCGCCAGCGCATGCACGCTGCCGGCCCAGGTGCGGAAGTCCTTGGCGGTAAAGTCGCCGCCGGTCACTTCCTGCAGGTAGGCATTGACATCGGCCGAGCCGATCTCGCGGATCTCGCCATCGCTGTCGCGGTACTTGAACAGGCACTGGCCCGGCAGGTCGGCGCAGTTGCGCACGATGCGCGCGAGGCGCGGGTCGTTGACCGAGACGTCGTGCGTGATGCCGCTCTTGCCGGTGAACTGGAAGCGCAGCCGGCTGCCGCGCACGGTCACATGGCGGCGCCGCAGCGTGGTCAGGCCGTAGGTGCGGTTCTGGCGCGCGTAGCGCGGCGAGCCGACGCGCACCAGCGTGGCGTCGAGCAGCAGCACCACCGCGCCCACCACCTTCTCGCGCGGCATGCCGTTGCGGCGCAGGTCGCGCGCCACGCGCGCGCGCAGGCGCGGCAGCGCGGCCCCGAACGCCGCCAGCCGCGCATATTTGTCGGTATCGCGGAGCGTGGCCCATTGCGGGTGGTAGACGTACTGCTTGCGCCCGCGCGCATCGCGCCCGGTGGCCTGCAGGTGCCCGCGCGGGTCGGGGCAGATCCACACCGACTCGTAGGCGGGGGGGATGGCCAGCGTCGAGATGCGCGCCAGCGTGGCGGCATCGGTCACGCGCTTGCCGTCCGGGCCGGTATAGCTGAAGCCGCTGCCATGGCGCCGGCGCGTGATGCCCGGGCTGCCGTCGTCGACATAGCGCAGCCCCGCGTCGCGCAGCACCGTGTCGAGCGCGGCGGGGGCTTCGGTGCCGGGCAGCGTGCTGTCCATGGGCGTGCGGGTTCAGCCGGCGCCCGGCGCGCCGGCGGACTCGGGCTGCGGGGTTTCGAGCCCGGCGTCGGGCGCCGGCGGCGCGGGCTTTGGCGCAGGCTTCGGCGCGGGCGCCCCCGCGCGTTCGGCGGTGACCGGGCCGGCGCGGGCCACGGTGACCATTTCGCGCAGCCAGTTGACCAGCATGCTGCTGTAGGTGCGCTGGAATTCCTCGTCGCTCAGGCCATGGTCGGCGCCCTTGATCACGCGGTAGGTCAGCGAGTTGGCATGGATGCAGGAGTCGACATAGCTCATCACGACGGCATGGGGCACGATCTGGTCGTGCTCGGATTCGATCACCAGCACGTCGCCGGTAAACGCCGTGCACGCGCGCAGCGCGCGATTGCTGGCGGGCGGCACCATGCTGCGCCGGTAGGTCACCAGGTCCTGCTCGCGGTGCAGCTGGCGCTTGGGCAGGTCCCAGCCTGTATCCATGTACAGCGCCGGGGCCCTGAACGCCAGCCAGCGCACCTGGCGCAGCCCGCTGAGCAGCGCGGCCAGGTATCCGCCATAGCTGCTGCCCACCACCGCGATCGCGTTGCGGTCGACCTCGGGCTGGCGCACCAGCACATCGTAGGCCGCCACCACGTCGGCAAGGTTGCGCGTGCGGCTGACGGTCTCGTACTGCGCGCGCGTGCCGGCATGGCCGGTCAGGTCGAAGGTCAGGCAGACGCAGCCCAGCCCCGTCACCTTGCGCGCGCGCGCCAGGTATTGCTGCTGGCTGCCGCCCCAGCCATGCACGAACAACACCCCCGGCAATTTGGTTTCCGGGCTGATCAGGGTACCGGCGATGGTGCCGCCTTCGCTTTCGATCTGCAGCAGTTCTTCATGCGTTGCCATCGGATTCAGGCTCCAGTCGTGCGTACTTGGTCAGGGGACCGACATGGCGGTCTTCGCCCTGGTAGTAGATCTCGGCGTCTTCCGGCACGCGCACATCGTTGCCGTAGACTTCGCGCGTGGACGCGACCACGCGCGTGCGGTCCGGATCGTCGCGCAGCGCCGTCAGCGCCACCAGTTCGGCACCGGTCGCGCCGCCCACGCGCCAGGACTGTTCCAGCACGCCGCAGAACATCTGTCCGCCATCGGCGCTGCCGGCCGGCGCGCCGAAGGCGACGTCGTAGTTGCAGCGCGACAGCACCATGCCGCCGCCCTCGCCATAGCAGGCCAGCGCGGCCTCGTGGTACACCATCGCCGCGCGCACCGCGGCAAGGATGCGGGCGTCGAACGGATGCTGCAGCAGCGCGTCAAAGCCGCCACGCACCACGGTCAGCGTCGAGCCGCCGTAGACCTTCTGGCCCCGGTTGTTCTCGGTCAGCCCTTGCGTGCCGCAATAGCTCGCTTCCAGTCCCGCCAGCACGACCTTGCCGACGCTGTAGGTCTGCGGCGCGCGCAGGTCGCGCTCCACCACCAGGCCGTCGCGCTCGACTTCCTCCGGAGCAAGCGCGGCCAGCGCTTCTTCCAGCGCGGCTTCGCCGTCGACCACGCGCTGGCCCAGCCCGCCGACACCGCCCGTATCCTTGAGCCGCACCGGCCCCAGCGTCAGCAGCCGCAGCGCCGCAGTGCGCGCATCGCCGAGGCTGAACGCGGTAAAGCCCGGCAGCGTCGCGCCCACCACGCGCCGCACGAAGGCCTCGGACCAGCCCCGCGGCGCCGCGGCACCGGGCTCGACCAGGCCGTGCGTGATCGCCTTGGTGGCGACGAACCCATACGGCACCACGCCGCCGAAGAGATCGTCCTCGCCCTGCACGCCCAGGCTCGCCGCCAGTTCGCGGCCGACCAGGGTCTGCGCCGGCACCAGGTACGGCGCAAGCCGTCCCCCTGCGGGCGCGGCGTAACCGCCGGCGAACGGCAGGCCGGCGATCCAGGCCACCTTGCGGGCAATATTGGCAAGGGTCATGCCATGGTGGCTGTCGGCCTCGTCCAGGGTCTCGCAGCCGTAGGCCATCACCGGGCGGCTGCCCTGCCGCGCGGCTGCCGGCCCTGCAGCCGGTAGCACCGGTTTTCGCTTGCTTGCGTTGCTGGATGCGGTCACGGCCTGCTCCTGTTTCGGGTTGTCGCCAGGATCCTGCGCAAGGGGGGCCGCTGGCCGGCAAGCTACGACGCTGCCGAGGCGGGCGTCGCGGACGGGCCGCCTGCGGGCGCTTCGGGCTGATGCCCGCGCGTAGCCCGCGCATGGCGCTTGGCGGCGTGGTTTTCGCGCGCCTCGTCGAGCGAATGGCTGGTCTTGATGCCGTCCTCCTGGTCGGCCAGTTCGGCCAGCTGGCGGTAGAAGGTGACCAGCTGACGCAGCTCTTCTTCATCGAGATCCTCGATCGACACCAGCATGTTGCTGGCCTCGCGGTGGGAGGCCAGCAGCTCGTTGAGCTTCAGGTGGACCGCGACGGCATCCTTGTTCTGGCTCTGCTGGATCAGGAACACCATCAGGAAGGTGACGATGGTGGTGCCGGTGTTGATGACCAGCTGCCAGGTCTCGGAGTACCCGAACATCGGGCCGGTGAGGGCCCACGCCACCACCACGCCGACGGCCAGCACGAAAGCGGTCGGCGACCCGGCATGGCGCGTGGCGCCGCCGGCAAAGCGGTCGAACAGGTGCAGCACGGTGGCACGTTTGCCGGCGCCGGAGCGATGGCCAACGCCGGGCAGGATTGGGCTGGATTTGCGCATCGTTGCACTCCCACGGATAAATCGCCGGATTGGCCGCCGAGAATGGTGCTGGCCTGGGCGGCATGCTGATTTCATTGTATGGAGCGCATGGCCAATGTGCAGCGGGCGCAGTCCTACAACGGGCGCAGCACTTGCCGCGTCCTGCCCGTTTCGTTTCTACATCGGGAGATAAATCTTGCCGGCGGCGTGGCCGCATTCCTGCGCGCCACGCGCGCGCGGGCCACGGGAACGCTTCTTGCGCCGCATTCCATGACGAAGCGGCGACTCCCGGTGCGCCGGTGGCCAGTCGCCGCCCTGATGACCAGGGCCCGATGCGCACGCGATATCGGTCCCACAGCAAACGGAGTCAGCCATGTTCCAGTCCCCTGCCACGCAACCCCGCGCGCCGCGGCGCGTCGTCGACATCATGACGCGCCAGCCGGCCTATATCACCCCCGATGAAACCATCCAGCATGCCGCGCAGCTGATGGCGGACCTGCACGTCGGCTCGCTGCCGGTATGCGACGGCCGGCGCCTGGTCGGCATGCTGACCGACCGCGACATCACCGTGCGCGCCACCGCTGGCGGACACGCGCCGCAGGCCACGCGCGTGGCCGATGCCATGTCGCCGCAAGTGGAATGGTGCCTCGAAGACGAATCGCTCGAGGACGCGCAGCACAAGATGGAAGCCGCGCAGGTGAGGCGCCTGCCGGTGCTCGACCACGACCACACCCTGGTGGGCATCGTGTCGCTGGGCGACTTCGCCAGCAAGGGTGGCGATACGCGCGAGTCCGGCGAGACGCTGGCATCGATCTCCACGCCTTCGGCGCCCGCGCGCTGAAGCCGCATCGACCAGGAGCCGCGATGAGCGCAACCTCTTCCGCCGATGACGAAGCCCTGCGCGTGGCCGTACGCGCCGAAATTGCCGCGGCCTTCGATGGCCGCTTTCCCGACGGCGTGACGCTCGAGGTGAGCGACCGGCGCGTGACCGTGCGCGGCTGCGTGGAAGACGTCGACACCGCGCAGCGCGTGGAAAAGGCCGCCGCGGTCAGTCCCGGCGTGCTGGGTGTGCATAACGCGCTGTCGACGCGGCAGCCGCCTGCCCCCGAGCCGCAGGGCCAGCCCGCCGGCAGCGGCAGGCACGCCGACCCGGCCGACAAGCCCGCCGGGCAGGTGAACCACAAGGTCTGAACGGCACGCTGAACGACAAGGCGCCGGAGGTTATCTCCGGCGCCTTCGCGTATGCGACGTGCTGATGGCCGGACCAGCCGCGCTCAGCCCCACGGGTCATAGCGGTCAGCTTCCCAGTACGGCGAGATGCCGTAGTACTGGTGGATGCTGGTGGCCCACTGCGAGTCGGCCATGGTCGGCCAGTGGTCCTTGTCGAACCCCGGCGCGGCCTTGAGCCGGTCCCTCTCGACGCCGAGCACGAAGCACTTGCGCCGCGTGTCCAGCGTCAGCGCGGACCACGGCAGCGCGAACAGCTTTTCGCCGATGCCAAGGAAGCCGCCCATTGCCAGCACGGCATAGGCGACGCGGCCGCCGAGCACGTCGATCATGATGTGGTCGATGGTGCCGATGTCGTCGCCGGCCGGATCAACCACCTTGTTGCCCTCGAGCGTGTCGGCCGCCATCACGAACGGGCCGGGCCCCGGGGAATTGCGGTCGATGCCGCCTACGATCGAGGCGCCGTGCGGATGTTCGGCGCCGGGCGTTTCAGGTTGGACTGGATTCATGGATGCCTCCTTTTGGCTGCTGGGGTAGCGGATTGGAGCGAAATGCGAAGCGTGGCACGCTAGCGGCGTTCGCGCGTGTCGGCCGGCACCGGCGGCACCAGCGGATCGAAGTCGGCCCAGCGGCCATCGACCCACTGGCCGTCGGCGCGCTCGACATCCTTGGCGCCGCCCTGGCGCAACACGCTGGCGACCGTGTCCGCCGTGGCGGTGTCGGTGCTGGTCAGGTGCGCCGCCAGCACGACTCCGGCATTGCGCACCGCGGGCTGGCCGGTGCGCGGATTGCGCCCGGCATGACGTGCCAGCGCCAGCGCGCCCGCAAGCGAGCCCAGGTAGGCACCGAGACCGACCGCGAACACCAGCACCAGGATCGACAGCGGAGGCGTTGCCCCCAGCGCGGCCACCAGCGCCGCGCCCACCGCGGCGCCGACGGCAGCGCCGATCAGCACCCCGCTGATGGCACCCACGCCAGACTTGCGCGCGCCGGCGTCGGCGGCGTGGTCGCCGCCGATGGCATAGGCGGCATGCTGCCCGGGCGGGTTCACGTAGAACAGGTTCAGGTCCTGGTCGGCAAACCCCTGCGCGCGCAAGCGGCTCGCCGCGGTTTCGGCGGTGGAGAAGCTGTCGAAGCGGCCAGCGATGATGGCGGACATGGTGGCTCCTTTTCGTTCATCGATGTGTTCGGAACCGCGGCGGGGCTGGTGGCAGCCACGCCGCGGCGCTTGGACTCAAGGTGGACTAAAGGGGGCGGGCACGCTCCTCAGCGCTTGGCCGACTTGCCCGGCTTGGCGGACCTGGACGCCGTCCTGGCCCCGGCCTTACCCCCGGCCGCTGCGCCGGTCTTTGCGGCGGGCCTGGCTGTGCGCTTCGCAGCGGGCTTGGCAGCGGGCTTCGCAGCGGGCTTGGTAGCGGACTTGGTAGCGGACTTGGCAGCAGGCTTGGCCGTCGCGGCGCTGCCCATGGACTTGCCAGCGGTCCTGGTCGCCGCGGTACTGGTCGCTGTCTTCCCAGCGGTTTTCGCGGCCGGCTTGGCGGCTGGCCTGGCGCCCGCCTTCGCGCCCGTCTCCCTCGCGCCCATCTTCGCTGCAGGCTTGGCCGAGCGCCCCGGCTCCGCGGCTGCGCCCTTGCGCTGGCCGGCCGGCTTCGCGCCTACCGGCTGCTCCTGGCTGCCCTCTCTCAGCTTCCAGTCGACGTCGTCGCGCGCGGTCTGCATCTTCCTCTCGGCGTGCATGGCAGCGCTGGGCGAGATCGGATCGCTGGCCGGGAAGGTCATCTCCAGCGAATCGTCGACGGCGGCCTGGTAGGTCTTGGTTTCCTTGGCGCGTGGCCGGGTGCCCGCGGCCGGCTTGCCGGCTGCGCCCTTGCCCGCGGACGGGCCGCTGCTGCGGGTGGCCGGCGCGGTGCCGGCACGCGCCGATGGCGTGGCCCTGGTGGACTGCGCGGACCGCGTAGCGGTCGCGGACTTCGCCCGGGACGGCTTCTGTGCAACCTGCTCGGCCTGGGCGGACTTGCGGCTGGCGTTGGGCATGGTTGTTCCCTCCTTGGTTTAGGGTTGATTGATCCATGCAAGGGGCGGGCCAGAAGCTTGTCAGCAGCCCTGCATGCAGGCAGGCGCTGCAGCGCGGGTGTGAACGCTGTGCTACTGCGGGCGCGCGGCCGCCGCGCGATGGCGCCGCGGGCAAGTGGTACGCGTAGCGTTGGCGCCAGCCTGGTAAAAACTACATCGACCCCGGCAGCAGGTCCGCCGTCATGTCCGCCGCATATGGCGCGGGAAACGGACCGCGATGCAAACGCTGACCTTGTCGCTGTCGCAGCCATCGCTCTCCGCGCTCAGCACGGCGCCGTGCATTTCCACCATGCGCCGCGTCAGCAGCAGTGCGCTGCTTTGCCGGGACGGCGTCTCGCCGCCCTGCGGCGGACGGCGGCCGAAGAAGTCGGTCAGCGCCGTCAGCCGGCTGGCGCTGCGCTGCGAATCCAGCGGCGGGCTTTCGGTAATGCGCAGCTTGACGTAGTCGGGCTCGCTGAACAGGTGCACGCTGACCGCGCCGCCCGTCGGTGCGCGCCAGATGCAGTGCACCAGCAGGTGCCGCAGCAACGGCGCCAGCCGCATGGCATCCCCGTCGATGCGGTAGGTGGCGGCGTCCGCCGTGTCCGCAGCGGCGCCCGGCGCGGTCGATGGGGTGGCAGCCTCCGACCATATCGCGGAGCCGTCCGCGCTCAGCGGCGACAGCAGCACGCCGCGCGCCTCGGCCGCATGGCGCCGGTCGGCGATCGCCTGCAGCGCCAGCGTGCGCAGGTCCAGCTGCTGCCAGCGGGGCGGGGCCTCGTCGGCAAGCAGCCGCACCCCCTCTTCCATTTCCTCGATCAGCGCCAGCTGCTGCTGCATGCCCGAGCGGATGCCGTCGAGCGCGCGCTGCGCCGGCGCCGGGGTGGTATCGAAGGCGCGGTCAAGCACATAGGCCCAGCTCTGGATGGCGTTCAGCGACGAGCGCAGGTCATGCGCGGACTGCTCGATCAGCGTGCTGACCTCCTGCACGCTGCGCACCGGCTGGGCGCTGCCGCTGCCGGCCAGCTGCGCGTTCGACGCCTGCGGAGCAGGCGACCGCGCGGAATCTGGCTCAGGGGTGCCCGGCAAGCCGGACGGCGGAAATAACTGCGTCATGTGCTAGTCGGCCGCAGGGGGCAGTGGACATGGCAGGCCGGATCGGCCGGGGACGTTGCCCTGCTCGGAAGCAAGAAACGTGCTGCGCGCGCCCCGGCCGGCAACGCGCACGCCGCGCATGCCCGCCATCCCCGTAGTCCCAAGCACTGGTGCACGCCGTCATCCGGTTGCGGATGGGCCCGAGTCGTTGCGCGAGGCCCGCAGCCACTCTGGCAATTCGCCACGGGCGGCATAATCTTCCAGCCGGTTGTACAAAGTCTTCAGGCTGATGCCGAGGATCTCCGCCGCGTGCTTCTTGACCCCCGCGCACTGCTCGAGCGTGGCGAAGATCAACTGGCGGTCGGCGTCGGCCAGCGACATGCCCACCGGCACCGACACCACTGCCGCGCCCGGCGCCTGCGTGGCCGCGACCTGCAGCGGCACCTGGGCTTCGGTGATGAGGTCGTCGTCGGCCATGATGAAGGCGCGCTGCACGAAGTTGCGCAGCTCGCGCACGTTGCCGGGCCATGCATGCAGGCGCAGGCTGTCGAGCACATTGGGCGCGAAGCGGCGCTGCAGGCCCTGCTCGGCATTGAGCTGGTCCAGCATCATGTTGGCGATCTGGATCACGTCGTCGCCGCGCGCGCGCAGCGGCGGCAACTCCACCGGAAATACGTTGAGCCGGTGGAACAGGTCGGCGCGCAGCTTGCCGTCGGCGACCGCTTCCTCGGGGTTGCGGTTGGTGGCGGCCAGCACGCGCACGTCGGCATGGCATTCGCGGTTGGTGCCCACCCGCATGAAGGTGCCGGTCTCGAGCACCCGCAGCAGCTTGACCTGCAGCTCGGCGGGCATCTCGGTGATCTCGTCCAGGAACAGCGTGCCGCCGTCGGCGCGCTCGAAATAGCCCTTGTGCTGGCGGTCGGCGCCGGTAAAGCTGCCGCGCTCGTGGCCGAACATTTCGCTTTCGATCAGGGTGGGCGAGATCGCGCCGCAGTTGACCGCCAGGAACGGCTGGCGCCGGCGCGCCGACAGCTCGTGCACGGTCTGCGCGGCCAGTTCCTTGCCGGTGCCGCTTTCGCCGATCAGCAGCACGGTGGCCTCGGTGGGCGCCACGCGTGCAAGCTGGTCGTACACCGCCTGCATCACCTCGGAGCTGCCCATCAGGCGCCCGAAGCGGCCGTAGCGGCGCAATTCGCCACGCAGCGAATGGATCTCGGCGCGCAGCTCGCCGGTGGTGGCAAGGCGCTTGAGCACGGTCTGCAGGCGCGCGACGTTGATGGGCTTGACCAGGTAATCGGTGGCGCCGGCGCGCAGCGCTTCCACCGCGCTTTCCACGCTGGCGTAGCCGGTGGTCAGGATCACCTCGACGCCGGAGGCGCCGACCTCCTCGAACAGCTCCATGCCGTTGCCGTCGGGCAGGCGCAGGTCGGCAACGATGGCCTCCGGCATGCGCCAGCCGATCTGCAGCCGCGCTTCACGCAGCGTGCCGGCGGTGGCGGAGGTGAAGCCTTCCATGGCTACGATCTCGGCCAGGGCGGCGCATGCGTTTTCGTCGTCATCGACAATCAGGATGTGGGGCATACGATCCGTCAGTGAGACCTAATGGGAACTCAAGGCAAACCCCCGGGCGCCGCCTTCCGCAACCGCAACGCCGACCGGCATCTGGGTCAGCGGAAATCCGCCGGCGCGCCTCATGCGTGGCGCGTACGGCAGCCATGGCAGGCACAGGAGGGCACGGCCCTGATTGCGGATTCTGGTCCGCGGGGGCGGTTCCACACTGCGTAATGCCAGTCTAAGCCCGGGCAGGCACGGTCGTTGCCGGTGTCCGTCTGACACAGCTGTCGGAAGTTGCCGCGCAGGCGCGCGCCGCTATGGCAAGCCCCCACGCCAAAGGCTAGCATAGGAACTTCTCCCGGCAACCCGCCACCTGCAACCCTCGATCGGCCGATTTCGGGCCAGCGACCCCGTGCCAGTGACCGCCAGCACTTCGCGGCGCAGCAACGCCGCCTCTTCCAGCCACGCCGCCAGCCACGCTGCCGGCACCGCGCCCGCCAGCGAGCCGGCGCCGCGCCGCGCCGTGCCGTCGCAGGTGTCGCTGCTGTGGGAAAGCACCGCGCCCGCGATGCAGCGCCTGCTGGCGCAGATCGAGCGCGTGGCGCCCACGGATGTCACCATGCTGGCCGTCGGGGAAAGCGGCTCGGGCAAGGAAGTCGTGGCGCGCGCGGTGCATGAACGCAGCGCCCGCCGCAACGGCCCCTTCATTGCCGTCAACTGCGGCGCGATCCAGCCCACGCTGATCGAATCCGAACTGTTCGGCCATGAAAAGGGGGGCTTTACCGGCGCCATCGAGCAGAAGGCGGGCTACTTCGAGCAGGCCCAGGGCGGCACGCTGTTTCTCGACGAAGTCACCGAGATGCCGCTGGAGATGCAGATCAAGCTGCTGCGGGTGCTGGAGGGCCGCACCTTCCACCGCGTCGGCGGCGACACGCTGATCGCCACCGACGTGCGCATCCTCGCGGCCACCAACCGCGACCCGGTGGAAGCCGTGCGCGGCGGCCAGCTGCGCGAGGACCTGCTGTACCGGCTGGCGGTGTTCCCCTTGCATATCCCGCCGCTGCGCGAGCGGCCCGACGATATCGTGCCGCTGGCACGCCACTTCCTGGCCGAGTACAACGCCATGGAGCGCACCGACAAGAGCTTCTCGGCGGGTTCGCTGGACCGCCTGGTGCGCTACGACTGGCCCGGCAATGTGCGCGAGCTGAAGAACGCGGTCTACCGCGCCTTTATCCTCGCCGACAAGGTGGTGGAAATCGGCAATCCCAACCTCGCCACGCAGGCGCCGCGGCCGACCACCGTCGACGGCGTGGTCAACGTGCGCGTCGGCACCACGCTCGCCGACACCCAGCGCGAGATCATCATGGCGACGCTGGCGCGCTTCGACGGCGACAAGCGCCAGGCCGCGCGCGCCCTCGGCATCAGCCTCAAGACGCTCTACAACCGCCTCGACGCCTACCGCTCCTTGTGAGGCGGCGGGCCCGCGGGTCGTGCCGGCACCGGCTCGGCCAGGGCACGCGACAGGGTCTCGATCGACAGCGGCTTGGTCAGGTGCGCATCGAAGCCGGCCTGCCGGCTGCGGTGCTGGTCCTCGGCGGTGCCCCGCCCCGACAGCGCAAGGAACCGCACCGTGCGGCCGCGCAGGTCCTTTCGCAGCGCCTCCAGGACTTCATAGCCCGACATGTCAGGCATCTGCAGGTCCAGCAGCACGCAGTCGGGCCGGAACGCCACAGCCACGCCGACAGCCTGCTGGCCGCTGTGCACTGCCTGGGCCTCGTGGCCAAGCAGGGTCAGCAGTTCGGCCATGCTGTCGGCCGAGTCGGCATTGTCATCCACCACCAGCACGCGCCGGCGCGGCGCCTTGCCCGGCGCCAGCGTGGCGGGCAAGGCCGGACGCGCGCTGGCGCGCGGCAGGATCACGGTGAAGGTGCTGCCCTTGCCCGCGCCCGCGCTGTCGGCCTGGATCGCGCCGCCATGCGCTTCGAGGATGGCCTTGGCCAGCGCCAGGCCGATGCCCAGCCCGCTGCGGCTGCCGGCATCGCTCTCCTGCGTGAACAGGTTGAAGATCCGGTCCATCGCCGCGGGTTCCAGCCCGCGGCCGGTATCCGACACCGCGGTGATCACGCGCTCCGCCTCCACGCTGACATGCACGCTGACGGTCCCCCCGCGCGGCGTGTACTTGGCCGCATTGCTGAGCAGGTTCAGCAGCACCTGCCCGAGCCGCGCGGCATCGGCCCGCACAAAGGGCGAGACCTCCGGCAGCGCCACCACCAGTTGCTGGCCAGACGCTTCCAGCGTGGGACGGATCGCTTCCAGGCTGGTGGTGACCACGTCGTTGTAGGACGTCGGCGTCAGCTCCATCTTGAGCTTGCCGGCGGTCACGCGGCCCACGTCGAGCAGGTCGTTGACCAGCCGCTCCACCTGGTGCAGCTGGCGGTCGATGATCTCGGCGCAGCGGCGCACGCGCGGGCCGGTGTCGGGAGTCAGCACGATCACTTCGACGGCATTGCGCACCGGCGCCAGCGGGTTGCGCAGCTCATGGGCAAGGATGGCGAGGAAGGATTGCAGGCGGCGGTTGCCGGCATCGAGCATTTCCAGCCGCAGCGCATCGCTGAGGTCGCGCGCGGTCCACAGCAAGCCTTCGGGGCACCCGGCCGCGTCGCGCACCAGCACCATGCGCGTGGCGCAGCGTACCACCGAGCCGTCCTTGCGCGCCAGGCGTTCTTCGCCGGCCCAATGGCCGCAGGCCCGCGCCGCCTCCAGCGCGGCCTGGGGGCGGCCCGCGGCAGCATCCTGGCGGGTATAAAGCCAAGCCAGCGGCTGGCCCGCCGCCTCTTCGGCGGTGTGGCCGGCAAGCGCACGCGCGCCGGCGTTCCAGCTGCGGATGGTGCCGTCGAGCGAGAGTTCGCAGACCGCGGTGCAGGGCAGGTTGTCGGCCAACAGGCGCAGCTTGTCGGCGGCCAGGTGCGCATGGTCGGCGGCGGCCTGCTGCACCGTGGTATCGCGGCACGACACGATAAAGCCTGCACCCGATGCGCTGTCGGCTGAGGTGCCCGCAGCGCCCGGCACAGCGGCGGGCAGGCCGGCCGCGTCGATGCGCCGCAGCTCGCAGCTGGCGCGCAGCAGGCTGCCGTCGCGGCGCACGCGCCAGCCTTCGTCGCGCGCCTCGCCGGCCTGCGCGGCCGCATCGAGCCATTGCTGCGGCAGGCCGGCGGCAACATCCTCGGGACGGTGCAGCCGCGACAGATGGCTGCCCGCGATCTCCGCGGCACTGTAGCCGAACAGCCGGCGCGCCGGCTCGGGCCACGCCACGATCACGCCGCGCGCGTCGAGCTCGAACACCGCGCAGTCCTGTACCGCGTCGAGCAGGCGCCGATACCGTTGCACCTGCGCAGCATCGCCCTGCGGCGGCACGCCGTCGCAGGCTTCCAGGGAGGTCGAGCGAACTTCGCTTGCCGCGTGCAGCCCGGACATGAGGACCTTGGATAGAGGTTGGATCGAAGGGCGACCTGGCCGGCGCGGCACGCCGCCAGCGGCCCGGGCCGCCGCACAGGGCCAAATGCCCGCGAGTGCGGGCATCCCAGTCAATGATAGGCGCTCGCGGCCCATGCGCCACCCGATATGGTGGCGCAGTGCGCGCAGCAAGCGTTCTGGAGGAAGGCGTTTGGCGGCCGGCCGCACGCATGCCGTCTCGGGCAGCGCGCGGCGCGGGCGCGGGTGGGCGCTAGCGGCGGCGCAGCTGGACCATCGCCGCAACCGCGGCCGAGGCCCCGACCACCAGCGCGGTGGTCAGCATGGGGTAGCGCGCGGTGGTGGTGTACGGGCAGGAATGCAGCGCGGCGTGGGCGCCGGTGCGCTCCTGCAGGCCGCTGCCGCTGCCGTAGAGCGCGTTATCCTCGAGCGGGCCGGCCGGATGGCGGGTCTGCTGGGCGCGGCCCATGAAGCGGCGCATGAAGCGGTCGAAGGTGTGCGGCGCATGGTACGCGGCGGCCGAGAAGGCCTTTGCCGCGGCGCCGACGAACAGTTCGCGGCGCGGGTTTTCCGCCGCGAACAGGATCGCGTCGGCGGCCAGGGCCGGGTCATACAGCGGCGGCGGCAGGCGCGGCTCGACGTCGAGAAAGTTCTTGGCGTGCATCGCCAGCGGCGTTTCCAGGCCGGCGGGCTTGATCAGCGTCACGCTCACCGGCGCCTGCTCCTGCTCCAGCTCCAGCCGCAGCGAATCGGTGAAGCCCTTGATCGCATGCTGCGAGGCCGAGTAGGCGCTCTGCAGCGGCATCGGGCCGTCGGCGGCCTCGCTGCCCATGTTGATGATGGCGCCACCATGCTCTCGCAGGTGCGCCGCGGCCGCCAGCGAGCCGTGGACGGTGCCCCAGTAGTTGGTATCGAACAGCCGCCGCTGGTCTTCCAGCGGCACGTCGCAATGGCGCCCGAAGATGGTCACGCCGGCGTTGTTGATCCAGGTGTCGAAGCCGCCGAAGCGCTCGATCGCGGCATGCGCCACCTTGCCGATCTCATCGTGCCGGCCGACGTCAGCGACCACGGTGATCACTTCTGTGCCCTGCTCGCGCAACTCTTCCGCCAACTGGTGCAGCGACCCCTCGCTGCGCGCCACCAGCACAAGGCGTGCGCCCTGCTGCGCCGCCTTGCGCGCGGTGACCAGCCCAACGCCGCTGCTGGCGCCGGTCAGCACAATGACCTGCGAGCTGATTTTCTTTAAGGTGGGTTTCATCTGCCGCTTCCTCCAGTGGGGAGGCCCGGCCCGGCGCCGGGCGTATCGGTGGCAAGTCGCAAGGAGCGTTCCCGTCGCGAACCCGCCCTGACCGCGGCGGCGGGGCATGACGTCCACGGCAGATTTACAACGCCTGGTAAGAACCACATGGCGCCGGGGGCACATCGCGTCTGGCCTGCCGTGCCGTTGCGGCTGGTGCGGACGATGCGGTATGTAGGACGGGCGCCGATTTCAGCGCGGCCAGGTGCTGCCTAAGCTGGATGCATCCACGCAACCGGCGACCGCCATGGCCAAGACCACTTCGCAGGACTCGCGCGCGCCGCGCGCCGCTGGCAAGCGCGCGGCGAAGCCTGCCGCCAGGACGGGCAGCAAGCCCGCCAAGACGCCCGCGGCAAAGCCCGCGAAGCCGGCAACCCAGCGCGCCGCAAGCGCCCGCCCGGCGGCGCGCGGCTCGACACCGGCCACGGGCACGCCCGGGGCGCTCGAAAAATACCGCCGCATGCGCGACTTCGGCGCCACGCCCGAGCCCAGCGGCGCCGCCGCCCGCGCCGCGCCGCGCAAGCGCGCCGCGGCGTTGTCGTTCGTGATCCAGAAGCATGCGGCACGGCGGCTGCACTACGATTTCCGGCTGGAGCTGGGCGGCACGCTGAAGAGCTGGGCCGTGCCCAAGGGGCCGAGCCTGGACCCCGCCGACAAGCGCATGGCGGTCCATGTGGAAGACCATCCGATGGACTACGCCGGCTTCGAGGGCGTGATTCCCGCCGGGCACTATGGAGCCGGCACGGTGATCGTCTGGGACCGCGGCACCTGGGTCCCGGTGGGCGACCCCGAGGCAGGCTACCGCAGCGGCAAGCTCAAGTTCGAGTTGCGCGGCGAAAAGCTGCACGGGCACTGGACCCTGGTGCGCATGCACGGCAGCCGGCAGAAGGAGCAGGACGCGTGGCTGCTGATCAAGGAACGCGACGACGCCGCGGTGCCGGCGTCGGAGTTCGACGTGGTCGAGGCCCTGCCCGACAGCGTGCTGGGCGGCACGCAGCGCAAGCCCGCGGCCAAACGCGCCGGCGCCGCCAAGGCCGCCGCCGCGGCCGAAGCGGCTACACCGGCCACGCACGATGCCATTCGCGCGCTGAAGCCGCCGCCCGGCGCAACGCGCGCGGCCTTGCCGCTGGCGCTGGCGCCGCAACTGGCGACGCTGGTCGAAAAACCGCCGCCCGACGCCGCGGCCTGGCGCTACGAAATCAAGTTCGACGGCTACCGGCTGCTGGCGCGCGTCGACGGCAAGGACGTGCGGCTGTTCACGCGCCAGGGCCATGACTGGACCAGCAAGCTGCGCGCACTGGCGTGCGATGTCGGGGCGCTGGGCCTGCCCGACGGCTGGCTCGACGGCGAGATCGTGGTGCTCGGCAAGCATGGCGAGACTGACTTCCAGGCCTTGCAGAATGCGTTCGATACCGCGCGCGTCGAGGCGATCCAGTACTTTGCCTTCGACCTGCCCTACTTCGCCGGCCATGACCTGCGCAAGGTGCCGCTGGTCGAGCGCCGCGCGCTGCTGCGCCGGATCTTCGAGCACAAC
Organism: Cupriavidus alkaliphilus; assembly: GCF_014191175.1. Lineage (NCBI taxonomy): Bacteria > Pseudomonadati > Pseudomonadota > Betaproteobacteria > Burkholderiales > Burkholderiaceae > Cupriavidus > Cupriavidus alkaliphilus. Next base: position 93,695 of record NZ_JACHWE010000006.1, on the reverse strand, counting down.
GCCTCGCCGCGCCTGCAGTTCAGCGAAGACTTTGAAGCCAGCGCGGGCGACATGCTGGACGCGGCGTGCCGCATGAAGCTGGAAGGCGTGATCGGCAAGCGCGTCGACTCCGGCTACGTCAGCGCGCGCAGCAATACCTGGATCAAGCTCAAATGCACCTTGCGCCAGGAGTTCGTGGTGGCGGGCTTCACCGATCCCAAGGGCAGCCGCAATGGCATCGGCTCGCTGCTGCTGGGCGTGCACGACAGCGGCGGGCGCCTGCGCTATGCGGGCAATGTCGGCACCGGCTTCGACACCCGCACGCTCGACGAGCTGCGCGCGCAACTCGATGCGCTGCGTGCCGATGCGTCGCCCTTCCACACGGTGCCGGCCGGCGTGCGCGGGCATTGGGTCAAGCCCAGGCTGGTGGCCGAGGTTTCGTTCGGCAGCTGGACCCGCGAAGGCCGGGTGCGCCATGCTGTGTTCCATGGCCTGCGCACCGACAAGCCCGCCGCCGCGGTCTCGGTGGAGCAGCCGGCGGCGCCCGCCGGCAAAGGCAAGGCGGCAGCCACGACGCGGGACAAGCCAGCAAGCAGGCCGGCGCCCGGCTCAAAGGCGGGCGCGGCAAAGCGCCAGACCGCGGTGGGCGGCAAGGTCTCGATCAGCAACGCCGAGCGCGTGATCGATGCCGAGTCGGGCCTGACCAAGGGCGAACTGGTGCGCTACTACGAACGCGCCGCGCCGCTGATGCTGCCGCATTTGCGCGGGCGCCCGATCGCGATGGTGCGCGCGCCATCGGGCGTGGGCGGCGAGCAGTTCTTCCAGCGCCACAGCGACACGCTGCGCGTGGACGGGCTCAACGTGCTGGACCCCGGCCTGTGGCCGGGACACCCCGCATTGCTTGAAATCGCCTCGGCCGAGGCGCTGGTCGCGGCCGCGCAGCTCAACGTGGTCGAGTTCCATACCTGGAACGCGAGCAAGCGCAGCATCGACCGGCCTAACCGCATCATCTTCGACCTCGACCCCGGCGAGGGCGTGCCGTGGACCCAGGTGCAGGAAGCGGCCGCGCTGGTGAAGGCGCTGCTGGACGAACTGGGGCTGGCCAGCTTCCTCAAGACCAGCGGCGGCAAGGGCCTGCACGTGGTGGTGCCGGTGACGCCGCGCGCGGGCTGGGACGAGCTGAAGGATTTCGCGCGTGACGTGGTACTGCATGTGGCCGCGACACTGCCGCAGCGCTTTGTCGCCAAGAGCGGCGCGCGCAACCGGGTCGGCAAGATTTTCATCGATTACCTGCGCAACGGCATGGGCGCCACCACGGTGGCGGCGTTCTCGGCGCGCGCGCGGCCCGGGCTGGGCGTATCGATTCCGGTGGCGTGGGAAGAACTGGACACATTGACCAGCGCCGCGCAGTGGACCGTCGCCAACGTCGAAGCCCGGCTGGACGCGCTGGAGGCGGCTGACCCGTGGGCCGACTACGCTGGTACCCGGCAGGCCATCACGCGCGCCGCGGCACGGCTGGCGCGGGCCGGATAGTCCGGCTGGCCCCTGCCCCGGCGGGCTGTCGTGGCCATGGCCGGCGGCACATTTCTTGCCCCTTGGTGGCGAGCGCGTCCCGGCGCTATCCACGTAGCGAACCGCGCAGCACGCACGCCGGGGCGGCAACACCCTACGGAGACAGACCATGCCCCCACTCAAGATTGTCGCGAACCTGCGCGCCGCCGGCACCACCGGGGCGGCCCCGCACAACCGCCGCGGCCTGCGCCGCCTGCTGGTGTCCTGCGCCATGCTTTCCTGCGCAGCAGCACCGGTGCAAGCCAAGCTGCCCCCGCCCACGCCTGAGCAGCAGCAGGCCGCCGAAGCCAAAAAGGCCAAAGAAGCCGAAACCGCCAAGCAGCAAGCCGACGCGCTGGCCGTGGTGCAGGACCGCATCGCCGCGCGCTTTGGCAAGGGCACCGACTACAAGGGCTGGACCGAGCCGGGCAAGATCCCGCAGAAGGCCGCCGAAGCGCCGCGCTCCGCCGGCCCGCAAGGCGGCACCTCGCCCAGCGCCGAGGCCCACAGCGGCGAGGCGGCGCGCCGCTAGCCTCGCACGCCGCCGGTCCGGCGTGCCCTGCCCGCTGTCCGCGACGTTGCCCAGCCGGCACGCGTCTTGCCACTGCGAAGCGGGACGGCCCGCGTAAAACACCGCGGCCATGCGGATCAACAAGGGGGACGGCGATGATCTGGGGGATGGGGGATTGCAGGATTTTCAAAGGCAGTGCAGGCCACCGTGGTAAGTCTTACACGCGGCTGGCGCGGACCAGCGCGCTTTTACACGGCGCGGCGACCCGGCACTGCCCGTCAGTGCGGGTGAGCGCCCGCGTCCCCCGCAAGGTGCAGTCATGAAGCCGCAAGCCAACCGCACCCCGTTGATCCTGAATGTCGAGGATCGCGAAGGACCGCGCTACGTCAAGAGCCGCATACTCCATCGCGGCGGCTTTTCCGTGATCGAGGCCGTCACCGGCCACTCGGCGTTGTCGCTGGTGCGCCAGCACGCGCCGTCACTGGTGCTGCTGTCGGCAAAGCTGCCCGATATCAGCGGCCTGGAAGTGTGCCGGCTGCTGAAGGAGGACCCGCAGACGGCGCGCACGCTGGTGCTGCTGACCTCGCCCGGGCTGGCCCAGTCGCGACAGCGGGTGGAGGCGTTGAATTGCGGCGCCGATGGCTACCTGGTGGAACCCGCCGAACCCGAGGAGCTGCTGTCCAGCATCCAGGCGCTGCTGCGCCTGCGCGGTGCCGAGGACGCCTACCACCGCACGTCGCGGGCCCTCCACGAGCATGAGGACATGTTCCGGCAGCTCGCCGAATCGCTGGCCGACGTGGTGTGGATCCTGGATCCGGCGACCCGGCGGCTGCTGTTTGCCAGTTCGTCGCTGGCGACGGTGTGCGGACACTCCGCCGAGCAACTGATGGAGGACCCGCGCCTGTGCCTGGAGCGCGTGACCCCGGCCGACCGCGCGCGCGTGGAAGCCGCCGTGCAGAATATGCTGCGCGACGGCAGCATGGACATCGAGTTCGGGCTGACCTTGCCCAGCGGCGAGCCGCGTGAAGTGCGCGCGCGTGCCTTTCCCGTGCGCAGCCATGGCAGCGCCGAGGGCACCGACCGCGCGCAGGCTGCCGCGGGCAGTCCGCCGCTGCGCATTGCGGGGATCTGCCAGGACGTGACGCTGCAGAACCGCGCCGGGCGCGCGCTGCACGACGAGGAACGGCGCAAGGACCAGTTCCTGGCGATGCTGGCGCATGAACTGCGCAACCCGCTGGCGCCGCTGCGCAGCGCCGCGGACCTGCTGCAGCAGCTCGCGCCCACGCGCGAGGACATGTTCCGCGCGCGCGATATCATCGGCCGGCAAGTCCACCACCTGACCCGCCTGGTCGACGAGTTGCTCGATATCTCGCGCTTCAACCAGGGCCGCATCACGCTGCGGCAAGACCTGGTGGAGCTGCGCACCGCGCTCAATACCGCCGTGGAAGCGGTGCGCCCTGTGCTCGATGGCTACCGCCACACGCTGCGGCTGTCGCTGCCCGAGCAGCCGCTGCCGGTGCGCGGCGACCTGGTGCGCCTGACGCAGATCTTCAGCAACCTGCTGCAGAACGCGGCCGCCTACACCCCCGCCGGCGGCGTGATTTCGGTCGAAGCCGGCTTCGACGACAGCGCGCCGGAAACCATTCCGGATGCCGTCTCGGGCGGACAGGTCACGGTGCGCGTGCGCGACAACGGCACCGGCCTGTCGGAAGCCCTGCAGCGGCAACTGTTCGATCCGCTTGCCCCGTCGGACCCGGCCGCCCCGGCTGCCCGCACTGGGGAGAGCGACGTCGGCGCGCAAGCCCGGAGCAGTGCCTTCCCGCATGACGGGCCGGGCATCGGCCTGACGCTGGTGCAGAAGCTGGTGCAGCTGCACGGCGGCACCATCCGCGCCTTCAGCGCCGGCCCCGGCCAGGGCAGCACCTTCACCGTGACGTTGCCGGTCGAGCCGTGGCAGAACTGGCATCCCGGTTCAGGCAAGGCCGGGCCGCGGCGCAGCGTGCCGCGCCGCATCCTGGTGGTGGACGACAACGTCGACGCGCTCGAGGCCATGACGATGGCGCTGCAGGCCATGGGACATACCGTGGTGACCGCGCCCGACGGCCCCAGCGCGCTGGCGCGCGCCATCGATGCGCGCCCGGACCTGGTGCTGCTGGATCTCGGCATGCCGGCCATGGACGGTTTTGAAACCGTGCGCCGGCTGCGCGCGTTGCCCGAACTGCGCGGCGCCAGACTGGTCGCGCTGACCGGATTCGGCCAGCCCGAGGACCGCCGCCGCGCACTGGCCGCGGGATTCGACCAGCACCTGGTCAAGCCGGCCGACCTGGACGCGCTGACGCGGCTGTTGGATGAGCTGGACCAGCAGCAGGCCTAGCGCCCTGCCTGCGCCGGCCGAAGCCTTCACCCAAGCATTCAACAAGGAGCTATCCGTGCATACCACGCCCGATCCCGACATCCCTCCCCGCGAGCCCGAAGTCCCGCCGCCGGAGCCGCCGCCGGGCCCGCCCCAACCCGTGGAAGACCCGCCTCCGGGCGACATGCCGCCACCGCCGCCACAACGCGCCGGCGCGCGTGGCAAAGGAGCGATCAAGTGTCTCGCATCATCTGGAAAGGCGCCATTGCCTTCGGCCTCGTCAACATCCCCGTCGTCCTGCGCCCCGCGTCGCGCAGCCAGTCGCTTGACCTGGACCTGCTAGACGTGCGCGACATGGCCCCGGTGGGCTACCAGCGCATCAACAAGAGCACCGGCAAGCCGGTCGACAAGGAGCATATCGTCAAGGGCTACCAGTACGCCAAGGACGAGTACGTGCTGCTCAACGAGGAGGATTTCCGCCGGGCCAATGTCGAGGCCACGCAGACCGTGGACATCGTGAGCTTTGTCGATGCCGAGAGCATTCCGCCGTACTACTTCGACACTCCGTACTACCTCGAGCCCGACAAGCGCGGCGAACGCGGCTATGCGCTGCTGCACGAAACCATGCGCCGCACCGGCAAGGCCGCGCTGGCGCTGGTGGTGCTGCGCGCGCGCCAGCACCTGGCGGCGATGCTGGTACACGACGATGCGCTGGTGCTGAACACCATGCGCTTCGCCGACGAGGTGCTGCCGATCGCCGAGCTGCGCCTGCCCAAGGCGGCCAGCGGCAAGCCTACCGGCGCGCACGCGCGCGAGCTCGAGATGGCCACCAAGCTGGTCGACGACATGACCGAAGACTGGGCCCCGGAGCAATATCGCGACACCTACCGCGACGACCTGATGGCGCGCATCGAGGAAAAGATCGAATCCGGCAAGACCCACCAGCTGACCCCGCCCGCGGAAGAGGAAGAAGCGCCGCGCCAGGGCGCCAAGGTCATCGACATGGTGGCGCTGCTGCGCCAGAGCCTGGGCAAGCGCGGCAAGGACAAGCAAGAGGACGAGAGCGAAGCCGAAGCAGAACCCGCCCCCCGCAAGGCCCCTGCGCGGCACGCCGCGGCGCGCAAGCAGCCGGCCGCAAAGCGCGCCAGCGCGACACCGGCCAAGCGCGCCGGCAGCACCGGCGCAAAGACTTCCGGCACCAAACGCGCGCCCGCCAGGCGCGAGTCGCATGCCCCCGCCGCGCGCAAGAGCGCCGGCACGACGGGCAAGAAGCGCGCGGCCTGACGCGGTGCGTGGCGACACTGCAGCAAGAAAAAATCCCGCCTGGGTACTCCCTCTCCCGCCTGCGGGAGAGGGCGGGGGTGAGGGCGGGCGGCTCAACGAAGTGAAACCCGTCAAAGATGTCAGCGTCTGCCCTCACCGCCGTGAGAACTCTCCCCTCACGTCCTAACACCGTTCAGATCAGGTTCAATTCCTACCGTCATTCCCGCGAAAGCGGGAACCCAGCGTCGTTGAAAGTCACTGGATCCCCGCTTTCGCTGGGACGACAGTCACTCATCTGAACGGCATTACCGCTCCCCCTCATCGCGCGGACACCTTCAGATTGTCCGTCACCGACTTCACGCCCTCGACGCTGCGAATCGTCTTCAGCGCGATGTCGCGCTGCTGCTCGGTCGGCACCGTGCCGCTGACTTCCACCGCGCCCTGCTGCGTCTTCACGTGAATGCCGGTGGACTTGAGGTCCTTGGTGCCGAGCAGCCGGGTCTTGATCTTCGTGGTGATGGCGCTGTCCTCGATGCTTTGCCTGGCCTCGCCGACCCCGGTCACCGCGCTGGTGTCCGGGTCGGGCCGGCCGGGCATGCCCGGCGCCGAGTTGACCGGCGCCACCGGCGCATTGTCCGTCGCAGCGAATATCAGTCCGCTCTTGTCGAGTGCCAGCGCGCTACCGGCGGCCGCTGCCAGTGCCGCCGCCAGCCAGGCCCTGCGCAGAGCGCGCGCGGTGGTTAGGGAAAATTGCATGGCGTCCTCCTTGATGGCCCGGCGGGCACCGCTGCCGGGCTGGCAGCCAGCGCCACGGGTAAGGCATTTTTCAGCAAGCTCCATACCCGCCCTGGCCGCCCTTGCCAAGGCCGCCGCACCGAGCCGGCCGCTGTGTAAAACGGGCCACGCGTTGTAAAAGCGCCGCGGCGCGCGCGTGGCGCTTTGCGCGCATCGCGCCGGCCCAGGCGGCGTGGCGGCGCTGTCGTGCTTGGCATGGCGATTGCGAAGCAAGGTCTGCGGCAGTTCGCCGCGTCAAGGAGCTAGCAATGGGACAGCAGCAACAGCCGGGTCAATCGCAGTCGGGCCAATCGCAATCGGGCCAGAAGCAGCAGGAACAATCGCAAACTGGCCAACGCGGCAGCCAGCAGCAACCGGGACAACAAGGCGGCGGGCAAATGGGTGACAAGGACCGCATGCAGGACCAACAGCAGCAGCAAGACCGCGGCAGCTCGCAGCCTGGCCAGCAAAGCGGCCAGCGCAGCGGCCAGCAAGGCGGCCAGGGTGGTCAGCAGGGTGGACAAGGCGGACAAGGCGGACAACGCCAGCAGTAACACCCAGCCGCGACAACAAGGCAGCTATCCGGGTATGTGCGTGAGCAACATGCGGTGCTGACGCAGGGGCATACGCCGGAGATTGGCAGGCCGGAACCCTGAACGGGGCTCCGGCCCTTTTTACGGGTGGGGTGCCGCGGCGCGTTGCGCGCGCAGGTCGCATCCCGTGTATGCTGGCCCTGACCCCATCCTTTTCGTTCCAGGCAGTTCCCGCCTTGTCCAGCGTCACTGACCCCGCCCCGGGCAGCGCCACGCCGCAGCGCCGCGGCCCGCTGCATCAGCTCTCCGCAAGACTGCGGGAGCAGGCCGGTGCGCACGTGCGCGCGCTGACCCGCAGCAACTCCGGCCTGCGCCTGGACTATGACAATCCGCCCGGCGACCCTGGCCTGTTCGGCCCGGAAGCGGTCTGCTGGCGTGTGCATGCGGATTTCCCGGCGATGCTGGCCGGCGGCGTCAGCGCACTGCTGCTGCAGACCCTGCATCCGCTGGCATTGGCGGGAGTATGGGACCACTCCAGTTTCCGCACCGACATGCAGGGGCGCCTGGGCCGCACCGCGCAGTTCATCGCGGGCACCACCTATGGCAGCCGCGCCGACGCGATGGCGCTGATCGAACGCGTGCGGCGCATCCATACCGGCGTGTCCGGCGTGGCGCCTGACGGACGACCCTACGCGGCATCGGACCCCGCGCTGCTGACCTGGGTGCACGTGGCCGAGGTATCTAGCTTCCTGGCGGGCTACCTGCGCTATGTGGGCCCCCTCGGCGCCGCCGAGCAGGACCGCTATTACGCCGAGGTGGCCCGCATCGCGGAGTTGCTCGGCGCGGCCGAGGTGCCGCGCTCGCGCGCCGAAGTTGACGCCTATCTCGAATCCATGCGGCCCGCGCTGCTGGCCAGCGAGCGCACCCGCGAAGTGGTGCGGCTGGTCAGGAAGATGCCGGTGGCCAATCCCTTGCTGCAGCCGGCGGTCAGCATCATGGCCGACGCGGGCATCGCGCTGCTGCCGCCATGGGCGCGCCGCCAGCTCGACCTGGACGGATCTTCGATCCGCCGCTCCGCGGCGCTGGCCGGCATGCACGTGCTGGCGCCGGCACTGCGCTGGGCGCTTGGCGCCGGCCTGGCGGCTCGGGCCCGGCGGCGCGTAGCGCGCGGCACGGACGCTCAGACGGGTTGAGGGATTCAGGCCGGACAGCCGCGCGAACGGCGTGCGCTGCAGCCGATTAGGCCGATCAGGGCCGATCAGCGAACGCTTCCGGCGAGCAAAGCGGAAATAGCACCAGATTTCCCCCCATTTCAGGGAATCGGGCGTCGGTGAAGTGGCGTTAAATGTGGCTCGGCATTCCGAACGGCCGGTCAGGTTATTCGACCGCCCGGCCACTGCGCCGCAGAGCGCGATCCAAACGACGCGGGCAAAAAAGAAGCCCACGCGCGGGGTGCTCGTAGGCTTTCCAGGACTGCTCGAGCCAAACAGCTCTTGTTACGAATATAAACGCGCTTACATGAGGTGTAAATCCCGCTTCTATCAGGGGATTCCCCTAGCGCGAAACGCGCACCTTTGCGCTTTTCTGGCATTTTTGCCCCTGAAATCATTTTCAGGACACTTCTTGCAAAGGCTGGCAAATTCCCGCCAGCCCAATGTCCGCCTGGCCTTCCCGGCCAGGGGCGCGTGTTCCCACGCACCGTCGGGGCGCAACTTCCTACATGAATTTAGAGTACGAAGCAATCAAATTAATAGAGCATTGCCTCTAGATCACGAGCTGCCTGCCGTCCGTCAACGCTTGTAAAACTTTGTTACTCTCACCCCTGAAGTATTCCCCTTCTCTTCTGGCAGCGCCAACCGCCGGCCATTGCACGACATCGCGGTACCCGCACGCAGGGCCGGGTCTCGACGCAATCCAGGCGGCCAGTCCGGTCGCCGTTACCGAGAGCGGATGTTTCCCCCGCCGCCCAGGCCGTGCCGCACCCCAAGCCGCCGGCCAACGGACCGTTATCAGCCGCCAGAACCCTTGCGGGCTCTTCCGGAGTCGTTGTGAAGAAGAAGGAAATCCGGCCCAGGCAAGCCAGCCGACGGCAACTGCAGTCCCAGCAATTCGCCGCGTACCGCATTACCCAGTCCCCGGTGATCGTGCACCTGTCCAACGGCGCCCGGCTGCACGGGCTGGTGCTGGCCGCCGACGATTTCGTGCTGCTGCTCGGCCGCGGGCCCGACGACATCCAGCCTACCGTGGTCTACAAGCGCGCCATCTGCCTGGTCACGCCGGCCGATGCGCCGGAGGTGATCGGGGTCGCGCCGGAAACGGTGGCCGCGCCCGATTTCGTGCCGCTTTTTATCCCGCGCACCCGCAAGCGCCGCTAGGCCGGCGACCGGACCGGCACCCGTCCAGACCTCACCGCCCGTCGCCGTACGGCGCGTCCCCCGCCCCGCCGCCACCCCGCGAAACTATCGCGGAGATCACTCTAAACCTTTGCCTTGCCCGGTCGATAACCCAAGCAACGGAGGCACTCTACGCCCTGCAAAGCAGGCCGCCAACGTTACGGCACTAGCCGGAATGCCCAAAACTTTGCAAATAGGAGTCGTACCATGGCGCAAGTCATTAACACCAATTCGTTGTCTCTGATGACTCAGAACAACCTGAATGCTTCGCAATCGTCGCTGAACACGGCGATCCAGCGCCTGTCGTCGGGCCTGCGCATCAACAGCGCCAAGGACGACGCCGCCGGCCAGGCGATTGCGAACCGCTTCACCGCCAACATCCGCGGCCTGACCCAAGCCCAGCGCAACGCCAACGACGGCATCTCGCTGGCGCAGACCACCGAAGGCGCGCTGACCGAAGTCAACAACAACCTGCAGCGTATCCGTGAACTGGCCGTGCAAGCCTCGACGGGTTCGAACTCGACGTCCGACCTGAAGTCGATCCAGGACGAAATCAACCAGCGCCTGGCCGAAATCGATCGCACCTCGCAGCAAACCGACTTCAACGGCGTGAAGGTGCTGGCTGGCAGCACCAAGCTGTCGGTTCAAGTTGGCGCGAACGACGGTGAGACCATCTCCATCGACCTGAAGCAGATCGATAAGACCACGCTGGGCCTGAGCGGTTTCTCGGTGGCCAAGAACTCGCTGGACGTTGGTCCGAAGATCACCACGATCAACGCTGCCGCTGGCACCGGTTCGTACAACGTCAGCTTTGCTGCCGGCGACATCACCAAGATCAACGCCGCAACCGGCAAGACGTTCGCAGCAGCGGACCTCGAGCTGCACGAAGTCAAGACGGCTGGCGGCGCTAACTCCGGCCAGTTCGTCGTGAAGGCAGGCGACGACTACTTCGCCGCTTCGGTTGACCGCACCACCGGCGCCGTGAAGCTCAACGAAGCTGATGTCGCATTCGACGACACCGCCAATGGCATCGCCGGCCCCGTCACGCTGCAAGACCAGGTGGTGCGCGTTGCCAACAATGCCGCAGGCGTAGCCACCGGCTACGTCACCGTGCAGGGCAAGAGCTTCATCGCTGCCGGCACCCTGGCTGACGGCGGTGCAGCCGGCACCCTCAACATCGCCGTCGGCACGATCTCCCTGAGCGGCGCCACGCCCACGCCCGAGTTCAGCGGCGTCCCGACCGGCAACGCGCTGAAGAAGATCGATGCCGCACTGAAGCAAGTCGACGATCTGCGCAGCTCGCTGGGTGCAGTCCAGAACCGCTTTGACTCCGTCATCTCGAACCTGGGCACCACCGTGACCAACCTGTCCTCGTCGCGCTCGCGCATCCAGGACGCTGACTACGCAACGGAAGTGTCGAACATGACCCGCGCGAACATCCTGCAACAGGCTGGTACCTCGGTCCTGGCGCAAGCCAACCAGACCACCCAAGGCGTGCTGTCGCTGCTGCGTTAATCGCGTCGGCGAAACGCGCAGAAAGGCTGGGCCGCGAGGCCCGGCCTTTTTGCCCGAGGAGCATTTCGCAGGCAGCCCGACTGCCTGCAAAGTGTTTCTCCTGGAACTGAACCTAGCCAAACCGGACGGAGTATTCGATGGCGCCTCCCCCGACAGTGAACCCCTTTGCCGTGCGGATGCCGGCAGAAGGCTTGGCCGGCGCGATGCCTTCTGGCGGCGCAACTACTATGGCCACCGGGGCTGCGCAGCGACAGGACCGGGTCTTGGCCAGCGACCACACCGAAGCGGTCCATGGATCGGAAACCAGCGCCGCCCTCGGCGAGTTGGTCGACGCGCTCAAAACCACCACCATCGGCCTGCGTTTCGAGATCGATGAAGCCACGCACCGCGTCATCACCAAGGTGATCGACAAGGAAACCGGCGACCTGATCCGGCAGATGCCCACCGAAGAGGTACTGCGCATCGCCCGCGCCATCGACAAGCTGCAGGGGTTATTCATCAACCAGGCCGCTTGAGCCCTGATCATCAGTTGAAGACGAGACAATAATATGGCAACGATCTCTTCCATCGGCATCGGTTCAAACCTGGACCTGAGCACCCTGCTGGAGCAACTGCAGAAGGCGGAGCAGGCACCGCTTGACGCCATCAACGCGCAGGCCAAGAGCTACCAGACCAAGTTGTCGGCATACAGCCAGGTCCAGAGCGTGCTGGATGCCTATCAGGGCGCGGCGAAGAAGCTGTCTGATGCGGCTACCTTCGGCGCCGTCAAGGCCAGTGTCGGCACGACGGACGTGATGACTGTCAGCACCGCGGCCAATGCCGTACCGGGCAGCTACAGCATCACGGTCAACACGCTTGCCACGGCGCAATCGCTGGTGAGCAGCAACGTTGCTGACCAGAAGGCCGTGATTGGCGGCGGCGAGCTCGTGTTCGACTTTGGCGAAGCGCTCGCCACCGGTGGCGCGGCCACCAGCACCAAGAAAGTCACCATCCCCGCGGACTCGTCCCTCGAAGGCATGCGGGATGCCATCAACAAGGCGGGCATCGGCGTGACCGCCAGCATCGTCAATGACGGCAGCGCCACCCCCTATCGCCTGGTGCTGACGTCGGACAAGACCGGAACCCAAGCCACCATGCGCGTTTCGTCTGCCGACGCTGCGCTGAACAACGTGGTTGCATTCGATCCGGCGGCGGCGCCCGCAGCGAACAAGATGGAACAGAAGGTGCCGCCGGCCAACGCGACGCTGAAGATCAACGGCATCGACGTAGTCAGCCAGAGCAATTCAGTGGTCGACGCAGCGCAGGGTGTGACCATGAACCTTGTCAAGCCGGGCACCACATCGCTGACGGTGACCCGCGACAACGACGCCATCAAGGCCGCGGTCCAGGCCTTTGTCACGGCCTACAACAATATTCAGAGCTCCGCGAAATCCCTGACGGCATTCGATGTCAAGGCCGGCACGTCGGCGGCGCTGACCGGCGACGGCACGCTGCGCTCGATCCAGTCCAGCCTGCGCTCGATGCTGGGCGGTGCCATGGACGACGGCAACGGTGGCACGATCACGCTGATCGACGTCGGCATCACGTTCGACAAGGACGGCACCATGAAGCTGGACGACGCCAAGCTGACCAAGGCGATGAACGACAACCTGGGGCGCGTCACGTCGCTGTTCTCCAGCACCACCGGCGACGGCGGCATCGGCAAGCGCGCCACCACCTATATCGAAGGCCTTAGCAAGACCGACGGCGCGCTGAAGGTGGCGCAGGACGGCATCACCAAGACGCTGGAGGACCTGGAGGACGACTATGACCGCGTCCAGGACCGCGTCACCGCCACCATCGACCGCTACAAGGCCCAGTTCACGCAGCTGGACCTGGTGGTGGCGCAGATGAACCGCACCAGCAGCTACCTGACGCAGCAGTTCAACGCGCTCAACAACAGCACCAAGAAGTAACCAGCCGCATCCCACCGCCACGAGGAACCCAGCCATGTTCGCCCGCGCATCCGCCAACGCCTACGCCCAGGTCGGCGTCCAGACCGGTGCCATGAGCGCCAGCCCGCACAGGCTGATCGCCATGCTGTACGACGGCGCCCGCGCCGCGATCGCGCGGGCCAGGTTCCACCTGGAAGGCGGCAACGTCGCCGAGCGCGGCAATGCCATCTCCAAGGCCATCGACATCATCGACAACGGCCTGCGCGCCGTGCTCGACCACGACGCCGGCGGCGAGATCTCGGCCAACCTCGAAGCGCTGTACGAATACATGGTGCGCCGGCTGATGCTGGCCAACCTGCGCAGCGACGCAGCGCTGCTGACCGAGGTCGACGCGCTGCTGGAAAGCCTGGCCTCGGCGTGGGCGCAGATCGATGACGCGGCCGCCGGGGCCGAGCGGCAACCCGCCTTACAGGACAACTGACATGGCCTTCCCTCCAGTGTTTTCGCCGATCGTGGCCTGCTACGAGGAAATCCTCGCCCTGTCCGCGCGCATGCACGAGGCGGCGCAGGGCGCCGACTGGGACACGGTCACCACCCTGCAGCAAGCCTACCTGGCCCAGGTGGAGCGCCTGCGCCAGCTCGACCACGACGCCCCCTTCTCCGATGCCGAGCGCATGCGGCGCTACCAGCTGCTGGACCGCATCCTGACCTACGACGCCCGCATCCGCGACCTGGCGCTGCCGCAGCTCAAGCGGCTCGGCGACATGCTGACCAGCTCGCGCCGGCAGTTCGAGCTGAGCGCCGCCTATGGCGCGACGGCGGGCGCCACGACCGGCGCCACCACCTGAGGCGGCCTGAAGGCCGCTCCCATCTCCCACCGGCTGGCCGCACCCGCCGCCGTCCCTGATCCATGCAACCCGTATGACCGGCATCCACCTGCCGCCAGGCCTGGCCCCCGGTCAGGCCCCCGACCCGCAGGCCCTGCGCACCGCCATCGCCGTCGACCAGGTCGCGGCGCTGCAGCCGGTGGCCGAGGCGACCGAGTCGAACGTCCAGAACGCCACCGGCCAGGCCATCCGCCACAGCGCGCTGGCAAGCGGCCCCAATGCCATGGCAGGCCAGGGCGCATTGCTGCCGGGCGCGTCGACGCAGGAATCGCTGAGTGCGGCGGCGCGGGCCATCCTGGCCGTGATGGACGGTGCCGAAGCCCAGCCGGTGCGCAGCAATGCCTCGTTGCTGCCGGCGGCGCCCACGGCAACGTCGGCGCAGGCCACCGCCGCGGCGCTGGCCAATGCGGTCGGCCAGAGCGGCCTGTTCTATGAATCGCACCTGGCGCAGTGGGTGGCCGGCGCGCGCGGGCTGGCGAGCCTGCGGCAGGAGCCGCAGGCGCAGGTTCCGGTGCCGGGCCGGCCCGTGGTCCCGGCCGGTGCCAGCCAGCGCGCCGCTGCCGCGCCGCCGTCGCTGCAGCTGGCCTATGCCGGCAGCGGCGCAGGGGCGGAACCGGCGCGGCCGTCCATGCCGCCGCTGTTGCCGGCCTCGCAGGTGCTGGCCGAAGCGCTGGCCTCGGCCGGCAATCCGCGCGTGGCCCACAGCCATGCGGCGGCCGAGCAGGCGCTGCGGCAAGGCACCGCTACCACGGCGGCCTACAGCCGCGGTGCCGCCGCCGAACCGGCCGCGCAGCGCCCTTCGGCGGCATCGCTGGCGACGCAGGCCTACCAATCGACAGCCGAAGCTGGCGCGCGCCTGGCCGCGCTCGACAGCCTGGCCAGCCAACCGGCGCGCGCATCGGATGGCGGTACGCCATCCGCTCCGGCGGATGCCGGCCGGCAAGCGCCGGCCGCCGGCCCGGCCATCCATCCCGCCACCGAAGGCGTGGTCCGCCAGCAGCTGGAGTTGCTCGCCACGCAGCAGTTTCGCTTTGCCGGCGAAGCCTGGCCCGGCGTGCCGATGGAATGGGAACTGCTGCGCGCGGAGGCCGACGCCGCCGCCCACGGCGAAGCCGCGCGGCCGTGGTCGAGCCGCCTGCGGCTGCAGTTGCCCAACCTGGGCGTGGTCGAAGCGGTACTCACCCTCGGCCCTGGCGGTCTCGACGCCCGCGTAGCCACGCCCGAAACCGACGTGGCGGCGCGCTTCATCGCGGCGCGGCCGCAGCTGCGCAGCCAGCTCGAGGCGCATGGCATTGCCGTGCAGCGCCTGAGCGTGCAGACGCAGGACAGCCTGGCGCAAGGCGGAACGCAATGAGCGACGCAGCACACGAACGCGGGGCAGCAATCGCGCTGTCGTACCAGCACAGCGACAAGGCGCCGCGCGTGGTCGCCAAGGGCTATGGCGTGGTCGCCGAAGCCATCATCGCCCGCGCGCGCGAGGCCAACGTCTACGTCCACGACTCGCCGACGCTGGTGAACCTGCTGATGCAGGTCGACCTCGACAGCCACGTGCCGCCGCAGCTCTATGTGGCGGTGGCCGAACTGCTGGCATGGATCTATCGCTTGGAATCCGGACTGGATCCCGACGCGCCGGGTCCGGCCTGAGCGCCGGCCCGACGGAAAAAGCCCCCGGCCGCTTGCGCGCCCCGGGGGCTGTCTGTTCCAGCCAAGGCATTCGCCTTACACCGGCATATTCATCATCTCCTGATAAGCCGCCACCAGCCGGTTGCGCACCTGCACCCCGGTCTGGAACGACACATTGGCCTTCTGCAGGTCGATCATCACGTCGTTGAGCGCCACGCCGGGCTTGCCCAGCTCGAACGCCTCGGCCTGGCCGTAGGCGCGCTCCTGCGCAGCGTTGATGCGGCCGAGCGAGCGCTGCAGCTCGCCGGCGAAGCCGCCGCCGACCGGCGCCGCGGCCTGCCCGGCTGGGTTGCCGGAGGCAACCTGGGACATCCCGCGCAGTTGCTGCAGCATGCCCTCGATGGAAGAGATAGTGGTCATGGGTCGTGATCGGCCGGATGTCCGGCCCGGTTGGTCGTAGGGCGCGCCGTTGGCGCCGGTTGGCCGGTTCCCGGCCTGCCACAGGCCCGCGCCGGGCGGATCCGCAGCCAGTTTCAGCCCTCGCAGCGTACCCGCCGCCTCCCTCGCCCGATGGACCGAAATCGGCCGGAAAACCCGGTCTATTCACCGGATTGTCTCGCTCAAGTCTGGCCGATCATTGCCACCGTGCCGGAAGAGCGCGGGCCGTGGTCCCGTGCGGGTGCCGGCAATCACCAGACAACCATCCATTCGGGAGTACGCGTGTTTTCTCTGCAGCGTAATGTGAGCCGTGCCGTGAGCCGTGCCGACGACCAAGGCGGTCAGCATCGCCCGTGCCGTCGCGAGCGTCGCGGCGCCGGATCCGGAGCACGCGCATGACCGCGGCAGTGGCACTGCCCGGGCGTCCGGCCGAAGTGCTGGAGCGCCTGAAGGCCAACCCGAAGCTGCCGCTGATGCTGGGCGGAGCGGCCCTGGCCGCCGCGATCGCGGTGGGCGTGCTGTGGTCGCGCGGCCCGGACTACAAAGTGCTGTACAGCAACCTGTCCGAGCGCGACGGCGGCGCGGTGCTGCAGTCGCTGCAGCAGATGAACGTGCCGTACAAGTTCGCCGAAGGCGGCGGCGCCGTGATGGTGCCGGCCGAGAAGGTGCACGAGACGCGCCTGCGGCTGGCCTCGCAGGGCCTGCCCAAGAGCGGCACCGCCGGCATGGAACTGATGGACAACCAGAAGTTCGGCATCAGCCAGTTTGCCGAGCAGGTCAACTACCAGCGCGGGCTGGAGGGCGAACTGGCGCGCTCGATCGAGTCGATCGCCGCGGTACAGTCCGCGCGCGTGCACCTGGCGATTCCCAAGCCGACGCTGTTCGTGCGCGAGCGCCAGAAGCCGACCGCCTCGATCGTGCTGCAGCTGTACCCGGGCCGCGCCATCGATGAAGGCCAGGTCGCGGCGATCAGCCACCTGGTGTCGTCGAGCGTGCCGGAGCTGACGCCCAAGTCGATCTCGATCGTCGACCAGCACGGCAACCTGCTGTCGAACACCGGCAACGAGCGCATGCTCGACGCCACCCAGCTCAAGTATGTCCAGGCGCTGGAGCAGAACTACCTGAAGCGCATCGAGGCGATCCTGACGCCGATCGTCGGCAAGGACAACGTGCGCGCGCAGGTCACCGCCGACGTGGACTTCTCCATCGTCGAGCATACCGACGAGAGCTACAAGCCCAACCAGGACCCGACCCGCTCGGCGATCCGCAGCCAGCAGACCAGCGAATCGACCCAGCAGGGCGCAACCCCGCCGGGCGGCGTGCCCGGCGCGCTGTCGAACCAGCCGCCAGCCGCCGCTGCCGCGCCCGTGACCACGCCGCAGACGCCGCGCGCGGGCCAGGCGCCGGGCCAGGCCGGCGCACCGGCAGCGGGGCAACCCGGCCAGCCTGGCCAGGCCGCGCAGGGCGCCACCGCCACCGCGTCCAGCGGTCCGAGCAGCAATCGCCGCGACTCCACCGTCAACTATGAACTGGACCGCTCGGTGCGCCACGTGCAGCAGGCCCCGGGCGGCGTGCGCCGGCTGTCGGTGGCGGTGGTGGTCAATTACCGCCAGCAGGCCGATGCCAAGGGCAAGCTCGTGGCCGAGCCGCTGCCGCCGGCGCTGCTGGCGCAGATCCAGAACCTGACCAAGGAAGCGATGGGGTTCTCGGCCGACCGCGGCGACTCCATCAACGTGGTCAACAGCCCTTTCACCGCCGAGCGCGAGAAGGCCGAGCCCGAACTGCCGCTGTGGAAGCAGCCCGACATGATTGCACTGGGCAAGAGCCTGGCCGGCTACCTGCTGCTGGCACTGCTGGCGCTGTTCGCGTGGTTCAAGGTGGCGCGCCCGATCCTGCGCCGCTACACCGCGCCGCCGTTGCCGGCGCCGGAGCCCAGGGACGAGACCGAGGCAGTGCTGCTGCCGCCGGAAGAGCCGGCCAATCCGGAAGTCCTGCGGCTTGCCGCGAAGTACGAAAGCGACCTCGCGCTGGTGCGCGACGCCGCCCAGCGCGACCCCCGCCTGGTCGCCAGCGTGATCAAGAACTGGATTAGCAATGACAACCGCTAAGGGCATCTCTGAATCCGGCCTGCAGAAGAGCGCGGTGCTGATGATGGCGATCGGCGAGGATGCCGCGGCCGAGGTGTTCAAGCACCTGTCGCAGCGCGAAGTGCAGGAGCTGGGTTCGGCCATGGCCACGCTCAGCTCGGTCACCCGCGAGGAAATGGCCGAGGTGCTGGGCGAGTTCCGCGCCGAGACCGAGCAGTACCTGGCGCTGAACGTCGACTCCAGCGCGTTTATCCGCAGCGTGCTGAACAAGGCGCTGGGCGAGGAGCGCGCGCAGTCGGTGATCGAGGACATCCTGGAATCGCGCGATCCGGGCGGCGGCATCGACTCGCTGAACTGGATGGATGCCACCGCCATCGCCGAGCTGATCCGCGACGAGCATCCGCAGATCATCGCCACCATCCTGATCCACCTGGACCGGCAGAAGTCGTCCGAGGTGCTGGGGCTGTTCACCGACCGCCTGCGCAACGACGTGATCCTGCGCATCGCCACCTTCGGCGGCGTGCAGCCTGGCGCGCTGCAGGAACTGACCGACGTGCTGACCAAGCTGCTGGCGGGCCAGAGCCTGAAGCGCAGCCGCATGGGCGGCGTGCGCACCGCAGCCGAGATCATCAACCTGATGAGCACCGCGCACGAGGAAGCGGTCATCGACGGCGTGCGCCTGCACGACGGAGACCTCGCGCAGAAGATCATCGACGAGATGTTCCTGTTCGAGAACCTGCTCGAGGTCGACGACCGCGGCATCCAGCGCGTGCTCAAGGAAATCGCCACCGAATCGCTTATCGTCGCGCTCAAGGGCGCGCCGCAGGAGCTGCGCGACAAGTTCATCCGCAACATGTCCACCCGCGCCGGCGAGATGCTGCGCGAGGACCTGGAGGCGCTGGGCCCGGTGCGCGTGTCGCAGGTCGAGGCCGAGCAGAAGGCCATCCTGCAGGTGGTAAGACGCCTGGCGGATGCGGGCGAAGTGCAGATCGGCGGAGGCGACGATGCCTATGTCTGAGGCTGACCCCGAGCGCGGGGCCGGGCGCCGCGGCCTGGGCGCCGACCCGTTTTCGTCGCTGGGCGGCAACAACGCCGCCGGCGCCGGCGGCTTCGCGCCGTTCGAGCCGCCGCGCCGCGCGCGCGGTGGGGCTGCCGGCTGGCAGCGCTGGCAGATGGGCTCGCTCGATTCCCGGCATGCCGAACCGCTCGAGACGCTGGCCGCCGTGCCGGCCGAACCCGCGCCGCCGCCGATCGACTTCGCCGCACTCGACGCGATGCGCGAAGGCGCGCGCAAGGAAGGCTACGCCCAGGGCTACACCCAGGGCCAGACCCAGGGCTACGGCGACGGCCATCGCGAAGGCTATGCGCGCGGCCTGGAAGCCGCCCGCAACGAGGCCGCGCAGCTGCAGGCGCTGGCCGGCAACCTGCGCGGCGCGCTCGGCAGCGTCGATGACCAGGTCGCGCGCGCGCTGGTGTCGCTGGCGCTGGACGTGGCGCGACAACTGGTGCGCTCGACGCTGGCGCAAGACCCCGCGGCCTTGCTGCCGGCGGTGCGCGAGCTGCTGACCAGCGAACCCGCGCTGTCCGGATCGCCCAGCCTGCTGCTGCACCCCGACGACGTGGCGCTGGTCGAGACCCACCTGCATGGGGAACTCGCCGCCGCCGGCTGGACCGTGCGCGCCGATCCGTCGGTGGCGCGCGGCGGCTGCATCGCCAGCGCCGCCAGCGGCGAGCGCGACGCCACGCTGCCCACCCGCTGGACCCGCGTGGTGCGGGCGCTGGGCCGCGACGACCCGTGGGAGCCGCCGCATGCCTGACACCGCGCAGGACACCCGCGCCGCCGCGCCCGCGCCCGACGCGGCGCACGACCACGCGCAGCGCTGGATCGATGCGCTGAACGGCGCCGCGGCCGGCATCGCCGGGCTCGACAGCAAGCGCAGCTGCGGCCGCCTGACGCGCGCGGCGGGGCTGGTGCTGGAAGCCGTGGGCCTGCGCCTGCCGGTGGGCAGCGATTGCCTGATCGAGCTGCCCGCCGGACAGTTCACCACCGACAGCAACGCCCCGCGCACCGCCGAAGCCGAAGTGGTCGGCTTTGGCGCCGACCGCCTCTACCTGATGCCGCAGTCCGACGTGGTCGGGCTGCTGCCCGGCGCGCGCGTCTATCCGCTGGAGCCGTCGCCGCAACCGGCCGGCGCCACCGCGCCGCGCGAGCCGGGCTCCAAGCGCCTGCCGGTCGGCCCGGGCCTGCTGGGCCGCGTGCTGGATGCGGCGGGCCGCCCGCTGGACGGGCTCGGCCCGCTTGCCGCGGCGATGGAAGTGCCGCTGGCCGGCGAGCAGATCAACCCGCTGATGCGCGCGCCGATCGAAACCGTGCTCGACACCGGCGTGCGCGCCATCAACGGCATGCTGACCGTCGGCCGCGGCCAGCGCATGGGCCTGTTCGCGGGCTCGGGCGTCGGCAAGAGCGTGCTGCTGGGCATGATGGCGCGCTACACCAGCGCCGACGTGATCGTGGTCGGCCTGATCGGCGAACGCGGCCGCGAGGTAAAGGAATTCATCGAGAACATCCTGGGGCCGGAGGGCCGCCGCCGCTCGGTGGTGGTGGCCGCGCCGGCGGACTGCTCGCCGCTGCTGCGCATGCAGGGCGCCGCCTATGCGACGCGGCTGGCCGAGTATTTCCGCGACCAGGGCCAGCACGTGCTCCTGATCATGGACTCGCTGACGCGCTACGCCATGGCCCAGCGCGAGATCGCGCTGGCAATCGGCGAGCCGCCCGCCACCAAGGGCTATCCGCCGTCGGTCTTCGCCAAGCTGCCGACGCTGGTCGAGCGCACCGGCAACGGCCCCGAGGGCGGCGGCTCGATCACCGCGTTCTACACCGTGCTGACCGAGGGCGACGACCAGCAGGACCCGATCGCCGATTCCGCGCGCGCCATCCTGGACGGCCATATCGTGCTGTCGCGCAGCCTGGCCGAAGCCGGCCACTATCCGGCCATCGACGTCGAGGCCTCGATCAGCCGCGCCATGACCGCGCTGATCCCGCACGAGCAGTTCGGCTCGGTGCGCCGCTTCAAGCAGCTGATGTCGCGCTACCAGCGCAACCGCGACCTGATCAGCGTGGGCGCCTACGTGCCCGGCAACGACCCGGAACTGGACCTGGCGATCCAGCTGCATCCGCGCATGGAAGCCTTCCTGCAGCAGGACATCCACGAACGCGCCGGCTACGCCGACGCCATCGCCGCGCTGCACAGCCTCTTCGACAGGAGTGAACATGCTCAAGCATTCACCGCTCAACACGCTGGCTGACCTGGCCCAGACCGACACCGATGCCGCCGCGCGCGAGCTCGGCCGGCTGCAGGGCTTGCGCACGCAGGCGGAGCTGCAGCTCAACCAGCTCACGCAATACCGCCAGGAATACCGCGAGCGCATGCAGGTGGTGGCGGCGCAGGGCATCACCTCCAGCCGCTGGCAGGACTTTTCGCGCTTCCTCGATTCGCTGGACCAGGCCATCCGCCAGCAGGGCGCGGCCGTGGCCAAGGCCGAGGCCGACCTGCTGGCGGGCCGCAACCGCTGGCAGCACCAGAAGCGCCGCCTGAACTCGTTCGACACGCTGATCGCGCGCGCGGAAGCGAAGCAAGAGCAGGTGGCCGCGCGCCGCGAGCAGCGCGCCAACGACGAATACGCCGCCCGCCTGGCCCGCACCGCGGCCAGCCGCCTGAGCGAAGCCTGAACGATGCCTGGGCGGTGACAACCCGCCGGGCCATACCGTAACGAATCCCCATGATCGATATCAGCCAGATTGTCAGCAGCGCCGCCAACGCGGTGGAAGGCGCCCGGCGCGCGAGCGCCGACGCCGCCACCAACGGCTTCCGCGACGCGCTCTCGCAGGCCCGCGACAGCCACAAGGCCGCCGCTCCGGGGCCCGCCGCCAAGGCGCCGGCCACGCGCGACAAGCCGGCGGCGCGGCCGGCTGCTGCACAGGCCGACGCCGGCAAGCCGCAACACACCGCCGCCACCGGCAAGAAGGTCGCTGCCGGCGAGAAGGATCAGGACAACGAAGACGACACCGCCGCGACGCCGACGGATGCCGCCGCCGCGGCGGCCGCATTGGCGCTGATGCTTCCCGCGGCAGCGCCAACGAACCCCACGACCATGCCAGCCGGCGCGGCCGGCGCCGCTGTCGCCGGCATGGCCGAGACCGGCAGTGCCGCGGCCTTGCAGGCGGCGCTCAGCAACACCGTGCCGAACGCCACCGCGCAAACCCAGGCCGCAACCGGCACCACGCCAGGCCCTGCCGACGGCACCGCATTGGCCGACCCGTTGCAGGCGGCCACCGCCGAAGCGCGACCGGCGCAGCCGTCGGTCGCCGACACGCTGGCCACCATCGCCTCGCAGCGCGCGGCGATGCAGCCCGGCGGCAGCGCCGGCACCGATGCAAAAGCCGGCGCCACGCCGGCGGTTGCGGGCGACGTGCTGGCAGTCCGCCAGGCGGACCTGCCAGGCCAGGATACCGGCGCCTCCGCGGGCGGATCGGGGCATCGCCCTGACAGCGGTCTCGGCCAGCATCGCGCCGATCCGCTCGCCGCCAATCCCGCCGCGCCCGATGCCCGGCCCGCCGCCGGCCAGTTCGCTGCCGCGCAAGCTGCCGTGCGCGCCGGCGAGACCGCCGCGGCCACTCCCGACAGCACCCCTGCGGTGGCCGCCACGCTGGCCGGACAACCCACTCCGGCCGCTGCCGCCGCTGCAGCCAGCCGGCCCGTGGTTGCCCCGCCGCTGTACGACAGCCAGTGGCCACAGGCACTCGGCCAGCAGATGATCCGCCTGGGCACGCAAGGCCAGCAAAGCGCCGAACTGCAGCTGAACCCGCCTGACCTGGGGCCGCTGAAGGTGGTGCTCAACGTGGTCAACGACCAGGCCCAGGCGCAATTCGTCTCGCCCCACCAGGCCGTGCGCGCCGCGGTCGAAGCCGCGCTGCCGCACCTGCGCACCGCGCTGTCGGAAAACGGCATCCAGCTGGGCCACACCTCGGTCGGCGCCGATGGCTTTGCCAGCCAGGCCGGCAACGGCAATGGGCAGCAACAGCAGGCGCCGGGGCAAGGGCGCGGACAAGCCGGCTTTGGCGGCGCGGCGGTGGCGGCGGCAGAACCGGTGCCAACGGCCAGTGCAGCGGCACGGCCGGCGCGTGTGCTGGGGCGGGGGGAGATTGATACGTTTGCTTGAAGGACTCCGCCGCGCGGACTCGACCGCGCCCGGACAAGAGATCAAGGCCGCCTCAAGGGCGGCCTTGTCATGTCCGCATAGGACCGCGCACGGAAGCCGGACACCTTGATGCAACAAGATTGGCCGTTTTACTGCTAGAATACGTAAACATTTTTGCTTACCCTATTCACCACTGAGCGGCAGGAGAGTTTGGGTGAAGCAGAGTGAACTTCGGCGATGGCTCGCAGGACAAGGCGCGACCTTCATTGAAGGCGCGAAGCATGTCAGGGGTGTATCTCAACGGCAGGCAATCGACCTTGCCCCGTCATCCCAGCCATGAGATCGGTGAGGGACTGCGCAAGGCGATCCTCAAGCAACTTGGCTTGGGGTGAGCTGCAAGTCTGGACGTATCCTGCCCTCGTCGCCAAAAGGAGTTCAAATATGCTGCGTTTTCCCGCCAACATCGTCCCCGACGGCGACGGCTTTGCGGTCTCGTTTCCCGATATCCCGGAAGCCCTGACCAGCGGCGATACTATCGAGCACGCCCAGGAGATGGCCGCTGATGCGCTGGCCACGGCCATGGAGTTCTATTTCGAAGACGGCCGCCCGGTGCCGCTGCCGTCGAAGGCCGTGCGCGGCCAACATCTGGTCGAACTGCCGGCAAGCATGTCGGCAAAGGTGCTGCTGCTCAACGAGATGATCGCGCAGGGTGTGACGCAGGCCGAGCTGGCACGCCGGCTGCATACCCGCAAGCAAGAAGTCCAGCGCATCGTCAACCTCGATCATGCGACCAAGATCGACACGATCGAGGCCGCGTTCCGGGCGCTGGGAAAGCGCCTGGAACTGAAGGTCGCCTGAGCACACCAGGCCATGGCGGCACCCTCCCCACCATGACGTTCGACCTGTTCGACGACCTGCCCGAAGACAGCGCCGCCACCCCCGCCATCGAACCCCTCGCGGACGGCGCCGTCGTCCTGCGTGGCGTAGCGCGGGCGGATGCCGAAGTCCTGCTCGCCGACGTGCAGGCCATCGTCGCACGGGCCCCCTGGCGGCACATGGTCACCCCCGGCGGCCTGAAGATGTCGGTGGCAATGACCAACTGCGGCGCCTGCGGCTGGGTCTCCGACGCGCGCGGCTATCGCTATGACGCGGCCGATCCGCTGAGCGGACAAGCGTGGCCCGACATGCCCGCGAGTTTCCGCGAGCTGGCCGCCAGCGCGGCGGCGCAGGCGGGCTTTGCCGGCTTCGCGCCGGATGCCTGCCTGATCAACCGCTATGTGCCGGGCACCCGCCTGTCGCTGCACCAGGACCGCGACGAGCGCGATTTCACCGCGCCGATCGTCTCGGTCTCGCTGGGGCTGCCGGCGGTGTTCCTGTTCGGCGGCATGCGCCGTGCCGACAAGCCGCAGCGCGTACGGCTGGCGCACGGTGACGTGGTGGTGTGGGGCGGGCCGTCGCGGCTGGCGTTCCACGGCGTGGCGCCGCTGGCCGATGGCGATCATCCGCTGCTGGGGCCGCTGCGCATCAACCTGACGTTCCGCAAGGCGCGGTAGGCGCCTGCCCGGGCTTGGCACTTTGCCGGCTGTTTTCTACAGTCTATGGACTGTCCCGAACGCCACCGTGCAAAGGTCCTTCCCATGCATCTCGACGGCTCCTGCCATTGCGGCGCGGTCCACTTCTCGCTCGAGTCCGATTCGCCCTGCCCTTACATGCATTGCCATTGCTCGATCTGCCGCAAGACGGCGGGCGGTGGCGGCTATGCCATCAACATCGGCGGCGATGCCGCCACGCTGCGCGTACGCGGGCGCAAACACCTGGGCGTCTACCATGCCGTGCTGCGCGAACCCGGCAAGCGCGCGCGGCGCTCGCCGGCGCAGCGGCATTTCTGCGTGAAGTGCGGCAGCGCGTTGTGGCTGTGGGACCCGCGCTGGCCAGAGATGCTGTATCCCCATGCCTCGGCCATCGACACGCCGCTGCCGCGCCCGCCCGAGGTGGTGGAAGCCTCGCTGGATTCCGTCGCGCCGTGGGTCGACGTGCCGCGCGGCAAGGGCCATGTCCACTGCGACACGTGGCCGGAGGAATCGCTGGCCGACTGGCACAAGCGGCACCGCCTGCTGTCGCGCTGAACCAAGCGCGCGCGATATGAACGTTCCGGCCTCGGCCCGGCGCACGCGCGGCGTCTGCTTCCAGATCAACGAAGCGTTCTGAGCGCCCGGCCGGGCGCTCAGAACGCTGACGCCGCTCAGGCGGGCAGGAACCCCTCCACCGTCAGGTAACGCTCGCCGGTGTCGTAGTTGAAGCCCAGCACGCGCGCATTGGCGGGCAGCTCAGGCAGCTTCTGCGCGATCGCCGCCAGGGTGGCGCCCGACGAAATCCCGACCAGGATGCCTTCGTCGCGCGCGCAGCGGCGCGCCATCTCGCGCGCGGGCTCGGCGTCGACCTGGATCACGCCATCGAGCAACGCGGTGTCGAGGTTCTTCGGGATAAAGCCCGCGCCGATGCCCTGGATCGGGTGCGGTGCCGGCGCGCCGCCGGAGATCACCGGCGAGGCCACCGGCTCGACCCCGAACACCTTCAGCCGCGGCCATTTTTCCTTCAGCACCCTTGCGCAACCGGTCAGGTGGCCGCCGGTGCCGACGCCGGTGATCAGCGCTTCGAGCCCCTCGGGGAAATCGTTCAGGATTTCCTGTGCGGTGGTGCGCGCATGCACGTCGGCGTTGGCCGGATTCTCGAACTGCTGCGGCATCCACGCGCCGGGGGTGGCGGCGACCAGTTCTTCGGCGCGCGCGATCGCGCCCTTCATGCCCTTCTCGCGCGGGGTCAGGTCGAAGGTGGCGCCATAGGCCAGCATCAGGCGGCGGCGCTCCACCGACATGCTGTCCGGCATCACCAGCACCAGCTTGTAGCCCTTGACCGCGGCCACCATGGCCAGGCCGATGCCGGTGTTGCCCGAGGTCGGCTCGATGATGGTGCCGCCGGGCTTGAGCACGCCGCGGCGTTCGGCGTCTTCCACCATCGCCAGCGCGATGCGGTCCTTGATCGAGGCGCCCGGGTTGCTGCGTTCGGACTTGATCCAGACCTCGTGGCCGTTGCCGAACAGCCTGTTGATGCGGATATGCGGGGTATTGCCGATCGTCTGCAGGATGTTCTGTACCTTCATCGTGTTCTCCGTGGCGGGGTGCGATGCGGCAAGCCGGCAGGCCGCGCAGCGCGGGGATCGAATGACCTCGCCGATTCTAGTGCAAAGCGCCCCGCCGGGCCGCTCGCGTATGATTGAGGCCGCCGCGCCTTGCCCCCGCTTTCTCCGGAATCCGGCCTCAAATCCCTGCATTGCCCCCCTTGCACCGATGCCTGACCACCTGCTGCTGTCCTCCCTGCTGATCTTCGGACTTGGTGGTTTGCTCGGCGCGGTGGGCGGGCTGTTCGGCATCGGTGGCGGGCTGATCGCGATTCCGGCGCTGGGGCTGCTGTTCGGCATGGACCAGCAGCTGGCGCAAGGCACCGCGCTGGTGATGATCGCGCCCAACGTGCTGATCGGCTTCTGGCAATACCGCAAGCGTGCCGACATTGCGCTGCGCACGGCGGTGGTGCTGGGCTTGTCCGCGGTGCTGGCGACCTGGCTGTCGGCGCGCGCGGCCACCGCGATGGATGCGCAGCTGCTGCGGCGGAGTTTCGCGCTGTTCATGATCGGCATGGCGCTGTACTTCCTGTGGCGGCTGCTGCCGGGACGCGCGGTGACGGCGCCGCAGGCGCGTGTGTCGGCGCGCTGGATCCCGCTGGTAGGCGTGGTCGGCGGCTTGTTCTCGGGCTTCTTCAGCGTGGGCGGCGGCGTGGTCGCCGCGCCGGCGCTGGTCGGCCTGTTCGGGCTGCGCCAGGCCACCGCGCAGGGCCTGGCGCTGGCGCTGGTGACGCCCGGCGCGGTGGTGGCGCTGGCCACCTATGCCCACGCCGGCCAGGTCGACTGGGCCAGCGGCATTCCGCTGTCGCTGGGCGGCATGCTGACCATCTCGTGGGGCGTGGCGCTGGCGCACCGGATGCCCGAGCGCCGCCTGCGCGCATTGTTTGCGGTGTGCCTGATCGCCACCGCGGTGGTGATGCTGGTGCGCGGCTGAATCGGCGGATCCTGCCAAGCGCGCGCGCGGCGCCCTACTTGCGCAGCACCAAACAGAAGTTGTTGGCCGGCATCGGCACCGGCTCGTCGCAGCGCAGGCCCTGCGCCGCGCCCAGTGCGATCACGGCCTCCATGTCGCGCACGCCCCAGTCAGCGTCGGCGGCGCGCAGCTGCGCGTCGAAGGCGGCGTTGCTGGGCGCGGTGTGCGCGCCGCCGCGACGGTAAGGGCCGTACAGGAACAGCACGCCACCAGGCCCCAGCAGCTTGCCGGCGCCCGCGAACAGCGCCTCGGCCGCGGCCCACGGGGCGATATGGATCATGTTGATGCAGACCACCGCATCGGCGGCGTCGATACCCCACGGCTGGTGGCAGACATCCAGCGCCAGCGGCGCACGCACGTTGGCCAGGCCCGCGTGCGCGGTCCAGGCTGCGATCGACGCGCGCGCGGCGGGGTCCGGATCGCTCGGCTGCCAGGTCAGCCCCGGCAGCGCCGCGGCAAAGTGCACCGCGTGCTGGCCGGTGCCGCTGGCGATTTCCAGCACCGTGCCGCTGGCGGGCAGTACCTGGCGCAGTACGGCGAGGATGGGCTCGCGGTTGCGGTCGGTGGCGGGCGCCATGCGGCGCGCGTCGGGGTCGTGGGTCGAGCCGGTCATGATGGATGTGCAGGCGCAAACAAAGGGAACGGGCCTAGCGTAGCAGAATCGGCGCGCCGACCGCGCGCCGATCAGCCCAACCAGCCCAACTGGCCCAACTGGCCCGACTAGTCCAGAACGCGCCGATCAGCCCGGCGCGCACGGGAACGCCTGCGCCACCGACGGCCGCAGCGCCGCCGTGGTCGGGCTTTCGTCGCCGCTCGCCAGCGTGTTGTCGGTGAACTTGCAGCCGTAGGCCGGGCTGGCCACGGTGGCAGCGTCCAGTACCTCGTCGCCGGCCGGCTTCACGCCGTTCTGTTCCCAGTTGACCATGTCGTCGAAGGCCCTGGCCTGTTCGGCCACGGTGAAGTCGCAATGGCTGACGCCGCGGATGGCGCGCTGCACCAGCCATTGCGCGGTGCCGTTGGCATCGGCGCGGCGCTTGTAGATCTGCTCCATGCTGAACGGCACGTACATGTCGCCCAGCGTATGCAGCGTCACCACCGGCACGCCGATGCGCGCATTGGTCCTGGGGATCCAGCGCAGGCCGTCGCTGCGCGCGCGGTTGGCCTCGGCGCTGCCGGTAACGCGGAAGATGCCCGCGTTGAACGACTGCTCCGCCACCGACTGCGCCGGGTCGTTGTCGAACTGGAAGGTGATGCCGGTAGTGTTGACCACGTTCTGCGTCAGGATGCCGTTGACCGAGCCATCCTGGCCAAAGGTGCTCCACACCGCGTCCTGCAGCCCCTGCGCGCCCGGGCCGCCGAAGCCCCAGTCGAACAGCGGCCGCTGCCCGCCGGTCAGGTTGCGCACGATCGCCTTGAGGGTATCGCCCTGTGCCGTGGTCTGGCCGGGGTAGGTGGTGAACAGCGCCGCGCGCACCGCCGGCGCGATCTGCGCCCAGTTGGCTGCCGGCCACGCCGTCACCGGAAAGCCGGCGAGCTGCTGCGCGGCGGTCTGGTAGGCGCCGAAGTAGTTGAACAGCTCGGTATCGCCGAGCACGCCGCACATCGGCACCGCGCCGTGGTAGCGCACCTTGTGGTTGGCGGCCTGGATGTTCTCTTCATCGACCGCCGCGGCCGAGACATGGCCGCCCATGGAATGGCCGACGATGTACAGCCGCGCCGGCGCCGCCAGCGTGCGCCCGTTCTGCGCGGCAATGCGGGTGAAGGCCAGCGCCAGGGCATTGGTGTCTTCCAGGCCGGCGCGCACGTCATAGTAGTTCCTGGCATAGCTGGACGCGGCCCAGGCGTAGCCGTTCGCCAGCAGGTGCCGGCGGATGCTGGGCAGGGTGACCGACAGTGCCGCACCGGTGCCGGCATAGCCGTGGGCATACATCACCAGCCGGCCGTTCCAGTTCTTCGGCACCTCGATGCGGTAGCCGGCGCCATCCTGCACGCCCCACCAACGGTCGGCCTCGGGCGCGCCGGCCAGCGCCGCGAACGGCAGCGTGGCGGCGTCCATGGTGAAGGTGCGGTCGTCCTGCGGGCGCTTTTCTTCGGCCTGCGGCGGCGGGGTCTGCGCCGGTTCGTCGTCATCGCCGCCGCAGCCGTACAGCAGCGTGGCGGCGAGGCACAGCATCGCGGCTTTCCCGACAGCTCGTTTCATGCCTGGTCTCCTTTGTTATGCGGATCTTGTTGTCCTGGGCGGATGGCGCGCCGGCGAAGTGCCGTGGCGGGCGCCCCCACCACTGTAGGACACGGTGGCGCAAGCCGCATGGAGGCCATCCTCGACGCGCTGGGGCCGTTGCAACGGATGCGGGTTAGCCCCGGCTCGCCTGAACCGTTGGTGCGTGCTAGCGGATCCGCAGGCGATCACAGACAGCCACGCCCCAATGCAGACGGCGGGCCGAAGCCCGCCGTCTGCATTACCGCGCGTCGCCGCGCGTCAGGCCTTGGCCAGCCTGACGCCGGTGGGATCGCCGGTCAGGTAGCCGACCGCCGCGCCGAAACGGTCCTTGTAGTTGGCGCGCACCAGCGGATCGAGCTGCGCCTTCACCTTGTCGTGCAGCGGGGACTCCCAGTCGCCGACATGCTGGAAGTTGCTCATCACGTAGGTCCAGCCGTTGATCTCGTCCACCGCATGCAGGCCGGTGGACTCGGCGCCGGCCGGGCACGACAGCACGCGGCTGAGCACCTTGGTGTCAACGTTGTACGCCCACAGGAAGTTGTTGACGTGGGTGTTGCTGTCCTCGCCGACGAAGAGCGTGCGCAGCTTTTCCGAGAACTTCAGGTTGTCCGGCGTGGCCACCTTGTCGGGGTTGGCAAAGTTGCCCAGCGCATCCTGCTGCTTCATCTTGCCGCCGCCCAGGTCTTCGCTGACCAGCGCCGGCACCGCGGCCATGTCGACCGGCACCCATTCGCTCGCCATCGCCGTGCCGGTCTTGTCGGCCTGGCCGCCCTTCAGGTTGAGCTCATAGACCGCGCCGGAGTACGGGCCTTCCACCTGGATGTCGCCGGCATTGGCGGCGTTGCCCGCCAGCATGCTCGACTCGATGCGCGACATCGCCGAATAGGCCTTCTTGTCCTTGATGTTGACGGTGGTGCCTTCCATCTTGGTAAAGCCCAGGCTGCCGCCGACCAGCGCGGCATAGCGGTGGGTTTCCAGGAACGCCGCGGCCATTTCCATGCCGGGCACCAGCTTCACCCAGTTGGGCTTGCCGTTGTAGAGGATGCGGGTGTAGCTGGCATCGGCCGGGTCGGCGGTCTTGACGTCCATGATGTCGGCCAGCCGGATGCCGCCGTCGACCAGCGCGCGGATCTCGGCGCTGGTGGCCCTGCCCAGGCGGATCCACGACAGCGTCGCGCTGCCCGGGCCCGTGCCCGAGGTCTGGTGCCACTTGGCCACGTACAGCGTGCCGGCGGACAGGTCGCGCGCCTGGTCGGCGATAAACAGGAACAGGCCGCCGTTGGTGGCATCGTCGCCCATCAGCACGGTGCGCTCGTCCGGCATGACCTGCACCAGCTCGTGCGAGATGCGGCCCAGGCAGTAGTGCTTCTTGATGGTGCCGGTGCCGTCCGGGTTCACCGTGACTTCCGGCAGGTGGCCGTAGTTGTAGGCATTGGCGCGGGCCGGATCGCCGTACAGGTTGCGGCTGTAGCCCTGCAGCTGCGTGACCGCGTTGGCGTCCATCAGGTCGGTCTCGTACTCCTCGCTCGACAGGTGCGTGTTCCACGGCGACAGGCTGGCGCCGCAGGTGATCCACAGGCCGTTGACGGCGGAGGTATCGACGTTGTGGTACTTGACCGGGGTCAGCTTGCCGGTGGCCGGGTCCTGGTCCAGCGTCAGCACCGCGATCGGCGACGGCAGCAGCCCATACATGCTGGTATTGCCCTGGTTGCGCGTGGTGTATTCGAACTGCACCACCGCGAACACGGTGTTGCCCTTGACGCCCGGCACGGTCGGGTTGGCCAGCGTCAGCAGCGAGCTGCCGTCCGGTGCGTCGGAAAAGAACTGGCGTTCCTTGCCGGCAACCGAGGTATCGATGATCGGCTGGTTGTTGATGTCGTAATAGCCGCCCGCCACGACGGTGCCGCCCTTGCCGTCGGGCAGCGTGTCGCCGGTGACGAAGAAGGGCTGGTAGGCCAGCTTGTAGGTCTGGCTGCTGCCGTCGCTGAAGGAGACCTTGAGGCTGGAGCCGACCGTGGTGGTTGCCATGGCCTCGGGCGTGGCCAGCGTCGGCGCGCTCATCGGCACGAACTCGGCGGCGGTGAAGGTGGCGGCCGGGCCGGGCGCGGGCGCCGGAGCCGGCGCAACGGCGGCGTCATCGCCGCCGCCGCAGCCTGCCAGCAGGCCGGTGGAGGCGAAGCCGAGCGGCAACATGGGCGCGCCGGCCAATAGCTTCAGGGCCTTGCGACGGCCAGCATTGGGTTGTTCAAGCATGTTTTCGATCCGGGGAAAGGAAAGGGATGGTTCACTGCATGTTTGCGCCAGTCCCGGGGGCGGGACCAGGCACCTGTTGCACAGGCGGCGGCGGGCGTCATCGCGCACGTCCGGGGCGGATCGTAGGCGCCGTTTGTGACACGAAGTTGACGATGCAACACAAAGCGTTGCGGCCTTCGGGCCAGCCGGGCCCACTGCGGTACACTGCCGCCTTGATTCCGCGGCCCGGCCGGCGCGGATCCCCGTACCCGTTCCGCGCTGCCTGCCCTTGCCCACCTACACGCTAGCCACGCCCGTCCACGCCGAGATCGAGATCCGCAAGAGCCGCTTCCTGGCGCTGGCGCTGCCGGTCGCCGACCGCGACGCCGCCATGGCCGCGCTGCAGGCGCTGCGCGCCGAACACCCCACTGCCACCCACGTGTGCTGGGCGCTGCTGGCCGGCGGCGCCTCGGGCATGTCCGACGACGGCGAGCCCTCCGGCACCGCCGGCCGGCCGATCCTGGAAGTGCTGCGCCACCACGACCTCGACGGCGTGCTGGCGGCGGTGGTGCGCTACTACGGTGGCGTCAAGCTGGGGGCCGGGGGGTTGGTGCGCGCTTACACCGATGCCATCGCCGCGGCCCTGAAAGCCGCCGAACGGGTCGAGCGCATCGCCTATGGCACGCTGTCCGTCGCTGTCGACTATGCCGACGAGCCGCGCGTGCGCCGCTGGCTGGACTACGAAGCGCCCCCCGGCTGCAGGCTCGCCGAGACCGCCTACGGCACGCTCGCCACGCTGGTGCTGCGCATGCCCGCAACCCAGCGCGACGCCGCACGCGACGCGTTGCGCGACGCCACCCATGGGCGCGCGCAGTTTCCCCAGGCCGAGGATGACGCCCATGGCTGATCCCGCCGCCCCGGAGGAAAGCGCCGAATTCACCGCACAGGTGCTGCCGGGCCCGGTCCGCTTCCCGGCGCCGGCTTCGCTGAGCCTGCTGGAAGCGGCGCTGCTCGAAGGCGTCGCGCTGCCCAACTCCTGCCGCAATGGCACCTGCCGCGCCTGCGCCAGCCGGCTGCATGCCGGCGCCGTCCGCTACCGGGTGGAATGGCCAGGACTGAGTCCGGACGAGAAGGACGAGGGATGGATCTTGCCGTGCGTGGCTTGCGCGGCGAGTGATGTGGTGTTTGAGCCTGCCAGTCTGGAGTAGCTGCGATCAGACCAGGCGGATGGGCCCTGGGTATTGTGCAACCAGCTGGTCCGAGGTCAGCAGCGTCAGGCCTTCCACGGTCGCCTGGGCAACAAGAAGCCGGTCAAACGGATCCTTGTGAATCGGGGGAAGGCAATCGATCGCTACCGCATGCTCGCTGCGGACGGGCAGTTCACTGTAGCCGTTATCCAGCAAGCCTCTGCGAAGGACCCGGGCGTTGACCTGGAAGTCCGCGCGCCCCAGCCCCTGCTTGATCACCACCTCCCACAGACTGGCCGGGCTGAAAAAAAGCACCGCGTCATCACTGCTCACCAGCGCCAGCGCGTCTGGCGGGAGACGTGCTGGCGTCAATGCCATCCACAGCAAAAGGTGGGTATCGAGCAGGAGTTTCATGACTCGCCGCCGAACATGGCTTCAATTTCCCGTTCGCCCATGCGATCGAAATCATCGGGCACCTGCCCCTGGCCAGCCATGAATCCCAGCCGCTTGATTTGGCCTTGCGCCGGCACATCCAGCGCCACGACCTTGACCAGCGGCTTGCCAGCCTTGGCAATCACAAAAGGCTCGCCATTGGCAGCCTGATCGACCAGCCGCGAAAGATGGGTTTTGGCCTCATGGATATTGATGGTCTGCATGACGCGCCTCACTAAACTAAGTTTGGTTAGTCTAGTCCATCCGTCGACCTGCAGCAATCGTCGCTTCTTTAACCTCCAACCGCCAGAAAAAACCCCAACGCCAGCTTCAACCCATCCGGCCCCGCCGGATCCGAGAACGCATGCCCGCCCGCGCCGCCGCTCCACGCGTGGCCCAGGCCTTCCACGCGCACCAGCCGCAGGTAGGGCGACCTGCCCTCGTACCAGTCGAATACATCGATGGCGTGGCGCATGCCGCGCTGGATGCGCCGGGACGGCACGCCGGCCAGCGGCGGGGTGCCTTCGGGCTGCAGGTGCATCCACATGCCGGCGGCGGCGGTGGCGTTGCTGAAGTCGACCACGTGGTCGGCATCGCCATGCAGCAGCAGCAACGGCGGCGGGCGGCGTCCCGCCAGGCCGAAGCGCAGCGCCTGCATGGTCTTGGCGTCGGGCCCGCGCTGTCCGCGCATGGCGCGCGTGGCCTGCGCGGCGTTGCCGGCACTCCAGGGCACCGCACCGGAGTGCGAGCCCACCGCGGCGAAGCGCGACGGATAGCGCAGCCCCAGCGTCAGCGCCATCGCACCGCCGGCGGACAGGCCGAATACGCTGATGCGGTCCGCCGCCACCGGATGGCGGCGGCAGGCCTGGTCGATCAGCGTCATCAGCAGCCCGGCTTCGATGGCGCCCTGTGCGGCGGGCCGGAACCAGTTCCAGCAACGCTGCGCATTGGCCTGCGAACTCTGCTCGGGCAGCAACACCACCCAGCCGGATTCGCGCGCCACCGCGGCAGCGCGCGTGACCGCGGCAAAGCTCGCGGCGTCCTGGCCGCAGCCGTGCAGCAGCACCAGCATCGGCGCGCGCCGCGACGCGGTGGCGCCGGCCGGCACGAACACACGGTAGCGGCGCGGCGCCAGCGGCGCGCCCCACGCGCCTTCTTCCCAGCGCCCGCTGCCACGGCTCTGCGGCGCCGCCACCGGCGATACCACGCCGGACAAGGCGCGCTGCGTGGCCGCCGTGACTGCAGCGGATTGCTTCACCGCGTTGCGCACGATGGCCTCGGTCATCGGCTTGGTGAGGTTCTTGTTGACGGCACGCTGCATCTGGCGCGCATGACGGGACGCGGTCTTGTTCAGCGTGGACCAGAGTTTCGCGCCGGGTGAGCGGGGCATGCGGCTTCCTGTGCAAGGGATCACCGCCACATGATATGCGCTGCGGCCGGCGCGACTTGCATGCAACGCGCGCCTGATGTCTGCCTACAATGCAAGGACCGTGTCGTTCCCAGACACGAACCGGAGGCAAGCATGAGTGATGTGACCAGCGAGTTCAGGCCCCTGGATCCGGGCCGCGTCAACCTGATGGATCCGCTCGAAGTGCAGTACTGGTGCAAGGAGCTCGGCTGCAGCACCAGCGACCTGGAAAACGCCATCGACCAGGCCGGCGATCATATCTCGGCGGTGCGCGCGCAGCTGGAACGGCAGCACGCGGGCGCCCGCTCCCGCTGACATCCCCACCCTGGCGGGGATGCCAGCGCGCAGCGTCTTGCGCAGCCTGGCGTCCTAGCCGCCAAGGTCGAGCGCCTTGGGCAGCCGGATCTGGATGAACTCGCTGTCATCCGGCATCTTGCTGCCGACATGCCGCCCCACGCTGAACGGGAAGTTGTTGTCGTCGATCACCAGCAGCGTGGTCGCATCCAGCACCAGCACGTCTTCGATGGTATTGAACGGCATGCCGAACGGATCGCCCAGCGCCACGTCGCCCGGGGCGCCGCCGGCGCTGATGCCGGACGGGTCGCGCAGCGCCATCAGGTTGGCCAGTTCGGACTTGGCGACGTAGTCGCCCGGCTTGCCCAGCGTCACCTGGAACAGCTTCTTGAAGCCGTTCAGGTCGCCCTGCGAGCCGTCGCGCTCGATGATAATGCCCTCGCTGGCGTTGAACAGGATGAAATCGCCAATATTGGTGCCCTTGTCGTCGAGCCGGTACTTGTATTGCACTCCGGTGTACCGGCGCGTGGCGATGTCGAACTCCGAGATCAGCAGCGTCTTGCCGTCGTGGCCGGCCAGCGGCAGTTCCAGCAGCGGATAGAGCTTCTTGCCGTCCGGGCTGATCGCCATGCCCTCGAAGCCGCCCGAGCGCTTCGCGCGCAGCGGGTTCGACATCACGGTGGCGCGGTACGGCCAGTACAGGCCCGCCATCCACGGCGTGTTGGCGCCGGCCTCGTCCTGCATGTTGGTGCCGTCGTCGCTGTTGGCCGCGTCGCCATAGATCGGGAAGTCGCCGAACAGGTACACCGTGCGGATCGCCGGGAACTTCTCCTGCACCCGCAGCAGCGTGCGGAAATCGAAGCTCTGGATATCGGCGCGCTGGGCCATGCCGGCGGCACTGATCACGCCCGCCAGCGTGTCGGCCATCTGCTCGGCGCCGACGGTGCGATCCTTGTAGACGTTGCCCTTGCCGTCCTTGTCGCTGCGCGGGTTGAGCTTGGTCTCGAGGTTGAAGCGCACCGCCTGCGCGTTCTTCACGCGCTGCGCCGCCTGCGGATGGCCCTGGCCGGCGCCGGTGCTGTAGTACGCGACATAGGCGCTGACCAGGTCGAACACGTCCTGCGCGCGCGGCACCACGTACGGGCTGGCGTAGCCCTTGCCGGCCGCCACCGCCGCCGACACCGGCGACAGCGCGGCATCGTTGCGCTGGCTCGGGCCGCGGAACAGTTTGTCGCAGATGTAGGTGGACTGGATCTGCGCCGCGGTCAGGTTCTTGATCAGCACTTCGTCGGCGGTGCCGTAGGGCGCGCCATCGGCGCGGCGGCACTTGACCGACTCGATATAGGGATCGTGCTTGAGCACCGCGACGCCATCGGCGGTAATGCCGACATCGGTCTCCAGCGTGGTCATCAGGTTGTCCAGCGCGGCCTCCATCGCCGGCAGGGTGTTCTCCGGGCGCAGGTCGCGCGCGCCGCGGTGGCCCTGGGCGTCGAACCTGGCGGCATCGATCAGGCCGTCGGCGGTCAGGTAGTCGCCGGCCTTGCCGTCGCCATTGGCATCGTAGGCGGCGACGGCTGCGTAGAGCAGGTCGGGACGGTCCGAGATGATGCCGTTGACGCCGGCCTTCAGCAGCTCGGTCATCTTCGCGCTGTCGTTGACGGTCCAGGTCACCACGCTGTAGCCGGCGGCCTTGACCGAGGCCACGTCGAGCGTGTCGGACACCGCCGGCACCAGCCCCGGCTGCGGGTTGCTGCCGCGCGCGTAGTGCGCGTCGGGGCTCGACTTGACACCGTTGACGTCGTACTTGAGCTGCACGTAATACGGCGCGAACACCGGCGCGCGGGTGCCGCCGTGCGCGAAGGCATGGGCGCGCACCGCGTTCATGATGCGCACCGGCGTGGCCTCTTCGTTGAACGGGTTCTGCGGCGAGCGGATCTCCTTGCCGGCATTCTCGAAATCCGGCAGCGGGATCGGCGCTTCCAGCAGCACGCCGTTGGCATCGGTATGCAGCAGGAACGGGCCGAACTCATCGCCGAACCACAGCGTGCCGTCGCTGGCGCGCTGCATGCTCTCGATATCGAAGTCGGCGCCGGTCAGCACGCGCTCGGTGGTGAACTGGT
This sequence comes from Cupriavidus alkaliphilus, assembly GCF_014191175.1. Lineage (NCBI taxonomy): Bacteria > Pseudomonadati > Pseudomonadota > Betaproteobacteria > Burkholderiales > Burkholderiaceae > Cupriavidus > Cupriavidus alkaliphilus. The sequence continues at coordinate 56,610 of NZ_JACHWE010000006.1, read as the reverse complement.
TCGCGATCGCGAACTTGACATGCCGGTTCGGATCCTTCAGCTCGATAAAGCTGCGCACCGCCACGCTGCCCGCGCCCCCGGCCGCGGTCTTGAACGTGGGCGCCACCGTGTAGACGCGCAGGTTGAAGTCAGCCGAGTTCTCCAGCGAACCGTAGCCGTTGTCGGCCATCACCATGAAGCTGCCGTCCGGGTTGCGCAGCACCGCCGAGAAGCCCTGCACCGGCTGTGAAGCGAACGGCGCGGTCTGCCCGTTGAGATCGCCGGTAACGTAGCGCCCCGACTGCGGCCCGCTGGCAAAAGTGGCGGCGGGCAGCACGGCGCGGCCCACCAGCGTGGGCGCGGTGACCGCGGGCGTGCCGTTGTCGCTGTCGTTATCGTCGCCGCCGCATGCCGCCAGCAGCGATGCCGCCACCGCGGCGCTGGCCAGTGCCGCGCGGGTCCGGCGCGAAGGGAAGACGCTCAGGCGCATTGCAGGTTCCTGGAGTTGGGCAATGCGCCATGGTGGTAGGCCGATATGTCGGCTTGATGTCGCTTGCGTGACAGCATGAGCAACACGCATCAATCGCGCACCGGCATGCAGCCCTTACTCGCGTTAAGCGCAGTGCAGACCGGAATTCAGCAATGCCTTATTCGCCGGCCGGCAGTTTTGCTGCATGATTTCCGGCCCGGGCCCGGACCCGGCACTCAAGACTGGGACAGATCGATAACACCACGTCGGAAAACAAGGGGTTTACCAACACGAGGACGCATCGACACATGAACACCAAGCTGCCGCTTTTCACCCTCTGCGCCGCCTTGCTCGCACCGGCCGCGTGGGCCGGCAACGAACCGCACTGGAGCTACACCGGCCCCACCGGCACCAGCCACTGGGCCAAGCTGGACCAAGCCTACCAGACCTGCGCGCTGGGCAAGCACCAGTCGCCCATCGACATCCGCACCGGCAAGGCGCGCCCCGCCGACCTGAAGCCGATCGGCTTCGGCTACGCCGCGGCGACCGGCACCGTGGTCAACAACGGCCACACCGTGCAGGTCAACCTGCCGGCGGCGGGACAGATCGAACTGGACGGCGTGCCCTACAAGCTGTTGCAGTTCCACTTCCATACGCCCAGCGAAGAGAAGGTCAACGGCAAGACCTATCCGCTGGTGGCGCACCTGGTGCACCAGAATGCCGAAGGCAAGCTGGCGGTGGTGGCCGTGCTGTTCAAGTCGGGCCGCGAGAACGCCGCGCTCAAGCCCGTCTTTGCCAGCCTGCCGGCCAGCGCCGGAGCGTCGCGCGAACTCGCCGCGCCGCTGGACGTGGCCGCCCTGCTGCCGGCGCAGCAGGCCTATTGGTCTTTCACCGGTTCGCTGACGACGCCGCCATGCAGTGAGGACGTGCGCTGGCAGGTGCTAAAGACCCCCGTGGAAGTCTCGCCGGCGCAGCTGGCGGCATTCCGCCGGCTGTACCCGATGAATGCGCGGCCGGTGCAGCCGCTGAATGGCCGGACGGTGCAGGCGAGCCGCTGAGATATTTGCACGGCAGAGAAACTTTCAACCTCGCTTGTGTACGCCCTCTCCCGCTTGCGGGAGAGGGCGTACATCTTCACGACACTGCACGCAGCGCCAGTTCCCCACCCAGCACCAGCAGCCCGCAAAAAAACAACTTCCGAAAGCGCTCCGCACTGATCCGGTGGCGCAGCCACTGGCCCAGGAACATCCCGCCCAGCGCAGGCACCAGCGCCAGTGCCGACGCGCCCAGCACCGGCAGATGCAGCAGCGCCCCGCCCAGCGCCAGGCTGACCGCCAGCGCGATGGTCGACACCGTGAACGACAGGCCCAGCGCCTGCACCAGGCTTTCCTTGTCCAGCCCCAGTCCCTGCAGGTAGGGCACGGCCGGAATCACGAACACGCCCGTGACCGCGGTGATGCCGCCGGTGACCAGCCCGACCAGCGGCCCGAGCCAGCGTTCCGCGCCGGCGGGCACCGTCAGCTTTACCGCCGCCAGCCCCACTACCGCGTACAGCACCAGCGCCACGCCCAGCGCGGAAGTCGCGTGCGTCATCATGCCGGCGGGCACCAGTGCCGCGCACAGCCAGGTGCCGGCGCAGATCGCCGCCAGCATCGGCCACAGCCGCCGCACCAGCAGGCCGAAGCGCGGGCCGCTGAACAGCTGCACCACGTTGGTCACCATCGACGGCGCCACCAGCAGCGCCGCGGCCTGCGCGGGCGGCATCACCAGCCCCAGCATGCCCACCGCGACCGTGGGCAAGCCCAGCCCGACCACGCCCTTGACGAAACCCGCCAGCAGGAAGGTCAGGCCGATAAACACGGCCTGCGCGCCGATCGATTCCATCGTCATCGCCGCGCCTTCAGTCCGCGGCGCGGTCGTGCACCGCGCGGCTGTCCGCCGGCGCCTCATCGCGCGCATCGAGCCCGTAGTCGCGCAGCACCTGCGCCACGCGCAGCCGGTAGCCGGCAAACACGCCGCCGCGCCCGGCCGCCTGCGCCTGGCGATGCGCCAGCGTATTGCGCCACGCGATCACCGCGGCCTCGTCGCGGAAGAACGACAGCGACAGCAGCTTGCCGGGGTTGGTCAGGCTCTGGAATCGCTCCACCGAGATAAAGCCATCGATGGCCTCGAGTTGCGGACGCAGGTGCGCGGCGATGTCGAGGTAGGTGTCCTGCCGGCCCGGCGCGGGCTCGACTTCGAAGATGACGGCGATCATGGTTGTCTCCGTGAGATCAAAGGAAATGCGCAATGCGCGCGTTCAGCGACGGACGATAGCGGAAGGCGCGCGCCAGCGCAGCCGGCTCGGCGCCGCGCGCACGCAGCGCCGCCACCGTGGCGGCGGCCAGCGCCTGCGCCAGCCGGTCGCCGGGGCAGGCATGACGGCCATGGCCGAAGGTCCACGCCCGCGCATCGTCGGCAAGGCCGCTGCAGGAGGCCGCGGCCAGCAGCACCAGCACCGTATCGCCGGCCTTGACGGCATGGCCGCAAAGCTCGGCATCCGCGGCAAGAAATCGGCGCGTATTCTGCACCGGCGGGTCGTCCTGCGCGACACGCGCCACCACGCCTTGCAACGGCATACCGCCGGCGGATGGATCGCGGCCCAGCCACAGCAGAGTATTGCCCGCGAGCCCCGCTGTCGCTTCGCAGGCCTGGACCAGCAAGCCGATGATATTGGCGGCGACCGCCTGCGCCTCGATGCCGGCGGCCAGTGCCGCATGTTGCAGCGCCGGCAGCGGGCCATCAGCCGCTACGCCGCAGGCGAGCGACGAGGCCAGCCACGTGCCCAGCCACCGCGCAGCCTCGGCGCCGGCGCGCACGGAGTCCGTGTCCGCCAGCGGCGACTGGGCGGCGGCAAACGCGGCAACCTGTTGCGCGACCTCGACCACGGTGTCGCGATCGCGCGCCACCGGCAGGCCGAGCACGGATGCCAACGCGACGACCGGCAAGGCAAAGAGCCAGCGGTTGACCGACGCGGCCGGCATGGCAGTGCGCGCGCCGTCGCCGGCATCCAGCACCTGCGCCATCGCGGCGGCCTGCTGCGCGGCCTGGACCGGATCCACCGCCGCCAGCATCGGCATCAGCAGCGCCTTCAGCGGCGCATGCGCGGCGCCATCGTTCATCCGGACCAGCCGGCCGAACAGGTCACCGGCAGCGGTGCCGGCCAGCGCGGGTGGCACCGGCTGCGCGGGCGGCCGCACGCGGCAGTCGGCGTGTGCCAGCACGGCCGCGACTTCACGCGGGCCGGCCGCAACCCACAAGCCCAGCCGGGCATCGCGGAAGAACGGCCGGCTGGCGGCCAGTTCCCGGTAATACGGGTACGGATCGGGATGGGTGACAGCGCTGAGCGGGTCGATCCCGGCGGTCTCTGCCAGCGCTGCAATGCGAGTCTGGTTCATGGTGGCGCGAACGGTAGGTGCCGCGGCAGCGGCGATCTGCGCGCCGCGATGTCCGGCGCACATGCGCATCATGCCGCGCGCCGGCCGGTCAAAGATTCATGGCGGCGTGAACTGTCGAATGCGTGCCGGCAAATGGTTGTATGCTTCAGGCACGGCGTGCCGCGCCCACGGGCGGCGACGCTGGCACCATGGCCTCCCCCACGTTGTCAGACCACGCCGGACCAAGTACGGCGGTGGCGACATGAAGCGGGTTCACGCATTGGTTGTGGCTGGCATCCTGTTGTCGGCATGCGTGTCGACAGGCGTCGACGTGAAGCCCGAGCACCTGTCGAACTTCCTGCCCGGCTTCTCCACCCTCGACGAAGTCACCGCGCAGCTGGGCCCCCCATCGTCGCACGCGACGCTGCGCGACGGGTCCACCATCCTGGTCTATTCGTTTGCCACGTCCCAGCCCCATCCGGAAAGCTTCATTCCGTTCATCGGACCGCTGTTTGCCGGCGGCGCGATCCGGTCTTCGACGGTGCTGTTCGAATTCGACCAGAACAGTGTCCTCAGGAGCCAGAGCCGGACCACCTCGAGCGGGGTCTCGGGATGGAGCATGCTGACACCCGGCGCGCTGCCCGGTGCGCCGCCGGGTGGGCCAGCGGATGCGCCACCGGCTGGGCCACACTAGGCCGCCGGCAGCGCTGGTCCCGCCGCCATTCACACCACCTGGCCTTCGCCGCGCACCGCCGCCGCCAGCGGCGCGTCGTTGCGATGCGCCAGCCGGTACAGCACCGGCAGCACCAGCAGCGTCAGCGCCGTCGACGACAGGATGCCGCCGATCACCACCGTCGCCAGCGGCCGCTGCACCTCGGCACCGGTGCCGGTGGCCAGCGCCATTGGCACGAAGCCGAGCGAGGCCACCAGCGCCGTCATCAGCACCGGGCGCAGGCGCGTCAGCGCGCCCTCGCGGATGGCATGGTCCAGGCCATGGCCGGCCTCGCGCAGCGAGCGGATAAACGAGAGCATCACCAGCCCGTTGAGCACCGCGACGCCGCACAGCGCGATAAAGCCCACCGCCGCCGAGATCGACAAAGGAATGCCGCGCAGCCACAGCGCCAGGATGCCGCCGGTCAGCGCGAACGGAATGCCGGTGAAGACCAGCAGCCCATCCTTGACGTTGCCGAACATGGCGAACAGCAGCACGAACACCAGCCCCAGCGCCAGCGGCACCACCACGCGCAGCCGCGCGGTGGCGGACTGCAATTGCTCGAAGGTGCCGCCCCAGCTGGTCCAGTAGCCGGCGGGGATCGCCACGCGCGCGCGGATGGCGGCCTCGGCCTCGGGCACGAAGCTGCCGATATCGCGCCCGCGCACATTGGCGCTGACCACGATGCGGCGCTTGCCGTTCTCGCGCGAGACCTGGTTGGGGCCCGGCGCCATCTCCACGCTGGCGACTTCGCTCAGCGGGATATAGCTGGTGCGTGCGCCGGCGTCTTTGGGAAGCGCCACCGGCAGGCGCCGCAGCGCGTCGATGTCGGCACGCACGGCCTCGGGCAGGCGCACCACGATATCGAAGCGCCGGTCGCCGCTGAAGAACGTCCCGGACACCTTGCCGCCGATGCCGATCGACACCGCGTCCTGGATCTCGCTCAGGTTCAGGCCGTAGCGCGCGGCCTGGTTGCGGTCGATCTGCACCGTCAGCATCGGCAGCCCGGTGGTCTGCTCGACCTTGACCTCGGCCGCGCCGGGAATGCCCTGCAGCACCGCGGCAATGCGGTTGGCGGTCTGCTCCAGCACGGCGTTGTCGTCGCCGAACACCTTGACCGCCACGTCCGAGCGCACCCCCGAGATCAGCTCGTTGAAGCGCAGCTGGATCGGTTGCGAGAACTCATAGTTGTTGCCCGGCAGCTTGCCCACTTCCGCGCGGATCGCGGCGATCAGCGCGTCGCGCGTGCGGCGCGGCTCGGGCCATTGCGACTCGGGCTTGAGCATGATGTAGCCGTCGGAGATATTCGGCGGCATCGGGTCCGAGGCAATCTCCGCGGTGCCGGTGCGGGCAAAGATGCGCTCGATCTCCGGGAACCTGGCCTTCAGCGCGGTTTCCACCTGCTGCTGCATCGCCACCGATTGCGTCAGGCTGGTGCCGGGGATGCGCAGCGCCTGCACCGCGAGGTCGCCTTCGTTGAGGCTGGGCACGAATTCGCTGCCCAGGCGCGTGGCAATCGCCAGGCACAACACCACGGCCACGCCGGCACCGGCCAGCACCACCGGCGTCGAAGCCAGCACGCGCTCCAGCAGCACCGCGTAGCGGCGGCGCGCCCACGCCATCAGCCGGTTCTCGCGCTCGGCCACGCGGTTGCCGATAAACAGCGCCACCGCCGCGGGCACGAAGGTCACCGACAGCACCATCGCCCCCAGCAGCGCCAGCACCACGGTAAAGGCCATCGGATGGAACATCTTGCCCTCGACGCCAGTGAGCGCGAAGATCGGCAGGTACACCACCATGATGATCAGCTGGCCGTACAGCAGCGGCCGGCGCGCCTCGCGCGCGGCGGCAAAGACTTCCTGCAGGCGCTCGTCGCGCGTCAGCGCGCGTCCCTGGCTGGCCTGCGCATGCGCCAGCCGGCGCACGCAGTTCTCGACGATCACCACCGCGCCGTCGACGATGATGCCGAAGTCCAGCGCGCCCAGGCTCATCAGGTTGGCGCTGATGCGGTAGTGCACCATGCCCGTGAACGTGAACAGCATCGACAGCGGGATCACCAGCGCGGTGATCAGCGCCGCGCGCAGGTTGCCCAGGAACAGGAACAGGATGGCGATCACCAGCACCGCCCCCTCCAGCAGGTTCTTCTTGACCGTGGCGATGGCCTTGTCAACCAGCGAGGTGCGGTCGTACACGGTGACGGCCTTCACCCCCGCCGGCAGCGTGCGGTTGATCTCGGCCATCTTGCGGTCGACCGCCTGCGACACCGCGCGGCTGTTCTCGCCGATCAGCATGAACACCGTGCCCAGCACCACCTCGCGGCCATTCTCGGTGGCCGCGCCGGTGCGCAGCTCGCCGCCGGTCTGCACCGTGGCCACGTCGCGCACGCGGATCGGCTGGCCCTGCGCACTGCCGACGATCACGTCGCCGATTTCATCGAGCGAGCGCACCTGGCCCGGCACGCGCACCAGGTACTGCTCGCCGCGGCGCTCGATATAGCCCGCGCCGACGTTGTCGTTGTTCTTCTCCAGCGCGCCCACCACATCGGCCAGCGCCAGCCCGTACGAGGCCATGCGTTCCAGGTCGGGCGCCACCACGTAGGCGCGTGCATGGCCGCCGATGGCGTTGACCTCGGTCACACCCGGCACGTTGCGCAGCTGCGGCCGTATCACCCAGTCCTGGATCTCGCGCAGGTCGGACAGCGTGTAAGCGGTGCCATCGGGCTTGCGCGCGCCGGGGTCGGCTTCGACGGTCCACAGGTAGATCTCGCCCAGCCCGGTCGAGATCGGTCCCATCGCGGGCGTGATGCCTGGCGGCAACTGGTCGCGCGCTTCCTGGATGCGCTGGTTGACCAGCTGGCGCGCAAAGTGGATGTCGGTGCCGTCGCGGAAGATCACCGTCACTTGCGACAGCCCGTAGCGCGACAGCGAGCGGGTCTGCTCCAGCCCCGGCAGCCCCGCCATCACGGTCTCGACGGGGTACGTGATGCGCTGCTCGGTCTCCAGCGGCGAATAGCCCGGCGCGGCGGTGTTGATCTGCACCTGCACGTTGGTGATGTCGGGCACCGCGTCGATCGGCAGCCGGGTGTAGCTGTACAGGCCCAGCGCGGCCATGCCCAGCACCGCCAGCAGCACCAGCCAGCGTTGCGCAATGGCAAAGCGGATCAGGCGTTCGAACATGCGCGCCTCCCGCTCAGTGCTCATGCCCGGCGCTGGCTTTGCCCAGCTCGGACTTGAGGATAAAGCTGTTGGCCGCGGCGTAGCGCGCGCCGGCCTGCAGGCCCTGGGTCACCTCCACCAGCTTGCCGTCGGTACGCCCGGTCTTGACCGGCTGCACCGCAAACCCGTCCGGCACCGCGACGAACACCACGCTCTGGCCATCGACCTGCTGTAGCGCGTCGGCCGCTATCGTCACCGGCACCTGCACCGGCGCCCCCAGCACGCTGACCGTGACGAACAGCCCCGGGCGCCATGCCGTACCCGGGTTGGCCAGCGTCACGCGCGCCTTGGCGGTGCGGGTCTGCTCGCCCAGCAAGGCGCCGACGTAGGACACCTTGCCTTCGGCCTGCGTGGCGGAGGCGCTGGAGCGCACCGTGACCGCCTCGCCCACGCGCACGCGGTCCAGGTCGCGCGCGGACACCACGAACTCGGCCCATACCGAACTCAGGTCCGAGACCGTGAAGACGCTGGCGTCTTCCTTGACCGCTTCGCCCAGCGACAGGTGCTTCTCGACCACGATGCCGTCGAACGGCGCGCGCAGCGCGAACTGGTTCAGTGCGCCGCCACCGGCCCCGCCGCCCTCGGCGGCGCCGATCGCGGTGAGCTTCTGGCGCGCGTTCTGCACCGCGATCTGCGCCTCTTCCAGCGCGGTGCGCGCCTGCTGGTAGTCCTGCTCGGCGGAGATCTTCTCCTGCCACAGCGTCTTCTCGCGCGCATAGGTGGCCCGCGCCAGTGCCTCGCGCTTCTGCGCGGCCAGCAGTTCGCTGCGCTGCTCCGCCACCGTGGTGCTGGCAATCAGCGCCAGCACCTCGCCCTTGCGCACCGCCTGGCCCAGGTTGGCCGGCACCGCCTGCGCCACGCCCGCGACGCGCGGCACCACGTGCGCGGTGCGGTCGTCGTTGAAGCGGATCTCGCCGGGGAAATCGACGCTGCTGCGCAGCGCCGCGGCAGCGGCGGTGGCCATGCCGATGCCCGCCTGTTCGATCTGCGCGGGCGTCAGCGCAATCACGTGCGGCTTGCCTTCGGCTTGCGGTTGCGCCGCCGGCGCGCTCGCGTCGGCATGCGCCCCCGCCTTGTCCCCCTTGCCGTGCTCGTGCCCGTGCTCGTCGCCATGTTCGGCATGCCCGTGCGCGTCCTCGCCGGTGGCGCTGCCACCCTTGCCGGTGAACAGGATCGCTGCGCCGCCCAGCAGCCCCGCGACCAGGATGGCCACCACGGCGGCCCGTTGTTGCTTGCTCATTGCCATGTTGGAGCTTCCGTATCAGTGTCCGAGGATGCGGTCGATGCTGGCCGCCGCGTCATAGGTGCGGGCCAGCACGTCCAGGTAGCGGATGCGCGCCTGGAACAGCGTGCGCTGGGCGTCCAGCACGTCGAGGAAATTGAACTTGCCGGCCTCGAACCCGCGCGACGCGGCGGCGTAGGCCTGCTCGGCCGCGGGCAGCACCGAGGCCTGCAGCGTCTGCGCCGCGGCGCGCGACACCGACAGCTGCGTCGACGCCTGCTGCAGTTCGCCCTGCAAGCGCACGCGCGTGGCGGCATGCGCATCCTGCGCGCCGTCGGCACGGCGCAGCGCCGCGTACAGGTTGCCCTGGTTGCGGTCGAACAACGGCAGCGGAATCGCCACGCCCAGCACCGCCATGTTGCGGTTGGCCTCGTTGTCGCGCTTGGCGCCCAGGCTGACGGTCACGTCGGGATACTGGCGGCTGCGCTGCACCGCCACTTCGGCACGGCTGCGCTCCGCCGCCAGGCGGCTGGCCGCCAGCAGCGGCGAGTCTTCCAGCGCCGCCTGCAACGCGGCCGGCGCGGGCCGCGACGGCAACGCATCGAGATCGCCCTGCGCCTGCGCAAAGCGTGGCACGCTGTCGCCCCACAGCGCCGCCAGCGACTGCCGCGCGGACTGCAGCGCGCCGGTGGCCTCGGCCAGCTCCAGCTCGGCGTTGGCCTGCTCCACCCTGGCGCGCGTGGCTTCCAGCGGTGCGACCTTGCCGGCGGCCACGCGCCGGCCCGCGGCATCGGCGGCCTGGCTGGCGATGCCGACCGAGCCCTCGGCCAGCCGGACGCGCTCCTGTGCCACCAGTACGCCGAAGAAGCGCGCGATCACCGCGGCGCGCAGCTCGGCGCGGGTGCTGCCCAGCTCGGCCTGCGCCAGCTCGCGCCCGCGCTCGGCCAGGCCGATGCGCGCAGCGCGCTTGCCGCCCAGCTCGATCGGCAGGTTGACCTGGCCGGTGGTCGAGCGCGAGGCCTTGCGCGTGTCTTCCATCGACACCGCCAGCTCCGGATTGGGCAGCACGCGCGACTGGATCAGGTCGCCTGCGGTGGCGTCAAGCTCCTTGCCGGCGGCGGACAGCGTGAAGCTGCCGGCTTCCGCGAGCGCCAGCGCGGCATCGAGGGTCAGGGTCTGGGTCGGTGTCCCGGCCGGCTGTGGTGCGCCGGCCGGCGCGGCAGCCGGTGGCAGCGCCACGGTGGCGGGCGGCGTCTGCGCGACGCCGGGGAAAGGGCTGGATAGCACGGCCGCCAGCCCGAGCGGCAGCAAAAGTCTTCGCATCGAATTGCACCAGAAGAAAACCGGGGAAATTCGGCGAGACGCCCGGCGTCATGCGCTCATGACGCCAGGAGGCGATCGCAAGGGATCGGGATAGCGGGGAAGCTCGTCTCGCCGGCTAAGCGAGACGCGGCCACTGCGGGCGGTCGGGCGCCCGCGCGCTGTGCGAGGAGAAGCTGGGTTGCGGCACCGGCGGCGCCAGCTCCACCCGGCGCAGCGCAGGCACGTCCTGCGCATCGGCCGGCGCGAAGGGCAGCGAGGCGATATGGCAGACGCCGCAGTCGGGGTCCGCCAGGTTCAGCTTGGCCTGGTCCTGCGCAGGATCGGCTTGCTGCTCCGGCTTGCCGCTGCCGGCCTGGTGCCGGTGCTCGTGGTGGCCGAAATGGGCCTTGGCCGACGCCGCGACCTCGTGCCCGCAATACGCGGCGGCTCCCGCCCAGGCGAACTGGAGCGGCAGGACGAGCGCAAGGAGGATGAGGAGGAGCCGTTGCATGAATCGTGAGAGCGGCGCTGCAGGCATGACAACCGGGGCGCCGACAGCGAGCCGCAAGTTTAACCGAGGCGCGGCCGGCATTCGGGCAACGGGGTCATTACATTTGCGTCATGGCCTCGGCACGCAGGGCTGCGCGCAAGAATTCAATATTTTTGAATAACTCATCCGGCAAAGCGCCCGCTTTCCCTGCTCATGGACTCCTATAGTTCCGTACATGAACGGCACGCACACAACGCAACGCCTTCTGACAAATTCAACAAGCTAACGGAGAAACCACCATGACCAAGACCGCTCGCATCGTTTCCGCCCTGTTCCTGTCCCTGGCCGCGCTGGGCGCCGCGCAAGCCGCCACGGCCGCCGACGCGCTGCCCGGCGACAAGTACGGCTACAGCTTCCGCAGCACCGTGGCGGGCGACAAGTATGGTTATGAATTCCGCAGCCACGACGCCTTCACCGACGGCGCCCGCGCCGGCAAGGCCGACCCCTTCACCGACGGTGCCCGCACCGTGGCCGGCCTGGACCGCAGCGGCGTGTCGGCCACCCCGGGCCGCAGCTTCGACGCCTTTACCGAAGGCAGCCGCGCCGGGAAGTTCGATCCCTACGGCGAAGGCGCCCGCGCCTGAGCGGCCAACGCCTCACGCCAGCGTGAAAACCAGCAAGCAGGCCAGCGCAAGCGCTGGCCTTTTGTCATTCGTCGCGCCCCAGCCGGTGCATGGCTTCGCGCAGCGTGCGCATCTGCGCGCTGAAGCGGGTGCAGGCATCGCAGATCGCCAGGTGCGAGCGCACGCGCAGCCGCTCCGCCCAGGACAGCGGCAGGTCCAGGCTCTTCATGGTCAGGTGGTGGACCTCTTCGCAATCCGGTAGCAGCCGGCGCGGCGGGCGGGAGGGTGGGGTTTCCGGCATCTTTGTCCGTAACGGTTCGCTGGCGTGGGCGTCGGCGGGCTCAGCCCGCCTTGCCGGGACGGCCGCGCTGGCCGAACCAGTGCAGCTCCAGGCATTCGCGCAGGCGCATGCGGGCCCGGTACAGCATCGCCCAGGCATTGGTCGCGCTGATCTGCAAATGCTGACAGATTTCCTCGGTGTCCAGCTCCAGCCATTCGCGCATCATGAAGATGCGGCCGGTGCGCGCCGGCAGGCGGTCTACACATAGCTGCAGGATCTCGAAGAACTCGCGGCGCTCGAACGCGCGCTCCGGGTCGCCCCAGTCGGAGGGCGGATCCTGGTAGTGGCCGTTGCGCGTGAACAGGGCGTCGAAGGCGTCATCTTCGGACTGCGGCTGGCCATCGCCGTCGGTGGCCAGCGCCAGCCTGACCTCGCGCCTGCCGCTGCGCAGCGCGTCGATGATCTTGTGCTTCAGGATGCCGACCAGATAGGTGCGCAGCGCGGACTCGCCGGCAAAGCGCTCCGGATGCTCGAGCGCCGCCAGCAGGGTTTCCGAGACGGCATCCTCGGCCACCGCCTCGTCGCGCAGCTGCAGGCGCGCGAAGCGCAACAGGTAGGGGCGTAGCGCCTGCAGTTCGGCGGGGTCGAGGCTCATCGGGGATCAGGGGCGGTTGCCTGGACGGATGCGCCATCATACCCGCCTACCCTTCGCCGGTATGCCGCGGTGGTCAGCCGATCCCGCGGAACTGCCCGCACAGGCGGAACACGTCCATCGACAGCGGGATCCCCTTGGCCTTGCCGTAGCGCGTCGCCAGCTTCAGCAGCTCCTTGATGTCGCGCCCGCTCGCGGTGGGGTAGGCGTTAATCAGCGCATCGATCAGCGCATCGTCCAGTCCGGCGCCGAACTGCGCAGCCTGCAGCTGCCACAGCCGCACGGCATCCTCGCGGCACGGCGTGGTGTAGTGGATGGTGGCGATGCAGCGCGACAAAATGGCATCGTCGACGTCGCCGATGCGGTTGGTGGTCATGAACAGCAGGCCGCTGAAGTACTCCAGCGTGCGCAGGAACTCGGCGACGATGGCGTTGTGCTCGAGGTCGTTGTCGCGGCGGCGGATATAGACGTCGGCCTCGTCCAGCAGCAGGATCGCATTCCAGCGCATGGCGCGGCGCAGGATGGTCATCAGCGTCGCCCCCACCGACGCCGCGGTGGTGCCCAGCTGCCCCGAGTGCACGCGGTACAGCGGCTTGCCGACCACCTCGGCATAGATCTCGGCGGTCAGCGTCTTGCCCAGGCCTGGCGCGCCCTGGCACAGGATGGTGGTGCCGCCCGACTTGCCCGGTACGAAGTCCGGCGCCAGCATGTCCATGTGCGAGGTCAGGATGTCGATCAGGTCGCGGTGGTGCGCGGGCAGCACCAGCTTGTCGCGCAGCGCGGGCTGGTAGCGATACTCGGCCAGGTGCTGCACGTGGACCCAGATATTGCGGTGCCATTCCAGGTGGAACAGGTGCACGTAGCCATGCAGCGGCACCCGCTCGAAGCCGTCCATGATGCCCGCCTCGCGCCAGAACGACGGGTCGCAGGTCATCTCGAAACGGCGCTCCAGACGCTCTTCGTCGTTCACGCAGCGCGCGCCTGCGACATCGGCAATCGGGATCAGCTCCGCCGCGCCCTTGGCATCGACCGAGAACGCCGCGCGCGTCGCCACGAACTGCGCGCCGAAGCCGCGCTGGCAGCGCGCGAAGCGCTGCGCGTGCTGCTCGTATTCCTGGCGGAATTCCGCGCACTCCTTGTAGAAGCCGAACTCGGCCAGCAACTCAGGGATGGTGCGGTTGGCAATATCGTCGCGCGTGATCACCATCGACGTGGTCATGCCGGAGCGGCGCAGGTGGTGGTCGGTCAGCGCGGAGTTGGCCGACTGCATCGTGTTGGCGAGCAGGTCCACCACCACGTACGGCATGCCCTGCTCGGGCAATACGTGGCGCATGCGGCGTACCAGCCAGGGCAGCAGCACGCCGTCGCGGTTGCGCTGGTACAGCCAGCCATCGATGGCATCGCGCGACAGGTAGGCGGCCAGCCCCGCCACCAGCTGGTCCAGTCCCGGAATCACGCGTGCCTGCGGCGCGTTGTAGATGTTGTCCAGCGCCAGCATCTGGAACATCAGCGCGCGCTCGTTCTGCGTCTTGCTGAGCGTATAGAGCGAACTGAGCGCATGCGCGTCGAACAGCTTGCTCGACACCAGCATATTGCCGTGGCACACGCCATGCTGCTGCAGCTGCCGGGCCAGCGGCGAACCGGTTTCGATCATCGCCAGCAGGGGATGGATCAGCGCCTCCGGAATCTCGAAATCCATGTACCGCACTCCCGTTCAATGGCGTGGCCGCGCCCGGCCAGCGGCCAGGGTTTCACTGCAGGAAGAAATCGATCGCGCGCTCGACCACGTGCGCATGGATGACATGCGGCCCGTCGAACTCGACGTATTCCACGTCATAGCCCGCGGCGCGCAGCCTGGCCGCATGCGCGCGGCCGCTGGCAATCGGCAATTGCTCATCGGCCAGTCCATGCGCGACAAATACCTTGGGAATGCCGGTCTGCATGAACACCGACATGAAGCCGCCGGAGAACGCGATCACATGGCTGGCGATATCGCCATTGGTAATACCCAGCGACAGCGCATAGCTGGCGCCATCCGAGAATCCGGCAAAGGCCAGCCGCCGCGGATCGATCCGGTGGCGGCTGGTCACCGCGGTCAGCGCCTGGTGCAGCCGCTGCAGGTCCGGACCATTGCCGCCGATGACGATGTCCCAGGTGGGATAGAGCGAATGCGGGGCCAGCACCAGGAATTTGTGCCGCTGCGCGTGCGCTTCGAGATGCGGCAGGACTTTTTCGGGGAAGCCGCCGGCGCCGTGGAACATGACCATCAGCGGCGCCGGCTCATGGGCTGCCAGGCCGTGCGGGACGAACAGCACGGCATCGCGACCTTCCCGCATTTCAATGGCATGGTGCCCCGGCGGCAGCGGTGCACCGGTGGGAGGGCCTGTCGTAAAAGACAGCCGGCCGAGCAGCGACGGGTCGATCATGACGGCTCCATTGCATTGATATTTTGTATATTACATACGGAAAGACGTTTGCGCCACTCCGAGTGACGCTGCGGGAGGGCCATGTCAGCCTGGACTGCCACGGGTGTGGACGGCTGCAACGCAGCGAAATGAACCCCCGAAAGGCCGGGTCGGGATTTGCCGATATTTTCGGTAAACTTTTAGACTTTTCTGAAGGCCAACCGGGCACCGAATAGCGAAGATAGTCCGCATCGCCCGCAAGCAGGCGACAGGCTTGTCGGAGTGTTATTCCGATTTTTGCGAGCTTCCCGCCTGGCAAACCCCAGACAGCCATCTAATTCACGGCGTGCCGCGTAACTTCGATTCAAGCGGCCCGTATTATCGGTAGTGAGCAGCAAATATGTCGAAGCAGTGGAAGGTATGGCTGGCAAATCTCTGCATTGGCCTCTACCGGGCGCTTTGCCCGAGACCCCGTGCCTCTGGCCCAAGCCAGTCATTCAGCCGTATCGTCGTATTTTCGACCACGGCCCTGGGCGATTTCATGTTCAACACGCCTGCCATCCGTGCCCTGCGAGAGAAGTATCCCAACGCCCGCATCACGCTGGTCGCGAATCCCAGGAACCGGGACCTGGTGAGTGGCTGCCACTTCGTCGACGACGTGATTTATTGGGATCACAAGGCCAAGAGTCTTGTCGCGACCATCCGCAGCCTCCGCCGGCGCCGACCGGAACTGGCGATGATCCTGCATTCGAAAGCGCCCTATGATGTCGTCGCTGCGACCCTGGCCGGCTGCACTTATGTCTTCAAGAATATCTATGACGACGAGCAGCCGGGTCTGGAGCGGTGGCTGGCCGGGGCGACACGGACATGCGATGCGGGTCACCTGATCCAGAGCAAGCTGAACCTGGTGGGGCAGCTAGGCTGCAACACGACCAACGCCGAGATGTTCGTGCCTGTTCATCCTGCCAGCGCCAGTTCACCGCGGAAAACCATCATCGGATTCCAGCTGGGCGCGTCGCAGCCGGTCCGCTGCTGGCCGGTCGGGCATTTTGTCCAGCTTGCCAGGAGTCTGCTGGCTGAAAGCCATGAAACCCAGATTGCGCTAATCGGCTCCGATAAGGAAAGCTTGTTGGCAAACCACTTGCTGGCTGCCCTGACGGAGCCGGAAAGACAACGCGTTATCAACTACGTCGGTCGAACCAGCTTGTCAGAACTGCTCGGCGCCATTCAAGGCATGGCGGTCCTTGTCAGCGGCGACACCGGTCCGCTGCATCTGGCGATCGCGCTCAAAGTCAGAACGGTCAGCCTGTTTGCCACCGCCTGTCCGACGAAGACCGGTCCCTACCAGGACCCGGCGTTGCACAAGGTGATCCGGTTGCCGGCAGATGCCGCAGCGATGACGACGGCGCTGCAGCCAAGCCCGATGAGCCTTATTGCGGTGGAAGACGTACGGCAAGCGGTCGTCCACGCGATCCGGGGCGCCGAGGTACAGGATCGGCCGCGGTTGCCGGACGCAGGTCGAACTGTCCGCGTGCCTGCCGGACTGAGCCCCGCCTGATTTCCTATACTCCGCCTTGCACCTTTCACGCGGAGCCAAACCATGGATTACACCCCCGGCATCAGCCACCTCGCCAGCCTGCTCGCCGATCCTGGCCGCGCCGCCATGCTGTGGGCGCTGATGGATGGCAGCGCCCGCCCGGCTGGCGAGCTGGCGCTGATCGCCGGCCTGTCGGCGTCTTCCACCAGCGGGCACCTGGCGCGCTTGTCCGAAGGCGGCCTGCTGGTGGCGGAGACGCGCGGGCGCAACCGTTATTACCGGCTGGCGGCACCGGAGATCGGCGTGGCGATCGAGGCGCTGGCGTCGGCGTCGCTGGCGAGCCAGCCGCCGCGGCTGCGCGCGGTGCCGGTGTCGCGCACGGCACCGCCGGCGCTGCGCCAGGCGCGCACCTGCTATGACCACCTGGCGGGGGAACTGGCCGTGGGCCTGTTCGAACGCATGACGCAGTCGCGCTGGCTGATGCAGGACGGCCAGCGCGTGGAGCTCAGCGGCGACGGCGCGCAGGCGCTGGCGCGGCTGGGCGTGGATGTGGACGCGGCGCGCCGCAAGCGGCGGCAGTTTGCCTGCACCTGTCCGGACTGGAGCGAGCGCAAGCCGCACCTGGGCGGCGCGCTGGGCGCGGCGCTGCTGGGCGGCCTGCTGGCGCGCGGCTGGGTCGAGCCGACGCGCACCTCGCGCGCGCTGCGCGTGACACCGGCGGGCCAACGCGAGATCATCCGCATCGCGGCCTAGCGTGCCGCGGCAACTGGAGAAAGAAGATGGCCACACCGCTGGACGACGACACGCAGGACGCGATCGCGCGTTTCTTCGCCCTGATCAATCTTGACGACAGCGCCCAGACCTCGGCGCAACTCGCGATGTTCGAGGATGCGCTGCTCGAGGCCGAGGACGACGACACCGACGGGCCGGAACTGCTGTGGGTGATCCGCGAGGTCATCGACTGGCAGTCCGGGTTCTTTGTCGACTGGAAGGACGCGCAATCCTTTATCGGCTGCCTGACCCAGTTGTGCGAGCGCATGGACCTGGAGCTCGACTGGGGCACCGACGATCCCGAGGACGAGGATTTCCTCGAGAGCACCAGCGTGCCGGAACTGATGGAGCTGGCGCACAACCAGCTGCGCGTGGCCGGCTATACGCTATGGAACTGGGATACCGGCGGCGACGCCTACGCCGGCTGGATCACGCGCAGCGAGGATGACGAAGAGATGCTGGACCTGGCCGAGATCCTGCGCTTCGAGGTGCGGCCCGCGGACCAGCCTTATTGATCGCCGGCCGGCGGGGTTACCGGCCCCGCACCGGCTCGGCCCGGCTGCGCGCCTAGTCGAACAAGATCACCGAGCGCGCCAGTTCGCCGCGGCGCAGTTCGTCGAAAGCGTCGTTGATGCGGTCCAGCGGCAGCCGCTGCGCGATCAGCTCGTCCAGGTGCAGGCGGCCGGCCATGTAAAAGTCCACCATGCGCGGCATGTCCACCGGGAAGCGGTTGGAGCCCATCAGCGAGCCCTGGATGCGCTTCTCGCCCAGGAAATCGCTGCCCTTCAGCTCGATCTTGACGCCCGGCGCGATCATGCCGATGACCGTGGCGGTGCCGCCGCGGCGCAGCATGGCAAAGGCCTGCTCGGTGGTCTCCTTCAGGCCGATGGCCTCGAAGGCATGGTGCACGCCACCGCCGGTAAGCGTGCGCACCGCGTCCAGCACATTGCCCTCGCTGGCGTCGATCACGTCGGTTGCGCCGAACTTGCGGGCCAGTTCCAGCTTGCCGGGCACGCGGTCGATGGCGACGATGCGGCCCGCGCCGGCAATGGCGGCGCTGTTGACCGTGGCAAGCCCGATGCCGCCGCAGCCGATCACGGCGACGGTCTCGCCCGGTTGCACCCTGGCGGTATGGATCACGGCGCCCATGCCGGTGGTGACCGCGCAGCCGATCAGCGCGGCGCGGTCCAGCGGCATGTCGCGCCGGATCGCCACCAGCGCGTGCTCGTGGATCAGCATCTGCTCGGCGAAGGCCGACAGGTTCAGGAACTGGTGCATGGCGTTGCCATGGGTTGCCCGCAACCGCGGCTCCTCGTCTTCGCGGCGGCGGGTATCGGGCTCGGTGCACAGCGACAGGTGGCCGGTCAGGCAATGCTCGCAATGGCCGCAGTAGGCCGACAGGCAGGTGATGACGTGGTCTCCCGGCTTGACCGTGCGGACTTCCGCGCCGACCTGCTCGACCACGCCCGCCGCTTCGTGGCCCGGAATGGTGGGGACGGGATGCGGGTAGGCGCCATCCACGAAGTGCAGGTCTGAATGGCACACGCCGACGGCGGCGGTGCGCACCAGCACTTCGCGCGGTCCGGGCTTGCCGATGGCCACCTCTTCGATCACCAGCGGCGTCCTGGGTTGATGCAGCACTGCAGCTTTCATGGGTTTCCTCCGGAGGGGAGCTAGGGTGCCGGGAAAAATACCCCCAAACAGAGGTTCAGGAAAGCCGCGGGCTGCCCGCCGGCCCCGCTTTAAAGCTCTTGCTTGATCGGGAGCACGCGCAGCACGCCGATCCCCAGATGCTGCAGCGGGCCCATGCCAGGCTCGCGGTCGTAGACCACCAGCTGGCCTTTCTCGCGCGTGGTCCAGGTCAGGCGCGGATTGCTGCCGTCGCCATCGGTCTGCAGCCCGACGCGGTAGGCCATGTCGAGCAGGCCGTCCTCGGTGGACCGGGTCATGCGCTCGGCCAGCGTCGGGCTGTCGAGCACCACGCCCATCTCGGTATTCAGCTTGGCCGAGCGCGGGTCCATGTTGAGCGAGCCGATAAAGACCAGGCGCCGGTCGACGATGTAGTTCTTGGCGTGCAGGCTGGCGCGGCTGGACGACAGCCAGGCGCGCGAGCGCGAGCCGCGCGCGGCCTTGCCGCGGTTGGCCAGCTCGGCATAGGCGCTCGGCTTGAGCTCGTACAGCTCCACGCCGGCTGCCACCAGCGCCTGGCGGTGCG
Organism: Cupriavidus alkaliphilus; assembly: GCF_014191175.1. Classification (NCBI taxonomy): domain Bacteria; kingdom Pseudomonadati; phylum Pseudomonadota; class Betaproteobacteria; order Burkholderiales; family Burkholderiaceae; genus Cupriavidus; species Cupriavidus alkaliphilus. Next base: position 37,322 of record NZ_JACHWE010000006.1, on the reverse strand, counting down.
GCGCGTAGCCCGCGTGCACCGGGCTGACGTCGGTGGCTGCGAATGAGTTGGTCAGGATGCGCACGCGGATGCCGCGCCGCGCCAGCGCGATCAGCCAGGCTTCGCCGTCGTCGTCGGGCACGAAGTAGGGCGAGATCAGCAGCACCTCTTTCTGCGCGCTGCTGATCATCTTCTCCAGCCGGGCGGTGGCGTGGCCCGGGTCGTCATGGGTCTGGTGGGTGATCTTGGCCGCCTTATCGGAGACCACCACGGCCTTGCCGTAGTAGCCGGGCATGTGGCCGCTTTCAATGCCCCGGGCCAGGCCCGAGTCCAGCAACTCTTGCACGTAGGGGCTGGCCACGGCCTGGTCGCCGCGCGCCTCCAGCCGCTTGCGCAGGCTGCGCATTTCCACCGGCGCCTCCTTGCCGGCGGGGATCAGCGCCACCACGGGATAGGAAGACGCGTCGTTCCAGTATTCGTCGAACACCGCGGACACCTGCGGCACCGCCGGCCCGGCCACCAGCACGTCGAGGTCGCTGAAGTCCATGTCGGTGCGCGCCGAAAAATACGCGTCGCCGACATTGCGCCCGCCCAGCAGCGTGATCTGGTTGTCCACCGTCATCGACTTGTTGTGCATGCGCCGGTCCAGGCGCTTAAAGCCCACGAGCAGTTCCAGCCAACGCACGCTGCGGTTGGCGAACGGGTTGAACAGGCGCACTTCGATATTGGGATGCGAATCGATCGCCGACAGGACCTTGTCGAGGCCGCCGGTATGCAGGTCGTCGAGCAGCATGCGCACGCGCACGCCACGGTCGGCCGCGTCCAGGATGTCGCCCAGCACGGCCGCGCCGGTGCCGGTGGGCTCGAAGATATAGGTCTGCAGGTCCAGGCTGCGCTGCGCCGCGCGCGCCATCGCCAGCCGCGCTGCCAGCGCGTCGGGCCCGGACTGCAGCGGGTAGAACAGCGACTCGCCCGGGCGCTTGGCCAGGCGCGGCGCCAGCACCTTGCCCAGCGGCGTGTCGCTGGTATTGGCCGGCGCGGTCGATGGCGTGCGCTCCGCCTGCGCCGGCAGGCTGGCGCAGCCGCCCAGCAGCGCGGTGCCGACCAGGCCGGCCAGCGCGATGGCGGCCAGCCGGACGGCGCGCCGGCACCAGCCTGCGCCGGCACACCCCGTGGTCATTGGCCTGCGGGCGTCGAACGGAACATCGCTGTGCGTCTGGAACATCCGTCAGTCTCCCTGCACCAGTAAATGAAGGAACGGGGATGGGCCGGTTCCTCACACCGGCCGGCGTGCAGCGCCTGCTACTTCGCAAGATATACCGCGCGCGCCGGCATCGGCAGCGGTGCCATTCCTGTCCGCGCCGGGAGTTTGTCCTACACCGCAAAAGGCCCCGGCCGGCGCGCCAGGGTCTGGCGGCGAGTGCGGCACTTCGCACCGGCACCGGGGCCCACGCGCGCGGGCAGCGACTTTCCCTGCACAGCGATTTCTCTTATGATGCCGCCCAATATACCGGCCGGTAGCACCGGGAGGAGGCCCTGCGGCAGGTGTCGCCGCCCGTGCGGCCGGCGCCCTGGCGCAGCTTGCGGCCGCCCGGGGATGCCGGCATAGTTGCGCGCCTTCGCGGCCGTTTGCCTTGCACCGCATGGCGCGCGCCCAGACCGGATCCCGATGTCGACCCAACCTTCCCAGACTCCCTCCGCCGGCGCATCCGCGCCCGCCTTGCGCCGCACCCTGCGCGCGCGCCATCTCACCATGATCGCCATCGGCGGCTCCATCGGCACGGGGCTGTTCGTGGCCTCCGGGGCCACCATCGCGCAAGCCGGGCCCGGCGGCGCGCTGGCCGCCTATATTTTGATCGGCGCGATGGTCTATTTCCTGATGACCAGCCTGGGCGAACTGGCGGCCTACATGCCGGTGTCGGGCTCGTTCGCCACCTATGGCGCGCGCTATGTCGACGAGGGCTTCGGCTTCGCGCTGGGTTGGAACTACTGGTACAACTGGGCGGTGACGATCGCGGTGGAACTGGCCGCGGCGCAGCTGGTGATGCAGTACTGGTTCCCCGACACGCCCGGCGTGCTGTGGAGCGCGCTGTTTCTCGGCCTGATGTTTGCGCTCAATGCGATCTCGGTGCGCGGCTTCGGCGAGGCGGAATACTGGTGCGCGCTGGTCAAGGTGGTGACCGTGGTCGCCTTTATCGGCATCGGCACGCTGATGATCTTCGGCATCCTGCGCGGCGACATGGCGGCCAGCCACGGCCTGGCCAACCTGACCACCGGCGACGCACCCTTCGTCGGCGGGCTGCCCGCGCTGATCGGCGTGGCCATGATTGCCGGCTTCTCGTTCCAGGGCACCGAGCTGATCGGCGTCGCCGCCGGCGAATCGGCCGATCCGGCGAAGAACATCCCGCGCGCGGTGCGCCAGGTGTTCTGGCGCATCCTGCTGTTCTACGTGCTGGCGATCCTGATCATCGGCATCCTGATTCCCTACACCGACCCCAGCCTGCTCAAGAGCGATGTGCAGACCGTGGGCGTGAGCCCGTTTACGCTGGTGTTCCGCCATGCGGGCCTGGCCTTTGCCGCCGGCGTGATGAACGCGGTGATCCTGACAGCGGTGCTGTCGGCGGGCAACTCCGGCATGTATGCGTCGACCCGCATGCTGTACAACCTGGCCACCGAGGGCCGCGCGCCGCGCGTGTTTGCCCGGCTGACGCGCAACGGCGTGCCGCTGGTGGCGCTGCTGGCCACCACCGCGGTCGGCGCGCTGTGCTTCCTGACCTCGCTGTTCGAAAGCAAGTCGGTGTACCTGTGGCTGCTGAACCTGTCAGGCATGACCGGCTTCATTGCCTGGCTCGGCATCGCCGTCAGCCATTACCGCTTCCGCAAGGGCTTTGTCGCCCAGGGGCACGACCTGGACCGCCTGCCCTATCGCTCGCCGTTCTTTCCCTACGGGCCGATCTTTGCCTTCGGGCTGTGCCTGGTAGTGACGCTGGGCCAGAACTACCAGGCCTTTACCAGCGGCAAGATCGACTGGGTCAGCGTGGCCGCCACCTACATCGGCATTCCGATCTTCCTGCTGATCTGGCTGGGCTACCGCATCGCGCGCAAGACGCGCTTCGTGCCCTATGCCGAGATGGAATTCCCCGCGCTGCCGGCCCGCGATGCCGCCGTAACGCGCACCGCCGTGCCGGTGGCCGGTGAATAGGCGCCGTTCCCGGGCGCCTGGCAATCCGCAGTAACAAGCAAAAAAGCACAACAACAAGGAGCATCGCTTTGAAGAAAGCAATCCGCATCAGCCTGCTGGCGCTTGGCGCCGGCATGGCCCTGGGCCTGCCCGCGCACGCCGCGCCCACCCTGGTGGAATCGGTGCAGGGCTATACCCTGCAGCAGGATAAGGTCACCCGCTTCACCGGGCTGGTATTCGACCAGGGCAAGGTGCTGGCCACCGGCGACGCCGCCGCCCTGCGCGCGCAGTATCCGGGCGCGCAGCGCATCGACGGCCAGGGCAAGACCCTGCTGCCGGGCCTGATCGATGCCCACGGCCACGTGTTCCGCCTGGGCTTCAAGACCACCGAGATCTCGCTGTCGGGCACGCGCACGCTGGCCGAGGCGCAGGGCATGATCCGCGCCTATGGCGACAAGAACCCGCAGCGCAAATGGCTGCTGGGCTATGGCTGGAACCAGGTGAACTGGAAGCTGGGCCGCTTCCCGACCGCGGCGGAGCTCGACGCCGCGGTGTCGGACCGCCCGGTGCGGCTGGTGCGCGTCGACGGCCACGCCGCGTGGCTGAACACCAAGGCGCTGCAGGCCGCCGGCATCACGCGCGACACCAGGGACCCGGCCGGCGGGCGCATCGAGCGCGATGCCAGCGGCAACCCCACCGGCGTGCTGGTCGACAAGGCCATGGCGCTGGTCAACAACGTGATCCCGCCGTACAGCGACGACGACCGCCGCGCCGCGCTGGCCGCAGCGCTGGCGCACATGAACGCGCTCGGCCTGACCGCCGCGGGCGACGCAGGCGTGACCGTCGCCGAAGACCGCATCTACCGCGAGTTCGCCGACCAGGGCAAGCTGACCACCCGCATCTACGGCATGATCCGTGACACCGGCGACGACTTCAAGGCGCTGTCGGCCAAGGGGCCGCTGTCGGGCTACGGCAATGACCGCTACTACCTGCGCGCGGTCAAGCTGTACGGCGACGGCGCGCTCGGCAGCCGCGGTGCGGCGCTGATGGCACCGTACTCGGACGACCACGTGCACAGCGGCCTGCTGTTCATGAGCGATGCCGCCATGCAGACCGCGGTCAAGACCGCGATCAAGGCCGGCTACCAGGTCAACATCCACGCCATCGGCGACGCCACCAACCACCAGGTGCTGGACGCCATGGAAGCGGCGTACAAGGATGTGGGCGGGCGCGAGCTGCGCAACCGCGTCGAGCACGCACAGGTGATCGCGCTGCCGGACATCCCGCGCTTCAAGTCCCTGGACCTGATCGCGTCGATGCAGCCCACGCACGCGACCAGCGACATGAACATGGCAGAAGACCGCGTCGGCAAGGACCGCATCAAGGGCGCCTACGCCTGGCAGACGCTGCTGCGCCAGGGCACCGTGATCGCGGGCGGTTCGGACTTCCCGGTGGAATCGGCCAACCCGTTCTACGGCCTGCACGCGGCGGTCACCCGCACCGACCATGAAGGCCGCCCGATCAAGGGCTGGCATGCGCAAGAAGCCATGACCCTGCCGCAGGCCTTCCGCGCCTTCACGCTGGACGCGGCCTACGCCGAGCACCAGGAGAAGACGCTGGGCTCGCTCGAGCCGGGCAAGTGGGCGGACTTTATCCTGGTCGACCAGGACCTGTTCAAGGTCAAGCCTGCCGATATCTGGAAGACGCAGGTGCTGGAGACGTGGGTGGCCGGAGAACGTGTTTACGTGAAAGACGGCAAGCGGTAAGCAAGCGGTAGCTGGCCGCCGAGTTCGGGGGTGATGCAGGTGCGCACGAATTGATGCGGTTGACTTCGTCGCAGCGCCGGCCCTCGCCCCCGCCCCTCTCCCGCAAGCGGGAGAGGGGAGAAAACAGGCGGGAGGAAAAAGTCCTTTGGCCTCGCCAGCAACAGCGCGTGCGAGCGCAGCGAGGCACTCCGTGCCAGGGCAGCTGACCTGAGATTGGGAGCGCGCGCAGCGCAGCCGTAGGCGTCCCACCAATAACGCGCTTAGCAGGCGGCCACCGACCTAAAGTCGGGTTCGTCCATCCGACCCCGAACGCCAGGCACATCCAGGTAGCGTCAGCAGGGTCGAACCACCAGCCGCCTGACCGCAAGTCACCACCGCCGGGACCACCAACGCCGCCTTAGCAGCCGCTCAGGCGACGCGCTTTTTGGTTACTTTTTTGGCGCTCGGCCAAAAAATGACTCGCCGGCTGCGCCGGCGAAACAGCCACGCCCGCCAAGCACGACAAACAATCCACCCGCAGAACCCAAGGCCCAACCAACACCCCTCGACAAAGATTCAACGAGGCATCCCAAGGAAGGCTTTTTCTTCGGGTCGCACCTCAAATCCACTGGTCGTTTTCAACGGTACGCTCGCCCGCCGGACCGTCGCCCGTGTTCACCACGCCGCGCGGCTCGATCAGCAGCAGCTTCACTTCCGCGTCAGCACGGGGCTTGTGCTCGACGCCCTTCGGCACCACCGCCATCTGCCCCGCCCCGAGCACGATCGAGCCGTCGCCCGCAGGCCCCTGCCGGAAATCGATGCGCAACTCGCCTTCCAGCACGATGAAGGTTTCGTCGGTGTCGGCATGCCGGTGCCACTCGAACTCGCCATCCACCTTCACCACCTTGAACTGGTAGTCGTTCATTTCCGCGACGACGCGCGGTTGCCAGTGCCCGTCGATCTGCGCGATCTTGCCGACCAGGTCAATGCTCTGGCACTGGCCGCGGCCGGCCGGTGCGCGGGAATGGCTAGCGGATTGGGACATCGTTCTCTCCGTTCACAAGTTGACGGGTTGAGGATACGCATGCGCCTTGCGGTCGTATTGAACGATCGTGGGAGATTCTCAGCCGCCCCGGATGTTTCCCGCCACTTGCAGCCAGCGCCCCGGCGTCAGCCCGAAGGTCTTGGCGAAGTGCCGTGTCATGTGGCTCTGGTCGGCAAAACCCGCTGCCGCGGCCGCGTCCGCCAGCGACCTGCCCGCGAGCAGCAGGTGGCGCACCGCGTCGAGGCGGCGCATGGTCAGATAGCGATACGGGCTGGTGCCGTAGAAGGTGCGGAAGTCGTGCGACAGGCTCCAGCGGTCGCGCCCCGTCGCCACCTCGAGCTCGTCGAGCGTGACCACGCGCGTACAGTTGGCATGCAGATACTCGCGTGCACGGTACGCGGCCAGATAGTCGCCCCGGGAGCGCCGCGCGGGTGTGCCGGCGACGGCGGCCAGCGCATGCGCGAGGTCGGCCAGTGCATCGCTCTGCTCGAGCGGCTCGAGCGTGCAGCCGACATGCTGCAGCAGCGCCTCGGTGGCCGCCGCGAGGCGTGGGTCGGTCGTGACGCCGCCTTCGAGGAACGGCAGCGCTCGCCCGCCCAGCACGTTCTGGAACAGCACCGGCTCGACATAGATCATCCGGTAGCGGAAGCCTTCTTCGGTGCCTGCCTGACCATCGTGCGGCTCGTCGGGATGCAGCACGATGGTGTTGCCAGGCAGGCTGTCTCGCTGGCTGCGCCGATAACTGAAACGCTGCACGCCAGCAAGCGTGCGGCCGATCGCGTAGGTGTCGTGGCGGTGCATCGCGTACGCCTTGCCGTGAAACCACGCTTCGATACGGTCGACGCCGTCCATCGGCCTGGCGTGCCGCATCCAGTCGCGGCTTGGAAGGAGTGATGGTCGGTTCATGAAGTGTGACCCGGATAACCTGAAGCCTCGCGTTACGAAACGGAAGTCCGTGCTGCACGCTGCCCATGCAGCAAGAATCGTCGCACGGGACATCCAACGCACCTCACGCGCCGCGCTGGTCTCGCAATCCGCGGGTTGCGCACGACAGGCAACACCACGGCACGGCGGACAACTTGCGCTGTCAGCGCAAGCTGCTATGTTGGCTTGGAGAGTCCACGGCGCGCTACCGTCTGGATCGAGGAGGAGTGCGCCGTGATGATATGCCGGTGCGGCTTCTTTCGTACGCCCTTGCCTCGCCCCCCGCCACCGCGGCGACACAGAACCCGGCAGAACCATCTTGGCAGACTACCACGCGCTTGCCCTCACCCTGATCGCCGTCTCCGGTGCCGCGCTGGCGCAGGCCCCGGCTGATGTGCCTGCCTACAAGTCCCTGCGCTATGAGGAGGACTATCGCTTTCTGCAACATGCCACCACGGCTTCCACGCGCAGGGACTTCTGGGATCCGATCAAGTACATCCCGCTTGGCGCGCCGCACACCTACCTGACCCTTGGAGGCGAGATCCGCGAACGCTTCGAGCACTATTCCGCGCCGAACTTCGGCACGCCGGGCCGCGAGGCCGATGGCTACCTGCTGCATCGCATCCTGGTGCACGCTGACCTGCATGCGGGCGAGCGCCTGCGCGCCTTTGTCCAATTCGGCAATCAGCTCGCCGCTGGCAAGGATGTGGCCGTCCCTCCGTATGAAGACCGGCTGGACCTGCAGCAAGCGTTTTTTGATGCGCGCCTGCCGGTGTCGGACACTGCGGCAGCAGACCCCGTCCTGCGCGTGGGCCGGCAGGAAATGGCGTTCGGCGCCCAGCGCCTGGTCTCCGTGCGCGACGCCCCGAACGTGCGCCGCGCCTTCGACGGCGTACGCCTCGGCGGCCAGGCCAGCGACGTTCGCATCGACGCCTTCGCCACCCGGCCCGTACTGCTCAAGGCAGGCAACTTCGACGACCACCCCAATCACGCGCAGGGTTTCTGGGGCGTGTACACGACAAGGCCGCACAGCTTCGTGCCGGCCTCCGGCATTGACGTCTACTACCTGGGCTTCGAGAACAGCCGCGCACTGTACAGCATTGGCGCCGGCGTGGAGCGCCGCCATTCCGTGGGCGGGCGCATCTTCGGCAGCCGCGGCCGGTGGGACTGGGACTGGGAGGCGCTGGTGCAGTTCGGCAGCTTCGGCCGGCAAGACCTGCGCGCCTGGGGCTTCTCGACGGATACGGGCTACGCCTTCTCAGTGGGCGGATGGAACGCGCGCGCCGGTGTCAAGGCCACCGCCGGCAGCGGCGACAGGAGCGCCACAGACGGCAAGCTCGGCACCTACGGCGGGCTCTTTCCCAAGCTGGCCTACTTCAACCAGGCCGGACTGCTTGGCACCTCCAATGTGCTGGACCTGCAGCCGTCGCTGACGCTCAAGCCCACGGCGGCGTTACGGTTGACCGTGTCGTGGGACTTTATCTGGCGCCAGACCACCGGCGACGCGGTCTATACCGCGAGCGCCGTTCCCATCGCCGGCACGGCTGGCCGCCCTGGCCGCTATACCGGCAGTCAACTGGCCTTCGACGTGTTCTGGCAGGTCGACCGCCATGTCACCGTCAATGCCGGGCTGGTGCATGTCGAGGTGGCGCCGGTGCTGCGCACGGCGGGCGGGCGCAATACGAACTTCACTTATCTGTCGGCGGCCTATACCTTCTGAGCCCAGTCCCGCCTGCGTACCGCACTCAGTCGGCGCGGATCCCCGCTGCTGCCGCCACTTTGATCCAGCGCGGGACTTCTTCCGCCACTCGCCTGGCCAGTGCGTCAGGTGAACCTGCCACGACGGCGAAGCCCATTTCCACCAGTCGCCGCCGGATCGGCGCTTCGGCGAGCATGCTTGCCACGTCGCGGTGCAGGCGATCGATCGCGGCCGCGGGCGTGCCCGCTGGCGCGTACAGGGCTTGCATGGTTTCGGATCGATACCCGGCAAACCCGGATTCCGCTATCGTCGGCACGCCGGGCAGCGCGTGCCAGCGCGAGGTACCGCCCACGGCAAGCGCGCGCAGCTTGCCCCCGGCCAGCAAGGGCAAGGCCGGGGGCAGTGCACTCAGGGCACAGTCGACCTGCCCGCCCAGCACGGCCTGGATGGCCGGCGCGGCGCCGTTGTAGGGCACGTGCAACAAGGTCGCGCCGGCCTTTTGCCAGAGCAGTTCGGCGCCCAGGTGCACGCTGTTGCCATTCCCGGGCGTTGCATAGCTGGCCGCACCGGCACTCGCCTTCGCCCTGGCAATCAGGTCGCCGAGGCTTGAGAAAGGGCTGTCGGACCGTACCAGGATCACGTCCGGCGCACTCACCAGTTCACTGATCGCAGCGAACTGCCGCACCGGATCGTATGGCGGCTTGTCGGGGTGCAACGCAGGATTGGTCAGGAAGGCCGTGGAGGCCAGCAGCAGCGTGCGGCCGTCGGGCGCCGCCCGCGCAACGCTGGCGGTGCCGATATTGCCGCCGGCGCCGGAACGATTCTCGACGATCACGGGCTGGCCAAGCCGTCCGGCCAGGCCCTCCGCGAGCAGCCGCGCGACCAGGTCGGCAGTGCCGCCCGCGGCGAACGGCACGATCAACTTGACCGTGCCACCTGGTGTCCAGCGCTGCACCGCCTGCGCGGATGCGGCTCCCTGGCAAATGGACAGCACGCTGCCGAACCCGGCCAGCATTGCCGCACGCAGCAAGCGGCGGCGTGCCGGCGAAGGCTGTGAGTCCAACGCGTGGGGACCGCTCGATTGCGTTGCGGGTTGGGACATTCATCGTCTCCCTACAGAGCCGGGGCAGCGAGCCGGGAGAGCGACCCTAGTGCTCGAATTCCGACTGCGCTTTTCCGTTGACATCCGCTGCACCGGCCGCAGGGATTCGCCGGAAACGCAGCGTTCTGAACCCACTACCTTATGTGGGGCCGTTCACCCGATCCAATCACATTTTGTTCCGGCCGCCATCAGCATTTGGTATGGCCTTCATCGCCATACCGGGCGGTACGCCCTCGCCTGCAGCACAGCCGAAAAGGTTGCGGATTGCTCGCCAACCTCCTAGATTCATCTCACCCGCGCGAACACGCCATGCGCCCAGTGCCGGGTCCCGCCAGCGGTAGTCATCCCTTTATCCGATGTCCACGCATCCTTCGTCCAAAGGAGATCCACCATGAGCAGCCCCGCCAACTTCAACGGCAAGCGTCCGGCCATCGATCCCGACGATACGGCCATGCTGCTGATCGACCACCAGAGCGGCCTGTTCCAGACCGTGGGCGACATGCCCATGCCGGAGCTGCGCCTGCGCGCCGCCGCGCTGGCCAAGATGGCCACGCTGTCCAAGCTCCCGGTCATCACCACGGCGTCGGTGCCGCAAGGCCCGAACGGTCCGCTGATCCCGGAAATCCACGAGAATGCGCCGCACGCCAAGTATGTGGCCCGCAAGGGAGAGATCAACGCGTGGGACAACCCCGACTTCGTCGCCGCGGTGGAAGCCACGGGCAAGAAGAGCCTGATCATCGCCGGCACCATCACCAGCGTGTGCATGGCTTTCCCCTCGATCAGCGCGGTTGCTGACGGCTACCGGGTTTTTGCCGTGGTCGATGCCTCCGGCACCTATTCAAAGATGGCGCAGGAAATCACGCTGGCGCGCGTGGTCCAGGCCGGCGTGGTGCCGATGGATACGGCGGCCGTCGCCTCGGAGCTGCAGCGCACGTGGCATCGGGATGATGCCCAGCAATGGGCCGAGATCTACACCAAGATCTTCCCGGCCTACCAGTTGCTGATCGAAAGCTACATGAAGGCACAGGCGGTGCAGAAGGACGGCGAAGTCCTGGATTCGGCACGCTGAATGCAGCAGGGACGGCGCGGCAGGTCGGCCGCGCCATCCGCTCACTGCATCGACGGCGCCGGCTTGCCGGCGTCGATGCCGTAGCGCGCCAGTGCCTGCGCAACCAGCGCGGCGGGCACCGTACCCTGTGCCGCGAGCGCCCGCAACGCCGCCACGCACACATAGGCGCGGTCCACCTCGAAGAAGCGGCGCAGCGACGGCCGGTTGTCGCTGCGGCCGTAGCCATCGGTGCCGAGCACGGTGTACGGAGCGCGCACATAGGGGGCGATCAGCTGCGGATAGGCGCGCACGTAGTCGGTGGCAGCCACCACCGGCGCGTTGCCGGCCAGCAGCCGTTCGACATGGCTGGGCGCCACGTCGGCTTCTGGCCGGTGCAGGCGCTGCCGCGCCACCTCGCGCGCCTCGCGCTCCAGTTCCGCAAAGCTGGTCACGCTAAAGACTTCGCTGTCGACCTGCCAGTCCTCGGCCAGCATCCGCGCCGCCGCTTCGACCTCGCGCAGGATCGCGCCGCTGCCCAGCAAGCGCACCTTGCCACGCCCGCCTCCTGCGGATTGCTTAAGCCGGTACATGCCGCGCACGATGTCGCCCTCTACGCCGGCCGGCATCGACGGCTGCGCGTAGTTCTCGTTCATCACGGTGAGGTAGTAGAAGACGTCTTCCTGCCGCTCCATCATCGCGCGCATGCCCGCATCGACGATCGCGGCCAGCTCGTAAGCGTAGGCGGGATCATATGCACGGCAGTTGGGAATGGTCGCGGCGATGACGTGGCTGGTGCCGTCCTGGTGCTGCAGGCCTTCGCCAGACAGCGTGGTGCGCCCCGCCGTGGCGCCCACCAGGAAGCCGCGCGCACGCTGGTCGCCAGCCGCCCACACCAGATCGCCGACGCGCTGGAAGCCGAACATCGAGTAATAGATGTAGAGCGGCAGCATGGCGGTGCCGTGGGTGCTGTACGCGGTGCCCGCGGCAATCCACGACGACATCGCGCCGGCTTCCGTGATGCCCTCTTCCAGGATCTGGCCGCTGACGTCTTCGCGGTAGTACAGCATCGAGCCGGCGTCCTCGGGCTCGTACAGTTGCCCTTGCGACGAGTAGATGCCGACCTGGCGGAACAGGCTGGCCATGCCAAACGTGCGCGCCTCGTCGGCAACGATGGGCACCACGCGCGGGCCGAGCGTCTTGTCCTTGAGCAGCGCGGTCAGCATGCGCACCATGGCCATGGTGGTCGACATCTCCTTCTGCGCGGCGTCGACGGCGAACTGGCCGTACTGCGCCAGCGGCGGAACCGGCACCGCATCCGCGCGGCAGCGCCGCGCCGGCAGGTAGCCGCCGAGGGCCGCGCGGCGCTCCCGCAGATACCGGAGCTCCGCGCTGTCTTCGGCCGGGCGGTAGAAGCGCATCGCTTCGAGGTCGGCATCGGAGAGGTCCAGGCCGAAGCGGCCGCGGAACGCCTTGAGTGCGTCGAGGTCGAGCTTCTTCTGCTGGTGCGTGGTGTTCTGCGCCTGGCCGGCATCACCCATGCCATAGCCCTTGACCGTCTTGGCCAGGATCACGGTGGGCCGGCCCTTGTGATCGCGCGCCGCGGCAAAGGCGGCATGCAGCTTGCGCAGGTCATGGCCGCCGCGGTTGAGCGCGGCCACTTCCTCCGGCGTCATGTGGGCCACCAGCGCCTTCAGCTCCTCGTTCTGGCCGAAGAAATGGCTGCGCCCATAGTGGCCGTCCTTGGCCTTGTAGGTCTGGAACTGCCCGTCCATGGTGGCTGCGAAGGCGCGCAGCAGCGCACCGCTGTGGTCGCGCGCGAAAATCGGATCCCAGGCGCTGCCCCACAGCACCTTGATCACATTCCAGCCAGCGCCGCGGAACAGCGCCTCCAGCTCCTGCACGATCTGGCCGTTGCCGCGCACCGGCCCGTCCAGGCGCTGGAGGTTGCAGTTGATGACGAAGGTGAGGTTGTCGAGCTGCTCGCGCGCGGCCAGCGGGATCGCGGCGATCGATTCAGGCTCGTCCATTTCGCCGTCGCCGAACACGCCCCAGACATGGCGGCCCGCGGTGGCCTGCAGCCCGCGATGCTCCAGGTAGCGCATAAAGCGCGCCTGGTACACCGCCTGGATCGGCCCCAGCCCCATCGAACCGGTCGGGAACTGCCAGAAGTCAGGCATCAGCCACGGATGCGGATACGAGCACAGTCCCTGCCCATCGGACTCGCGACGGAAATTGTCCAGCTGCGCCTCGGAAAGGCGGCCTTCGAGAAAGGCCCGCGCGTAGACCCCGGGGGCCGAGTGCGGCTGGAAATAGACCAGGTCGCCGCCGTTGCCGGCGTCAGCGCCGCGGAAGAAGTGATTGAACCCCAGCTCGAAGATATCCGCGGCCGAGGCGTAGCTGGAAATGTGCCCGCCCAGTTCGCCATAGGCCTTGTTGGCGCGCACCACCATGGCCAGCGCATTCCAGCGCACGATCGCCGTGATGCGCTCTTCCATCGCGGCATCGCCGGGATAGGGCAGCTGCCGCTCGAGCGGGATGGTATTCACGTAGGGCGTGTTGCTCTGCGCAACGGTCGGCACGCCGAGCGCTGGCGCGGCATCGAGCAGCCGGCCCAGCAGGTAGCGCGCGCGTTCGTGCCCGCATTGCTCCACCACCGCTTTCAGTGCCTCCAGCCACTCCTGCGTTTCCTGCGGGTCGTCGTCACGCTCGCGCGCGGCCAGCGCAAGCAGCCTGGAATGGGGGGAGGCAAGGTTTGTCATGGGAAGTCTCCATAGGCTTTTTTTTATTCTATGGAGGGGCCTGCGGCACGAGGTGCTGACTTTCCGCGCGGCGCCCGCGGTTTGCGGCATATCACGCTGCGACAGGCGCCATTGGCCCGCAACGATGCTGCGCAATGCGCGCATTGCTGGCAGCGCGTGCCGCGGGTTGGATCGAAGGGTGCCGGTGTGCGCGAACCATGCCGCAACCGGCAGCGGCCTTACCGCCTGAACGAGTCTGCCGGCATCCGGTCGATGAAGTCGCTGGCGCGCCTGAGGTGTTCGCGGATCAGGTGTGCCGACTTGTCGGCATCGCCGCTGACGATCGCCTGGGCGATCAGGCGGTGCTCATTGACGGATTCCTGCAAGGCTTCGCCGTGGATGGCGTTGCCAAACTGGAACATGATCATCGGCAATTGCAGGCGCCCGATGAAATCCGTGAGCTGCGCATTGTCGCACTCGTCGGCAATGGCCTGATGGAAACGACGGTTCTCTTCGAAGTAGGCCGCCGGGCTCATGGCATGGTGGTCTTCCCAGATCGGCCGGGTCGCGTTCAGGAAGCGCTCGCGCACACAGGCCTCGTCCATGCGGCTGGCGGTACGCCGCGCCGCCAGCGCCTCGAGCTCGGCACGTATTTCGAACAGCTCTTTCATCTCGAGGCGGGTGTAACGCCTGACCATGGTGGTCTGGTTCGGGATGCTCTCGACCAGGCCCTCGGCCGACAGGCGGCGGAACGACTCCCGCACCGGGCCGCGGCTGACGCCGAGCTCGCGCGTCAGGTCAGCCTCGACCAGGCGCTGGCCGGGAACCAGGCGTCCGCTGAGGATGGCCTGCCTGAGGGTATCGACAACATAGTCGAGCGTGCTGCGCTGCGGTTCGGATGGATTCGTCATGTCAGGAGCTCGGCTGGCGATAACCCTGATTGTATCCCACGCTGACGAACACTATTGTCCTACAACATCGTATGTTCATCGATAGCGAGAGACGCTGGGTTGAATGCCGGATGTGCGGGCTAGCGCTACTCAAAAAGCCTATTTTTCGCCGCTTTTCGGCATCTGGATACCAGAATCCTAGCCGACAGAGCGGCATGAAACGTCAATTATTGTCCTACAATCACGTCGACCAAATCGGCGGCATCGACACGGCGCCACCTGCCAGGTGGTGCGACCGGACGGAACATCCGTCCGTCACGAAATCAATACGGAGACATTGATGGCCGCAAGCATCCAGCAAAGCCCGATCGAGGCCGTGTTGCCCGATCTCGAGAAGACCGCCTATGACAAGGTGTTCTGGCGGACCGTGCCCCTGTTCTTTGTCTGCTACGTGGTGTCTTACCTCGACCGCGTCAACATCGGTTTCGCCAAGCTGCAGATGCTCGGCGACCTGGACCTGACCGACAACGTCTACGCGCTGGCGGCCAGCATGCTGTTCTGGGGCTATGTGCTGTTCGAAATGCCGAGCAACCTGATCCTGCACCGCGTCGGCGCGCGCCGCTGGATCTCGCGGATCATGATCAGCTGGGGCATCGTTTCGATCTCGATGATGTATATCGGGCCACTGGCCACGCTGTTCCACACCACCCCGGCGAACGTGTTCTACATCCTGCGCTTCCTGCTGGGCGTATGCGAGGCGGGCTTCTTCCCCGGCGTGGTGCTGTACCTCAACCAGTGGTTCCCCTCGCACAAGCAGAACCGCGTGCTGGCCGGCTTTATGTTCGCGCTGCCGCTGAGCCTGTGCATCGGCGGTCCGGTATCGGGCTGGATCCTGCAGAACATGCAGGACACCCTGGGCCATCGCGGCTGGCAATGGATGCTGCTGATCGAAGGCCTGCCCGCGGTCATCCTGGGCATCGTGGTGCTCGCCCGGCTGACCGATTCGGTGGACCAGGCGCACTGGCTGAGCGCCGAAGAAAAGGCGCTGGTCAAGCGCAACCTCGCCACCGAGAACGCGCATAAGCCGCACAACTTCGGCGCGGCGCTGAAAAGCCCGGTGATCTGGCTGCTGTGCGCGATTCTGCTGGCGATGAACACCGGCTTCTACGGCCTCTCGTTCTGGCTGCCGTCGATCATCCAGGCAAGCGGCATCCAGAACGTCTACCACGTCGGCCTGCTGTCCGCGCTGCCGTACGTGGCGGCGGGCGCATTCATCGTGGCCAATGCCATGCACGCGCATCACACCGGCGAGCGACGCCTGCATGCCGCGATTCCGGCAGGCTGCGCCGGCATCTGCCTGATCCTGAGCGCCGCCTTTGCCAGCCACCTTGAACTGTCGCTGCTGCTGATCTCCGTGGCCGCGGCCGGCATCCTGGGCGTGGCGCCGCTCTTCTGGATCTTCTCTGGCCGTGCCCTGACCGGCGCCGCGGCCGCGGCGGGACTGGCCATGATCAACTCCGTGGGTAGCCTGGCCGGCATCACCGGGGCCATGATTTCCAATGTCGCCAAGAACATCACCGGCAGCGTCCACAGCGGCACCTACGTGCTGGGCGCCTGCCTGCTGCTGTGTGGCGTGCTGATCCTGCTGCTGCCGCGGGCCATCGTGTCGGCCGACGCGCCGCGCCCCTGAGCGCCAATGCCTGCACCCCGACCAACGCGGGCCAAGACAAGGAGAGACCATGGATAAACCATCGCTGCGATCGGAGATGGGCTGGAGCACGGCCGATCGCATCACCGTGCGCGGAATGGACCTGTGCCAGGACGTGCTGGGCAAGCTCGCGCTGGGCGATTTTGCCTTCCTCGAAATCACCGGCCGAATGCCCAGCGCGGCGGAATCGACGGTCTTCAACGCCGTGCTCGCGGTGCTGGTGGAACACGGCATGACGCCCTCGGCCATGGTGGCGCGGCTGACCTACCTGGGCGCACCGGAGTCGATGCAGGCCGCGATTGCGGCAGGACTGTGCGGCATGGGCACGACCTTTGCCGGCACCGCCGAGGGGGCCGCGCGCGTGTTGCAGGCAGTGCGACCACTGGGCACGAGCATGCCATACGACCCCGCGGAGGCCGCCGACGCGGCCGCGCGCATCGTGCGCGAGCACCGCGAGCAACGCCTGCCGGTACCAGGCATCGGCCATCCCGTGCACAAGCCGGTCGACCCGCGCGCCGTCAGGCTGTTCGCCATCGCGCAGGAAAACGGCCTGGCCGGGCCATACGTCGCACTGATGCAGGCGATCTCGCAAGAGGCCGAGCGCGCCTTCGGCAAGCCGGGCCGCCTGCCCGTCAACGCGACTGGAGCCATCGGCGCCATCGCCTCCGAACTTGGCTTGTCCTGGAAGCTGTGCCGCGGCCTGGCGGTGGTGAGCCGCGCCGTCGGCCTGCTCGGCCATCTCGCCGAGGAAATCGAACATCCCATCGCCAATACGCTGTGGGTGCGCACCGAGCACGAATCGTCGTCGCACCTGGTACCGAAGGAGCCGCAATGAAGATCCTGCAGAACATCCGCGTCATCGAGATTGGCCGCTTCATCACCGCGCCATTGGCCGCGCAGCTGCTGGGAGAGTTGGGCGCGGAGGTGATCAAGATCGAATCGCCCAAGGTGGTCGATCCGTTCCGGACCTTCGACGGCGGCATGTACGCGGGACATTTCCAGTCCCATAACCGCAACAAGCGCTCGCTGGCGCTCAACTTCGCCACGCCCGACGGGCGCAAGGTGCTGCAGGACCTGCTGGGCGATGCCGACGTGCTGCTGCTGAACATGCGCCCCGGCAGCGAGGCCAGGCTGGGGCTGGACGCCGCCCACCTGCACCAGCTCAATCCGCGGCTGGTGCATTGCTCGATCACCGGCTTCGGCGCCGACGGTCCCTACGCGCACCGCCCCGCCTTCGACAATGTCGGCCAGGCCCTGTCCGGCTGGATGTCGATGTTCCATCGCGGCACCGACGCGCGCGTGCCTGGACCGCCGGTGTCCGATACCATCTCCGGCATCTACGCCTGCATCGGCATCCTGGGTGCGCTGGTGGAGCGCGCCACCACCGGCCGCGGCAGGAAAGTGGAGGTGTCGATGCTGGAAGCGATGATCGCGCTGGCCACCGAGCCGCTCGGGCAGTTGTCGGCCTATGGCAACGCGCCGGAATTCTTCAGCCGTGCCTCGAAATCCCAGTCATACCTGGTCACCTGCCGGTGCGGGCGCCGCATCGGCATCCACTTGTCTTCGCCGGAGAAATTCTGGCAAAGCCTGCTCGGCGCGATCGAGCGCCCTGACCTGGCACAGGCCTATCCGGACCGCATGAGCCGCGTGCAGGGCTATGACGCCATCGCGGCCGAACTCGGCGCGGTCTTTGCCACCGCTGACCGCGATACGTGGATGGCGCGCCTGCAGCAGCACGACGTGCCGGCGGCGCCGGAACTGCGGCTCGACGAGCTCGACGGCGATGCCCAGGTGCGCCACCTCGGCGTCTTCTACCAGATGGAGCACCCCGACTACGGGCCCGTGCGCGCGGCCAATCGCGCCATCCGCTACGATGGCGACAACGCCAGCGGCTTCCGCGTGCCGCCGGCATTCGGCGAGCATTCGGTCGAACTGCTGCGCGAAGCCGGCTTTGACGCGGCACGCATCGAGCAGCTCATCGCCGCGGGCATCGTCGTCGACCACCAGCGGCAGCCGGCGGCCGGCACGCCGGGTGGCGGCCCTTGCAGTCAAAGATGATTTGCCCATGATCGAACTCGACAAGACCGACCTGAGGATACTGGCCGAGCTTCAGCGCGATGCCAGCCTGACCAACGTGGAGCTGGCCGCGCGCGTCAATCTCTCGCCGTCGCCGTGCCTGGCGCGCGTGCGCGTGATGAAGCAGTCCGGACTGATCAGCAAGCATGTCACGCTGCTGGACCCGCGCAAGCTTGGCCTGAACGTGAACGTCTTCATCCAGGTCAGCCTGGAAAAGCAGACCCGCGCCGGCCTGGAATCGTTCGAGCGCGCCGTGCTGGCGTTGCCCCAGGTGATGGAGTGCTACCTGATGAGCGGCGATTCCGATTACCTGATCCGCGTGCTGGTACCGGAAGTGCAGGCGCTCGAACATTTCATCGTCGACAAGCTGACGCGGCTGGCCGGCGTCGCCAGCATCCGTTCGAGCTTCGCGCTCAAGCAGGTGAAGTACCAGACCGCATTGCCGCTGCCGGAGCCCGTGCACAAGAAACAGGGACGATAACCGCGGTTAGCCGTTTCCGGCACCGCGGACGAACCATCGGCGCACTCCGCAGCAACCCCAATTGTTGTTCGCCAGGCTGGCTCGGTACATTCACGTCGGCATCGCTTGCCGATGCACGCGGCCATCCGCGGCGTGGACGAAATCAGCGGGCGCGCCGGATGGCATGAACGAACAGGAGTAGAAGATGGCGGAGCGGTTTCCGGCGCAGATCCTGCAGGGCGACTTCGGGCGGGCGACGATCAATACGACCGAGCAGGCGATCGTCGAGCACGCCCATCGTGAATTCAATGTGATCATCAAGCTCAGCGGCGCGGATACGAGCCTGCAGTCAGGCGCCGTTTCGCTCAGGGTCGACGATGACTCGGTGATATTGCTCAATCCGTGGGTGGTGCACGCCAAGCATCCCGGCGACAACGGCCCGACGACGATCCTGTCGCTGTTCCTGAACCCATCCTGGCTGGCGGATGAGTTCGCGGAGACGGCGCTGCACCTGGATCACCTGTTTCCCGATCCCAGGGTTGCGCGGGTCGACGAGCTTCGCGAAAAGGTGAACCTGCTGGTCGCCGCCATGTCGACGCGGTCCCTGGATTCGCCGGAAATCTGCGAAGCACGCCTGAAAGCCATGGTGGCCACGGTGGTGAGGCACTATGCAAAGCTGGACGGGGATAGCGTGGCGCTCCGGAACACGCGCCCGACGGATCGCCGCATCAGGAAGGCGATCGCCTATATCCACGAACATGCCACCGAGAACCCCAAGGTCGGCGACATCACCCGGTCGGCAGGCATTTCGCGCTCGCATTTCTTCACGCAGTTCAGCCGCTGCGTCGGGGTCTCGCCCCGGCACTATATCGATAGCCTGCGCCTGGGCATTGCCACGCGCTGGCTGGCCAGCACGGACCGCCCGCTGACCGACCTGGCCGATGAACTCGGCTTCGGCACGCATAGCAACTTCACGCGCTTCTTCACCCGGCACATGGCGCTGTCGCCAAGCGAATTCCGCCGGCGCGCGACGCCGTTGGCTCAGCTTGATGGGTAGTGAAGTCTCCCGGGCCCGCGGCGGCCCCGGACAGGACGCAACGCCAAATTGCAGGCGGCGCAGGCTTGTGCTGGGGCCTGGCAACCGCTAGACGCGTCGCTGTCCGCTCATCGGCTTGAAGGCGCTGCGCTGCCCGATCCGGGCATACCAGGCGTCGAGCGCCGGAAACTCCGCGCACGCCGGCTCCATGATCTTCCAGAGGTTGTAGCTGATCGCCACGGGGATATCCGCGATGGTGAAGCGGGGGCCCGCGACATAGTCGCGCGTGCCGAGCTCGCGCTCCGCCAGCCTCAGCAGCGGCAGGATTTCTGACCGCGCAGCTTCGATCTCCTGCGCCGTCGGCATCGTGCTGCGGGGCTTGACGACAAGGACCGCAAGCGCGCGGATGGCCGGCGCCAGATGCGCGCACTGCCAGTCCAGCCATTGGTCGATGACGGCGCGACTGCGCAGGTCGTCCGACGTCAGCCGGCGCGCCGGGTCGTTTGCAGCCAGGTAGCGAAGAATGGCGTGGGATTCCCACAGCGCGTGGTCGCCGTCTTCGATGGTGGGAACGCGGCCGTTCGGATTCCTGGCCAGGTAGTCGGGCGTGTCGGTTCCCCCGGCAGCGCCGCCGGTCTCCTTCAGCACGTAGGGGAGGCCCAGCTCCTCGCAGGCCCACAGGACCTTCTGCACATTGGGCGAGCCACGGTGGCCCCAGACGGTGAGCATCGATGATCCTTTCGAACAGGGATTGAGACAGGCGCGGGCGCCGGCACCCGTCACGGCGTCACGGCGCCGCCGATCGACGCGATCGCCCTGGTCAGGGTATCCTCCTCGACCTCGGCCTGGCCGCCGCTGGCTGCCACGGCCCCGACCAGCGCCCCGTCGATCCAGATCGGCAGCGAGCCGATGGCAGGCAGCAGCGGCGCGCCGTATCCCAATGACGCGATATTGCCCCAGACCATGGGATGGTCGACATAGCGCTGGCGCAGTGCCCGCCCCGATTGCCCGCCGGTGGCCACGCAGGCAAACGCTTTTCCGCGCGCCACTTCGATCGTGACAAAGGGGGCGCCGTCCATGCGCGCGGCCGCGACCAGATGCCCCGCGCTGTCGACCACGACAAAGCTGAGCGCGGTGCCATGGGCCTGCGCCAGCCGCATGGCGGCTTCCAATACCTGGCTGGCTTGCTGGTAGCCGATCAGCGTGAGGCAATTGGTCTTCGAAGTTTCCGTAGTAGTCATTGGAGTTTCGCTTTTCAGAGATAGGAATGCGTCCCGCGCCTATCGGATGGCGGCGCGGAAGGTGGCCGTGCGGCTCAACAGAAATACCGAAGCCGCTGCCAGGAAGCCTGGCAATGCAATCGCGGCATAGATGCTGGCCGTAGACCACTGCCAGCCCACCAGCCATCCGACACTGACCGGACCCAGCACGGCGCCGATGCGCGCAGCGCCGAGGGACCAGCCCACACCGGTGGCGCGGACGCGTTCCGGATAGAGGCTTGCCGCGAGTGCCAGCAGGGACCCGCCCGCTGCCGACGAGAACAAGCCGGCGAGGCAGGCCGCGATCGCAACCACGGCGAAGTGCTGCGCAAAGGCGCCCAGGCACACGATCGAGATGGCCGCCGCCATC
This sequence comes from Cupriavidus alkaliphilus, assembly GCF_014191175.1. Taxonomy (NCBI): domain Bacteria; kingdom Pseudomonadati; phylum Pseudomonadota; class Betaproteobacteria; order Burkholderiales; family Burkholderiaceae; genus Cupriavidus; species Cupriavidus alkaliphilus. Next base: position 16,062 of record NZ_JACHWE010000006.1, on the reverse strand, counting down.
AGCGCCAGTATCAGCGCCCGTTGCGGAGAGACATAGCGGAGCGCGGCGCTGATCAGCACCGTTCCCGCGACGCCGCCGGCGTTAAGCAGGCCCAGCATCGATGCCGCCATGGCAATGGTCCAGCCGGCCTGCCGCAGCAATGACGGCGTCCAGACGCCCACCACGACCAGCACCGTCCAGGTCATCCAGCAGGCCAGCCACAACCACGCCGTGGCCATGCCGCGGCCTTCGCCGAACAATGTCCGAAGCGGCGCAACGCCTGGCGCGCGGCCGGCCTTGCCATGGGGGTGGCGTTGCACCTCGCGGGATTCCGGCAGCAGGTACGCCAGCAGCGGCACCAGCAGAAGCGGTGCGCCGCCGCCAAGCAGGAAGATGGCCTGCCAGCCGAACCGCGGCAGGGTGAAGGCACTCGCAAACGAGCCCACCATGCCGCCGATCGGAACCGCCGCCCACAGCAGGGTGACGACCCGGGCGCGCAGCGCAGGCGGCGTGAATTCGGAGGCCAGGCTGATGAAGTTCGGGGCGACGCCGCCCAGGCCGATGCCGGCCAGGATGCGGATCGCCAGCAGCTGGCCGTACGAGCCGGCCAGCGCGGTGCCTAGCGAACTGAGCGCGATCAGCAATGTTCCCGCCACCAGCAAGCGTTTTCGGCCAAAGCGGTCACCCAGCGCGCTGAAGGTCACGGCGCCGATCAGGAAGCCGACCTGCGAGGCGCTGAATAGAAACCCGAAGTCCTGGATACCGATGCCGATCGACGCCGCCATGGCATCGGCGGCGGGACCGACGGACTGGGTGTCGAAGCCATCCAGGAAGGCCACCAGCCCGCACAGCACGTAGACGCGCCAGGGCAGGCGCTGCGCGCCGTCTGGCGCCGAGGGCGGGGCATCCGTCTGCGTTGCCCCGATATCTTGTTGAAGAGAGACCATGTCAGCAGCCCGCGAGGCGGGATTAAGGAATGCGGGATCGAAGAATGCAGGAAGGCGTGCCTACCGGGCACGCCGGGGAGACCTACGCCTCGGTGCGCAGCGAGCGCGATATCTGCGCCTGGCGCTCCGGGCTGAAGATGCGCTTGGGCAACATGGCCTGCATGACTTTCGGGGACTGGAAGCGGTAGTTGCTGTTGGTCTGGTTCGCGTACTGCGTCACCCGGAAGCTGCCCTCGATACTGCAAAGCGCATACACGTCGTGCCAGGACAGCGCCGTCGCGCCGCTGATCCAGCCGATCATCTGCCTCAGTGCGGCCGTGAGTGCCTCTTCGAGGCTGGATCCCGAGCCGAGCACGATCCAGTGCGTCGGCGTTTCAGCCACCGGCGCGCTCAGCGCAATGCGCTTGTGCAGCACGTACTGAATGCGCAGGTCTTCCATCGCGGTTTCGATGCCGGTCTGGTTGACCGCGCCGTCGCCCTGCGCGGCGTTCGAGTCGCCGGTCCACATCCTGGCGCCGGGCACCTGCACCGCCACAAACAGCGAAGTGCCTTCGACCAGCGCCGGCAGCGACAGATTGCCCCCGTTCGCGCCAAGCAGCAGCGCACTGGTCGGCTTGTCGCCGGCCGGCTGCGCGGCAAGCGCGCCCTGCACCGGCGCCAGCGGGATGCGCACGCCGCCGGCGAACTCGGCAAAGCGGCGCTCGGCGTCGAAGCGGAAGTAATGCAGGTACGGTTCCTGGAAATCCCCGGGTAGCGCGCCCATGCCCTTTACGGTCGAATTCCAGCCCCAGTCGATCGGCCGCAGACGCAGCATCCTGCACTCGATCACGTCTCCTGGCATGGCACCCTTGATGCTCACCGGCCCGACCAGCGATTGCGGGCCCTGCGGATAGCGCTTGCGCACCACGTTGCGCTCGGCAAAGGACATGCCGTACCTGGCTTCATTGCCCCAATGCACCCACGTGTCGGGGTAATGCACGACATCACCCGATTCGATCTCCAGCACCGGGGGCGCGGCCGGATCCAGCTCGCCGACGCGCACCGTCTGCGGCGTCGAGCGCAACGTGTGCACCTTGCCGTGCTGGTTCGGGTCGAACACGCGGACCTGGCTGCGCTCGCCGTCGCCACCGGAGGCGGCCTGCGCCCGCGAGCCGAGGATCATCGACGCGCCGCCGATGCCCGCCAGCTTCAGCATGCCACGCCGGCCGAGCCCGGTGCCGACCTCGGCTACAAGCCGGCGGATAGCGTCAAGGTTCGATGCGTCGGCGTCATCGCAGGCATTCGCCTGGCCGAGGTTGGTTGTCTTTGTGGTCATTTGCTTCCCCCCAAGTTTTGTCCGGTCGAACACTGCCGGTCCCGGCGCTTCTGTCGCACGTGGCGATCGGTCCGACGATACCTGCGGTGGTGCGGCAGCCCTTGCTCGGCGCGTCGGCTCGCTTATCAGATCGTCTGATTTTCAGCGCGGCGCCGCGCGGCTTGCGCCGAGCACCACGGCGGCGAGCCAGGCGCGTTCCGCCCCGTGGTTCAGCCAGCGATGGCGCACCCCGTTCTGGACTACCGTATCGCCCGCCTGCAAGGCGGTCGCGACGCCACCGTCGAGCTCGAGCGTGATCGCGCCACTGAGCACCACGACAAAGTCGATCGACGTGGTCGCATGCATGCCGGGCACTTCCGGATCCATCAGTTCCAGCAGCCCCGGAATGTCCCGCTCCATCTCTTCCCTGGCCCGCCCGAGGTCGGCCGGAGGCTGGGCACGCAGCACTTCCCCCAGCGGCGGCACGCTGAAGACCGAGAAGTGATAGCCGCCCGGCGGCGGCGAGAACTTCGGCGCGGCAGTCGAATCGCCTGCGTTCGGGACCGCGGGCGCTGACGCCGCGCCCCACAGCGGCACCGTGGTCACGCCGCCCGCCAGGGCTGGCGCGCGTTCTCGCACCGCTACGTCAGAGGCGATCACCGCCTTGCCATGCTGCAGACCTGTCACCACGCGCCTGATCTTTTTCATTGGATCGCCTCCCGGGAGTCTTCACTGTTGACACGCCGGACTGGCGGCGACCCATCCCGGCATCGGCAGCCCGTACGCAACGCTGCGCAGTCTAGGGCGGGCTCCGCCATGCCTGACCCGTGGCGACGAGATATTCGGACTGTGGGTTAAGCCTGCGGGCTCTCCGGTCACGAGGATCCACCGGTGCGCGATTACGCTGCGTCCTCACAGGCGGTGGGCAGCACCGGGCAAGCGACATCGGCCAGTCCACCTGTCCCGCCTTTCTTCGTCCCCCATGCACCCGTTCTGAACATGAAGATCATTGCTTATGCCAACGGCAACGCGACCGCGCTTGGCGTCGTCACCAGCCCCACGCATTTCGTCGCGGTCGCGGAGATCGCACCGGATCTGCCTTCCAGCATGGTCGCGCTGCTGGAACTCGAGGACGGACTCGCGCGGCTGCGCAGAGCCGTGGAGGGTGTGACGGGCAATCTCGCCCTGGCCTCGGTCAGGCTCAAGCCATTCCTGGACCGCCCCAATGCCATGTGGGCGCTGGCGCTGAACTTCAAGAGCCACCTCGCCGAGACCGGGCTGCAGACCAACGGCGACTATCCGCATCTCTTCATGCGGATGCCGGCCTCCTACGTCGGGGCGGGCGAGCCGCTCGTGGCCCCGCCCGAAGCAGTGGCGCGCGCGTTCGATTACGAAGGGGAGCTGGGGGTCATCATCGGCAAGCCCGGGCGCTACATCCCGGAGCAGCACGCGATGGAGCATGTGGCGGGATACACCTGCCTCAACGAAGGCTCCGTGCGCGAGTACCAAGTGCACAACCGCCAGTTCGGCCTGGGGAAGAACTTCGAAGCCTCGGGATCCTACGGGCCATGGCTGATGACCCGCGACGAATTCGGCGATCCCGCCACGCATACGGTGCTGACCCGCATCAACGGCGTGGTGCGCCAGCGCGCGCCGCTGGACGACATGCTGTGCGACGTGGCCAAGGTGGTCAGTTACCTGAGCCAGGGCTACAACCTGCGGCCCGGCGACCTGATCGCGATGGGCACGCCGGGCGCTCTGAAGCCTCAACCGGATGACGTCGCAGGCCTGGACCTGTCGCGCCAGTACGGCCTGTTCAAGGTGCCGGGGCTGGTTCACATGCGCCCCGGCGACGAGGTGGAGGTGGAAATCGACGGTCTCGGGACCCTGCGCAATCCGGTCGTTCGTGACGACACCCATCCGGGAACAGCAAGGTAGACGAGACATCCTTGCGCCTGCCGCCAGCGGCGCCGTGGGCCGGTGCGCCTGTCGTGTCCCCTTTTCGAGTTCATAACAAGAGAGATTGGAGGAGAAGATGTTGGAAGCACGTCATTGCCTGAAGCACAGCCTGACCCTTGCCTTGCTCGCGGGGCTGGCCGCCTCGGCCACGGCCCATGCCGACGGGGTGCGGCTCTACGGCCTGATCGACACCTATGTCGGCAGCATCAAGCCGAGCGGCGCGCCACGCAGTTCCTGGCAGCTCGACAACGGTGGCGAGACCACGCCGTTCTGGGGCATGGGCGGCGAAGAAGACCTGGGCGGCGGCCTCAGCACCGTGTTTGCCATCGAGAGCTTCTTCCGCCCCGACACCGGCGAGATGGGCCGCAGCCCGGTCGACGCGATGTTTGCCCGCAACGCCTATGTCGGCCTGTCTTCGAACAAGTTCGGCGAGCTGCGCATCGGCCGGAATTCCACGCCCATGCTCTATCTGACCGGACAGTTCAACCCCTTTGCCGGCTCGACGCGCTTCTCGCCGCTGAACGTGCAGAACTGGATTCCCACGTTCGGGCGGCTGATCCGTGGCGATACCGGCTGGAGCAACGCGGTGCGCTACCTATCTCCCAACTTTGGCGGGCTGAGCTTCCAGCTCATATATGGGCTGGGCGAGGCGGCCACCAACAATGGCACCAACAACATGGGCGCCATGATCCGCTACCAGAACGGCCCGCTGGACCTGGCCGTGGGCGGCAACCACACCAAGACCGGCGCCGCCATCACGGCGCTGGAGCCGAGCCAGAAGGTGCTGTTCACCGGTGCCTCGTACGACTTCAAGGTGCTGAAGCTGTTCGGCACGTTCAACATGACGAAGAACGGGCGCTCCGAAGTACGCACCTATACCTACCAGGCCGGGGTCTCGGCGCCGCTCGGACCCGGCCGGCTCAATGCCAGCTACGCGTGGACCCGGAACGACCGCCGCACCCTGGATGACTTCAACCGCACCACGGCAGCGATCGGCTATAGCTACGACCTGTCCAAGCGCACCGACGTCTATGCCAACTATCTCTACGACAAGCTGACGACCGCCGGCACCGGCAACACCTTTGGCGTGGGCCTTCGCCACAAGTTCTGAGCCGGCAGCCGCGCAGCAGATCGTGCCGGCCAGGACCGGGCAAGGCGAAACAAGCCGCGGTTTGTCCGGCGCATCGCTGGTGGAAACGGCACATCCTGCCGCGCGGCGGTCCTTAGAATGGATCGCAACGTGGTATCGCCACCATCAGAACGATAATTCGACAGGAGACCGCATGCGCTATCCGAAGATCGTCCTTGCGCTGCTGGGGATCACTGCAACGATTCTCGCTGCCGTGCCTGGCGTGGCCGCCGCACAAGATTACCCGGCCCGCCCCATCCGCCTGGTGGTGCCGTTCGTGCCCGGGGGCGTCACCGACGCCACCGCGCGGCTGCTGGCCAACAAGCTGGGGCAGTCCCTGGGCCAGAACGTGATCGTCGACAACCGTCCCGGAGCCTCCGGCAACATCGGCGCCGAGATCGTGGCCCGCTCCGGTGCCGACGGCTACACGCTGCTGCTGGGCTTTGACGGCGCGCTCGTCACCGGCACGCACATCACCCGGCCGCGCTTCAACGTGCTGACGGACTTCGCGCCCGTGACCAAAGTCGGCGATGCCACCCTGATCTTCGTGTCCAGCCCGTCGGTACCAGCGAAGACCTTCAGCGAGCTGGTGGCGTACGCGCGCGCCGGCAAAGGCGGCGGCCTGTCGTTCGGCAGTTCCGGCACCGGCACCACCTGTCATCTGGCCGGGGAACTGTTGCGCGACCAGGCAGGGATCCCGCTGCAGCACATCGCCTACAAGGGCGGCTCGCAAGCGCTGACCGACTTGCTCGGCGGCTCGCTGCCGGTGCTGTGCACGGCGGTCGCCAGCGTGTCGCAGTATGTGAAGAACGGCCAGGTTCGCGCCATTGCCGTGACCGGCAGCCACCGCGTCGCCGCGCTGCCTGACGTGCCGACCTTGATGGAGTCGGGCGTGAAGGACTTCAGCGTCGATTCCTGGGTGGGCATCCTCGCGCCCGCGGGCACGCCGGCCGCCGTGGTGGCCAGCCTGCAGCGGGAAATCCGCAAGGTGCTGGACCAGCCGGATACACGCAGCAAGATGCTCGACCTCGGCATCACTGCGGTCGGCAACACGCCGGACGAATTCGGCCAGCAGATCCGCCGCGACTATGCCAGGTACGGTGAAGTGGTAAAGAAAGCCGGTATCACGCTCAACTAGGCGCGGGCAGTCCGGCAACACCGTTGCCGCATCGCAGCCAGCGCGCTTCCAACCCCATCCTGATGATCATGTTTTCTACCAGCGACCTTTCCGATGCGCACCCCGACACCACTTCGGTCTGCCAGCTGCAGTTCCGCAGCTTCGGCCTGCGCGAGCAATTCTCCGGTCCGTGCGCGACCCTGCGCGTGCAGGAGGACCACCGTCCCGTGCTGCGCCAGCTATCCACGCCCGGTGCCGGCCGTGTGCTGGTGGTCGACGTGGGCGGCTCCCTGCGCATCGGCGTCTTCGGCGACCGGCTGGCAACCCTGGCGGCAAGCAACGGCTGGGCCGGCCTGGTGATCCATGGCGTCATCCGCGACAGCAAGGCGGTCAATGGCATCGATATCGGCGTCAAGGCGCTGGGGACCACGGCGCTGCGCAATGCCGCCGAGCAGCCCGGCGCCGAAGACAATATCCCGCTGCGCTTCGGCAACGTGACGTTCCGCCCGGGCGAGTGGGTGTATTGCGACGCGGATGCCGTGCTGATCAGCCCGGAGCCCATCGGCGCGGCCGCGCCGCAAGACTACTGAGCGTGGAGACACCGAATGTCCGTGCCACATGAACCTGACCGCCCGTCGCCCAGCATCGGCGTGCCGGTACACGGGCTGCACCACTTCGCGTGGCGCTGCCGCGATGCCGAAGAGACCCGTCACTTCTATGAAGACCTGCTGGGTCTGCCGCTGGTCCACATGGTCCGCGCCGACGTGGTGCCCAGCACCGGCGAACGCTGCCCGTATGTGCACTTGTTCTTCGAAATGCAGGACGGTTCCTGCATCGCCTTTTTCGACCTGGGGGATGACCAGGCCGCCGCGCCTTCGCCGAACACCCCGCCCTGGGTCAATCACCTGGCGCTGCGCGTGGCGTCGCGCGAAGACCTGCTGCAGGCCTGCCATCGCCTGAAAGCCGCCGGCGTCGACGTGCTGGGCGTGACCGACCATCATTTCCTGGAATCGATCTACTTCTTCGATCCCAACGGCATTCGCCTCGAGCTGACCACGCCGACCGGCGACCCCGAGCACGCCCGCGCGGCGCGCGAGAGCGCCCATCGCCAATGCGCGGAATGGGTGGCGGAGAAAGCCAGGGCGCGGCAGCAGCGCCCCGGGCCAGAACCCGGCTGACGCACACCGCGGCTAACAACCCCAGATCAACGGCACAGCCCCGGCCGGCCGGTGGCGCCCATTCACGATGGGCGCCTGTTTCCGGCCGCGCCCTGCCGACGCTCACACCTTTGCGGGCACATCCGCACGCGGTTGTGCCCCTTTACCCATCCAGGACCTTACCCAAGGGATGCGCAATGCCTGACCTTTCACGCAAGCACGAGTTCGACCGGGTGCCGGTCATTATCCAGTTCCAGGAGCCGGCCGGCATGGCCGAGACCTACGGCTTTGCCGGCAGCCAGGGCTACACCTTCCTGGAGGGGCAGCGGCTGGTACCGCGTGGCGCGCCCTCCAGCGTGGTCTACCTCTTCATGCATCCGTCGTCCACGCTGCAACTGATGCCGATGCCGGTCGCGCTGGCAGAGGCGGGCATGCACGTGCTGTGCGCCGCCAGCCGGTACGCCAAAAACGATACCGCCCTGATCATGGAGAAAGTGGCATTCGACCTCGGCGCCTACATCCGCCATGCGCGCGAGGTGCTCGGCTACGAGAAGGTGGTGCTGGTGGGCTGGTCGGGCGGGGGCGCGCTGTCGCTGTTCTACCAGGCCCAGGCGGAGTGCGCGACCATCACGCATACGCCGGCCGGCGATCCGTACGACCTGACGCAGGCGCGCCTGATACCGGCGGACGCCCTGATATTCGTGGCCGCGCACCTGAGCCGGCCCGAGACCCTGACCGAGTGGCTGGACCCGTCCGTGACCGACGAGCTCGATCCCGACCGCCGCAACCTGGAGCTGGATATCTACGACCCCCGCTGTCCCTATCAGCCGCCGTACCCCGCGGAATTCGTCACCCGCTTCCGCCAGGCGCAACGGGCACGCAACCGCCGCATCAGCGACTGGGCCATCGACATGCTGGCCCGGCTCAGGGGCGGCGGCACGGAACTGGAACGGGGCTTCGTCGTGCATCGCACCATGTGCGATGTGCGCTGGCGCGATACCACCATCGACCCGAACGGGCGGAGGGCGGACTGGTGCTATCTGGGCGATCCGCGCGTGGTCAACTCGGGACCGGTCGGCCTGGCACGCTATTCGACCCTGCGCAGCTGGCTCTCGCAATGGTCGTATGACCATTCCAACATCAAGGGCCCGGTGAATGCGGCACGCATACGGCATACGCCGGTGCTGCAGATCGAGAACGGCGCCGACGACGCGGTGCCCGCCACGCATAATCCCCAGGTGTTCGAGGCGCTGGCGACTGCCGACAAGGAATTCGTGCGCATCGAAGGCGCCACGCACTACTACCTCGGACAGCCCCGGCAAATGCAGCAGTGCCTGGAGATCGTCGCCCGCTGGGCCGAGCGCAAGGTTGCGGCATAAGCTGGCAAGACGCCAAGACGGCGGCACAAGACCGCCGTCTGCTTTATCCGCGCAAGCCAGTGGCGATCACGGCAGCGGCGGCTTGGGCAGGCGCGTCTCGCCCGGCTCCAGTTTCAGTTCCACATCGAGGCGGAAGCCGCCCTTGCCGTCGGGTTCGAAATCGCGCAGCAGCGACCCGACCGCGCCGAACGCCGCGTCGCTGAAGGCATAGGGATCGAGCGCGTCGAAGATCTGCGTGGTCAGCACCTTGTGGCCCGGTGCGATGGCGATGAAGTGCAGGTGCGCCGGACGCATGTGGTCGCGGTTCTGCAGCTTCAGCAGTTCGCCGCAGGGGCCGTCGATCGGCACGCCATAGCCCGACGGCCGCACGCTGTCGAACCAGAAGCGCCCGTCGGCGTCGGTCTCGAACACCGCGCGCAGGTTCATGTCTTCCTGGTGTTCGTCCTGGTTCTCGTACAGGCCGCTCGGCGCGGCCTGCCAGGTTTCGATGCGCGCGCCGGCGATGGGTGTGCCGTCGATCGACACGACGCGCCCCTGCACGAACAGCGGGTCGCCGGTGGTGTCAGGGGTGGCGATGTGCGCGCCGTTGGGGCGGACCGGCTGGTTGGCGCGCCAGAACGGGCCGATCAACGCGGGCTCGGTGCCGCCGGCGGCCAGCACTGCCTTGGCGTCCATCAGCAGCACCAGCGTGGCCAGCCCGAGGATATCGGCCAGCAGGATGCCCTCATGCTTCTTCGGCCCGGTGGCCTGGCCGATGCGGACCATGAAATCCAGGCCGGCGTGGAGTTCCTCATAGGTCAGCTGCACCTCGGACGCGAACGCATGCGCATGCCGGATCAGGGCATCGAGAACGGTGCGGGTACGCGCGTCGGCGGTGCCGGCGTTGGCCTTGAGCACGGCTTCCAGCAGCGCCTCGGGGGTGGCGGGAATCGATTGCGGGGCCGCCGCGGAAGCGGCGCTGGCGCGGGCTACGGAAGCAGAAGTCATAGTGTGGTCAGCTCTTGTGGAAGTGGGGATGGAATCTGGCGCGCAGCGGGGCGTCGAAATGACGCCCCGCCCGATGCCGCAGGCGCCTGCGCGTTGACCACGCGTCCGGGTCGCCGCGAATGTCGTCAGCCTTCTGTGCGCGGCTGCGCCGTGTCCGCCCCGCTTTCCTTGATATAGCCGTCGTCGCCGTAGACCAGGCCGGTGGACTCGGCCGCCTTGACCACGTCCGGGTGCCAGGCGATGCGGCCGCATTCCTCGTCAGTGCCGCCCACCACAGAGTAGACTACCAGCGCGTGGTCGTTGGGGTTGCGGAAGCCGCGCATCACGCCGATCGGGCAGGAGATCACATCCCACTGGTTCAGCATCAGCGAGTACTGTCCCTTCTCGCCCCAGATGACTTCCATCTGGCCATTCAGCGGGCAGAACACTTCCTCGGTCTTGTGCGCATGCAGGCTGGCGCCTTGTCCGACCGGGATTTCGATGAAGGTCACGCCGAAGCGGTGGTTGCCGGGGATTGCGGGCTCGACGCCTTTGTTCTCGAGCACGCCGCGATTCATGATCTTGTAGATGTTCTTCTTCATCCCGGGCAGGCGGCTTTCGATGAAGGTCTCGCCGTAAGGCTTGACCTTGCCCCAGCGCGCGATGCGGGTAGCTTCCATTTCCTGCGGGGTCGGATCCATATTGCTTCCTCGGTGTCATGAAGTTGGGAAAAACGAGAGGGCGTTCGCCTCTGTTCGTGCAACTTTATGAACCGCCAACAGGCACGTCCAACATCATTTTTTGCCGGGCGCCATAACTATCCGGTATCGGGTTTTGCGCCGGCAGACTGCGTGTGCCGGACCGGGAGCCGGTTGCCAGACGTGCGGTACGCGCGCAGCAACCGGGCGGTGCGGCGCCTGGCGCCATCCCCAATCCGCCGTTGCTTTCACCACAAAGCCCAACCTTGCGCCTTGACGCCGCAGCCACGGGATAGGCATCATTCGGTCTTTTCCGAAATGCGAATTATTCGCATTTGTATTGACATTCACCTACAGGCCTGCCTGTCTTCTGCTGTTCCATCATGAGCCGCCAAGTCCCCCGCGCCGCACGTGCGCGCGCACCCCAACCCCGCCATCTCGCCGTGCTGGCGCAACTTGCCGTGCTCGCCGGCTTTCCGGCAACGGCCGCGCTGGCGCAGCAAGCGGCGGCGCCGGCCGATGCGGCGTCGCTGCCGGCGGTGACCGTGAGCGCGTCGGCGGTGGACGATTCCGGCCTGCAGCTTGAGAAAAAGGCCAGCACCGGCGCGCTGGGTTCGCGCACGCAGCTGGACACGCCCTACTCGACCACCATCGTCACCGGCGAAGACCTGGCCGAGCGCCAGGTGGCCAAGCTCGGCGACGTGTTCACCATGGATGCGTCGGTCAGCGACAACGGCAACGGCTACAACAGCTGGTCCAGCTACCTGAGCGTGCGCGGCCTGCAGATCGACTGGCAGAACGGCTTCAAGATCAACGGCCTGCCGTTCGTGGCCTACGGCATCACGCTGCCGTACGAGCACATGGAGCAGGTGGAGCTGCTCAAGGGCCTGCCGGGCTTCATGTACGGCTTCGCCACGCCGGGCGGCATCGTCAACTACGTCACCAAGAAGCCGACCGACACCTTCACAGCGTCGTTCGAGCTGGGCTACCGCGCCGCCAATGTGTGGAGCGAGCACATCGACCTGGGCGGCCGCGCCGGCCCCGGCAATATGTTCGGTTACCGCCTGAACGCGACGCATGAAGAAGGCACCCCCTACAACGCGCGCAACATCCGGCGCGACAGCGTGTCGCTGGGCCTGGACGCGCGCCTGACCAAGGACCTGACCTGGACCTTCGATTCGATCTACCAGGACCGTCGCGCCACCGGCCAGATGCCCTCGTTCAGCCTGTGGAGCTATGGCGATACGGCGCTGCCGGGCGCCGTGTCCGGGCGCATCCGCAACTTCGCCGGCGCCGACCAGCACCTGAACACCAACCTGCAGCTGTACAGCACCGGCCTGCGCTACCAGATCAATCCGGACTGGGCGGTCAGCACCAGCTACAGCTTCACCAAGGTCAACCGCAGCCGCAATGAAAGCACCTACAACCTGCTGAACCAGGCCGGCGATTACATCGACCAGCGCTACGACACCGCGCAGAACCAGCAGGTGGGGCAATGGCAGGCGATGCTGGAAGGCAAGTTCCGCACCGGCCCGTTCGGGCACCAGCTGGTGGCGGGCCTGTCGTGGCAGAAGCAGATCGACCGCTATGACAACAACGGCTTCGGCGCGGTCATCGGCACCGGCAACATCTTCGCGCCCAATACCAACACGTATTACAGCTCGACCGCCTTCAACAAGGTGCGCAACAGCGACATCACGCAGAAGTCCGTGTTCGCCAGCGATACCGTGCAGCTGAGCGAGCGCTGGTCAGTGCTGGCCGGCCTGCGCGTGACCAACTTCGAACAGAACGGCTATGTGCCGGTCACCTCCAGCTACAGCAAGAACGGCGTGGTCACGCCGACGCTGGCGCTGATGTTCAAGCCGGTGCCCGCCGCCACGGTCTATGCCAGCTATGTCGAGGCGCTGGAGCCCGGCTCGATCGTGCCGGACGGCTACACCAACGCGCGCCAGCTGCTCAGCCCGATCCGCAGCAAGCAGTATGAAATCGGCGTCAAGGCCGACCAGGCCGCGTGGAGCGCGACCGCGGCCGCCTTCCGCATCGAGCGCGGGGCCGAGTACGACAGCATCAGCGGCGGCGTGCCGACGCGCCAGCAGGAGGGCACCTCGATCTACCAGGGCCTGGAACTGGCGGGCGTGTACCGCCTGGGTTCGCAGTGGGAGTTCGGCGCCAGCGCGATGTATCTCGATTCGTATTACGACAAGGGCGTGGCCAACAGCGGCAACCGCGTGGCGGGTGCGCCCGGCTTCATCATGGCCGGCCGCGTCAGCTACCGCGTGCCGTTCGTGCCGGGCCTGCGCCTCGGGGTCGATGGCAAATACACCGGCAGCACCAAGCTCAATGCGGGCAATACGCTGGACGCCGGCGGCTACACGGTGTTCAACCTCGGCGCCAGCTACAGCACCCGCGTCGCCGGCAAGGACCTGACGCTGCGCGCGGCGCTGAACAACGTGACCAACAAGCGCTACTGGGGCTTCCAGTACGAGAACTACATCCAGCCGGCGGACCCGCGCAGCATCAGCCTGACGGCGAAGATCGCGTATTGAAGGCCATCGCCCGCCTGCACCAGCACCCGCTCTCCGGAGCGGGTTTTTTTTTTCGTCGCCGATTTCGCGGGGAATGACGCAGGTGCGCGATTGATGCGGTTGACTTCGTGGATGCGCGGGCCCTCACCCTCGGCCCCTCTCCCGCTTGCGGGAGAGGGACAACCGGACCGCATTCGCAGAATTATTCCGTTCGGCGCGGCGTGACTTTTGCCCCACGGCGGCCCGCTTCCGCCTTCAGGGAAAACGAATGTTGACAATCACGAATCTGTGATCTACAACATCGTCTACACACTCAATCGATTTTGTAGACAATTTAGTAGACACATAAACACCCACCCCTGGCGCACCGCAAAGAGCCCCGAAGGGCCGCGCGTCGCCTATCGTCAAGACACACATCTGCCAGGAGACTCAGATGATGCAAACCACCGCCACACCCGCCGACGCAGCGCAGGCGCAGGGCGGGCATGCCGCACACGGCAATGCCCTGATCAAGCCCAGCTATGACGAACGCCTCACCAATGAGGACCTGGCCCCGTTGCGCAAGCAGACCTGGGGCACCTACAACATCTTCGCGTTCTGGATGTCCGACGTGCACAGCGTCGGCGGCTATATCACCGCCGGCAGCCTGTTCGCGCTGGGCCTGACCAGCTGGCAGGTGCTGGTGTCGCTGCTGGTGGGCATCGTGATCGTGCAGTATTTCTGCAACCTGGTGGCCAAGCCCAGCCAGGTGACCGGCACGCCTTACCCGGTGATCTGCCGGGCCTCGTTCGGCGTGCTCGGCGCCAATATCCCGGCCATCATCCGCGGGCTGATCGCGGTGGCGTGGTACGGGATCCAGACCTACCTGGCGTCGAGTGCCTTCCTGGTGCTGGCGCTGCACTTCTTCCCGGCGCTGGCGCCGTATGCCGACGTCAAGCTGCATGGCTTCGCCGGGCTGTCGACGCTGGGCTGGGCGTCGTTCATGGTGTTGTGGGTGCTGCAGGCACTGGTGTTCTGGACCGGCATGGAGACCATCCGCAAGTTCATCGACTGGGCCGGCCCGGCGGTGTACGTGGTAATGATCGCGCTGGCGGTCTGGCTGGTGAACAAGGCCGGCTGGGAGAACGTCAACTTCACGCTGAGCTTCGTCAAGTACACCGGCTGGGAAGCGGTGCCGGTGATGCTGAGCGCGATCGCGCTGGTGGTGTCGTACTTCTCCGGCCCGATGCTCAACTTCGGCGACTTCTCGCGCTATGCCAAGGATTTCAAGTCGGTGAAGCGCGGCAACTTCTGGGGGCTGCCGGTCAACTTCCTGGGCTTCTCGCTGCTGACCGTGATCACCACCTCGGCCACGCTGCCAGTGTTCGGCAAGCTGATCACCGACCCGGTGGAGACCGTCAGCCATATCGACAGCACCTTCGCCATGCTGCTGGGCGCGTTCACCTTCATGACCGCAACCATCGGCATCAATATCGTCGCCAACTTCGTCTCGCCGGCGTTCGACTTCTCCAACGTGTCGCCCAAGCACATCAGCTGGCGCACCGGCGGCATGATCGCCGCGGTGGCTTCGATCTTCATCACGCCCTGGAACCTGTACAACAACCCGCAGGTGATCCACTACACGCTGGACGTGCTGGGCGCCTTCATCGGCCCGCTGTTCGGCATCCTGATTGCCGACTACTACCTGGTGCGGCGCCAGCATGTCGAGGTGGATGACCTGTACACGCTGAACCCGCGCGGCCGCTACTGGTACCGCAACGGCTTCAACCCGGCGGCGGTGGCCACCATGATTCCCGCGGCCATCATCCCGATCCTGTGCGTGGTGGTGCCGGCCTGGCAGGCGGCCGCCAACTACAGCTGGTTCATCGGCATGGGCATTGCGCTGGTGCTGTACCGGCAGCTGGCGCCCCGCATGATGCCCGGGCACCTGGGCAGCCGCGCCGCCACCCAGGCGTGACGCCGCCCATCCTTGAACCGACCCACGATTACGACCGCACCGAACCGAGCCGTGTCCATGAAGCTGAAGATCATCAACCCCAATACCACCCAGAGCATGACCGACAAGATCGGGCAGTGCGCCGCCGCCGTGGCGGCGCCCGGCACGCGCATCAGCGCGGTCAGCCCGCGCATGGGCCCGGCTTCGATCGAAAGCCACTATGACGAAGCCCTGTCGGTGCCGGGCATCCTCGACGAGATCCTGGCCGGCGAACAGGAAGGCGTGGACGGCTACGTCATCGCCTGCTTCGGCGACCCGGGCCTGTACGCCGCGCGCGAAGTAGCGCGCGGGCCGGTGATCGGCATCGCCGAGGCCGCCATGCACATGGCCAGCGTGGTCGGCAGCAGCTTCAGCGTGGTCACCACGCTGGCGCGCACCTGCAATATCGCCTGGCACCTGGCCGAGCGCTACGGCATGAAGCGCTTCTGCAACAACGTGCGCGCCTGCGACCTGCCGGTGCTGGAGCTGGAGCGCCCCGGGTCCGATGCGCGCCGCATCATCACCGAGGCCTGCCGGGTGGCCCTGGCCGAAGACCGCAGCGAATGCATCGTGCTGGGCTGCGCCGGCATGACCGACCTGTGCGACGAGATCGCCGACGCCATCGGCGCGCCGGTGATCGACGGCGTGTCGTGCGCGGTCAAGCTGGCCGAGGCGCTGGTCTCGGTGCGCCTGGGCACCAGCAAGCGCGGCGACTGGGCACGGCCGCTGCCCAAGGCCTATGCCGGCATGCTGGCCCCCTATGCCCTGAACTGAATCCTATGTCTTCCCGCACTTTGTCCGCTTCCACCACCATGCTCCAGTCCCGCTATCCCCGCGATCTGATCGGTTACGGCGCCCGTCCGCCGCACGCCCGCTGGCCGGGCGGCGCGCGCGTGGCGCTGCAGTTCGTGCTCAACTACGAAGAAGGCGGCGAGAA
>NZ_JACHWE010000005.1:0-564157 GCF_014191175.1 Cupriavidus alkaliphilus | reverse complement strand
ATCAAACTCTTCAGTTCAATCTCTGTGTGACCCTCGCGGGTCTCGCTCTTTCGAGCGGTCGCTCACTCTCAGAAAACTGACTGACCAGATCCGAAGACCCAGTCACGTTTTGCTGTGCGAGCACTGTATAACTTGAAGCATCACTGTCCGTAGACAGCGGCGTCCGCTACCCAGCGCCCACACTTATCGGTTGTTTGTTTGTTAAAGAACTTCGCCGCCCGGCTTTGCCGTTCAGCGCGCTGCGTTGTCTGCAGCAGAGAAACGAGATTATGCAGAGCTTTCTTCGTTTCGTCAACCGTTTGCAGCAATCTTTTTTGCTGCCGTCAGCGCTGCAAACCTCGCTGCGCCAACCTCCCGGCCGACCCCGCAACCCTTGCTGCGCCTGCCTTGCAGGGGCCGCGTCGCGTTGCGAGGGGGCGAATAGTAAGCGAGCGCAGCGGGGTTGGCAAGGGGTATTTGAAAACTTCTTCGTGCCGCCATCGGCGGCCCCTTAAAATCGGCAAATGCCTGACCTGACTACCTATCAACCGTCGCGCCTGCCCGCGGACGGTACCCGCCTGCTCGATGCCCAGTCGCTGGCCGCCGCACTGTCGCGTCCTATCGTATTTGTCGACCTCGAAACCACCGGTGCGGACGCCCAGCGCGACCGCATCACCGAGATCGGCGTGGTGGAGGTGGGCCCGGACGGTATTGTCGAATGGGAGACCCTGCTCGACCCCGGCATGTCGATCCCGCCGTTTATCCAGCGCATGACCGGCATCAGCGACGACATGGTGCGGGGTCAGCCCACCTTCGAATCCCTGGCCGAGTCGCTCGCGGAGCGACTGCAGGGGCGCCTCTTCGTGGCCCATAACGCACGCTTCGACTACGGTTTCCTGAAGAACGCGTTCCGGCGCGCCGGGGTGACGTTCCGGGCCGACGTGCTGTGCACTGTCAGGCTCTCGCGCTCGCTGTACCCGTCGGTCGAGCGCCATGGCCTGGATGCGCTGATCGCCCGCTTCGGCCTGATGCCCAAGGGCCGGCACCGTGCGCTGGCCGACGCCGAGCTGCTGTGGCAGTTCTGGCAGAAGATCCATGCCACCTATTCGGTCGACCTGGTGGAAGCGGCGGTGCGCACACTGGTGCGGCGCGCCAGCCTGCCGGCCGGCCTGGAAGAGACCGCGCTCGAAGACGTGCCCGCGGCGCCTGGCATTTATATCTTCTATGGCGACCAGGACGTGCCGCTCTATGTCGGCAAGAGCGTGCACCTGCGCCAGCGGATCGGCGCGCATTTTTCGGGCGACTACCGCTACGGCAAGGATATGCGGCTGGCGCGGCTGGTGCGCCGGGTCGAATGGCGGGAAACCGGCGGCGAAACCGGCGCGCTGTTACTGGAAGCCCGGCTCGTCAAGGCCATGCAGCCGGTGCACAACCAGCTGCTGCGCCGGAATACGCGCCTGTACGCATGGGAGTTGCCGCAGCAGTTGCCGGTGCCGCGCCTGCGCTCGGATCGCGACACGGACTTCTGCCGGCAGCGCGACCTGTTCGGTGTCTTCGGCAGCCGTGGCGCGGCCGAGGCACGGTTGCGCGCGCTGGCCGAGGAGCACGGCCTGTGCCTGGCCACGCTGTCGCTGGAAAAGACCACGCGCCGTGGCAGCCCCTGCTTTGCGCGCCAGGTCCACCGCTGCGCCGGCGCCTGCGTCGGCGTGGAATCGTCGCGCGAACATCGTGCCCGTCTGGCCGCCGCGCTGGGGCCGATCGCGCTGGTGCCATGGCCGTTCGACGGCCCGGTGGCCTGGCGCGAGCAACACGGCGCGCGCGCATGGTGGCATGTGGTTGACGAGTGGTGCTACCTGGGCTGCGCGGACACGCTGGAGGAAGCCGGCGCACTGGCCGCCGCGCCCGCACATTTCGACCTGGACACCTACCAGATCCTGGCGCCGCGCCGGGAGCAGTGGATGCCGGACGCGGTGCCGCTGTCGGTGCGCCGGGATTTCACGCTGACCGCGCCAGAGACGCACGCTGAAGCCGCGCGTCCTGCACGCGCGGTGGCGACGCATGCTGCGCGCAAGTCCCCTGCCGCCGCCGGGCAGCAAACCCTCGGCTTGTTTGCCGAGTAAGCCTGCCAGGCCGCCGGCCGCGGCAGTCTGTACGCCAGGCCCCAAACGCCTCTTGCAAACGATGTGACGGCTCCGCTAGTCTCCACAGACCGGCCCTTGCCGCCGGCTGCGCCGATGTGGAGCCGCCATGCCCGCCAATCCAGCCCGATTTGCGTATGCCGCCCGAACCGGGGCGCGCAGGCTAACGCGCGCCGCTGTCCTGTGCGTGGCGACTTTGGCCGCGGCCTGCGCGGGAATCGGGACGGGCGCGATGCAAGACGTCATCGATTCCTGGAAGAACATTTCCGTCGAGGAGGCGAAGCGCCAGTGGGGCCCGCCGCAGGCCGTGCAGGCCCTTCCCGCCGGCACCGCCTACGTCTGGACCGATTCCGTGCCGGCCGCGCGGCCGCCGGGCAGCGGCCCGCGCGATGCCGGCATGGAGCGCACGCCTGTGCCGGGGCAATGCCAGCGCAAGCTGGTGGCGGATCCCAATGGCATCGTGACCGGCGGTGAGTGGCGCGGCGATGCCTGCTGCATCACCGCGCTGGCCGGGCGCTGTGCCGCGCTCAAATACCGGGCGCGCCGCTGAACCCGACCATCGTCCGGCGCTCAGCCCACCGCGCTCAGCGTTCCGGCCACGCGCCGGTATCGTCCAGCACCGGCGAGAATTCCCGGAACGCGAAGCGCAGCGGCAACACGCGCTCGCGCCGCACCACGCGTTCGACATGCAGCCGCACCAGCCGCTCGGCGCCAGCGTAAGAGGCCAGCTCCTGGCCCTCCCAGATCACTTCGGCGCGCCCATTCACATGCAGCAGCGAACCGTCGGCAAAATCCGGCACGACGATGCCCGCACGTGGGTCGGCCAGCAGGTTGCCGATCGTGTTGAAGAAGTTATTGCCGTTGAAATCCGGAAACGTCAGGGTATGGGCGTCGTCCACGCGGATAAAGCCAGGCTTGCCGCCGCGGTGCGAGACGTCGACACCCCCGGTGTGCTCGCCCTCGTCTTGCGGCGACGCGACATGGCTGGACGCGATGAACAGCGTATCGGCGCCGCGCAGCCAGACGCTGGCCTGCGCGTCGAGCGCGTCGCCGTGCCATGTTGCAGGGGCGGCGGCAAGCTCGGCAGCGGCTACGTCGCGCAGCTGGATGTAGCGCGGGCAGTTGCCGAAGCTCTGCTCGACCTCGACCGTCAGCCCCGCCTGATCGCGCGCCACGATGATCCCGTTCATGCGGTTGCGCCGGCGCGTCGGCAGCTCGATGCCAAGCAGCCCGATGCGTGCGCCCTGCTCCAGCGCCGCGGCCAGCGGATCGCCGGGCAACGGCACGGCGTCGATGCGCAAGTGCGTGGCGTCCGGCGTCTGCGCAAACCCGGGGGGGCCGACCAGCAGCGTGGCCCACGGCATGCCGTCGGCATCGACCGCCCCGGCCAGCAGGAACGGTAGTTGCGCGAAGAACGTGCGGTGCTGTTCCGGCATCTCGCCGCGGATCACGCGCGGACCCGCCGCGGCCATGCGCTCGCGCTTGCCGGCGCGCTGCTGTGCGGCGAGTTCGCCGGCGTGGAATGGCAGGCCGGCATGCGGCCAGGTGGGCAGATCCATGTTTGGCTCCTTCGCAACGGAAATGGCTTGACGCTCGCCGGACGCAATGGCTAGACCGCCACGCTGGGCTTCGATACCAGCATCGGCACGAAGCCAGGCAATGCCTCCATGCGGCGCAGCCAGGCATTGAGCGCCGGGTACGGCGCCAGCGGCACGTTGCCTTCCTCGGCGCGGGCGATATAGCTGTAGGCGGCCACGTCGGCAATGGTGGCGTGATCGGCGGCCAGGAACGAGCCACCGGCGAGCACCGATTCCATCAGCGTGAACAGCCGCTGCGCGCGGGCGACGGCATCTTCCATCGGCACCGGCCGGCCGAACAGCACGCCCAGGCGCGCGGCGGCCGGGCCGAACGCAATCTCGCCGGCAGCCACCGACAGCCAGCGCTGCACGCGGGCGGCGCCGACCGGATCGCGCGGCAGCCAGCGGCCGTCGTCGTAACGCGTGGCCAGGTAGACCAGGATCGCGTTGGAATCGCCCAGCACCACGCCGTCGTCGTCCAGCACCGGCACCTGGCCGAACGGATTCAGGCGCAGGAAGGCCTCGCTGCGTTGCTCGCCGCCGCGCAGGTCGACGTCCACCAGCCGGCAGGGCAAGCCCAGCAGCCCCAGCATCAGTTCGGCGCGGTGCGCGTGGCCGGACACCGGCGAACGATACAACACCAGCGGCCTGGCGGGCACTGCGGGGGAATTGGTCTGTTGCATGGCACTCTCTCCTGAGCGGTTGGTATGGATGGATTCTCGACGCCGGCGACAGTGGAATAAATGGGGCCATTGATATTTGACTACTCCGGAAAATGGAGTAATGTTTGGCGCCATGGACAAACTACGTGCAATGCAGACCTTTGTGCGGATCGTCGACGAAGGCAGCCTGACGGCCGCCGCGGCGTCGCTGCATACCTCGTTGCCGGCGGTGGTGCGCACGCTGGCGGCGCTCGAATCCGAACTGCAGGTGCGGCTGCTCAATCGCACCACGCGGCGGCTGTCGCTCACCGCCGAGGGGCGCAGCTACCTGGACGGCTGCCGGCGCATCCTGGCCAATATCGACGAAGTCGAAGCGGGCCTGACGGAGAGCCATGTCGAGCCCAGCGGCCAGCTCACCCTGACCGCCTCGGTGCTGTTCGGCCAGATGTACGTGGCGCCGGCGGTGACGCGCTTCGTGCAGCGCTATCCGCGCGTGCGCTGCCGCATGGAATTCACCGACCGCGTGGTGAACCTGCTCGAGGAAGACCTCGACGTGGGCGTGCGCATCGGTCCGCTGGCCGACTCTACGCTGGTGGCGCAAGCCGTCGGCCGCATCCGCCGCGTGGTGGTCGCCACGCCCGCCTATCTGCGCAAGCACGGCGTGCCGCGCCACCCGGACCAGCTGGCCAGCGCCAACTGTTTGCGCTTCACCGGCAACCATGCGCACTGGTGGTCGTTCCGCGATGGCGAACGCGAGTTTCATGTGCCGGTGTCGGGCAACCTGGAATTCAACCAGACCGCGCCCGCCGTGGCCGCCTGTGCCGCCGGTGCAGGCTTCGGCCATTTCCTGTCGTACCAGGTCGCGCAGCTAGTCGAGGAGCGCAAGCTGCGCATCGTGCTGGAGGACTTCGAGCTGCCGGCGTGGCCGCTGTCGCTGATCTATCCCCACGCGCGGCTGCTGCCGGCGCGTACGCGCGCCTTTATTGACTGGATGCGCGACGAGCTGAGCCCGCGGTTCAGCTGAACCCTGATCTCACGCGCTCGCATTCACAATGCTCTGATTGATCGCTCCGGCAAAGCGCACGGCACGCGGCTCGCACTGTCGTGCACCGCATGGCATCCGTGCGGGATATTTGCAGGGCCAGCCGACAAAACCTCTTGACGCGTTGCGGTGCGCACCGGTATTTTCAAATTCGAATCCGAATTCGAATACGGAAATATGACCATGTCAGCGACGCCTTCCAGCTTCCCCGCCAACGCTTCCTTCCCCCGTATCGACACCCCCTCGATCCTGCAACCGCCCCGCCAGCGCCGTGCGCGCGAGACCGAGCAGGCCTTGCTGGGCGCGGGTCGCGAATTGCTTGCGACGCGCGACTTCGCCGCGGTCTCGGTTGCACAGATCGCAGCGGCGTGCCAGGTCTCGGTGGGCGCCTTCTACGGGCGTTTCCGCGACAAGATGGCCTATTTCGAGGCGCTGCGCGCGCTGGTGATGGAAGAGACCTCCGCCTCGATCGACCGCTACCTGGCGCAGGAACGCTGGGACGATGTCGCCACGCCGGTGCTGCTGGAAAAGACCGCCAGGTTCATGGTGCTTGGCACGCTCGCCAACCGTGGCGTGATGCGCGCGTCGCTGCGGCATGCCTCCACGCGCCCCGAGGAATGGCTGCCCCACCGCCAGAACGGCGAAGCCATTGTCGAGCGCATGGTGCAACTGCTGGTGCCGCGCCTGCCGCTGCCCGCCGACACCGCCGAACTGCGCGTGCGCTTTGCCATGCAGGCCGTCTTCAGTGTGCTGGTCAATGCCGTGCTCAACGATTCCGGCCCGCTGCACCTTGACGACGAACGGCTGATCACCGAGCTGAGCCGCCTGATGGCTGGCTATCTCGACGTCAGGCCGACCGAGACGGCCTGAGCCTGCCTGGGTAATGCAGCCGGGCCATGGCTGCTATGAATTGCGCGGCGCTTGCTTGGCGGTGGCGCCGGCGCTCCCTACAATCTGCCCACGCCCGGCCCCGCGCCGAGGCAGCCTTATCCGCCTCACTGCTCATCGGGACCACTCATGGCCACGCTTTTCCTCGTCCGCCACGGACAAGCCTCGTTTGGCGCCGCCAACTACGACTGCCTGTCGCCCACCGGGCGCCAGCAGGCGCGCTGGCTTGGCGAATATTTCGCTGAACGCGGCGTCAGCTTCAGCCGGGTAGTGTCGGGCACGCTGGTGCGCCAGCAGGACACCGCCGCGGAAATCCTGGCCGGCATGGGGCAGCCGCAGGCCGCGGTGATCTCGCACCCCGGCCTGAACGAATACGACGGCGAGGCGCTGTACCGCTGCCACACCGGCGGCGCCGACCACCGCGCCCACCAGAACGCCGACTACAACGACTACTGGCGCACCTTCCGCGCGGCCTACGCGGCCTGGACGCAGGACGGGCTGGCCGACATGCCCGAGAGCTGGGTGGACTTCGGCGCGCGCATTGCCGGCGCGCTGGCGCAGGCCAGCGAGGGCACCAGGCGCGAGGACGCAATCCTGGTGGTCAGCTCGGGCGGCGCTATCGGCCGCGCCACCGCCGACCTGCTCGGCGCGCCGGCGCAGGCTGCGATCGAAATGAACCTGCAGTTCCGCAATACCGCGTTCTGCGAGATCATCGTCGGCCGCGGCGTGCAGCGTCTGCTGAGCTTCAACAACGTGCCCCACCTCGAGCGTGCCGACCGGCGCAGCGCCGTGACCTTCGCCTGACGTACCTTGCGGGTTCGGCGCCAGCCGCCCACCAAATGACAATGGCCGCGATTTCGCGGCCATTCTTTATCTTTCTCCGGCTGCTGGCGCGGGCACTTTGACATGCCCGCGCCGCCGGTCCTTCTCCCTTTACTGCTCTGTGCCGCTGCGCCTCTGTCTTACAGGCGCTCGACGATGGTCACGTTGGCCAGCCCGCCGCCTTCGCACATGGTCTGCAAGCCGTAGCGCTTGCCATGCGTATGCAGCGCATGCACCAGCGTGGTCATCAGCTTGGCGCCGGAGCCGCCGAGCGGGTGGCCCAGCGCGATCGCGCCGCCATGCACGTTCAGCCGCTCCGGATCGGCGCCGGTGGCCTTGAGCCAGGCCAGCGGCACCGGCGCGAAAGCTTCGTTGACTTCGAACAGGTCGATATCGCCGATACGCAGGCCGGCGCGCTTGAGCGCCACCTCGGTGGCCGGCAGCGGCGCTTCCAGCATCACCACCGGGTCATGGCCGATCACGGTCATGCTGTGCACGCGCGCCAGCGGCTTGACGCCCAGTTTCTTCAGGCCGGCTTCGTTGACCACCATCTGGCCCGCGGCGCCGTCGCAGATCTGGCTGGCGGTGGCAGCGGTGACGCGGCCGCCTTCGGCGATCAGCTTGACGCTGCCGATGCTTTCCAGGGTGGCGTCGTAGCGGATGCCTTCGTCGGTGGTGTGCATCTCGCCGTTGGCGCCATCGGCGGTGCGCACTTCCACCGGCAGGATCTCGGCGCTGAAGCGGCCGGCCTTGGTGGCGGCGATGGCGCGCTGGTGACTTTGCAGCGCGTAGGCGTCGAGCTGTTCGCGCGACAGCTCGTACTTGCGCGCGATCATCTCGGCGCCGGTGAACTGGCTGAATTGCACGCCGGGATAACGCGCCTCGACGCCCGGGCTCTTGGGCACGCCGAAGCCGTTCTTCGCCGGCAGCTGCGAGGACAGGCCCATCGGTACGCGCGTCATGCTTTCGACGCCGGCGGCGATGACGACGTCCATCGCGCCCGACATCACCGCCTGCGCGGCGAAGTGCAGGGCCTGCTGCGACGAACCGCACTGGCGGTCGACCGAGGTACCCGGCACGCTTTCCGGCAGGCGCGAGGCCAGGATGGCATTGCGCGCCACGTTGCCCGCCTGCTCGCCCACCTGGCTCACGCAGCCCATGATGACGTCTTCGACCAACGCAGGATCAGCGCCGGCGCGTTCCACCAGTGCGTCGAGCACCTGCGCGGCCAGGTCGGCCGGATGCCAGCCCGACAGCTTGCCGCCCTTGCGGCCGCCGGCGGTACGGACCGCCGCGACGATGTATGCCTCTGCCATGTGATCTCCTTGGTTCGGTGCGGGCCGCCGGGGCAGCCGTGTTGTGGTGCGGCATGCCGGCATGAGAGCCGGCAGGCGTCGATGGCTATTGTTGCGCCGCGGGTGGCGCCGAGCGTCGTCGGAAGCGACGAAGTTGCCGCAGCACTCAGGCGCGCGGCGCCAGCACCGCGAAGATCGCCGTGGCGCGCAGCAGGCAGCGCTCGCCGCTGAACAGCCGGCAGGTGCCGTAGCGCAGCCGCGAGCCGAGCTTGTCGAATTCCACGCGGGCTTCGACCCAGTCGCCCGGGCGCGCCGAATCGAGATAGTCCAGACTCAGGTTGACCGTGACCGCGCTTTTGGCGCGGCCGGTTTCCAGCGACATCATCATGCCGATGGCGGTATCGGCCAGCGTCGCCAGCATGCCGCCGTGCGGGATACCCAGGTTGTTGAGGTGGCTCTCGTCGATGCGCACCGCCAGCGTGCGGCGGGCCGCGTGCAGATAGAGCTGGCCGAAGCCGGCCATGTAGCCGCTCATCCGCCGCAGCGGGACAAAGCCTTCGGGCACGTCGGCGCCGGCTTCGGCCGGCGCGGCGCTGGCGCGTGCCAGCGCCGCCTCGATTTCCGCCTCGGCCATGGCGTCAGGCGAAGTAGCGCGAGGCCACGCTGAGGTGCTCGCGGCAATCGGCTACCATGCGCGCGATCAGTTCTTCGCAACTGGGCACGTCGTCGATCAGGCCCACGCACTGGCCGGCGCTGATGATGCCGCCGTCGGTCTCGCCCGCCTTGAGCGCCGCCTTGCCGCGCACGCCGGCGACCAGGTGCTTGACGTCCTCGAACTGTGCGCCGCCGGGACGGCGCTCGATGCTCACCACTTCGTCCGACACGGCATTCTTGAGCACGCGCGCGGTGTTGTGCAGGGTGCGGAAGATCAGGTTGGTGTCGCGCTCGCTCGCCTGCACCAGCGCCTGCTTGACGTTGTCGTGGATCGGCGCCTCGCGCGTGGCGCAAAAGCGCGTGCCCATGTTGACGCCCTCGGCACCCAGCACCAGGGCCGCCGCCATGCCGCGCCCGTCGGCGATGCCGCCCGAGGCGATCACCGGGATCGACAGCTTGCGCACCGCCTGCGGGATCAGCACCATGCCGGGCACATCGTCCTCGCCCGGATGGCCGGCGCACTCGAAGCCGTCGATCGAGACCGCGTCCACGCCCAGCCGCTCGGCCGACAGCGCATGGCGCACCGCCACGCACTTGTGGATCACCTTGATGCCCGCGGCCTTGGCCCGCGCGATATGTTCCTTGGGGTTGTTGCCGGCGGTCTCCAGCACCTTGACGCCGCTCTCGATAATGACGTCGAGGTAGCGCGCGTACGGCGGCGGGTTGATCGACGGCAGCAGGGTCAGGTTCACGCCGAACGGCTTGTCGGTCATCTCGCGGCAACGGCGGATCTCGTCGGCCAGGTCCTCGGGCGTGGGCTGCGTCAGCGCCGTCAGGATGCCCAGGCCGCCGGCGTTGGAAACGGCGGAGGCCATTTCGGCGTAGCCAACCCATTGCATGCCGCCCTGGATGATCGGGTAGCGGATGCCAAGCAGTTCGGTGATGCGTGTCTTCATGGTGGTCCTTTTGCTGTCTGTGCCGGCAGCGGCAACGGCGCAATGTCGTGATGTGCCGGCCCTGCCGCCTGCCCGGCATCAGTCTACGGTGCCGCGCGCCGTCACAGCCTCGTCGGAAGCGACGATTGCGGGCGGCGCAATCTGCACTAGTGTTGGGCGAGCCCGCCCCCGCTGCCTGCGCTAGTCCCGGCACCTCCGGCATCCCTTCCTACCCCCCAGCAGGAGCCCGCATGACGCCAGCCACGCCTTCGTTCGAAACCCTGCGCTATGCCGTTGCAGACGGCGTTGCCACCATCACCCTGCACCGCCCGGACCAGCTCAATGCCTTCACCGCGCAGATGATGCATGAGCTGATCGCGGCGTTCGACGCCACCGATGCCGACGACAACGTGCGCGCGGTGATCGTCACCGGCTCGGGCCGCGCGTTCTGCGCCGGCGCCGACCTGTCCGGCGGCAGCTCCACCTTCGATTTCGAGAAACGCTATGGCGCCAGCCCGGACACCGCGCATCGCGACGGCGGCGGGCGCGTGTCGCTGCGCATCTTCCGCAGCCTCAAGCCAGTGATTGCCGCGGTCAACGGCGCCGCGGTCGGCGTGGGCGTGACCATGCAGCTGCCGATGGATATCCGGCTGGCCTCGACCGATGCCAAGTTTGGCTTTGTCTTTGCACGCCGCGGCATCACGCCGGAAGCGGCGTCGTCGTGGTTCCTGTCGCGCGTGGTCGGGATCTCGACCGCGCTGGAGTGGTGCTATACCGGCCGCGTGTTCTCGGCGCAGGAAGCGCACGAGCGTGGCCTGGTGCGCTCGCTGCACGCCCCCGAAGACCTGTTGCCGGCGGCGCAGGCGATTGCCCGCGAGATCGCCGCCAATGCCGCGCCGGTGTCGGTGGCGATCTCGCGCCAGCTGATCTGGCGCATGGCCGGCGCCAGCCACCCGATGGAAGCACACAAGCTCGACAGCCGCGCGATCCAGTCGCGCGGACGCTCCGCCGACGTGAAGGAAGGCGTCAGCGCATTCCTGGAAAAGCGCCCCGCCGCGTTCCCGGAGACCGTGTCGCACGACATGCCGGACTTCTTCGACTGGACCAGCGAGCCACCCTTCGCCTGACGCGCACGCGTCGATGTTTTTTCCGGAGTCCCGATGAAAGTCAGCCAAGCCGTCGCCAGCCGCAAGTCCGTCCGCGGCTTCCTGCCCCGGGCCGTTGCGCCCGACACCATCCGCCGCGTGCTCGACGCCGCGGCGCGCGCGCCGTCCGGCGGCAACCTGCAGCCATGGCACATCCATGTGGTCGGCGGCGAGGCGCTGGAGCGGCTGCGCGGCATCATGCGCGAACGCATCGCCGCGGCCCCTGCCGGCGAGGCGCGCGAGTACGACATCTATCCGCGCGAGCTGGTCTCGCCCTACCGCGAACGCCGCTTCGAGGTGGGCGAGGCGCTTTACCACCACCTCGGCATCCCGCGCGAGGACAAGGCCCGGCGGCTGGCGCAGTTCGCCAGCAACTTCACCTTCTTCGGCGCGCCGCTGGCGCTGTTCTGCACCGTGGACCGGCGCATGGGCCCGCCGCAATGGTCGGACCTCGGCATGTACCTGCAGACGGTGATGCTGCTGCTGCGCGAAGAAGGCCTGGACAGCTGCGCGCAGGAGTGCTGGGCCATGTATCCGCAGGCCATCGCCGAATTTTTGTCGCTGCCGGCCGAACGGATGCTGTTCAGCGGCATGGCGATCGGCTACGAGGATCCCGAGGCGCCCGCCAACCGGCTGCGCGCCGGGCGCGCGCCGCTGGCGGAATTCACCGAATTCATCGGTATCTGAGCCGGAGCTTCAGAGCAGGCCGAGCTGGCGCGCGATCGCAACCGCCTGGGTGCGGTTGCTGGCGTGCAGTTTGGCGCTGATATTGCGCAGGTGGGTGCGCACCGTGGTCTCGGACACGAACAGGCGCTCGGCCATGGCCACGTTGGAATAGCCCTCGGCGAGCAGGTGCAGCACCTTCTGCTCCTTGGGCGTCAGCGGCTCGACCAGCGCCGGCGGTGCGGGCCGGCCGGCGCCGGGCGGCTCCGCGGCGGCCTGGCCGCAAGCCTGCAGCAGCTTGTCGACGTAAGGCGCCGGCAGGCTGGCCGCCTGGCGCGCGCAGGCGTCGGCCACCAGCCGGCGCACATCGTCGCCCTCGTCGGCAAAGATGCGCACGAAGCCTTCGGCCGCGCCGAAGCGCAACGCCTCGCCCATCACTACCAGCGCATGCGCGCCGTCGCCGGTGCGCTGCCACGCCTGCGCCAGCAGGATGCGCAGCTTGAGCGCGCGGCGCATCAGCTGGTTGCCCGCGGCGGCCGCGAGTTCGCGTTCAATGGCCTCGCGCACCGGCGTGCCCGGGCGCGCGTACAGGTCCAGCCGCAGGCGGCCCAGCGTGATGTCCTCGACATCGCTGGCAAACGAACTGACGCCGGGCCGCGTGCGCCACAGCGCCGGATCGGCGGCGCGCTCGATCGCCTCCTGCGCCGCGTGCACATTGCCCTGGCGCAGCGCCAGGCGGGCGCGCTCCAGCATCGCCGCCATCACCAGCCGCGTCAGGCCGCGATGGTGGCCCAGCGCTTCGAGCTGCGCCAGCCATTCGTGAGCCTGGTCGGTCTCGCGGCGCTCGAAGGCGATGCGGGCCAGCACCGCGTGGCCGGTGATGATCTGGTCGGGCAGGCCGAGGTCGCGCGACAGCGGCAGGTAGACGTTGAGCAGGCGGCTGGCGCGCTCGGAATCGCCGCTCTCGTACAGACCCTCGGCCAGCAGGATGCCGGCCATGGCATTGCCGTTGGTGGGTCCGAAGCGGTTTGGCAGCATCGTGCTGGCGGCGATGCGGAAGCGCGCCAGCGCCTGCTGCAGCCGCCCCTGGCGCAGGTCGATCAGCCCCTCGACCGATTCCGAGAAGATCTTGTTGAAGTTGCTGTCGGACCCGCGCACCGCGTGGCGCGCCACCTGCAGCAGCCGGCGCGCCTCGGGGTAGTCCCCCACCACCGCGGCCAGCCGCGCCATCGAGGTGGCCAGGATCGCGTCGGGGAAGGCATAGCCCATCGGCAACGGCGGCAGCTCGTTGCGGGCGAAGGCGCGCGCGTCGTCGAAGCGGTCCATCATGTTCAGCAGCATGTGGCGCAGCGCGCGGATATGCGCCAGCAGGTCGCCGGCCGCGCCCTCGGTGGGGATCTGCTGCAGCAGCGCGATGGCTTCGGCCGGCCCGCGCGTGAACGACACTGCCCACACCCGCGCGATCTGCAGCTTGGGCAGCCGGGCCAGCTCGTCGGCGGGCACCGACTCCAGCCAGCGCGTCAGCAGCCGCATGCGGCCCTGCGCCAGCAGGTCGTCGGCGGCGCTGTCCAGCAACTGCAGCGCATGCGCCAGCGCACCGGCGGCGAAGGCATGTTCGATGGCGGGCACCAGCCGCCCCTGCGACTCATACCAGCGCGACGCGGACAGGTGCAGCCGCGGCACGGACCCGGGCATCGCCTGCGCCAGCTGCGCGCGCAGGAAACCGGAGAACAGGCTGTGATAGCGATACCACTGCTCGGGCGCGGCGCCGGAGCCGCGCTCGCCATAGCGTTCGCTCTCCAGCGGCAGCAGGAACAGGTTGGCGCGCTCCAGCCAGGCGAGGATCTCCTCGCTGCTGCCGGCTGCAGGCTGGCACACCGCATCGCACAGCGGCCCGCACAGCTGGTCGAGGATCGAGGTGCGCAGCAGGAAGTCGCGCACCGCTTCGGGCAGGTGCAGGAAGACGTCTTCGACCAGGTAATCGGCAATGGCCGCGTTCGAGCCCGAGAACCCGGCGATGAAGCCCTCCGGCTGGGTGCGCCGCTCCAGCGCCACCGACGCCAGCCACAGCGCCGTGGCCCAGCCCTCGGTGCGCCGGTGCAGCACGCTGATGGCGGACTGTTCCAGCTTCAGCCCGCGCGCCTGGCGCAGGAAGGACGCAGTCTCGTCAGCGGAAAAGCGCAGCTGCGCCGGCTCGATCTCAAGCAGCTCGCCGCGCGCGCGCAAGCGCGCCAGGCCGGTTTCGGGGACCCAGCGGGTGCCGACCACCACGCGGCAGCCGGGCGGCAGGCTTTCCACCAGTTGCCAGACCAGTCCCGCCACGGCGGCATTCTGCACAGCTTCGAAATCGTCGAGGAACAGCGTGAAGTCGCCGTGATGGCTGGCGAGGCGGTCGATCAGCGCCAGCGCCTGCTCGCCCGGGTCCTGCGCCAGCGCCTGGCGCGCGGACCGGTCCGGCCCGCCGCTGCCCAGGCCCTGCGCGATCGCAGCCTCGATCGAGCCTAGGAAGCGCGAGGGGTCGTTGTCCGAGCGGTCCAGCGTCAGCCACGCGGTGCGGCCGCCAGCGGCCTCGAGCCGCGCGCGGCACTGGAGCATGGCGGTGGTCTTGCCGAAGCCGGCGGGTGCGCGCACCAGCACCAGCTTGACGAAGCCCGCCGCGCATACGGCATCGCAGATCGCCGCGCGCTGGACCTGGAACGGGGTCAGCAGCGGCGGGCGCAGCTTGGCGGCCAGCGATGCCGCGCCGGCAGGTGGCGGCGTACGCCGTCCGGTCTCCTCGATACTTGCCATTGGCTGTCAGTGGTCTCCCGCACATCGCGGCCCTTGGCGGGCGCGCCATGCGCCCCCGGCGCTGCAGGGTGCAGGCGGGTGGCCGTGGCTGTGGTGTAGCGAGGCATTATGACGTAAACCGCTGCGCTGGCGAAAACGCGGGCAGCGGCCAGGCACCGTTTGCCGCGGTCTCACACCAGCTTGCTGGCGTGTCCGGCCCAGTAGCGGTCGCGCAGCAGCCGCTTGAGCAGCTTGCCGGTGGGCAGGCGCGGCAACTCGGGCTCGAAGTCGACCGAGCGCGGGCACTTGATGGCAGACAGGTTGGCGCGGCAGAACGCAATCAGCTCGGCCGCCAGTTCGGGCCCCGCCTGGCCCATGTCGGCGGGCTGCACCACGGCCTTGACCTCTTCGCCGAAATCTTCGTTGGGCACGCCGATCACGGCGACATCCATCACCTTGGGGTGCGTCATCAGCAGGTTCTCGGCCTCTTGCGGATAGATGTTGACGCCGCCGGAGATGATCATATTGGCCTTGCGGTCTGTCAGGTACAGGTAGCCGTCCGCGTCCACGTAGCCGACATCGCCAATGGTGCTCCAGTCCGGATGCTGCGGATGGCGTGTCTCCGCGGTCTTGGCCTCGTCGTTGTGGTACGTGAAGGGACGGCCCTCGGCAAAGTAGATGGTGCCCGGCTCGCCCGGCGGCAGCAGCGCGCCGTCTGGCCCGCAGATGCGCAGCTTGCCCACCATGGCGCGCCCCACCGTGCCCTTGCGCTGCAGCCATTGCGGCGTGTCGACCACGGTCACGCCGTTGCCCTCGGTGCCGGCGTAGTACTCCCAGATCACCGGCCCCCACCACGCGATCATGGCTTCCTTGACCTGCACCGGGCACGGCGCGGCCGCGTGGATCGCCACGCGCAGCGACGACACGTCATAGGCCTGCCGTTGCGCCTCGGGCAGCTTGAGCATGCGCGAGAACATCGTCGGCACCAGTTGCGCATGCGTGATGCGGTGTTGCTGCACCAGCCGCAGGAACTGCTCTGCATCGAAATGCTCCATCACCACCGCGGTGCCGCCCAGTGCCTGCACCGACATGGTGTAGCGCAGCGGCGCCGCGTGGTACAGCGGCGCGGGCGAGAGGTAGCGCGTGTCGGCATCGAAGCCGTAGAGCCGCTGGCACAGCGCGGTCAGCGTCGTCGGCGCGTCGATGTCGGGACTCGACGGCGGCGCGTACACGCCTTTGGGCCGGCCAGTGGTCCCTGATGAATACAGCATGTCGCCGCCGGTGACCTCGTCGTCGATGCGCGTGGCCGGACAATTGGCCAGCGCGGTCTCATAGGCCTGATAGCCGGGCACGATGCCGTCCAGCATCAGGCGCGCCTGCAGCGCCGGCGTCTGCCCGCTCAGCGCCGCGGCGATCTCCGCCTGCGCGTGCGTGGTGACCAGCACGCGCGCGCCGCTGTCATTGACGATATAGGCGGCATCGGCCGCGTTCAGGCGCGTGCTCAGGCAGATATAGACGATGCCGCTGCGCTGGGCACCCCAGCACAGCTCGAACAGCCGCGGATGGTTCTCCACCATGAAGGCCACGCGGTCGCCGGGCCGCAGGCCGAGCTGGCGGAACAGGTGAGCAACCCGGTTCGAGCGCTGGTCCAGCTCGCGGTAGGTGACGACGGCGCCGCTGCCGCCCATGATGACGGCGGGCTTGTCGGGCGTGCGCTGCGCGTGGATATGCGGATGCATGGCGTGGAGCTCCTCGACTGGGATGGTGGGTGGGCGGATGCCGATCCCGCATTCTCGGAACCCTGGCGGGTTCGACCATCGTCGGAAGCGACGAAGCGGCATGGCCGCGTTTTGCCGCAGCGCCGCAAAAAACGGCTTCCTCCGGGCGGCGCCTCAGCTTCGTCCGATGCGACGATGCGCCGCCGGCCGGCATGGCCGGAAGATGCCCGCCAGACTACCGCCCTCACGCCTCACCCTTATCCGAAGGAGCCAAGGTGGATTTCCAGTTCAGCGAAGAACAGTCGATGCTGCGCGACACGCTCGCGCGTTACCTTGCCGATCACTATGATTTCGAAGCCCGCCGCGCGGCGGCGCAGTCCGGGGCGGGTTGGCGCCCGGATTGCTGGCGCGCGTTTGCGCGCGACCTCGGCATCCTTGGCGCGGCCTTCCCCGAGCGGCTGGGCGGCCTCGGCGGCGGCGCCGTCGAGCACATGGTGGTGATGGAACAGCTCGGCCGGCACCTGGTGCTGGAGCCCTACCTGGGCACCGTGGTGCTGGGCGGCGGCGCGCTGCTGCACGGCAGCCCCGAGCTGGCGGCGCAGTGGATCCCGGCCATCATCGGCGGCGAGGCCACCGTGGCGTGGGCCCATGCCGAGCCCGCCAGCCGCTACTGCCGGCACGATGTGCAGGCCAGCGCCACGCGCCAGGGCGACGGCTACCGGCTCAGCGGCCACAAGCACGCCGTGGCCGGCGCGCCGTTCGCGTCGCACCTGGTGGTCAGCGCCCGCACCAGCGGCGCGCGCCGGGACCCGCGCGGCATCAGCCTGTTCTGGATCGCGCGCGACACGCCTGGCGTGACGCTGCGCACCTATCCCACCTTCGACGGGCAGCGCGCCGCCGAGGTGCTGCTCGACAACGTACAGGTGCCGGCCAGCCAGCGCATCGGCGCTGAAGGAGAAGCGCTGGCCCTGATCGAGCAGCTGTGCGACCACGCCATGATCGCGCTGGCCGCCGAAGCCAATGGCGCGATGGCGCGCATGCTGGCCGACACCATCGACTACGCGCGCCAGCGCAAGCAGTTCGGCGTGCCGATCGGCACCTTCCAGGTGTTGCAGCACCGCATGGCCGACATGTACATGCAGCTGGAGCAGTCGGTGGCGCTGACGCAGGTGGCCGCCATGCAGGCCGGCAGCGCTGCGCCCGTGCGCGCGCAGGCCGCGTGCGCGGCGAAGATCCAGGCCGGCCAGGCGGGCGCCTTCGTCGGGCAGGGCGCGGTGCAGATCCACGGCGGCATGGGCGTGACCGAGGAACTGGCCGTGGGCCACTACTTCAAGCGCGTCACGGCCATCGACCTGCAGTTCGGCTCGGCCGAGCACCACCTGCGCCGCTATGCCGACCTGCTCTATCCCGCCCGGGCCGCGGCCTGAAGCCATCCCGATAAACATCGATTACCAGCGAGGCCCGTCGATGCATCTCGATTTCTCCCCGCAAGACCAGCAGTTTCGCGAAGAAGTGCGCGCCTGGATTGCCCAGGCCTATGACGCCGACCTGCGCGCGATGATGGCGCAGTCCAAGAACGGCTACCTCGACAAGGCCGGACAGGTGCGCTGGCAGAAGGCGCTGCACGCGCGCGGCTGGGCCGCGCCGAACTGGCCGAAGGAATACGGCGGCCCGGGCTGGAGCGCGGCCGAGCGCTTTATCTTCCAGTCCGAACTGGCCGCCGCGGGATGCCCGCCGGTGTCGCCGATGGGCCTGAAGATGGTCGCGCCGGTGATCATGAAATACGGCACGCCCGAGCAGAAGCAGCGCTTCCTGCCGCCCATCCTGAGCTCCGACGTGTGGTGGTGCCAGGGTTATTCCGAGCCCAACTCCGGCTCCGACCTGGCGTCGCTGCAGCTGCGCGCCGACCACGGCACCGACAGCGACGGCGAGCACTACATCCTCAACGGCTCCAAGATCTGGACCACGCATGCGCAATGGGCCGACTGGATGTTCTGCCTGGTGCGCACCAGCCGCGAATCGAAGCGCCAGGAAGGGATTTCGTTCCTGCTGC
Source organism: Cupriavidus alkaliphilus (assembly GCF_014191175.1). NCBI lineage: Bacteria > Pseudomonadati > Pseudomonadota > Betaproteobacteria > Burkholderiales > Burkholderiaceae > Cupriavidus > Cupriavidus alkaliphilus. Next base: position 545,817 of record NZ_JACHWE010000005.1, on the reverse strand, counting down.
TCGACATGCACACGCCCGGCATCACGGTGTCGGCGCTGCCGACGCTGGACGGCCCGATGCCCGGCCAGCAGGAGGTGAACCAGGTCTTCTTCGAGAACGTGCGGGTGCCGGTGGCCAACCGCATCGGCGAAGAAGGCAAGGGCTGGACCTACGCCAAGTACCTGCTGGAATTCGAGCGCGGCGGCACGTATAGCCCGATGCTGCGCAAGCAGCTTTCCAAGATCGCGGAGATCGCCGCGGATCAGCCTGGCGACGACGGTGGGCGGCTGCTGGACGACCCGGTGTTCCGGCGCAAACTGGCCGCGCTGCACCTGCGTGCGGCGGCGCTGGAAGCGGTGGAATTGCGGGTGTTTTCCGGGGTGGAATCGGGCACCTCGATCGGTGCCGCGTCGAGCATGCTCAAGCTCACGGGCACCGAGACGCTGCAGGCGGTTAGCGAACTTGCGGTGGAGGCGGCGGGGCCTGCGGCGCTGCCTTTCGTGCACGATACCTGGGCCGGGTTGCAGGGACGCGAGGCGCCGGCACGGGTCGGGCCGGATTATGCGGCGGTGCTGGCGCCGCGCTATTTCAACTATCGCAAGGCGTCGATTTACGGGGGGTCTAATGAGATCCAACGGAACATCATTGCGAAGGTTGTGTTGGGGCTTTGAGGTTGAGGGGGGTTACGTGCGAACCGGTTTTTTGGGGGTGGTCGCTGTTGGTGACATGCTGTCGGCTGTTGAAGCGCGTGGTTCCGCCCTCCTGGGCGGGTCACTTTTTGGCCGAGCGCCAAAAAGTAACCAAAAAGCGCGTTTACTGCCCTGCGGGCGGCATGTCTTATCGTAGTGTGCGTTGGGGTTTTCGTACGGGGCTTGGCTTCCTCACATAGCGGGACTGCCTGCCGCGGTGGTGCACCACCGTGGCAGGGGCGTTGAAGTGTGGGTTGAACGAGCCCAGAGCGCGGAGTGGCCCCTGCTGCGGGCCTTGTCGTAGGAACGCCTACGGCTGCGCTGCGCGCCGGCAGTATCGTGGGCCAAGGGCATGCACGGAACGCGTCGCTGCGCTCGCTTGGCGCTTTCGGTGCGAGCGCAAGATTCGCGTCGCTTCCGCGCAGTGGGCCTCCGGAGGGGCGCGTTCGCGCCGCGACAGCGCGTGCGAGCACAGCGACGCACTCCGTGCCAGTGCAGTAGACCTGAGATTGGGAGCGCGCGCAGCGCAGCCGTAGGCGTCCCACCAATAACGTCGTTAGCAGGCTGCCACCGACCTAAAGTCGGGTTCGTCCATCCGACCCCGAACGCCAGGCACATCCAGGTAGCGTCAGCAGGGTGGAACCACCATCCGCCTGTCCGTCAGTCACCACCGCTGGAACCACCAACGCCGCCTTAGCCAGCCGCTCAGGCGACGCGTTTTTTGGTTACTTTTTGGCGCTCGGCCAAAAAGTGACTCGCCGGCTACGCCGGCGAAACAGCCACGCCCGCCAAGAACGATCCCCCTCGGTATTGCGCCCCTCCTAGGGTTCCCCCTTAATTGACGCTCCCTCCCCACACCCATATATTTTTATGAACACTTAGTTCATTTTTGAACACAACCCAATCAGCCAGCTTGAAAAAATGCCTCTCAAAATCGGAATCAACGGCGCCGGCATAGGCGGCCTCGCCGCCGCCATCGCACTACGCAAACTCGGCCTGCACCCAGTCGTCTACGAACAAGCCCCCCGCTTTGCCCGCGTCGGCGCCGACATCAACCTGACCCCCAACGCGGTGCGCGCGCTGGACGGGCTGGGCGTTGGCGAGGCCCTGCGCGAGACCGCGGCACGCCCCAGCCACCGCATCAGCCGCATGTGGGATACCGGCGCCGAAACCTCGCGCCTGCCGATGCAGGAAGAGGCCGAGCGGCGTTATGGCGCGCCGCAACTGACCATGCACCGCGCCGACCTGATGACCGCGCTGGAAGCCGCCGTGCCGGCCGCCGGCGTGCGGCTCGGCCACAAGGCGGTGGCGGTCGAGGCCCGCGCCGATGGCGCCACGCTGTCCTTTGCCAATGGCGCGCAGGAGCACGTCGACGTGCTGGTGGGCGCCGACGGCATCCATTCCACCGTGCGCACCGCGCTGTTCGGCCAGGAAAGCCCGATCTTCACCGGCGTGGTTGCGTATCGCGCCGTGGTGCCGGCCGCGCGCCTGGCCGGCGTGCCCAACCTCGGCGCCTTCACCAAATGGTGGGGCCCGGACGCGGCCACGCAGATCGTCACCTTTCCGCTCAACCGCGGCCGCGACATCTTTATCTTTGCCACCGTCGCGCAGGACGCCTGGCGCCATGAGTCGTGGACCACGCCGGGCCGCGTGGAAGACCTGCGCAACGCCTATGCCGGCTTCCATCCCGAGGCCCGCGCGCTGCTCGACGCCTGCGACGACGTGCTGATCTCCGCGCTGTACGTGCGCGATCCGCTGCCGGCCTGGTCGGCGGGCCCGGTCACGCTGATGGGCGATGCCTGCCATCCGATGATGCCGTTCATGGCGCAGGGCGCGGGCATGGCGATCGAGGACGGCGTGGTGCTGGCGCGCTGCCTGGCCGATGCCGCCGGCGACGGCGCCGCTGGGGTGCCGGCCGCGCTGGCGCGCTACCAGGCCGCGCGCCACGCGCGCACCAGCCGCATCCAGGTCGGCTCGCGCAGCAATGCCTGGCTCAAGGAAGGCGGCAATGCCGACTGGGTGTACGATTACGACGCTTGGAACGTCGCCCTCGGCTGAAGCCCGCGGCCCGCGTTCCACGCCAGCACGGCCGCCTGCGCGGCCGTTTTCCATGGACAGTCCACGCCAACATGCCCAAGTCCCGCCTGACCACCGAACCTGACCTCGACGACGGCGCCGCACCGGAGGATGCCCGCGAGGCCCAGCTGGTATCGCCGGTCATCCGCGGCCTGCGCCTGCTGCGCTTTATCGCCGAAGGCGGCGCCACCGCCAACCTGAGCGAGGTCGGCCGCCGCATCGACGTGAACCGGGTCACCGTGATGCGCCTGCTCGATACGCTCGAGCATGAAGGCATGGTCGAGCGGCTGCCCCAGGGCGGCCACCAGGTCGGCTTCAACTTCCTGAAGCTGGCCTCGCGCGTGCTGGCTTCCAACGACCTGACCAGCTTCGCCGGGCGCGTGCTGGCCCGGCTCAGTGCGTCGCTGCAGCTGTCGGCCTACCTGGCGGTGCGCGATGGCGGCGATGCGCTCTACCTGCTGCGCCAGATGCCGGCGGCGGCGCTGGTCAGCAATATCCAGGTGGGCAGCCGCGTGGCGGCGCACCTGACCACGCCGGGCCGGATGCTGATTGCCGAACTGCCGCCCGAGACGCTGCGCGAATTGCTGGGGCCCGATCCGCTGCCGGCGGTCACCGGGCAGAGCCCGGCCACCCACGCGCGGCTGGCCGAGATCCTGGCGGCCGACCGCGAACGCGGCTGCGCGTGGAGCTTCTCCGCCTACGAACCCGGCATCGATGCCTGCGCGGCACCGGTGCGCGGCGCCGACGGCGCGGTGATCGCCGCCATCAGCGTGGCCGGGCCGCAGCAGCGCTTCGAGGCCGACGGCACGCTGCGCGAGCGCGTCGCCAGGGAAGTCCGGCAGGCCGCGCGCGACCTGTCGGGGCTGATGGGTTACCGCGGCGACGCTACTCCGCGGTGATGCCGTATTGCCGGATCAGCTTGGCCCACGTCGCGGTTTCCTCGCGGATGCGCTGGGCGAGCGCCTGCGGCGTGCTGCCCACCGGCTCCATGCCCTGGCGCTGCAGCTCGGCCCGCACCGCGGGCGTGGCCAGCAGCGCGCGCACGTCGGCGCCGAGCGCATCGGCCGCGGGCTGCGGCGTGGCTTTGGGCACCAGCAGCGCGTACCACGAACTGACGTCGATGCCGGGCACGCCCTGCTCGGCCAGCGACGGCACGTCAGGCGCGGCCGGTGAGCGTTTCGGCTGCGTCACCGCCAGCGCGCGCAGCGCGCCGGAGCGGATGAACGGCGCCAGCGTCGGCCAGGTGCCGAACAGCAACGGCACCTGGCCGCCGACCACATCGTTGAGCGCCTGCGTGGTGCCCTTGTACGGCACGTGCAGCAGCGCGATGCCGGCCTGGTGGCGGAACAGTTCGCCGGCCAGGTGCAGGCCGCTGCCGACGCCCGGGCTGGCATAGCCGAGCGGCTTGCCAGACTGGCCGGCCTGCCGCGCCAGCCTGACCAGGTCCTGCACCGAATCCGCCTGCACCGACGGATGCACCGCCAGCACGTTGGGCGAGCCCGCCAGCAGCGACACCGGCCGGAAATCGCGCTCGACGTTGTAGGCCAGCGCGGGCATCAGCGTCGGGTTGATGGTGAGGTTGCCGGCAGGGGCCAGCAGCAGGGTGCAGCCATCGCCCGGCGCGCGCCGCACCGCGTCGATGCCGATATTGCCGTTGGCGCCGGGCTTGTTGTCGACCACGAAGGGCGTGCCGCGCCGCTGCTGCAGCCCGTGGGCCAGCGTGCGCGCGAGCTGGTCGGCGGGCCCGCCCGCCGGAAACGGCACCACGATGCGCACATTGGCGCAGGCCGCCGCCTGCGCCGCCTGCCAGGGCACGCATGCGGCCAGCGCCGCGGCCAGCACCGTGCCGGCCAGCCATTGCCGGCGTCGCGGCGCCGCCTGTCGTTGCTTGCATTGCTGCATCTTGCTTTCCCCTGGTGGCGGGCGGCACCGGGCCGTCAGGCGAACGGCCTGGGCACCTCCGGCCGGTAGTCGAGCAGCCGCGACAGCTCCGCCGCGGCGCGCCGCACCTGTTCCACCATGTTGTCGAGCTGGTCCGGATCGATGCGCGCGGCCGGGATGGTCGCGCCCAGCGCCGCCGTCACCTTGCCGCTGCGGTCGCGCACCGGCGCCGCGATGGTGGAGATGCTGGCCTCGAAGAATCCTTCGTGCAGCACATAGCCGCGCTGGCGGTCGCGCTGGACCATTTCGTACAGCTCTTCGACCGTGCGCGGCGTGCTTTCCGAATAGACTTCCAGCCGCTCTTCCGGATAGAGCGCGCGCAGTTCGGCCAGCGACAGGTCTTCCAGCAGCACGCGCCCCAGCACCGTGGCATGCGCCGGCAGCCGGGTGCCGACATTGACGGTGCTGGCAAACGGGCGCGACGCCACCGACTTGGCCACATAGACGACGGAGCGGCCGTCGCGCACCACCAGGTTGCACGGGTAGTGGATCTCGTCGCGCAGCCGGTCCAGCAGCGGGCGCCCAAGCTCGGTCAGCTCCAGCGAGGCCAGGTAGTCGAAACCGAGGCGCAGCACCGCCATGCCCAGCCGGAACTCGCGCCCGCCGTCGGTGCGCTCGACAAAACCCATCATTTCCAGCGTGGCCAGCAGCCGGAACACGGTCGAACGCGGCACCTTGAGCCGGCGCGCCAGCTCGGCGGCCGACAGGGTGCGCTCGCGGCTGCTGAATTCGCCCAGCAGGCGCAGGCCGCGCTCCAGCCCCGGCACGATGTACTTGTCCTGCGCGCTGTCCTGCGCACCCTCCTGGCCGCCTTCCTGCGTGTCGTCCTGCGGCGAATCGGTCGTCATGGTCTGTCTCTGCAATAGTCGGTCTTGGCGCAACGCTCTCATATATCACGCCCGCACCCGATAGGGTACCCGTATTGCGGACAGTCCCGCCGTCAGGGCCGCTATGCGCCCGGGCGCAGGTAGTCGCGCAGCCACGCCGCGCACTGCTCGCCATGCGCCGCGGGCCAGCGCACCACGATGGTCTCGTCGGCGCGGCGCAGCTCGATGCAGATCTCGGCAAGCGGTCCGCGCGCGGCGTCGCCGCGCCCGAACAGGCGTGCCAACAGCCCGGCCGGAGCGGCTTGCAGCGCCTGCGCGCGCGGCGGCAGCACTGCGTGGCCGTTGGCGGCCGTACGCGGCGCGGCGGCCGCCGCCTGCGCCACCGCGGGCGCTTGCGGCGCCGCCTCGGCCGCGGGCTGTCCGCCCTGTGGCTCCAGCCGCGCCAGCAGGTTGGCCCCGAACTCGTCCCACATGCGGTCGGCCTTGGTTTTCATCACGCTCAGGCCGAAGGTCCCCAGCCGCCCCAGCACATCGACCTGCACCCTGATGCGCAGCTGCGTGCCGCCATCGTCTAGCGGCGTCAGGAACAACTCGCTCGACTGCCGCAGCGAGCTGGCCACCGAAGCGTCCTCGCCGGTGCCCTCGGTGCGCAGGTAGTGGGGCGCGCGGGTCTCGACGATCTTCGTATGCAGCCGGAAGCGCGCGTTGATGAAGGCGATCTTTACCGCCATGTGCGCGACGTACTCGACCTCGCTGAGCACTTCGATCGATGCCATGCCGGGCACGCACGCGCCCATCACGTTGGGGTCGAGCAGCAGCTCCCACACGCGCGCCGGCGGCGCCGCGGTGACCAGGGTCTTTTCAATTTCCACGCATTGCCTCCGCGGCGGACAGGACCGATTCGACGATGCCGACATAGCCGGTGCAACGGCACAGGTTGCCGTTCAGGCCATGGCGGACTTCTTCTTCGGTCGGATTGGGATTGTTGGCGAGCAGCGCGCACGCCGCCATCAGGAAGCCCGGCGTGCAATAGCCGCACTGCAGGCCGCCGTGCTCCATGAAGCTTTGCTGCAGCGGATGCAGCTGGCCGTCGGCGGCCAGGCCCTCCACCGTCATCACATGGCGGCCGCGCGCCTGCACCGCGAGCATCAGGCAGGACTTGACCACCTCGCCGTCGACCAGCACGGAGCAGGCGCCGCAGATGCCGGTCTCGCAGCCACGCTTGGTGCCGGTCAGGTTCAGGTCGTCGCGCAGCAGGTCGGCAAGCAGGCGCCGCGCCGGCACCTGCACCAGGTGTTCTTCACCGTTGACGGTGACTTCGATGCTGATTGGGTTCATGGGTAGGCTCCTTACTCCGATGCCACGCCGAACAATGCGGCAATCGTGCGGCGCGCGACCACGCGCACCATCTCGCGGCGGTAGGCCCCGGACCCGCGCGCGTCCGACACGGCGTTGATGTCCTCGGCGACGATGGCCGCGGCTTGCGCGGCCAGTTCCGCCGTCACTGCCTGGCCCGCCAGCAGCGCCTCGGCGCGCCGCAGCCGGCACGGCACCGGCGTGGAGGCGCCCACCGCCAGGCGGGCCTCGATACAGAACGCCCCCTCGCGCCGCACCGCCAGCGCCACGCTGGCCAGCGGGCGGTGCTCGGCAGCCGTGCGCAGGAAGCGCGCATAGTGGCCATCGGCCCCGGCACGCGGGGCCGGCACGCGGATCTGCGTGACGATCTCGTCCGGCGCCAGCGCCGTGACGTAGTAGTCGACCAGGAAGTCCTCGATGTCGATCACGCGCTCGCCGCCGCGTCCGCTGACCACGATCTGCGCACCCAGCGCCATCAGGCAGCCAGGCGGATCGGTGGCAGGATCGGCATAGCAGAGGTTGCCGCCGAGGGTGCCCTGGTTGCGCACCTGCGGATTGGCGACGCGCGCGGCCATGCTGGCCAGCATCGGGTAATGCGCCTGCACCAGCGGCGAGCGCGCGACCTCGGCATGCAAGGCGAGCGCGCCGATGCGCAGGCCGTCGCGCGCATCGAAGCTGATGCCGCGCAGCGCATCGAGCCGGCCCAGCGAAACCAGGTGGCCGGGCGCCAGCATGCGCTGGCGCATGCCCAGCATCAGCGCGGTGCCGCCGGCAAAGATGCGGCAGCTGTCGCCCAGGTCGGCCAGCATGTGGCTGGCTTCGGCCACGGTGGCCGGCTCCAGCAAGGCAAAGTCACGCATGGGTGGCCTCCTCTTCCTTCAGCGCGCGCAAAGCCGCCAGCACCTTCTCGGGCGTGATCGGCAGCGACTGGATGCGCACGCCGACCGCGTCGAACACGGCATTGGCGATCGCCGCCGCGCCCGGCAGGATCGCGGTCTCGCTGGCGCCCTTGGCGCCGTAGGGGCCGTTGGGGTCGTTCGATTCGACCACGTCGGTGCGCAGCATCGGCACGGCGTCGGCGGTGGGCATGGTGTAGTCGGCGAAGTTGCCGTTCATCAGGCGGCCGTCCTCGTATTGCAGGTGCTCGTACAGGGTCCAGCCGATCGCCTGCACGGTGGCGCCGTGGGTCTGGCCATGCACCGCGAGCGGGTTGATGGCCTTGCCGCAGTCGTCGGCGACAAAGCTGTCGATCACGGTGACCTGGCCGGTACAGGTATCGACCTCCACTTCCACCGCCTGCGCCGCGAACGAATGCGCGGGGGCCACGTTGCCGTAGTAGTCGGCGTCGTGCATCACCGTGGGCGCGTCGTAACTGGCGCGCACGTGGATGCCCTCGCCGCCGTGGCGGAAGATATGCAGGCGCGCGATCTCGGCCAGCGTGGCGGACTGGCCGGGCTGGTCCGGCACGGCGATGCGGCCGTCGGCGATCACCAGTTGCCGCGCCTCCACGCCGAGCTTTTCCGCCGCAAGCGCCAGCAGCTTCTGCCGCGCCTCGCGCGCCGCGCGCAGCACCGCATTGCCCGAGATGATGGTCACGCGCGACGCCAGCGAGCCCAGGCAGAACGGCGCGGTATCGGTATCCGGCGCCATCACGGTGACGTGCGCCAGCGCAATGCCCAGCTCCTGCGCGCAGATCTGGCTGAGCATGGTGTTGGCGCCCTGCCCCATGTCGCACTCGCTGGTCTGCAGCATCACGCGCCCGTCTTCGTTGATCTTGAGCAGGATGGTCGAGCCGTCCCAGTTGCCCAGCGTGCGGTTGCCGCTGACGTGCATCGCCGCGGCAATGCCGACGCCGCGCCGGCGCGTGCCGGTGCCGCGCGGCGCCGCGCGCTTTTCGTCCCAGCCGATGGCGCGGCGCGTCATGTCGAGGCATTCGGCCATGCCGGTGCTGCTGATCTTCCAGCCATGCACGCTGGTCTCGCCGGCGCCGATGGCATTGCGCCGGTGCACTTCGATCGGGTCGATGCCGAGCATGCCGGCCAGCACCGTCAGGTGGCAGTTCAGCGGAAACTGCATCTGCTGGCCGCCGAAGCCGCGGAAGGCGCCGCGCGGCGGGTTGTTGGTATAGGCCATCACCGCGTGCGAGCGCACGTTGTGCACGCGGTGCATGTTGTCGCTGCGCATGGCGGTGACGTGCATCACATCGCCGGCAAGTCCGGAATAGGCGCCGCACTCGGCCGTGATGCGCACGTCCTTGGCCAGGATCACGCCGTCGGCGTCAAGGCCCAGGCGCAGCCAGACCTGCATCGGCACGCTGGCGCGCGCGCCCTGGAAGTCTTCCAGCCGGTTGTTGACCAGCCGCACCGGGCGCTCCAGCCGGCTCGCCAGGAAGGCGCAGATCAGGCTGTTGTTCTCCTCGACGATCTTGGCGCCGAAGCCGCCGCCGGTGGTGGCCTGCACCACGCGGATGGTCGAGACCGGCCGGTCCAGCGCCTCGGCCAGCCGCGCGCGCGCCAGGAACACCGACTGCGTCGACGCCCACACCGAGAGCCGCCCGTTGCCATCCTGCGCCGCGACCGATGCCATCGGCTCGAGGTAGCCGGGATACTGCGAATGCATCTCGTAGGTGGCTTCATACACCGCTGCGCACGCCGCGAACGCGGCCTCGACATCGCCGCGCTCGATGCGCATTTCATGGCCGATATTGCGCGTGCCGGCGTGGATCTCCGGCGCGTCCCCGGCCAGCGCCGCGGCCGGCGTCAGCAGCGCGGGCAGCGCCTCGTACTCGACCCGGATCAGGTCCAGCGCGTCGCGCGCGATCTCCTCGCTGAGCGCCACCACCGCGGCCACTTCCTCGCCGACATGGCGCACCACGCCGCAGGCCAGGATGCGCTGCTCCTTGCGGTGCGGGCCCCAGTGACGGGCGGGCACGTCGTGGCCGGTCACCACCAGCTTCACGCCGGGCAGCGCCCTGGCGGCGGCGGTGTCGATGCGCACGATGCGCGCGTGCGGGTGCGGGCTGCGCAGCACCTTGGCGTGCAGCATGCCGGGCAGCTTGATGTCGCCGGCATACTGCGCGCGCCCCATGACCTTTTCCCGCGCGGTCACCTGCGGCGTGGACGTTCCCACGATGGCCCTGCTCATGCCGGCCTCCTGTCTGTCGTTGTCGATGGCGTGGTGCCGGAAGGCGATGCGCCGGCGCGGCTCATTCCGCGGTGATCGCCAGCTCGCGGATCACCTTGCCCAGGCGCTCGTGGTCGGCCGCGTTGACTTTCTCCAGCGCGGCCGGTGCGCCGCCGACGGGGGTGGCGCCGAAGGTGGCCATCTTGTCGGCCACCTCGGGCAGGCGCAGCACCTCGTTGAGCTGCTGGTTCAGCGTCCTGACTACCTCGGGCGGGGTGCCTTTGGGCGCCATCACCCCGTGCCACGCGCCGACCACCACGTCCTTGTAGCCCAGCTCGGCCAGCGTCGGCACGTTGGGCAGCAGCGGCGAGCGCCGCGCATCGGTGATCGCCAGCGGAATCAGCCGGCCCGTATTGAGGTACTGCGCCACCGGGCCCAGCGTGACGTAGGCAAACGGCACGTGCCCCGCCACCACGTCGTTGACCGCGGGCGCCACGCCCTTGTAGGGCACGTGCTGGATCTTCACGCCGGCGGCGCGGTTCAGCATCTCGCCGGCGATATGCATCGGCGATCCCGCGCCCGGGCTGCCATAGGTCAGCGCCTTGCCGGCCCTGGCCGCGGCCACCATCTCGCTCACGCTTTTCACGCCCGCCTGCGGGTTGGCCACCAGCAGCACCGCCTGCACGGCGGTCTGGATCACCGGCGTGAAGCCGTGCAGCGGGTCATAGCTGGCCGACGGCGCCAGCTTCAGCACCATCGGCGCCAGCGTGAACGGGTTCGGCGTATACAGCAGCGTGTAGCCGTCCGCCGGCGCGCGGCTGACGAATGCGGCACCCACCACGCCGCCGGCGCCGGGACGGTTCTCGACGATGACCGGCTGCTTCAGGCGGGCCGACAGCTTGTCGGCGTAGAGCCGTGCCATGGCGTCGGTATCGCCGCCTGGCGGGTAGGCCACCACCATGGTGACGGCCTTGGCTGGATACGCGGGGGCGGCCAGCGCGGTGCCCGCGCTCAGCGCAAGCACGGCCATGGCCGCGGTGGCGACGGCGGCAGCGGCGCGTCGGGGACGTTGTTGTCTCATCTACAGCTCCTGTGGGGGCGCATTCGCGACGCTGGAGTCACCGGTTGTGCACATCGCGAAAACAGGGGTGGCTTAAGTACAACTCTCTTCGGTTGTTTTATTAATGAAACGCAAGTTCAAACAAGGAACACATCCATCGTATGCGCCGTAAGTTGACAACTCAACTTACGTTAAACACTAATTGACTATCCGTATTTTTTTTGGGATTTATTTGCATTCACCCGGGTCGCCACACCGTGGCGGCAATGGCAAGCGCCTGTGAGACAATCTGCCCCGCCCACCGGCCACGCATCCTGGCCGACAGACCAGACCAAGAGGAACGCATGCCCCGTGATGCCGCGCCTGCCAATGGCACGCCCGCGCCCGCCCCTGCCGCCAACGCCAGCCCGTGGACCGACCTCGACGAGGCCGGCAGCGGCCTGACCGTCGACAACTTCCTGACCACGATGCTGAGCCAGCTGGTGACCGCGCTGCGCAGCACGGTCACCAAGCCCTATGCGGAGCAGTTCGGCCTGACCGTGCCGGAATGGCGCATCCTGGCGCTGCTGGCCCATGCGCGCGCGTTGCCGTTTGCCGAACTGGTGACCCAGTCCACCTCGGACAAGGCGCTGGTCAGCCGCACCCTGCGGCTGCTGGAGGATCGCGGGCTGGTGCAGCTGACCTCCGCCGGCAATACCCCGCGCAAGAAGCTGCTGTGCGCCATCACCGAAGCCGGCATCGCGCTGCACGACCAGGTGATGCCACTGGCGCGGCGCGGACAGGCCGAGGTGATCCGGCAGCTGTCGCCGCAGGAGCGCGAGGCGGTGTACCAGGGACTGCGCAAGCTGTTGCGGGCCCAAGCCTGAGGCCACTGGCCCGCCACCGCCGCGGCATCCGCCGGATACCCGCTGTCCGGGTTTCATCTGGCAAAACTTCTCCACGCCTGGGCATGACGGCACCAGCCAGATAGCCTATAACGTCTGCTACCGGTTTCACGTAACGAAAACCGGACCCAGGAGACGAACGGCGTGACCATCCCGAGCACTTCATTGCAGAAGGCTTGCCGCCTGCTGCGCGCGCTGACCGATGCCCGCAACCGCCGCCTGACCGACCTGGCGCTGGCCGCTGGTGTCGACAAGGCCTCGGCGCTGCGGCTGCTTGAAACCCTGGCAGCCGAGGGTGTGGTCCAGCGCGATCCGGCGACCAAGGCCTTTGCGCCGGGGCGCGAATGGCTGGCGTTGCACGCCGCCGCCCTGCAGCGCACCGACCTGCGTCCGCTGGTGCGCCCGGCGCTGATCCGGCTGGCCAATGCCTTCGAGGACAGCGCCATCCTGTCGGTGCCGAGCGGCTGCGAATCCGTTTGCATCGAGCTGCGCCTGGGCACCTTCCCGATCCGCGCCAATTACCTGGAAATCGGCAGCCGCCGGCCCCTGGGCGTCGGCGCCGGCAGCCTGGCGCTGCTCGCCGCGCTGCCCGATGCCGAGGTCGACGCGGTGCTCGAAGGCATCGCCCCGGCCATGCGCCGCTACCCCCGCTTCAGCCGGCCCATGCTGCTGGAGCATGTGCGCGCCACGCGCGAGCGCGGCTACGCGGTGCTGCTTGACGTGGTGATCGAGCGCATGGGCGGCATCGCCATCGTCCTGCCCGGCCCCGACGGCTACCCGCTTGGCGCCCTCAGCATCGCCGCGCTCAATGACCGCATAAGCGGTCGCGAGACCGCCATGGCCCGCGCATTGAAGCGCGAGGCCGATGCCATTTGCCAGGCCTGGCGCCGGCACGCCGGCGACGCAGATCGCCGCGGCCCGGCCAGAGCCGCATACCACAACACACCGGAGGAGACACCATGACGCTTCGCCATTCGATCCGACGCCGCGCCGCCGGCGTGCTCGCGCTTGCCACCGGGCTTGCCACCGCGCTGGCCTGCGGCGCCGCGCAGGCCCAGCCCAGGGCCGCGATTTCCGACGACGTGGTCAAGCTCGGCATGCTGCTCGACATGAGCGGCCTGTACGCCGACGTCACTGGCCGCGGCAGCGCCACCGCGGCGCAGATGGCCATCGACGATTTCGGCGGCAAGGTGCTCGGCAAGAAGATCGAGCTGGTCGTGGTCGATCACCAGAACAAGGCCGATATCGCCGCCAACAAGGCGCGCGAGTGGTACGACACCGGCAATGTCGACGCCATCCTCGACGTGGCCGCCTCGGCGCCGGCGCTGGCGGTGCTGGAAGTGGCGAAGCAGAAGAACCGCATCGTGGTGTTCTCGGGCCCCGGCACCGAGCGCATCACCAACGACCTGTGCACGCCGGTGTCGGTGCACTACGCCTACGACACCTACGCGCTCGCCAACACCACCGCGCGCGCCACGGTGCAGCGCGGCGGCAAGAGCTGGTTCTTCCTGACTGCCGACTACGCCTTCGGGCACACGCTGCAGGACTCCGCCACCGCGGTCATCAACGAGACCGGCGGCAAGGTGGTGGGGGCCGCGCGCCATCCGATCGGCGCCAGCGACTTTGCCTCGTACCTGCTGCAGGCGCAGGCCAGCAAGGCGCAGATCGTCGGGCTGGCCAACGCCGGCGGCGACACCATCAACGCGATCAAGGCGGCATCCGAGTTCGGCCTCACGCGCAACAACGCCCAGCGCATGGCGGGCCTGCTGCTGTACGTCAACGACATCCACGCCATCGGGCTGAAGACCGCGGCTGGCCTCATGCTGACCGAAGGCTTCTACTGGGACATGAACGATGCCACCCGCGCGTGGTCGCGCCGCTATTTCGAGAAGCTGAAGAAGATGCCCAACATGAGCCAGGCCGGCGCGTATTCGTCGGTGATGCACTACCTGAAGGCGGTGCAGGCGGCAGGCACCGACGAGACCGCGGCGGTGATGAAGCAGATGAAGTCGATGCCGATCAACGACTTCTTCGCGAAGAACGGCCGCATCCGCGAGGACGGCCGCATGATCCACGACATGTACCTGTTCGAGGTGAAGACGCCGGCCGAATCGAAATACCCGTGGGACTACTACAAGGTGGTGGCGACGGTGCCCGGCGAGCAGGCCTTCATGCCGGCATCGAAGTCGAAATGCCCGCTGCTGCGGCACTGACATGCACGCCACCTTTGTACGTGGCACCGGCAATACGCGCTTCGGCCGCATCGACGGCAGCACCCCGCTGACGCTGATGGCGCAGGCTGCCGATGCCGCGCTGGCCGACGCCGGGCTGGCGCGCGCCGAGCTCGACGGCGTGCTGTGCGGCTATGCCACCACGCTGCCGCACCTGATGCTGGCCGACCGCTTTTGCGAATACGCCTCGCTCAGGCCCGCCTACGCCCATGGCGTGGCGGCAGGCGGCGCCACCGGGGGCGTGATGGCGATGCTGGCGCACGAGCTGGTGCGCGCCGGCCGCTGCCGCCATGTGCTGGTGGTCGCGGGCGAGAACCGCCTCAGCGGCCAAAGCCGCGACCAGTCGATCCAGACGCTGGCGCAGGTGGGCGAGCCGCATGCCGAGGTGCCCAACGGCGCCTCGGTGCCGGCCTACTACGCGCTGCTGGCGTCGCGCTACCTGTACCAGACCGGCATGGATGCCGATGCGCTGTCCGGCTTTGCGGTGCTGATGCGCGCGCATGCCGCCGGCCATCCGGATGCGCACCTGCGCGAGCCGCTGTCGCTCGCGCAGGCATGTGCGGCGCGTCCGATCGCCACGCCGCTGCGGCTGTCCGACTGCTGCCCGATTTCCGATGGCGCGGTCGCGGTGATCGTCTCCGCCGAGCCCGGCGCCGGCACGCCGGTGCGCATCGCCGGCGCCGGCCAGGCGCACCGGCACCAGCACCTGGGCGCGCTCGACGACGTGATGCAGACCGGCGCCGCCGACGCCGCGCACCGTGCCTTTGCCGAGGCCGGCGGCGACGTGGACAGCATCGACTGCCTGGCGATCTATGACTCGTTCACCATCACCCTGGTCATGCTGCTCGAAGAACTTGGACTGGCGCCACGCGGCCAGGCGCACGCGCGGCTGCATGCCGGCGATTTCGGCTGCGATGGCGCGCTGCCGCTCAATACGCATGGCGGACTGCTGGCGTTCGGCCACTCCGGCGTGGCGGGCGGGCTGATGCATCTCGCCGAAGCCGCGCGCCAGCTCGCGGGCCGCGCCGGCGAACGCCAGCTGAGCCGGCGCCGCCGCGCGCTGTTCCATGCCGACGGCGGCGTGCTGTCGTCGCATGTCAGCCTGGTGCTGGAGGCCGCAACATGAGCGATCCCGCCCGCCATCCCTATACCGACGGACTCGATGCCGGCGTGGTGCGCTACCAGTGCTGCGACGGCTGCGGCGCCTGGCAGCCGCTGGAGCGCCACGCCTGCCGCGCCTGCGGCAGCCTGCAATTGCACTGGCGCGATGCCGGCGGACTGGCCACGGTCTACGCGGTCACCGAGATCAGCCGCGCCCCCACCGATGCCTTCCGCGCCCTGGCGCCTTACACGCTGGTGCTGGCCACGCTGGACGAAGGCCCACGCGTGATGGGCCATGCCGAGCCCGGCGTGGCGATCGGCGAACGCGTGCGCGCGGGCTTCCGGCGCTTCGGCGAAGCCACCCTGCTGCGTTTCCTGCGCGAATAGCGGCCCGCGGGCGCCAGCCGGCGCGCGCCCGTCCCCATCCCGGCCGGCAATCCCAACCCGGAGAACTCCCTTGGCACCGAATCTATCCCGGCGGCACGCGCTCGCCCTGTTTTCCTGCCTGGTCCTGTCCGCTGCGGCCGCGCCGCCCGCGCTGGCGCAATCCTTTCCGGCACGGCCGGTCCGGCTGGTGGTGCCCTACCCGCCGGGCGGCCCCACCGACATCGTCGCGCGCGTGGTGGGCCAGAAGCTCTCTGAGCGGCTCGGCCAGCCACTGGTGGTGGAGAACCGTCCCGGCGCCGGCGGCAATATCGGCGCCGAGGCAGTGGCCCGCGCCGCGCCCGACGGCTACACGCTGCTGGTCGCCACCACCGCGCATGCGATCAACATGACACTGTTCCGCAAGCCCGGCTACGACACCCGCAAGGACTTCGCGCCGGTGAGCCTGCTCACGCGCGGCCCGCTGGTGCTGGTGACGGCGCCCGCCACGCCTGCCGCCAATGTCGCGGAGCTGATCGCCATGGCCAGGACCAGGCCGGGGCAGCTCACCTTTGCCAGCTCGGGCAACGGCCAGTCCACCCATCTCGCCGCGGAGCTGTTCAACAGCATGGCCGGCGTACGCATGACCCACGTCCCGTACAAGGGCAGCGCGCCCGCGCTGACCGACGTGATGGGCGGCCAGGCCACGGTGATGTTCGACACCATGCTGTCGGCGATGCCGTTCGTGCGCGATGGCAAGCTCAGGGCGCTGGCGGTCACGGGCGCGCAGCGCTCGCCGGCCGCGCCGGACACGCCGACCATCGCGCAGTCAGGCCTGCCCGGCTACGAGGCCACCGCCTGGAATGCGCTGCTGGCCCCCGCCGGCACGCCGCCCGCGGTGCTCGAAACGATCGCTGCGGCGCTGAAATCCGTGCTCGACGACGCCGACGTGCGCGCGCGTTTTGCGACCCAGGGCTTTGCCGCGGAATGGACCTCGCCACCCGCCACCGCGAAGTTCCTCGACCAGGAAATCGACAAATGGGCGCGGGTGGTCAAGGCCTCCGGCGCCACCATCGACTGAGCCCCACGCACCCGCCACGCACCAGCCACCCATACGCCACGCCCTCGCCATGACCGCTTCCCTCCAGTCCCTGCTCGCGCCCCGTTCCATCGCCGTGATCGGCGCCTCCGACAACGTCCACAAGATCGGCGGCCGGCCCATCCATTACATGAAGACGCACGGCTACGCCGGCACGCTCTACCCGGTCAACCCGCAGCGCGACACCATCCAGGGCCTGCGTGCCTTTCCGACGCTGGACGCGCTGCCGGAAGTCCCGGAGCTGGCCATCGTCATCGTTGCCGGCGACGCCGCGGTGCAGGCGGTGCGCGACTGCGCCCGGCTGGGGGTGGCGGCGGCGATCGTGATCGCGTCAGGCTTCGGCGAGGCCGGTGCCGAGGGCCGGCGCCAGCAGGACGAGATGGTGCGCGCCGCGCGCAGCGCCGGGATGCGGCTGGTCGGCCCCAACAGCCAGGGGCTGGCCAACTTCGGCAGCGGCGCCATCGCCAGCTTCTCCACCATGTTCATCGAGGTGCCGCCGCAGGACGGCCCGGTCGCCGTGGTCAGCCAGAGCGGCGGCGTGGCGGCGATGGTCTACGGGCTGCTGCGCGGCCAGGGCATCGGCGTGCGGCACATGCACGCCACCGGCAACCAGGCCGACATCACCGTCAGCGAACTGGCGCTGGCGGTCGCGCACGATCCCGGCGTGCGGCTGGTGCTGCTGTACCTGGAAAGCCTGTCCGATCCCGAGGTGCTGGCGGAGGCGGCGCGCGTGGCGCGGGCGCGCAACGTGCCGGTGGTGGCGGTCAAGGCCGGACGCTCGCAGGACGGGCAGCGGGCGGCGGCCTCGCACACCGGCGCGATGGCCAGCGAGGATCGCGCGGTCGATGCCTTTCTGGCGCGCCACGGCATCTGGCGTGTCGACGATGCGCACGCGCTGGCGCGCTGCGCGCCGCTGTACCTGCGCGGCTGGAACACGGAAGGACGCCGGCTGGTGGTGGTCAGCAACTCGGGCGCCAGTTGCGTGATGGCGGCCGATGCCGCGCCCTCCTTCGGGCTGGCGCTGGCGCCGCTGTCCGACGCCACGCAGGCTGCGCTGGCCGAACGCCTGCCGGGCTTTGCCGCCACCGCCAATCCGATCGACGTCACCGCGGCGCTGCTGACCAACAGCGCACTGTTCGGCGACGTGCTGCCGGTGGCGGCGCGCGATCCGGCTGCGGACCTGTTCCTGCTCGACATCCCGGTCTCCGGCATGGGCTACGACGTGCCCCGCTTTGCCCGCGACGCGGCCGCCTTTGCCGACAGCGCAGGCAAGCCCATCGCGGTGGCAGTGTGGCAGGCCACGGTGGCCGAAGCCTTCCGCCAGGCCGGCGTGCCCACCTTCGCCAGTGCCGCCGAGGCGCTGGGCGCTTTCGGGCAGCTGGTATCGCACCAGCAGCGCCTGCGGCAGATTGCAGAGGAAGGCGCGCCGCCGCTGCCGGCAGCCCCTGCGCTGCCGGCGAGCATCGCTGCCGGCGTGACGCTGAGCGAGGCCGCCAGCCTGGCACGCCTGTCCGCCGCCGGAATCTCGGTGGTCGAGCACTACCTGTGCCAGGACGTCGACGCCGCGGTAGCCGCGTGGCGGCGCATCGGCGCGCCGGTCGCGGTCAAGGCCAGCTCGCCGCAGGTCCCGCACAAGAGCGAGCATGGGCTGGTCGCCCTGCACTGCAACGACCCCGAGGCCGTCGCCAGCGCCTTCACCTCGCAAGTCCGCACCCTGAAGGCCATGGGCGCCGCGTGCGAAGGCATCGTGGTCGCGCGCATGTCGCGCGGCCAGCGCGAATGCATGATCGGCGCGCACTGGGATCCGGTGTTCGGCGCGGTGCTGGTGGTGGGCGATGGCGGCAAGTACGTGGAAGTGCTGCGCGACACCGCGGTGCTGCTGGCGCCCTGCCGGCCGGCGGAGGTTGCCCGGGCGCTCGACGGGTTGCGTATTGCGCCGCTGCTGCGGGGGGTGCGCGACGAGACCGGGGTCGACATCGGCGCGCTATGCCGGCTGGCGATACAGGTGGGCGACCTGGTCCATGCCGCCGGCGGTGCGATCCGCTCGGTCGACCTCAACCCGGTGATGGCTGGTGCGCAGGGCGTGGTGGTGGTCGATGCGCTGATCGAGGTACCAGATGCCGCACTGCCCATGCGCTCCTGACGGAAGCGGCATGGGCACCTGCCCGCTCAGACCTCCAGCTCCTCCAGCACCCGCCCCTTGGTCTCGATGCCAAGGCAGTGCACGGTGATGGCCGCCAGCGCCGGCACCACGGACAGCGCGAAGAAAGCGAAGCTCAGGTCGCCGCTGCCGATGGTGCTGGCGATCAGCCCCGGCGCGAAGATCGCCGCCAGCTTCAGCCAGGCCCCGCCGAGGCCGCAGCCCATGGCCCGCACGCTGGTCGGATACAGCTCCGGCGTGTAGACATAGGCGGTGATGAAGCCGCTGGCGAGGAAGCCCATCGCCAGCGCGCAGAAGGTCGCGACCACGTACACGCTGGAGGCGTGGAACACGCCCGCCAGCACCAGCGACAGCGCGCACAGCAGGAACGACACATTGATCACCGGCTTGCGCCCGACCTTGTCGACGATCATGGCGCAGACCAGCGATCCCACCACGCCCAGCACCGACGCCGCCGCGGCCAGGTTCAGCGCCAGCTGCAGCGGCGCGTGGTAGACCGTCTTGTAGACCGTGGGCAGCCAGGTCGACAGCCCGTACTGGATAAAGCCGCACGTGGCCCACAGCATCCACACCGCCAGCGTGCGGCCGAGATAGGCCTTGCCGACGAGGTCGCGCAAGCGGCGGCGCGGGTGGCTGACCATGCGATCGTAGGCGCTGGCGTCGACCGGCGGCGGCAGCGGCGTGCGGGCGCGCGCCTCGAACGCGCGCAGCGCGGCGTCGGCCTCTTGCAGCCGGCCCTTCTCGGCCAGCCAGCGCGGCGATTCCGGAATCACGCGGCGCAGGATAAAGAACAGCACCAGCGGCACCCCGCCGATGAAGTACATCACCTCCCAGCCGTAGTGCGGCACCAGCCAGGCGCCGACCCCGTTCGACACCATCAGGCCGATCGGGAACACCACCTCGTACAGCAGCACGAAGCGCCCGCGGCCGTGCGCGCGCGTGACTTCGTTGATATAGGTGGCGGCCACCGGCAGCTCGCCGCCGAGGCCCAGGCCCTGCACGATGCGCAGCAGCAGGAAAATCTCGAACGACGGCGCGAAGCCGCAAGCAATGCTCATCAGGCCGATGATGCCCGCGCTCCAGCCGATCGAGCGCAGCCGGCCGAAGCGCTCGGCCAGCCCCGGGAACAACAGCGCCCCGACCAGCTGGCCGACCGACGGCGCCGCGATCAGGACCCCGATCTGCCCGGGCGTGAGCGACCACTGCGCTATCAGCAGCGGCAGCGTGGCGGCGATGGCGATCACGTCGAAGCCGTCGAAGAAGGTGGCCAGGCCGATCAGCAGCCGGGCCCGCACATGCATGGCGTTGCCGGGCATGCGCTCGATGCGGGCGACGATATTGCCGCGCGTGAGCGGGCCGGTGCGGGCGCCGGCGGCGCTCTGGCCGGCACTGTCGGCCACGGTCACGATACCTGCGGTGGCGGCCACCGGTGCGCCGGGGGACGCTGCGTCTTGTCTCTGGGTTAGCACGGGATTCTTTGGGTTGGGTCTTTAATGGCTCCCCTCTCCCGCTTGCGGGAGAGGGGTTGGGGGAGAGGGCCGGCGCTTGCAGGCGGCAGACGCCCGGCTTGCCCGTGGCCCTGGATGCGGAAGTCGGAACCCGGCATGGCGCTGGCTTCGGCCGGCGCTGGCCCTCTCCCCCGCCCCTTTCCCGCTCGCAGGAGAGGGGCGAAAACACGCGCGGAACGCGCGATGGAGGCTTACAAGTCCAGCACCAGCTTGCTGCCCTTGCACCCCGACACGCACACCATCATGGTCTTGTTGCTGGCGCGCTCGCTGTTGCTCAGCACGCTGTCGCGGTGGTCCGGGCAGCCTTCCAGCACGGCGGTCTCGCACGAGCCGCATACGCCTTCGCGGCAGCTGTATTCGACCTCCACGCCGGAATCGAGCAGCGCGTCCAGCAGCGACTTGCCCGACGGCACCTTCACCAGCGAGCCGGTGCGCGACAGCTGCACCACGTACTCGCCTTCCTGCACCGCTTCGGTCGACGGGTCGGCGGCGAAGCGTTCGATATGGACGTTGGGATAGGCATGCGCTGCGCATGCGGCCTCGAATGCGTTCAGCATCGGGCCGGGGCCGCAGCAGTAGAAGTGCGTCTGCGCGTCCTGTCCGGCCAGCATGGCCTGCAGGTCGGGCGGCGCGCCGGCTTCGTCGTCGAAGTGGAAGCGCACGGTGTCGCCGTACGCCGACAGCTGTTCGGCGAAAGCCGCCTCGGCGCGCGAGCGGGCGCAGTAGATCAGCGTGAACGAGCGGCCCAGCTCGGCCAGCCGGCGCGCCATGCAGACGATCGGCGTGACGCCGATGCCCCCGGCGACCAGCACGGTATGCGCGGCGCTCTCGTCGAGCTCGAAGTTGTTGCGCGGCGCGCCCACGGTCAGCGTGGCACCGACGCGCAGCTGCTCGTGCACGTAGCGCGAGCCGCCGCGGCTGCCGCGGTCCAGCAGCACGCCCACGGTGTAGCGGGTGCGCGTTTCCGGCGCGCCGCACAGCGAGTAGCTGCGCACCAGGCCGTTGCCCAGGTGCAGGTCGATATGGGCGCCCGGGCTGTACTCGGGCAGGGTCTTCCCTTCGGGGTCTTGCAGTTCGATGCTGACCACGCCGCGCGCTTCGTAGCGCATGGCCTGGACCCGCAGGGTCAGGGACTGGTGGGCACTCATTGCTGCTTCCTTCTGTTGCGCTGCTGCTTACCGCTTCTCGGTCAGGAACTTGCCTGCCGGGCCGCCCGCGTCCTTCTGGCGGCGGGTGTTGCCGTCGATGCCGCCCTCGATCGCCCATTCGGCGAACATGGTCGGGCCCGGCTCGAAGGCGCGCGGCTCCCAGTGCTCGTCGAGCTGGTCTTCGTCGGCGTAGTACTCGATCAGGCCGCCGGCCGGATTCTTGAAGTACCAGAAATAAGCCGATGAAATCGGGTGCCGGCCCGGGCCCAGCTGCGTGTCCCAGCCCTTGCGCGACACGTGCATGCCGCCGCCGAACACTTCATGGATGTCGCGCACGGTGAAGGCGACATGGTTCAGGCCGCTCTTGGGCTCCGGCAGCTGCAGCAGGAACAGGTCGTGGTGGCCGCCGTCCGCGGTGCAGCGCAGGAACGCGCCGCGGTCCGGATAGCGGTCGGACGGCACGAAGCCGAACTTCTCCACATAGAACTGCTCCGTAGCCTTGACGTCCTTGACGAAGAACACCACGTGGCCAACTTCGATCGGCGTGGCGTGGTCGTAGATCGGGCTGCGCTGGTTCATGCGCGGCTTGTCGTTCCACGTGTTCATCAGCGCGCATTCGACCTGCACGTCGTGCTTGCGCGTGACCTGGAAGCGCACCGCCAGGCCGTTCGGGTCGGTGCAGCCGATGCGCAGCGTGGCGCCTTCGCCTTGCCTGATGAAGCCCGGCGCATCGGCGATCGCGTTGGCCAGGTGATCGAGCGATGCCTGCGATTCAACGCCCCACACCACTTCGCGCAGCGTCGGGCCGGCCTCGATCGCGGGCGGCAGCGACGGGTCGTCGATGCGGCGCACCAGCACGCGGCAGCCGTTCAGCGTTTCGAAGTCCAGGCCCTGCGCATCGTCGCGCTTGATGGCCAGGCCCCAGTCAGTGAAGAAACCGCGGCAGGCGTCGAAGTCATCCGCGCCGTACACGATCTCGTCGATTCCCAATACCTTGATCATTGCTTCTCTCCAGCGTGCCGGGTTCAGTGGTTGGCCCACGGCAGCGGTTGTTCGTTCAGGCCCCAGTACACGCTTTTCTGCTCCATGTACTGCAGGATGCCCAGCCGTCCCTTCTCGCGGCCCAGGCCGCTGTCGCGCCAGCCGCCGAACGGCGTCGCGATCGAGAACTGCTTGTAGGTGTTGATCCACACATTGCCCGCCTGCACGGCACGGGCCACGCGCCACGCGCGCTTGTAGTCGCGCGTCCAGATGCCGGCGGCCAGCGCGTAGACGCTGTCGTTGGCCTGCTCGATCAGGTCGTCCTCGTCGTCGAACGGGATCGCCACCAGCACCGGGCCGAAGATTTCCTCCTGGCAGATGCGGGCGTGGTTATCCAGGCCTTCGATGATGGTCGGCGTGTAGAAATAGCCGTTGGGCAGCCCGGCCACGTCGGGACGCACCCCGCCGGTGCGCAGCTGCCCGCCTTCGTCCACGCCCGCCGCGACGTACGATTCGATCGAATCGCGATGGCGGTCGGTGATCAGCGGACCCATCTGGGTGCGCTCGTCGGCCGGGTCGCCCACGCGCAGTTGCGCGGCGCCGTGCGCCAGCCGGTCGATGAAGGCCTCGTACTGCGACCGCGCCACGAACAGCCGCGAGCCCGCGATGCACGATTCGCCCGACGAGCTGAAGATGCCGTACAGCACGCCGTTGACCGCGTGGTCGAGGTCGGCATCGTCGAACACCATGGTCGGCGACTTGCCGCCCAGTTCCAGCGACACCGGCATCATCTTGTCGGCGGCGATATGGGCGATGTGCTTGCCGGTGGTGGTGCCACCGGTGAACGACACGCGGCGCACCAGCGGATGCTTGGTGATGGCGTCCCCGATCACCGAGCCCTTGCCCGGCAGCACGCTGATCAGCCCCCTGGGCACGCCGGCTTCTTCGCAGATGCGCGCCAGTTCCAGCGCCATCAGCGGCGTGACTTCAGCCGGCTTGACCACCACGGCGTTGCCGGCGGCAAGCGCGGGCGCCATCTTCTGCGCCTCGCTGGCGATCGGCGAGTTCCACGGCGTGATCGCCGCGACCACGCCCATCGGCTCGTAGACGCTCATGGTCAGGCAGTCGCCGCGCTGGGGCGTGATGGTTTCTTCCAGCGTTTCGCAGGCGGCGGCAAAGAACTGGAAGGTGCCGGCGGCGCTGGCAACCAGCGCGCGCGTTTCGCTGATGGGCTTGCCGTTGTCCAGGCGCTGGCGCTGGGCCAACTGCTCGCCCTGGGCGCGGATCAGCTCGGCCACGCGGTACAGCACGGCGGCGCGTTCGTGGGGCTTGCGTTGCGCCCAGCCGCTGGTGAGGAAAGCGTGGTGAGCACCCTGCACGGCTTCCTCGACGTCAGCCAGGCTGGCGGCGTTGAGCTCTGCGACGACTTCGCCGGTGGCGGGGTAGCGCGTGCCGTAGCGGTCGCCGGTCCCCAGGCGCCATTCGCCTGCGATGCAGATGGGGAGTACTTCTTGTGGGTTCATGTCGTTGCCTGCTGTGTCTGTCGTGGCCTGCGGTGCTTTGCTGCCGGCCTTACTGCGTTATTTCGCTGCGATGCCCTCACCCATGCTGCGGCGGGACTCCCCTCTCCCGCTCGCGGGAGAGGGGTGGGGGAGAGGGCGGGCGCTTTTCACGGAGTGACGCGCGTCATGCTTGCCACACGCCTGCCCTCTCCCCCGGCCCCTCTCCCGCAAGCGGGAGAGGGGAGCAAACCCGCAGCGGTCGTTGGCGCCTCAGTCGCTTAAATCGAAACCGCGTGCGCCCGGTTCCCCAGCGCCCGCACCACGCTGAACACCGTCAGCGCCGACGTCTTCGGGTTCGCCGCCAGCGGCTTGCCGCGCATGGTCAGCTCAAACCCGCCGAACGCCCCGCGCGCTTCCACGTGATGCACGTTCTCCACCGCGTGCGGATCGGCCAGCAGCTTCACCGAAGTGCGGTCCAGCCCCAGGCCGGCCAGCGACACCGTGGCGGCGACGTTGGCGTTCTTCGGGTACAGGCGCGCGGCGTCGCGCGCGGTGCCTTCGAAGATCACCGTGGTCTCGGTCAGCGCGGTCAGGTCGAAGAGCTGCTCGGCCGGCGTGCCGGTCCATGCGCGCGCGGGCTTGCGGCCGGTGTAGATGACCTCGTCCAGCCCGCCGACGCGCGCCGCGGCCAGCGCGTCGATGGCGCCGATCGCGCCGGACAGCAGCTGCACCTGCGTGCCGCCGCGGCGCGCCGCGGCTTCCAGGCGCTCGGCCATGCCGGGCTCGGACAGCGCGCCCACCGACACCACCATGCACGGGATGCCGCGCTCCAGCGCCGGCACGATGTGCTCCTCCAGCGCATGGTGGCCGGCGCACTCGACCAGCAGGTCGGGCCGCTGGTCGTCCAGGTGCGTGGCAACGCGGGCGCGCGGCGCCAGCGCGGAGACCGCGCCGCGGGCCTCGTCCATCGTGTGCTCCGGCACGATCACCACGTCAAACACTACGTCCGGATCGCTCTTGAGCAATTCCAGCACGCCGCGGCCGATCGCGCCGCAGCCAACCATGGACACATGCAGCATCGCGGGTCTCCCTCAGGCGGTGACAGTGGTTTGTTCGCGCGCCGGCTCTTCGTTGTCCTTGTTCACCGGGGGGCCGGCGAAGATGGTCTTGAAGGAACCGATCGACAGCATGTCGATTTCCAGCAGGAACGGGCCGGACTCGGCCCTGGCCGCGTCGAGCGCGGCG
This sequence comes from Cupriavidus alkaliphilus, assembly GCF_014191175.1. Taxonomy (NCBI): domain Bacteria; kingdom Pseudomonadati; phylum Pseudomonadota; class Betaproteobacteria; order Burkholderiales; family Burkholderiaceae; genus Cupriavidus; species Cupriavidus alkaliphilus. Next base: position 520,543 of record NZ_JACHWE010000005.1, on the reverse strand, counting down.
CCGACCTCGGCCAGGTTGCTGACGCGCGCGTGGCGCAGCGACAGCGACTTCGCCAGCGTGGCGTAATCCGGCGTATGCAGGTCCACATAGTGGCGGCGGCCGCCGTACTGCGCGTCCTGGATGTTCTTGATCACGCCGTAGCCCTTGTCGTTCATCAGCACGATCACCATGTCGGCGCGTTCCTGCACCGCCGTCGCCAGTTCACCCAGGTTCAGGATGAAACCGCCGTCGCCGGCCAGGGTGTAGGTCTTCTTGCCCGAGGCGGTGGCCGCGGCGCCGATCGCGGCGCCGATGCCCATGGCCAGGCCCTGGCCGATGCCGCCGCCCAGCGCATGCACGCCGGCGCGGGAGTCGAAGATGCGCAGCTGGCGGTTGCCCCAGGTGCTGTTCGACACGGTCACGTCGCGCACCCAGTTGAAGTTGCGGCCGACCGCGTCCTGCAGCGCCTGCACCAGCGCCGAGTACGGGCCCAGGCCGTCGACCAGGCTGTTGACGGCGGTGTCGTGCGCGCGGCGCAGGTCGGCGGCGAAAGCCGGGTCGATCTGCATGCGCTGCTCGAGCCGGTCGGCCAGCGCATCCAGCGCCAGCGCGGCGTCGCCGCTGACGAAATAGTCGCTCATGTAGCAGCGGCCTTCGGCGGCGGGATCGGCGTCGATGCGCAGCAGCGGGCGCGGCAGCTTCAGCTCGTACTTCAGGGTTTCATTGCCGCGCAGGCGCGAGCCCACCACGAGCATCGCGTCGCAGCTCTGGTAGAAGGCCTCGACCGGCTTGTGCAGGTTGAACGCGCCCAGCGAGCGCGGATCGTCCTCGGGCACGATGCCGCGGCCCTGGGTGCTGGTGACCACGCCGAAGCCCAGGTCCAGCAGGCGCTGCACCTGCTTGCTGGCATGGCGCGCGCCGCCGCCCAGCCACAGCAGCGGGCGCTTCGCCTTCACCAGGCGCTCGGCCAGCGCGTCCAGCGCGTGCGCCGACGGCACGTGCTGCGGCACCGGCAGCGGCTGCAGGTCCACCGGCATGTCGATCAGCGCGGCCTGGATGTCGATGGGGATCTCCACGCTGACCGGGCCGGTCGGCGCCGTCAGCGCGGTCTGCACCGCCAGCTTGATGGTGCTGATCGCGGTGTCGGCGCTGCGGATGCGGAACGCGGCCTTGGACACGGCCTTCAGCATGGTGAGCTGGTCCGGCGCTTCGTGGATGTAGGCCAGGCTCTGGTCCAGGTACGGAGTCTCGATCTGGCCGGTGATATGCAGCATCGGCGTGCCGGCAGTCAGCGCTTCGACCATCGCGCCAGCGGCGTTGCCCGCGGCGGTGCCGGTGCTGGTCAGGCACACGCCCAGGCCGCCGGTGGTGCGGGCATAGGCGTCGGCCATGTTGGTGCCGCCCGCTTCGCCGCGCGCCGGCACGAAGCGGATCTTGCCGCGCTCGCCCATGGCGTCGAGGATCGGCATGTTGTGGATCGAGATCACGCCAAAGGCGGCCTTGACGCCGCACTGCTCGAGAAACGCCGTGATGGCGCAGCCGACGGTGACCTGCTGCTGTTCGTACGGTTGTTGATTAGGCATGACGGGAGTGTCCTCCGGAGATATCGATATGGCTGCCCGTGGTGTACGAAGACAACGGCGAGGCAAGGAACAGGATGGCGCGGGCTGCCTCGACGGGCAGGCCCAGGCGGCCAAGGGGAATATGTTTCTGCCGGGCCAGGCGCGCGGTCCACGCGGCCCAGTCCAGGTGGCGGTCCTCCTCGGGACGCGCGTCGAAGCGGCGGCGCCACTGGCCCGACTCGACCAGCCCGATCAGGATGCCGTTGACGCGCACGCCCTTGGGCGCGAACTCGGTGGCCATCGAGCGCACCAGGTTGAGCACGCCGGCGCGCGCGGCGGAGGTTGCCACCATGTGCGGCTCGGGCTGCTGCGCCAGCAGCGAGTTGACGCAGACGATGGCGCCCTGCCCCGACTGCTCCAGCTGCGGCAGGAACGCGCGCGTCGGGTGGATCACCGAGAAGAACTTGAGCTGCAGCTCGTCCATCCAGGCCGCGTCCTCGGTATTGGCAAAGGTGGACACGCGGCCCTGGCCGGCGTTGTTGACCAGCATGTCGACGTTGCCCAGCGTGGCCTGCACCTCGGCGGCAAAGGCGGCGACCTGTTCCGGCTTCAGCACATCACAGGTGGCGGCATGGAGCCTGCACCCGGGGAATTGCTCGCGCAGCTGCGCTTCGGCGCTGCGCAGGCGGGCCTCGTCGCGGCCGCACAGGGCGACGGCGGCGCCCGCTTCGAGCAGCAGCTCGACGGTCGCCAGCCCGATGCCGGAGGACCCGCCGGTAACGACGGCAACCTTGCCGCCGAGTTCAATCATGGACATTGTCCTCACTCCCGATACAGATTCACGACCTTGCCGGCGCTGTGCAGCGACGGCCGGTAGTCGAGCAGGCGCGACAGCTCGCCCGCGCTATCCCTGACTTTCTCCACCATCGCGTCCAGCTGCTCGGGATCGATATGCGCGGCGGGGATGGTCGCGCCCAGCGCCGCCACCACCTTGCCGGTGCGGTCGCGCACCGGCGCCGCGATGGTCGAGATGCTCGATTCGAAAAAACCTTCCTGCAGCACGTAGCCGCGCTCGCGGTCGCGCTGGACGATGGCGAAGAGCGCATCGGCGGTGCGCGGGGTGCTGTCGGAGAACACTTCGAGCTGCGCCTCCGGGTACAGCGCGCGCAGCTCCGCCAGCGTCAGGTCTTCCAGCAGCACGCGTCCCAGCACGGTGGCATGCGCGGGCAGCCGCGTGCCGACGTTGACCGAGCTGGCGAAGGGCCGCGGCGACACCGCCTTGGCCACGTAGACGATCGAGCGCCCGTCGCGCACCACCAGGTTGGTCGGATAGCCGATCTCGTCGCGCAGCCGCTCCAGCAGCGGGCGGCCCAGCTCGGTCAGCTCCAGCGACGCCAGGTACTCGAAGCCGAGCCGCAGCACCGCCATGCCCAGCCGGAAATCGCGCCCGCCGTCGGCGCGCTCGACGAAGCCCAGCATTTCCAGCGTGGCCAGCAGGCGGAACACGGTGGAGCGCGGCACCTTCAGGCGGCGCGCCAGTTCCGCGGCCGACATGCTGCGGTCCTTGCTGCTGAACTCGCCGAGCAGGCGCAGGCCGCGCTCCAGCCCCGGGACGATGTACTTGTCCGGGGTCTCGTTGGCGGCGGGCGTGGTCGGGATGGCGTGGGTGTTCATGGTCGGTGCGTGCGGTCTGGCCGAGAGCGCCTCAGCGCTTGATCTGCGCCAGCGGGTGCTCGGGCGGGTAGGTCGGCGTGATCGGCTTCTTGGCGCCGAGCATCACGCACATCAAGACGTCTTCGTCGCCGATATTGATCTCCTCGCGGTACACGCCCGGCGGCACCGATACCAGGTCGCGCTCGGTCAGGATGGTCTCGAAGCGCTCGCCGTCCTTTTCCAGGATCAGCTTGACCTTGCCGCGCAGGATGAAGAACACCTCCTCCACGTCGGTGTGCAGATGCGACGGGCCTTCATGGCCGGCCGGGATGACCATGGTGGAAAAGGTGAAGTGCTCGCTCGGCACGGTGTTGGTGTCGGCGGCCACGCCGGTGCCGCCGGTGCCCAGGTAGCGCATCTGCGCGCGGCGGTACTTGGGGTCGTAGTCGGCCTGGAACTTCAGCGCGTCCCAGTCGTACTTGCGCGTGGAGAAGCGCGCGACGCGGCTCTCCATCCACTGGTCGAACGAGGCGCCCTCCGGCTGGTCCCAGGAACGCTTGATGTTTTGCTGTTGGGAAAGATCGCTCATTTGGATTCCTTGTGCTTGGATGTGGCTATCGGTGGATCGGTGGATCAATGCATGACAAAGCCGCCGTTGACCGCCAGCGTCTGGCCGGTCACGAAACGGGCGAGGTCGGACAGCGCGAACAGCACCGCGCCGCAGACGTCGTCGGGCAGCTGCTCGCGCGAGATCGCGCGCTGCTCGCGGTACAGGTCGTGGCGATGCTGCGGCACGTATTCGGTGGCTTCCACCAGGGTCAGGCCCGGCGCCACGGCGTTCACCGTGATCTGGTCCTTGCCCAGTTCACGCGCCAGCGAGCGGGTCATGCCGATGATGGCGCTCTTGCTGGCCACATAGGCGAGCAGGTTGGGCGCGCCCCACAGCGGCGTGTCCGAGGCCAGGTTGACCACCGCGCCGCGGCCGCTGGCGCGCAGCGCCGGCAGGCAGGCGGCGGTCATCAGCCAGGTGCCGCGCACGTTGACGTTCATCACGCGGTCCCAGGTGGCGATGTCGATGGCACCGGCGTCGCGGCCGCCCGAGTCGGTCACGGCGGCGTTGTTGACCAGGCCGTCGAGGCCGCCCAGCGCCGTCACCGCCGCGTCGGCGCAGGCCTGCACCGAGGCGGGGTCCGACAGGTCGAGCGTGACCGGCACCACCTTCAGGCCGCGGGCGCGCAGCGCATCGGCTTCCTGCTGCAGGCGCTCGGCCAGGATGTCGGCCATCGCCACGGCGGCGCCGGCTTCGGCCAGCGAGGTGGCAAAGGCCAGCCCCAGGCCGCGCGCGGCGCCGGTGACCAGCACCTTGCGGCCCGCCAGCAGCGTGTTGTGCTTGATGGCTTCAGGCATGGCTGGCGGCTCCCGCAGGCTTGAGCACGGCCACCGGCTCGTCGGCGACTTCCTGCTCGGCGCGGCGCTTGAGCAGCCGGCGCACGCGCGTGATGCCGGCATCGTGCTGGTACAGCATCTCGTGGTCGCGCGCATTCGGCGCCATCATTTCCAGCACCACGCGGTCCTGCTCCAGCACGTCCCAGTGCAGCTGCTCCAGGCGGTTGCGATAGAGGAAACGCCACACGTCGCGCTCCCAGCCCTGCACGTGGCGGGTGCGCCAGAAGAACACCATGCAATGGTCTTCGTCCACCGGCGTGGCCATGCCGACGATGCCGAACGGGCCGCCGGGGCCGACCTTGGCGCGGTACGGGATCGCCAGGCGCAGCCACAGCGTGCCGGTCTCGCCGAACTCGACCCAGTCGAAATTGACGCCGCGCTGGCCGGTCTTCTCGAACACCAGGCCGTGCTCGGTCTCGCGGATCTGCATCACCGCGGACTTCTCGCCCGCAGCCATCGAGTGCGACACCGCATGCAGGTAGGCGCCGTGCATCGGGTCCATGACGTTGTCGATGGCGTAGCGGTAGTTGCAGTCCCAGTGCGCCACGCACAGGAAGTGGCTGTGCTCGTCGCTGGCCAGTTCCTCGGGCAGGCGCAGTTCGTCGGGGCTGCCCTCGCCCTGCGGGGCCTGCTCGCCGAACCACAGGAAGATCGCGCCGGCCTTTTCCTGCACCGGGTAGCTGCGCACGCAGGTACGGCCTTCCAGCGGGCAGCTTTCCACCGCCGGCACGCTCTTGACCTGGCCGTCGCCGCCGACTTCGACGCCGTGGTACCAGCAGGCGACGCGGTCGCCCAGGTTCCAGCCCATCGACAGCCGCGCGCCGCGGTGCGGGCAGCGGTCTTCCAGCGCGTGCACCTGGCCGGCGCCGTCGCGCCACAGCACGATGTTCTGGCTCAGGCGGGTGATGCCGATCGGGGCATGGGTCACCGCCCACGAGGCGGCAACCGGGTACCAGTAGTTGCGCAGACCGGTGTTGAGGCGGGCTTCGGCGCGGGCTTGCTTGTTCGATTCCATGTGGTTCTCGCTAACGCTTTGCTGGGGCGGCTTTGGGCTCAGGCGCCCAGGCGGCGCATTTCCGACAGGAAGCGCTCTTCAGTCCAGGGCTGGCTGTCGACGGTGAGGAAGCCGGCGGCATTGAACGCGCGCACGATGTCCTGCGGGTTCTGGGCACCGCCTTCGAAGGCGGCCTCGAGGGCGTCGCCGAGCGCGTTCTCGTACGCGCTCGGTGCGGCGGCGCGGGTCTGCCAGACGATGTTGGCGACCTTGCCGGGTTGCTCGATATGGCCCTTGCCCGCCACGTTGTTCGGCGCCGGACGCTCCCAGGGCACCAGGTTCGGGTTGTACGAGAGGCTTTCCATTGCGCTTGGCTCCATGTCTTGCAGCGGGGGGACCGTGTTCCGCGTGTGCGGCTGGCCGTCTCCGGGTTGCCGCGCTACGTTTTACTAATGAAACACTGGTTTAGATATTGAACACAGGTACGACTATAGACAACGACGGCGTAAAAATTGACTGGGGTTAACCCGCGACCGGGCAGATTGCCCGGCGGTGCGGCGCAAGCGAGGCGCCGCCGATGCGGGACCGCGGCGGCAGGACGCCGCCGCGGCAATCAGTGGCCGGCCGGCAGGGCCGAACGGATCAGCCGCGCCGTGGCGGCGGCCTGGTCGATATAGCAGGCATGGCCCGCATCCGGGATCAGCGAGAACGGCAGCCCGAAGCGCTCGGCCAGCGCGGCGCAGGCGGGGGGCGTGGTGACGACGTCGCGGCCGCCGCAGGCGATCTGCGTCGGCATGCCTTCAGGGCGGCGCGCCAGGTAGGCGTCGATGTCGTCGCCGCACAGCATCGCCACCGCCTGGCGGTAGCCGTCCGGGTTCAGCCGCCGCATGTTCCAGCGCACCCAGGCCTGCGCGCCCGCATCGGCCGCTTCGCTGAGCAGCCGCGCCGGGCCGCGCTCGGCCAGCCCTTCCACGCCCAGCGAGGCAAGCGCCTCCAGGCGCTGGCTCGCCACCGCGCTGGCTTGCGCCTCCTTGCCGGCCGCGCCGTAGCCTTGCGCCACGCTCAGCAGCAGCAGGCGCGCCGGCAGCTGGCGCGCGGTGACGGCATAGGCGGCCGCCATCAGCGCGCCCAGCGAGTGCCCGACCACCAGCGCCGGCTGCACGCCCAGGGTCTGCAGCAGGCCCTCGAGCCGCCGCGCATAGTCCGCGGCCAGCGGCCGCGCCTGCGCCAGCGGCGACGAATCGCCATAGCCCGGCGCGTCCCAGGCGATCACGCGCGCATGCGCGGCGAGCAGGCTGGCGCACGGCAGCCACGACGCCGCACCGGAGCTGATGCCATGCAACAGCACCACCACCGGCCCGGAGCCACCGCCGCAGCGGTAGGCAACGCGCTCGCCATCCACCTGCGCCACGCGCTGGGCAAAGCCGCTGTCGAGTGCCTCCAGCACGCCGCGATCCGGTTCCGGCGACGTCTTGGGCTGATTTTGTTCCATATATAAAACTATAGTTGGCAAATAAAACCCTTGAAGGATAGGCGTTGCCGTGGCGGCAATGGGATCAGGGTTAACGATAGGCAAGCCGGCAAATGGCGCCGCGACGCCAGCGCCGGTCATCCGGTCACCCGGCTTTAGGGATAACCCTCCTCACATTTTCCGGAAGGTCGCAGCTATATTTTGCTCAACGTTTCTTATGTTGTTTGATGTTTCATATATAAAACACAAAAGAGACCGAGACGACATCCGGCGCCGCCATCCGCAGTGGTACCGGGAGCACAAGACCAAAACACCATAAGACGGAACGGAAGGAAACCGGTAGATGAAACTTGCACGAACCGCCGCGGCGCTGCTTGCGGCTTCCCCCCTGCTGGCCTCGGCCCAATCGGCGCAATCGTCGGTCACGCTGTATGGCGTGATCGACAGCGGCGTCGAGTACGTGAGCAATGTCGGCGCCAATGGCGACGGCCTGGTGCGCATGCCCAACAACACCGCCACGGTGCCGTCGCGCTGGGGCATCCGCGGCACGGAAGACCTGGGCGGCGGGCTCAAGGGCCTGTTCGTGCTGGAATCGGGCTTCTCGCCCGACACCGGCAGCGCCAACCAGGGCGGGCGCCTGTTCGGGCGCCAGGCGCTGGTCGGCCTGAGCAACCCGTACGGCCAGCTGTCGTTCGGCCGCCAGTACACCATGCTGTTCTGGGCCATCCTCGACAGCGACATCCTCGGGCCCAACGTCTACGGCTCCGGCTCGCTCGACAGCTACCTGCCCAACACGCGCGCCGACAACGCGGTCGCGTACAAGGCCAATTTCAACGGCATCGTGGTCGGCGCCACCTACAGCTTCGGGCGCGATGCGGTCAACGCCGGCCCCAGCCCCGCCGGCACCAACTGCGCCGGCGAGAACCCGGCCGACAAGAAGGCATGCCGCGAATGGTCGGCCATGATCGGCTACGACAACAAGAGCTGGGGCGTGATCGCGGCCTATGACTCGCAGCGCGGCGGCCCCGGCGCCTTCGGCGGCCTGACCGGCAGCAACCTGACCGACGACCGCCTGTCGCTGGGCGGCTACATGCTGCTGAAGAACACCAAGCTCGGCGCCGGCTGGATCCGCCGCGACAACGAGGGCAGCCCGACGCCGGTCAGCGACCTGTACTACGCCGGCGTCTCGCACGACATCACGCCGGCGGTCAACCTGGCCGGGCAGGTGTACTTCCTGAACTACCACGGCAGCGACAACCAGGCCATGCTGTACGCGCTGCGCGCGACCTACAGTTTCAGCAAGCGCACCTCGGTCTATGCCACCGCGGGCTTTATCAACAACGGCGGCCAGCTGGCGATGTCGGTCAGCGGCGGCTCGCCCGGTTCCGCTCCGCGCCCGGGCGAGAACCAGTGGGGCTCGATGCTCGGCATCAAGCACATCTTCTGAGTCCGTCCGATCCATCCGAGCCGCCGACGCGCGCCGGTTCCACGCAACGCGGCACCGCCCCCTGGGCCGGTGCCCGGTTTTACCGAGGTCTGAAGATCATGAAGTCCGCACGACGCCACCTCCTGGCCACGCTGGCCGCCGCCATGCTCGCTCCCGCCGCCCTGCTGGGCGCCGGCAGCGCGCTGGCACAGGGTTCGTACCCGAGCAAGACCGTCACCATCGTCGTCGCCTACCCCGCCGGCGGCGACGTCGACGTGCTGGCGCGCATGCTGGCCGAGAAGCTGGCCCCGCGCCTGAAGCAATCCGTGGTGGTGGAAAACCGCACCGGCGCCGCCGGCACCATCGGCAGCGCCTACGTGGCGCGCGCCAACCCGGACGGCCACACGCTGCTGCTCGCGCCCAACACCGTCGCGATCGCGCCGCTGGTGCTGCGCGCCGGCACCGGCGCCAGCTACGACGTGCAGCAGGACTTCACGCCGATCAGCCAGATCGGCACGCAGTCGCTGTTCGTAGTGGTGAACAAGGGCACCGGCATCACCAAGGTCAGCGACCTGGTGGCGCGCGCCAAGGCCGGCAAGGTCGAGACCTATGCCACCCCGGGCAACGGCTCGCCGATGCACATCATGGGCGAGCTGTTCAACAAGTCCGCCGGCATCAAGATCAGCCAGGTGCCATACCGTGGTCTGGCGCCCGCCATCGTCGACGTGATCGGCGGCCAGGTGCCCGTCACCTACATCACCTATGGCGCGATCTCGCAGTACGTCGGCAACGGCAGCCTGGTGCCGCTGGCGGTGGCCGACCAGAAGCGCTCGCCGTTCGCGCCCAACGTGCCGACGCTGGCCGAACTGGGCTACAAGGATGTCGAGATCGGTGCCTGGCAGGCACTGCTGGGGCCGAAGAACATGCCGGCCGAGGTGGTGCGCACGCTCAACGCGCACGTCAACGAGATCCTGAAGATGCCCGACGTGGTCGCGCGCATGGCCACCATCGCCGTCACGCCTTCCGGCGGCGAGCCGGCGGTGCTGTCCAGGCTGATTGCCAGCGATACCTCGCGCTATACCAAGGTCGTGAAGGAGTTCGGCATCCAGGCCGACTGACCGTGGTTTGCAGGCACGGCCAGCGTGGCCGGTCCGTGCCTGTAAGAATTACCATTCGATACCTGCGATATAGCGGCGCCGGCGCCACGGCGCGGCCCCTCCATGCTGTGCTGCGGCTGGCAAGAAAGTTGCGGCGTTGCCGGCATGGACTTTTCGATCGACTGGCGCGAAGCGCTCTTCTTCACCGTCTCGCCGCTCGAAACCATCGTGCGCGGCACGGTCATGTACTGGTCGCTGTTCCTGCTGTTCCGCTTCGTGGTGCGGCGCGACATCGGCTCGATGGGAATCGCCGACCTGCTGCTGATCGTGATCGTCGCCGACGCGGCGCAGAACGGCATGGCGGGCAAGGGCGAAGGCGTGGCCGACGCCGTGCTGCTGGTGATCACGCTGATCGTCTGGAACCGGCTGATCGACTTCCTGGCTTACAAATACCCCGGCTTCCAGCGCTTCGCCGAAGCGAGGAAGGTGCTGCTGGTGCGCGACGGGGTCAAGCTGCACGAGAACATGCGGCGCGAGAACATCACCGACGAGGAACTCGAAGCCAAGTACCGCCAGCATGGCGTCGATTCGATCGAAAGCGTCAAGGCGCTTTATCTGGAAGCCGACGGCAAGATCAGCGTGATCAAGAAGGAATAAGCGTCCGGGCTGGCACCGTCGGAAAAAAGCCCGCCGGGTTGCGGCGGGCTTTTGTCTTGCTGCGGCGGGCGTCAGTTCACCTGCCGGTTCATGCCCTCCCAGAAGGGCTCGCGCAGCTTGCGGCGCAGCAGCTTGCCCGACGGGTTGCGCGGCAGGGCGTCGACGAAGTCGATGCTCTTCGGCACCTTGAAACCGGCCACGCGCTGGCGCGTCCAGGCGAGGATGGCATCGCGGTCGGCCGCCTGCCCCGCTTTGAGCACCACGATGGCCTTGACCGCCTCGCCCCACTTCTCGTCCGGCACCCCGATCACGGCCACGTCGGCCACCTGCGGATGGCCGTAGATGGCGCTCTCGACCTCGGCCGGATAGACGTTCTCGCCGCCGCTGATGATCATGTCCTTGACGCGGTCATGGATGTACAGGTAGCCGTCGGCATCCATGTAGCCCGCGTCGCCGGTGCGCAGCCAGCCATCGGCATCGATGGTACGCGCGGTCTCTTCGGGCTGCTTCCAGTAGCCGGCCATGTTGTGCTGCGAGCGCACCACCACTTCGCCCACTTCACCCGGTGCCAGCTGGCGTCCTTCGTAATCGACCACCTTCAGCTCGACCCCCGGCAGCGCCTTGCCCGCCGCGCGCATGCGCGGCACCTCGTCGGTGGTGTGGTCCTCGGGCGGCAGCGCAACGATGGTGCCGGTGGTCTCGGTCATGCCGTACTGCTGCACGAAGCCGCAGCCGAACACTTCGATGCCTTCGCGCAGCAGCGCCGCGGGAATCGGCGCGGCGCCGTACAGCAGGTACTTCAGGCGCGAGTAGTCGACCTGGGGCGCGCGCGGGTCGCGCAGCACGATCTGCATCGCGGCCGGCACCAGGAACAGCTTGCTGACGCGCTCCTTCTCGATGAAGTCGAGTACCGCGCGCGGATCGAACTCGCGCGCGACCACGCCCTTGGCGCCGGACAGCAGGTTGCGCAGGCCCCAGCCGGAACCGCCGATATGCGCCACCGGCATCGCCACCAGCGAAATATCGTCGGGCACCCAGTGCGACCAGGCCAGCTGTTCGCGCTCGCTGACCTCGGTGCCGATGGTCAGGTTGCGGTGCGTCAGCATCGCCCCCTTGGGCCGGCCGGTGGTGCCCGACGTGTACAGCTGCAGCACCACGTCGTGCGCGGCCGGCTCATGCGCCGGCGGCGTGGCCGGATGCGCGTCGCGCCAGTCGGTGTAGCAAGGCCAGTCGCCCTGGCCGTCGCAAGGCTCCATCACCACCACCTTGCGCACCAGCGGCAGCGCCGGCAGCAGGTTGCGCGCCAGCGCCGCCGACTCGGCGCCGACAAACAGCACCACGGCATCGCAATGCGCGAGGATGAATTCCACCTCGGGCGGCGCCAGGCGCCAGCTGGCCGGCGCCATCACCGCGCCGGTCTTGGCCGCGCCCAGCAGCAGCTCGAAATAGTGGTCGCTGTTCTTGCCGATATAGCCGATGCGATCGCCCGCGCGCACGCCTTCGGCCAGCAAGGCCTGCGCCACGCAGTCCGTGTTGCGCTCGAACCCGGCGTAGGTGGTCTGCCGGCCTTCGAACGAATACGCCACCGCCTCGGGCCGCAGGCGCGCGAAATGGCGCACCGCGTGAGGCAGCGTCGTCAGATAGCTGAAATCCATCCGCGTCTCCCAAAGATTTCATGCCAGGTGCGGACGCGCGTGACGCGCGTGCGCACCCGGCGACTGGCCGGTGGTGAGTTCAGCGCGGCGCCATGCGGATGGCGCCATCCAGGCGCACCGACTCGCCGTTGAAATAGCCGTTGCGGCACATCTCGACCGCCAGCGAGGCAAACTCTTCCGGCTGCCCCAGGCGCTTCGGGAACGGCACCGACGCGGCCAGCGCGGCCTTGACGTTTTCGGCCGCGCCCTGCAGCAGCGGCGTATTGAAGATGCCCGGCAGGATGGTGTTGACGCGGATGCCCTCGCCCGCCAGGTCGCGCGCGATCGGCAGCGTCATGCCGACTACGCCGGCCTTCGACGCCGAGTACGCCGCCTGCCCCATCTGCCCGTCCTGCGCCGCCACCGAGGCGGTGTTGATGATCACGCCGCGCTCGCCGCCGGCGGTGTCCAGCGTCAGCATGCCGGCGGCCGAACGCGCGATGCAGCGGAAGGTGCCGATCAGGTTGATCTGGATGATGCGCTCGAAGGCATCGGACGGGAAATGCTTGATCTGGTCCGGCGCCTCCTTGGCGCGCGAGGCGGTCTTGATGGCGTTGCCGGTGCCGGCGCAGTTGACCAGGATGCGCTCCTGGCCGATGGCGGCGCGCGCCCTGGCAAAGCCCGCCTCGACCTCGGCCTCGGAGGTCACGTTGACCTGGCAGAACACGCCGCCGAGTTCACGCGCCAGCGCTTCGCCCTTCTCGGCGTTCAGGTCGAACAGGGCCACGCGCACGCCCTGTGCCGCCAGTGCCCGCGCCGTCGCCGCGCCCAGCCCGGAAGCGCCACCCGTCACCACTGCCGATACCGATGCATTGAGTTCCATGCCGTCTTTCCTTTGTCTCTTGTGCCGTGTGGCCGGCGTTGCGCGGCCGCGTTCTGGTTGAAGTCGGGTTGAAGCCGGCAGGCGCGCAAACGCCGGTACCGGAGTGGGTTCGAGATTCGGGGATCGGGGCCGCCGATGCATCGTCTGAAGCGACGAATGCGACGATTGCGCCCAATGCGCGCGCCAGGGCGCCCGCCCGGCACACCGCGCGACCGATGCGTTACAGTGGCGCGATCGATGGCCATTCCGGCGCCGGTGCCAGCCGGCAGACGTTCTCCCGCCATGCGCAAACCCGACCCTCACGCCTTCGCCCGACGCCGCCCGCCAGCCGCCCTGGCCACGGCACTGGCCTTGCTGGCCAGCCTGCTGGCGTTGCTGTGCGCCATGCCGGTGCGCGCCACCCCCGCCGGTCCGCTCGCCGAGCTGCTGGCGCCGGCGGAAAAACAAGGGGCGCCCGCCAGCGGCGCTGCCGCCAGCATGCCGCTGGCGCAGTCGCTGGACCAGGTCATCACCACGCTGCAGGACGACGGCGAGCGGCGCGCGCTGGTGCGCCAGCTGCAAACCCTGCGGCAAGGTCTGGCGGCGTCCGCGGCCACGGCGGCGCCGGCCGCCGCTTCGGCGCCAGGGCTGATCGGCGCCGTGGCGCAGGTGCTGGACGAAGTCGACTCGCACCTGCGCGAAGACCGTGGCCCGTGGCAGTACTGGGGCTGGCGCACGCGCTTCGCGGCCGAGGAATGGCGCGCCGCGCTGACGCAGGGCGGCACGCGCCCGGCACTGGACTCGCTGCGCGAGTTCGCGCTGGTGCTGGCGGCATGGGGTGTTTGCGGCTGGCTGCTGCGCGAGGCCGGACATCGGCTGCGGCGGCGGCGCACGGCCGGCGCCGCGCACGTGCCGCGCGGCAAGCTGCCCGACCTGCCGTCGTGGGTCGACGTCGGCACCTACATGCTGCGCCATATCGGGCCGTGGGTGGTGGCGTTCGGGCTGACGCTGCTGCTGGCGCGGCAGCTGTTCGCGCAATCGCCGGCCAGCGTCGCCGCCGTGCTGCTGGCCTACGCCATCGTCGCCGGCGCGGTCGCGGCGGCGGTGTGCCAGGTCATCTTCGCGCTGTTCCGGACTGCGCACCGGCAACTGGCGGTGCGGCAATTGCTGGCGCGTTCGCCGTGGCTGCTGTTCTGCACCGGCGCGCTGGCCGCGCTGGGCAACGGCGCCGCCGACGGCCGCGTGGTCGCGGTGCTGGGCGGCAACCTGTGCGCGCTGGTCGCGACCCTGGCCAATATTGCCGCGGCGCTGGGCATCGGCGCGTTCGCGCTGGGTTTTCGCCGCCAGGTCGGCCAGCTGATCAGCCAGCGGCCGCTGGCCTTCCGCCAGGCCCATCCCGCCGTGACCGACCTGCTGCGCCTGGCCGGCCACGCCTGGCACCTGCCGGTGCTGGCCGTGGTGGTGGCATCGGTGATCGGCACGGTGCTGGCCACCGGCCATGCCGATGTGTTCCTGCGCCGCACCGTGGCGTCGGTGGCGCTGTTCGTCGCCGCGCTGCTGCTGACCATGGTGCTGGGGCGCTCGCCCAAGGCCGGCGCGCGCGCGCCGCGCATCCGCGACCGCCGCCGCTCGGCCTACCTGCAGCGCTTCGGGCGCTTCGCGCTGGCGCTGGTGCGGGTGCTGGTGTGGGCGGTGTTCGTTGAAATGGTCATGCGCGTGTGGGGCTCGTCGCTGGTGCGGCTGGCCGAATCGTCCGCCGTCGGGCGCCACCTGACCGAGACCGCGTTCCGCGTCACCAGCACCGTGCTGCTGGCCTGGCTGGTCTGGCTGCTGATCGACACCGCCATCATGCAGTCCCTGTCGCCGGCGCACGCGCGCGCGGCGCAGCCCAGCCTGCGGGCCCGCACCATCCTGCCGCTGGTGCGCAATGCGTCGTTCATCGGCCTGCTGGTGCTGACCGTGATCGCGGTGCTGGCCAACCTGGGCGTCAACGTGACGCCGCTGCTGGCCGGCGCCGGCGTGGTCGGCCTGGCGATCGGCTTCGGCGCGCAAAGCCTGGTGCAGGACCTGATCACCGGCCTGTTTATCGTGGTCGAGGATTCCATCGCCATCGGCGACTCGATCGAGCTGCCCGACCACGCCGGCGTGGTCGAGGCCATGACCATCCGCACCGTCAAGCTGCGCGACGGCCGCGGCGCGCTGCACACGCTGCCGTACAGCCAGATCAAGGCGGTCAAGAACCTGTCGCGCGGCTACGGCTACGCCGTGCTCAGCATCGGCATCAGCTACCAGAGCGACCTGGACCAGGCCCTGGAACTGATCCGCACCACCGGCGCCGAGCTGGCGCGCGACCATCGCTACGGCCGCAAGCTGATGTCCGGGCTCGAGATCCTGGGCCTGGACCGCTTCGACCCGAGCGGGCCCGTGGTGATGGCGCAGATCAAGACCCGGCCGCTGATGCAGGCGGAAATCACGCGCGCCTTCAATGCCCGGCTCAAGCGCAATTTCGACGCCAGCGGCATCCGCATGGCGTCGCCGAACCTGACCATCCAGGTCGATGGCGGCACGGTGGAGTTGCCCGCCGGGGCACTGGCGCCAAAGGCCGCGCCCCGGTGACCGCCTGCTATCCGGCCGAGCGGCCGAGGTTGCCTTGGGCCAGCGCGTATCCGTCTCCGACAGCGCCGCTACCTAAGGCCTGATGAGAATTTTTTGCGCCGCACAATCGGGGGTTTCCCCCCCCAACACGGGGTATAAAACATACAACATTGTTTGGCATGATTGCGGCACGGCAAGCGCGACCGACGAGGCGCTGCCGGCAGCAGCCGTATCGGCGCCACTACAGAACGCCAGAACGGAACCGATAATACGAAGGGATGTGGCCACTTGCCGTGGCGCAGAGCAAGAGGCGTTTGCCACCGGGGGGATCTGAACATGGGCGAACACCCGACAACGGACGAGGACTTCCATCGTCTGGTCGACTCCATCTATGAGTCCGCGCTGGACGTCGCGGCCATGCCCGCCGCCCTCGACCTGTTTTCACGCTACACCTGCACCGTCAGCCCGCGCTACCTGATCTGGGACAAGCTGGCCGGCCATGCCCGGCTCGGCGTGACCCCGCACGGCTGCTTCACCGGCGGTGCCAGCCTGCCGGATCGCCTGCCCGGGACGCTCGACGGCGCCTGCCACGGTGCCGGCCCGGCCCTGCTCGATGCGGCCGCGATGTGCTGCGACGGCGCCGCGACCGCCGCGAGCGCCGCGACCGATGCCGCGGCGCTGGCTTGCAGCGAGCTGGAGCAAGGCATCCGCCTGGTCGAGAACGCCGAAGTCTGCGTGCTGATGAGCGGCACCAATGCCGGCAGCATCAGCACCGGCCAGCGCGAACGGCGCCTGTCCCACGTCATGCCGCACTGGGTGCGCGCCGCGCGCATGCAGCAGCGCAACTTCGAACTGAGCGGGCTGGCCAGCCTGGGCCTGGCCGGGCTCGATACCCTGGACTTCGGCGTAATGGTGCTGCAGGCCGACCTGCGCGTGCGCTACGCCAACAGCTGGGCCGAAGCGCTGGTGCGGGCCGACAGCCACCTGTCACTGCAGGACGGCGTGCTGCGCGCCCACAGCGACACACTGCAGGCGGTGCTGCGCAAGCTGCTCGACGGCGCCATGCGCGGCCGCGGCGCCGAGGCCGCGTCGGGCTCGTGGATGCATATCACCTCGGGCGGGCAGCCGGTGCCGCTCATCGTCACGCCGCTGGTCTCGCGCCAGCCGGTGGAGGGGCCGTGGCAGCTGCCGGCGGCGATGCTGCTGCTGGGCAACTCCGAATCGCGCTCGGTGCTCGATGCGGGCGTGCTGACGTCGCTGTTCGGGCTGTCGCGCAAGGAGAGCATCATTGCCATCCGGCTCGCCGCCGGTGAAACCCTGAACGAGATCGCCGAGCGCGAGTTCCTCTCGCCCCATACCGTGCGCGTGCATATCCGCGACACGCTGCGCAAGACCGGCACGCACCGCCAGTCCGAACTGGTGCGGCTGCTGCACCTGCTGCCCGGCGTCAACCTGGAGCGAGCCGGCGTGACTCCGGCGATCCGGCCGCGCGCTCCGCGCCCCCGCGCCGCCTGACGCCGCCCGGCTACTGCACCGCGGCCTGCGCCGCCGCCAGGAAGCGCTGCACCTGGCGGTCGCCGTCATCGGGCCGCGCCGCCAGCGCGATGCCGATGCGGCCCGCCGGCCGCGGGCTCGACAACGGCAGGAAGCGCACGCGCCGGTTGGCGTAGCGCGCCGCCACGCTCGGCACCAGCGCCACGCCCAATCCGCTTTCCACCAGGCTCACCTGGGTCTGCACCTGCACCGCCTCCTGCGTGACGCGCGGCACGAAGCCCGCCTGCTGGCACAGCATCATCGCCACGGCATGCAGGTTGGGCACCTGCGCCGCCGGATACATGATGAAGGGCTCATCGGCCAGCGTGCGCAGCGCGATCGCGTCCGCGCGCGCCAGGGGGCTGTCGGCCGGCACCGCGGCGACAAAGACATCATTCTCCAGCGGCGTCAGCGCATAGCCGCCGCTGCTCAGGATCGGGAAGCGCACCAGTCCGGCATCGATCTGGTGCTTCTCCAGCCGGTCGAGGATCGCGGCGGTGGTGGATTCGTGCAGGATCAGCTCGATGCCGGGATGCGCGGCGCGGAACGCCGGGATCAGCTTGGGCAGCAGCGCATAAGTGGCCGAGCCGATAAAGCCGATGCGCAACGCGCCGCGCTCGCCCTGCCCCGCCGCCATCGCCGCGGCGCGCGCCTGCTGCGCGTGAAACAGCGCCCGGCGCGCGTCATGCAGCGCGGCCTCGCCCGCCTGCGTCAGCCGCACCCCGCGCGAGGTGCGCACGAACAGCGCCGTGCCGAGCTGCTCCTCGAGCTTGCGGATGGAGATCGAAAGCGGCGGCTGCGCCATGTGCAGCCGCTCGGCGGCGCGGTGGAAGTTGCCGGTCTCGGCCAGGGCGACGAACTGCTGCAGTTGGCGCAGGTCCATGGTCTGCAATATCCAATGAATATCAATTGCTAAAAAACTAATATTAGACCAGCCCGCCCCCCCTGATCTACCCTGTGGCCCACAGTACAAAAGATCGGAGACACTATGCTGCCGCTTGCAGGCATCCGCGTGGTCGACCTGTCCACGGTGGTGATGGGGCCGTATGCCAGCCAGTGGCTGGCCGACCTGGGCGCCGAGGTGATCAAGGTCGAGCCGCCCGAGGGCGATTCCACGCGCCGCACCGGGCCCGCCGCCGAACCCGGCATGGCGGCGATCTTCCTGGGGGTCAACCGCGGCAAGCGCAGCGTGGTGCTGGACCTGAAGCAGCCCGCGGCGCAGGCCGCGCTGGAGCGCGTGCTGGAGCGCGCCGACGTGCTGATGCACAGCATGCGCCCGCAGAAGCTGGCGGCGCTCGGACTGGACCCCGACGCGGCGCGGGCGCGCCATCCGGACCTGGTCTTCGTCAGCCTGCTGGGCTTTGCCGGGGACGGGCCCTACGGCGGCCGGCCGGCCTACGACGACATCATCCAGGGCCTGTCGGGCAATGCCGCGCTGATGGCGGCGCAGACCGGCGACAGCCGCTACTTCCCCACCATCGCCGCGGACAAGACCAGCGGGCTGGTGGCGGCGCTGTCGGTGTGCGCGGCACTGGCCGGGCGCGCGCGGCGCCAGGCCGATGGCCGCGCCGGCGCTGGCACGCTGGTCGAGGTGCCGATGTTCGAATCGATGGTGGCGTTCAACCTGGTCGAGCACTTCTACGGCCACCACTTCGAGCCGCCGCGCGGCCCGAGCGGCTATCCGCGCGTGCTGGCGCCATTGCGCCGCCCCTACCGCAGCGCCGACGGCCACGTCTGCATGATGCCGTACACCGATGCGCACTGGCGCGACTTCTTCCATGCCGCCGGACGGCCCGAGCTGGCTGCCGATGCGCGCTTTGCCGACATCGCCGCCCGCACCGAGCATATCGAGACCCTGTACGAGCTGACCGGCGAGATCGTGCAGGCGCACAGCACCGCGCACTGGGTGGCGCTGTGCGAACGGCTGCAGATCCCGGTGGCGCGCATCAACGCACTGGAAGACCTGCCGCACGATCCGCACCTGGTCGCCACCGGCTTCTTCGAGACCGCCGACGATCCAGCCATGGGCAAGCTGCGTTTTCCCGGCGCGCCGGTGCGTTTCGACGGCCAGCGCGCGCCGCTGGCGCTGCCGCCGCGGCTGGGCGAGCACACCCGCGAGGTGCTGGCCGAGGCCGGCCTCGCTGACGAACAGATCGCACAACTGCAACAGAGCGGCGCCGCGCGCTGCGCCGCCTGCACGGAGACACCATGACGCATGCCGAACTGCCCCGCCTGGGCCAGGGCTTCTACTGGCAAGACCTGCACGAGGGCCAGGCCTTCCGCACCTTCGCCCGCACCGTGACCGAGACCGACCTGGTCAACTTCATCTCGGTCACCGGCATGGTCGAGGCCATCTTCATTGAAGCCGGCTACGACGGCGGCGCGATCCAGGGCCGGCCGGTGCCGGCGGCGCTGACCTATACGCTGATCGAGGGCTTCATCCTGCAGACCATGATCCAGGGCACGGGGCTGGCGATGCTGGAGCTGACGCAGCAGATCCACGGCCCGGTGCTGGTCGGCGACACCATCCACGCCACCGTGACCGTGACCGGCATCCGCCCGACCTCGCGCAGCGGCCGCGCCGTGGTGGATTCGCGCATCGAGGTGTTCAACCAGCGCGGGGAGCAGGTCATGACCTATACCGCGCGCCGGCTGCTGGCAGGACGGTGACGCCGCGCGGCATCCATGGAGGAGACAGAAAAATGAAGGCAAAGACTTTCATCGCCACATTGGCCGCGGCAGCGGCCACGGTGCTGCTGGCGCAACCGGCGGCGGCGGCCGATGCCGCCGATGCCGCTTACCCCGCGCGGCCAATCCGCCTGGTGGTGCCGTTCCCGCCAGGCGGCCCGACCGACCTAGTCTCGCGCGTGATCGCACGGCGCATGAGCGACGAACTGGGCCAGCCGGTGCTGGTCGACAACCGGCCCGGCGCCAATGGCAATATCGGCGCCGAAATCGTCGCCAAGGCGCCCGCCGACGGCTATACCGTGCTGTACAACACTTCATCGATCGCGTTGAGTCCCGCGCTCTACCGCAAGCTCGGCTATGACGTGACGCGGGATTTCGCGCCGGTGGCGCTGACGGCGATGGTGCCGCTGGTGCTGGAAGTCAACGCACAACTGCCGGTGCATGACGTGAAGGCCTTTATCCAGTACCTGAAGGCCAACCCGGACAAGCTCACCTACGGCTCGGCCGGCAACGGCAACGTGACCCACCTGGCGGCGTTCATGTTCCTGCAGGCGCACGGGCTGTCGGCGGTGCATGCGCCCTACAAGGGCAGCGCGCCGGCGCTGACCGACCTGGCCAGCGGCCAGGTGCAGTTCATGGCCGACACCATCAATTCCTCGCTGCCATTCATCCGAGACAAGCGCATGCGCGCGCTCGCCGTCACCAGCGCCACCCGCAGCGCCCTGTTGCCGGACGTGCCGACGCTGGCCGAGACCGTGCAGCCGGGCTTCGAGGTCGGCGCCTGGCAGGGGATGATGGTGCCGGCCAGGACACCGCCCGAGCTCGTGCGCAAGCTCAACGCCGCCGCCCTCAAGGCCCTGGCGCACCCCGATACCCGCGCCAGCCTGGCCGCCCAGGGCGCCGAGCCGCGCGGCTCCACGCCCGAGGCCTACGGCGCCTACCTTGGCGCGGAAATGACGCGCTGGCGCAAGGTGGTCAAGGACTCGGGCGCGACGCTGGACTGAATCCAATCAAGCGACAGGACGCTATCGTGACCGCATTGCTCTCCACCTTCCGCCTCACCACACTGCCGCCGCACGCCCTCGCGTTCCGCGCCGAGGTGCGGGCCTTCCTCGATCAACACCTGCCGGCGCTGCCGCCGGAAACGCGGGCGCGCTCGTGGATGGGGTTCGATGCCGGCTTCAGCCGGGCGCTGGCCGCGCGCGGCTGGGTCGGCATCACCT
Organism: Cupriavidus alkaliphilus; assembly: GCF_014191175.1. Classification (NCBI taxonomy): domain Bacteria; kingdom Pseudomonadati; phylum Pseudomonadota; class Betaproteobacteria; order Burkholderiales; family Burkholderiaceae; genus Cupriavidus; species Cupriavidus alkaliphilus. Next base: position 499,723 of record NZ_JACHWE010000005.1, on the reverse strand, counting down.
TGCCCGCGCAATACGGCGGCGCGGGGCTGGATCCGTTCTCGCGCTTCGTGCTGGTGGAAGAGTTGCTGGCCTGCGGCGCGCCGGTGTCGGCGCACTGGATCGCCGACCGCCAGAGCGGCCCGCTGATCCTGCGCTACGGCAACGACGCGCAGAAGGCGCGCTACCTGCCCGCGATCAGCCGCGGCGAGGCCTTTTTCTGCATCGGCATGAGCGAGCCCAATTCCGGCTCGGACCTGGCCAGCGTGGCCACGCGCGCGGTGCTTCAGCCGGATGGCAGCTGGCGCCTGAACGGGCGCAAGATCTGGACCACCAACGCCGACCGCTGCCACTTCATGATTGCGCTGGTGCGCACCTCGGGCACCCCGCAGGACCGTCAGGCCGGGCTGTCGCAGTTCATCGTCGACCTGCATGCGCCGGGCGTCACGGTGCGGCCGATCCGCGACCTGGCCGGCGATGCGCACTTCTCGGAAGTGACCTTCGACGACGTGGCGCTGGCCGCGGATGCGCTGGTCGGCAACGAAGGCAGCGGCTGGGAGCAGGTCAACGCCGAGCTGGCGTTCGAGCGCAGCGGCCCGGAACGGCTGTATTCCAGCGTGGTGCTGTTCGACACCTGGCTCGACGCCCTGCGCCGCCTGCCGCCGGCGCGGCGCGACACCGTCACCGCGGGCCGCCTCGCCGGCCACCTGGCGGTGCTGCGCGCGATGTCGCTGGCGGTCACGGCGCGCCTGGCCGCGGGCGAAAGCCCGGTGGTCGAGGCCGCGCTGGTGAAGGACCTGGGCACCACCTTCGAGCAGTCGGTGCCTGCGCTGGTGGAAGCCGCGCTCGGCGACGAACCGGCACTCGCGGCCGATGGCGCGCTGTACCGCACCCTGGCCTATGTGACGCAGATCGCGCCGTCGTACTCGCTGCGCGGCGGCACCCGCGAAATCCTGCGCGGCATGATCGCGCGCGGGCTGGGCCTGCGCTGATCCGACCCCGCCGACCGCCATCCTGAACGAGATTGCCCATGCATAACGCCTACTCCGATGCCCTCGACGCGCTGCTGCGCGACTGCTGCACGCCCGCCACGGTGCGCGCGCTGGAACAGCAGGCCGACCCGCAGCCGCTCTGGCAAGCGCTGCAAGACAGTGGCTTCGCCGACTGCCTGTTGCCCGAATCCGCCGGCGGCGCCGCGCTGCCGCTGCGCGAGCTGGCGCCGGTGTTGTTTGTCACCGGCCGCCACGCCCTGCCGCTGCCGCTGGCGCAGACCGTTTTTGCGCGCGCGCTGCTGCATGCCAACGGCGTCGCGCTGCCAGACGGCCCGATCGCGCTGGCAAGCCTTGACGACGGCGCCGCCGCCACGCTGGTGGCGGACGCCCGTCATGCGCAGTGGTTCCTGGTGCAGGACGGCGAGCGCTGCCTGCTGCTGTCCGCCGCGGCGGCGCGCGCCGAGGCCACCGGCGCGCACGGCGACCTGACCCTGCGCGTGCCGCGACCGGACGCCGCCGCGCCCGCGGCATTCCAGCTGCCGGCCGGCACCGTGCGCACGCTGGGCGCGTGCCTGCATGCGGCGCAACTGGCCGGGGCCCTGTCGCATGTGCTTGACGTTACGCTGCAATACGCCAACGACCGCCAGCAGTTCGGCCGCGCCATCGGCAAGTTCCAGGCGATCCAGCACCAGGTCAGCGAGATGGCCGAGCAGGTCGCCGCGGCGCGGGTGGCGGCGCAGCTGGCCTGCGACAGCGACGGCGCCACGCCCGACCCGCTGCGCGCGGCGATCGGCAAGCTGCGCGCCAGCGACGCGGTCACGCCGGTGGCCGCGACCGCGCATGCCGTGCACGGCGCCATCGGCATTACCGAGGAATATGACCTGCAGCTCTATACCCGCCGGCTGCATGCGTGGCGTGTGGCGGACGGGTCGGAACGCTGGTGGAGCCGGGTGCTGGGCGAAGCGGTGCGCGCCGTCGACGGCCGCAAGGCGGTGGAACTGGTGCGCGACTGGTGCGAGCCGGCGCCCGCCGCCTGAAGCGGCGGGGCCAGGGACGCCGCCTGCCGGTCAGGCGGCCAGGCTCAGCCCGCTGCCGTGCGGGCGGCGGTGGCGGCGCTCAGGCTTGCATTCGTACTTGAGCTCGGTGCGGCCGTCTTCATAGGCCACTTCCAGCCGCACGGTAAAGCCCCACAGCCGGGTTACGTGCCGCACCACCTCATCGAAGTTGTGCGCCAGCGGACGCCGGTCGTTCTGCAGGTGGCGCAGCGTCAGCGAGCGGTCGCCGCCGACATCGACGTTGGTGACCTGGATGTTGGGCTCCATGCTGGACAGGTCATACTGCGCCGCCATCAGCTGGCGGATCGCGCGGTAGCCCTCGTCGTCATGGATCGCGGTCACGCGCAGCTTGCCCTCGCGGTCATCGTCCAGCACCGAGAACAGCTTGAGCTCGCGGATCACGCGCGGCGACAGGAACTGCAGCAGGAAGCTCTCGTCCTTGAAGTTGCGCATGGCGAAGTCCAGCGTCTTGCGCCAGTCGGTACCGGCGATCTCGGGCGCCCAGCGATAGTCCTCGTCGGTCGGGTTCTCGCACATGCGGCGCAGGTCCTGGAACATCAGGAAGCCTACCGTGTAGGGGTTCATGCCACTGTAGTAGGGGCTGTGATACGGCGGCTGGTAGATGACGTTGGTGTGCGCCTGCAGCAGCTCCATCATGAAGGCGTCGTTGACCAGCTTTTCCTCGTACAGCTGATTGATGATGGTGTAGTGCCAGAACGTGGCCCAGCCTTCGTTCATGACCTTGGTCTGGCGCTGCGGGTAGAAGTACTGGGCAATCTTGCGCACGATGCGCACGATCTCGCGCTGCCACGGCGCCAGCTTGGGCGCGTTCTTCTCGATGAAGTAGAGCAGGTTCTCCTGCGGCTCGGGCGGGAACGGCACATCCGGCTCGGCCGTTTCGTCTTCCGACGCCAGCGCGTGCGGGCGGTGCTTGGGCAGCGTGCGCCACAGGTCGTTGACCTGCATCTGCAGGTAGTTCTCGCGGTCGGCCTGGCGCGCCTTCTCCTCGGTGATCGACAGCTTCTTGGGCCGCTTGTAGCGGTCCACGCCGTAGTTCTGCAGCGCGTGGCAGGAATCCAGCAGCAGCTCCACCTCCTGCTCGCCGTAGCGCTGCTCGCACTCGGCCACGTAGTTCTTGGCGAACAGCAGGTAGTCGACGATGGCGTCGGCGTTGGTCCAGGTGCGGAACAGGTAGTTGCCCTTGAAGAAGGAGTTGTGGCCGTAGCAGGCATGCGCGATCGTCAGCGCCTGCATCGGCATGGTGTTCTCCTCCATCAGGTAGGCGATGCAGGGATTGGAGTTGATGACGATCTCGTAGGCCAGCCCCATGTGCCCGCGCTGGTAGCTGCGCTCCGATGCCAGGAAGTGCTTGCCGTAGGACCAGTGGCTGTAGCCCACCGGCAACCCCGCCGACGCATAAGCGTCGAGCATCTGCTCCGCCGTGATGATCTCGATCTGGTTGGGATAGGTATCCAGGCCGAATTCGCCGGCGATGCGGGAAATCTCGCGGTCATACCGGTTGATCAGCTCGAAGGTCCATTCCGAACCCGTGGACAGATAAGCCATCTTCGCCCCTTTCGTCCGCGCAAGCCAGGCAGGCCGGTGCTTGCGGCACGGGCGCGCCGCCAGGTCCCCTGTCTTGCCAAAATTGCCCTTCTTCACCGCGGCTTGCCGGCGATCGGCCGGCCAGCACTGATTATGCCGCGCGTTTCTGGAACAGGTCGTGCAGCACCGGGTAGATCTCGTCCGCGCCGATGATGCGCTGCATCGCAAAGTGATCGAACTGGCTCTTCACCGTCAGATACTCTTCCCAGAGGTTCTGCGGCTCTTCCGATGCTACCTCCACATAGGCGTAATACTGCACCAGCGGCAGGATCGACTCGCGCAGCAGCCGCCCGCACAGCTCGGAATCGCCGGCCCAGTTGTCCCCGTCGGAGGCCTGCGCGCAATAGATGTTCCACTGGCTGGGCGGGTAGCGGTCGTGGATGACCTCCACCATCAGCTTCAGCGCGCTCGACACCACGGTGCCGCCGGACTCGCGCGAGTGGAAGAAATCTTCCTCTTCGACTTCCTTCGCCACGGTGTGATGGCGGATGAACACCACGTCGATGCGCTCGTAGTTGCGCTTCAGGAACAGGTACAGCAGCATGAAGAAGCGCTTGGCCAGGTCCTTGCGGCTCTCGTCCATCGAGCCGGACACGTCCATCAGGCAGAACATCACCGCCTGCGCCTGCGGGCGCTTCTTCAGCACGCGGTTGTTGTAGCGCAGGTCGAGCTTCTCGATAAAGGGAACGCGGTCGATGCAGGCGCGCAGGTGCCGCATCTTCTCCATCAGCTCGAGCGTGCCCTCGGCGTACGGTCCGTCCTTCTCCAGTGCCTCGGCATAGGCCAGCTCCAGCTGGCGCAGGCGCTTCTGGTAGGGGCTGGACAAGGCGATGCGCCGTCCCAGCGAACTGCGCATGGTGCGCAGGATCGACAGGTTGGACGGGGTGCCGTCGATGGAATAGCCGGCGCGCACCTTGCGCACCTCGGCAATCTTGGCGAGGTGGCGCTTGGCCAGGTCCGGCAGCGCCATGTCCTCGAAGAAGAAATTGAGGAAGTCCTCGCGCGACAGCGTGAAGACGAAATCGTCCTCGCCCTCGCCGCTGTCGCTGGCCCGCGAACCGGTCCCGCCGCCGCCCTGCTGCTGGCGGTCGAAGGAATCACCCTTGACGAACTTCTTGTTGCCGGGGTGAATCCACTCGCGCCGCCCGCCCGGGCCGTGGTGGAAGATCGGTTCGCTGATGTCCTTGACCGGAATGGACACCTGTCCGCTCTGCTCGATGTCCATGATCTTCCGGCCGGACACCGCCTTTGCCACCGCTTGCCGGATCTGCTCGCGGTAGCGCTTGATGAAGCGTTGCTGGTTGACGGCACTCTTGTTGCCGCCGTTTTCGCGCCGATCGATGACCGTAGCCATATGTTGCCCTCGTTGAGAGACCCGTTCCGCGGCGCCGTTACGATGACTTTCTTACGCGCAGATACCACTCCACCAACAGTCTCACTTGCTTGGGCGTGTACCCCTTCTCGACCATGCGGTTGACGAAGTTCTCGTGCTTGTCCTGGTCTTCGCGGGAAGACTTGGCGTTGAACGAGATCACCGGCAGCAGGTCCTCCGTGGTGGAGAACATGCGCTTCTCGATCACCATCCGCAGCTTTTCATAGCTGGTCCAGACCGGGTTCTTGCCACCGTTGTTGGCCCGCGCCCGCAGCACGAAGTTGACGATCTCGTTGCGGAAGTCCTTGGGGTTCGAGATACCCGCGGGCTTTTCCACTTTCTCGAGCTCGTCGTTCAGCGCGTTGCGGTCGAGGATTTCGCCGGTGTTGGGATCGCGGTACTCCTGGTCCTGGATCCACAGGTCGGCGAACACCACATAGCGGTCGAAGATGTTCTGCCCGTATTCCGAATACGACTCCAGGTAGGCGGTCTGGATCTCCTTGCCGATGAACTCCACGAACGGCGTGGTCAGGTACTCCTTGATATACGACAGCAGCTTGGCTTCCTGTTCCGGCGGGAACTGCTCGCGCTCGATCTGCTGCTCGAGCACGTACAGCAGGTGCACCGGGTTGGCCGCCACTTCGGTGTTGTCGAAGTTGAAGACCTTGGACAGGACCTTGAACGCGAAGCGCGTCGACAGCCCGTTCATGCCCTCGTCGATGCCGGCGTAGTCGCGGTATTCCTGGTACGACTTCGCCTTCGGGTCCACGTCCTTCAGGCTCTCGCCGTCGTAGACGCGCATCTTCGAGAAGATGTTGGAGTTCTCGGGCTCCTTGATGCGCGTGAGCACCGCGAACTGCGCCATCATCTTCAGCGTGTTGGGCGCGCACGGGGCGGCCGACAGCGAACTGCTGCGCAACAGCTTGTCGTAGATCTTGACTTCGTCGGACACGCGCAGGCAGTACGGCACCTTGACGATATAGATCCGGTCGAGGAAAGCCTCGTTGTTCTTGTCCGCCTTGAAGGTCTGCCACTCGGCCTCGTTCGAGTGCGCCAGGATGACGCCGTCGAACGGGATCGCGCCGAAGCCTTCCGTGCCCTTGTAGTTGCCTTCCTGGGTCGCGGTCAGCAGCGGGTGCAGTACCTTGATCGGCGCCTTGAACATTTCGACGAACTCGAGCAGGCCGCGGTTGGCCAGGCACAGGCCGCCGGAATACGAGTACGCGTCCGGGTCGTCCTGCGGGAAGTCCTCGAGCTTGCGGATATCAACCTTGCCCACCAGCGACGAGATGTCCTGGTTGTTCTCGTCGCCCGGCTCGGTCTTCGAGATCGCGATCTGCGACAGCACCGACGGGCGCAGCTTCACCACCTTGAACCTGGTGATGTCGCCGTTGAACTCGTGCAGGCGCTTCACTGCCCATGGCGAGGCAATGGTATTGAGATAGCGCAGCGGGATGCCGTAATCCTCTTCGAGGATCTTGCCGTCTTCTTCCGGGGAGAACAGACCCAGGGGCGACTCGTGGATGGGCGAACCCTTCAGCGCGTAGATGGGGATCTGTTCCATCAGCGCCTTGAGCTTCTCCGCGAGCGAGGACTTGCCGCCGCCGGGAGGCCCGAGCAGATACAGGATCTGCTTGCGCTCTTCCAGGCCCTGCGCGGCGTGCTTGAAGAACGAGACGATCTGCTCGATCGTGTCCTCCATGCCGTAGAAGTCGCGGAAGGCCGGATAGATGCGAATGACCTTGTTGAAGAACAGGCGGGACAGCCTGGGATCATGGTGGGTATCCACCAGCTCAGGCTGACCGATCGCGGCGAGCATGCGTTCGGCAGCGGTCGCGTAGGCAGTCGGATCCTTCTTGCAGATCTCCAGGTATTCCTGGATGCTGTATTCCTCTTCCTTGCGAGCTTCGAACCGCGTAGCGTAATGGCCAAAAATGTCCATACCTCACTCCCGTCAGAGTTCACGTCCGAGGCGTAGGTAGTGCTACCCCAAAGGCTTCGCGCAACGTTCGCGGTACACCACCCCGGCCTGGCGACCTGTCATGTTGCGAAGTCTTTACTTCATCATAGTCAAATAACGGCGATGGTGGAGTCCGAGTTGACGACGCTGGCATCGATGCAACGGATGTTTCGGTGCTGCCTTCCCGCTGCATTTCCTCCGGATGTTGCTGTCAGCTTTTGGCTGATTTTGACTCGGGCTTCGCCCCCGCGCGCGACGGGCCATTGACCATGCTTGTGACAAACCTTACACCTTTCCCGCGATCCGTGCACATCCGGTTTTGTAACCATAAGCACAAAAGCCGGAACGGGTGCCGGCCTTCATTTTTGGGCAGGTTCTTATGCGTTTTGCACGGCTTGCGCGCACTAGCACACAGACAGTGCTGATAGCGCAGCGCCGGTGCAGGCGGCTCAGAGCGTGCGCGCGACCAGCTCTTTCATGATCTCGTTGGAGCCGCCGAAGATCTTGCTGACGCGTGCGTTCGCATACATGCGCGCGATCGGGTATTCCAGCATGTAGCCATAGCCGCCGTGCAACTGCAGGCACTCGTCGATGACCTGGCAGTTCTGTTGGGTACACCACCATTTGGCCATTGCCGCGGTCGCCGCGTCGAGCTGGCCGTCCATCAGGCGCTGCATGCAGTCATCGACGAAGGTGGCGGCAATGGTGGCGACGGTCTTGCATTCGGCCAGCTTGAAGCGGGTGTTCTGCAGGTCGCCGAGCGGCTGGCCGAACACCTTGCGCTGGCGCACGTAGTCGGCGGTCAGTTCGATCGCGCGCTGCATGGTGGCGACCGCGCCCAGCGCAATGATCATGCGCTCCTGCGGCAGCTGCTGCATCAGCTGGTAGAAGCCCTGGCCCTCCTGCGTGCCGAGCAGGTTGTCGCACGGCACCAGCACGTCGTCGAAGAACAGCTCGGCGGTGTCCTGGCCCTTCTGCCCGATCTTCTCGAGGATGCGGCCGCGCCGGAAGCCCGGCAGGTCGCGGGTTTCCACCATGACCAGCGACACCCCGCGCGAGCCGGCTTCCGGATCGGTCTTGGCCACCACGCAGATCAGGTCGGCGTGGTAACCGTTCGTAATAAAAGTCTTGGCGCCGTTGATGCGATAGCACTCTCCGTCGGGGGTCTGTTCCCGCAGCGCGCGGGTGCGTATCGCTTTGAGGTCGGAACCGGCGCCGGGTTCCGACATGGCGATGGCAGCCACCAGTTCGCCGCTGGCCATCTGCGGCAGCCACTTCTGCTTCTGCGCTTCGGTGCCGTAGCGCAGCAGGTAATGCGCCACGATGCCGCTGTGCACGTTGTTGCCAAGGCTGGTGCAGACCGCGCGCGACATCTCCTGGGTGATGATGGCCTCGTGGGCAAAGGTGCCGCCGCCGCCGCCGTATTCCTCGGGGATGCTGGCGCACAGCAGGCCGATCTGGCCGGCGCGGCGCCACACGTCGCGGTCAATGTAGCCTTGCCCGGCCCAGCGGGCCTCGTGGGGCGCGAGTTCGCGCTCGACGAAACGGCGCACGGTGTCCTGGAACATTTCCAGCTCTTCGTTCATCCAGGGGGTCTGGCGGGCGGCAGGCGCCGCGTATTGGTCTTGGGATCCCATAAGTCGTGCTGGTATCAGGGTAAACGTGAAGAATGAAGCGGCAGGCTTCGGCCGATGCCGGACACCTGCCTATATAAGTAAGGGCCAACGCCGGGGGCGGTGCCGATGCTGCAGGGCAGCACGCGCCGCCGCGCCCGTCAGTCCGGCCAGCGGTAGCGCAGCGGCTGCTTGGCCATGAAGCGGTCGGCGGCCTCGCGGCGGTAGCCGGTGGAGAAGGCGATGCCCTGCGCGTCGGCCTCCATCGCCAGCATCGTGCCCAGGTCCTGGCCCAGCGATGCGTTCAGCGCCTGCTTGGTCAGGCTGAGCGCCACCGGCGAGGCCTCGGTGAACGCCTGCGCGAGCGCCCGCGCGCGTGCCTGCAGGCCGTCGGCCGGGACGATTTCCATGACGATGCCAAGGTCTTGCGCGGCCTGGGCGTTGAGCTCGCGCATCGAGAACATCAGCGCCTTGGCCCGCTGCAGGCCGATCATCCGCGGCAGCGTGTAGAACACGCCACAGTCCGGCACCAGGCCCATGCGCAGGAACGGCAGCCCGAAGCGCGCACGCGGCGTGGCCAGGATGATGTCGGCCGTCAGCGCCAGGCTGAAGCCTGCGCCATAGGCCGCCCCGTCGACCGCGGCGATGACCGGCACGTCCAGCTGGATCAGGTCTTCGAGCCAGCCGTGGAGCTTGCGCAGGCGCTTGCGGCCCTGCCCGGCGCTGATCTCGACCTGCATCGAGCTGATGTCGCCGCCCGACGAGAAATCGGTGCCGGCCGCGGTCAGGACCAGGACGCGCACGCTGTCGTCGTCCCGTATCCGGCGAATCACTTCGCCGATCTCCTCGCGCATCGGCAGCGACAGCGCGTTCTTGCGCGCCGGCGCGTCCAGCGTCAGCGTGGCGACGCCGTCCTCGACGGCAAAGCGGATGGTTTCCATGACGAGGCCTCCGGTGCGGTGTCAGTCCAGCTGGATGTTGGCGTCGCGCACGATCTTCGCCCACTTGGGCGCGTCGCCCGCCACCACGGCAGCCAGTTCCTGCGGCGTGGACCCGACCGGCTGCAAACCCATGCCCGCCAGCTTCTGCGTCACCTCGGGCAGGCGCACGATGCGCGCGGTCTCGGCGGCCAGCTTTGCCGTCACGTCCCTGGGTGCGTTGCCCGGCAGGAACAGCCCGAACCAGCCATTGGGCTCGAACCCCGCCAGGCCCAGCTCGGCGAAGGTCGGCACATTGGGCAGCGCCTTGTAGCGCTGGGTCCCGGTGATGCCCAGGATCCTGAACTTGTTGCTGCCGAGGTGGGGATTGGCCGAGGTCACGTCGACAAAGGCGCTGTCCACCTGGCCGCCCAGCAGGTCGCTCATCAGCGGCGCCGCGCCCTTGTACGGGATATGCGCGATCTCGATGCCGGCCTGCTGCCGCAGCAGTTCGCCGTGCAGGTGCGACGAGGTGCCGTTGCCGTACGAGCCGTAGCTGAGCTTGCCGGCCTTGGCCAGCGCCAGGAACTCGCGCATGGTGCTGGCGGGCACGCGGTTGGGCACCACGAACAGGTCGGACGACTTGGCGATCAGCGAGACCGGGGTGAAGTCTTTGGCCACGTCGTAGGGGGTGCGCTTGTACAGCGCCGGCGACTGGATCAGCGCGGTGATCGCCAGCAGCACGGTGTAGCCGTCGGCCGGCGCCTTGGCGACAGTGTCGTTGCCGAGCATGCCGCTGGCGCCGGGCTTGTTTTCGACGACCACCGGCTGGCCCAGGCTTTCGGCCAGGCGCTGGCCGATCAGGCGGCCCACGGTGTCGGTGCCGCCGCCGGCCGGATACGGCACGATCATGCGGATCGGCTTGGCGGGGTACGGCTGCTGGGCGAAGGCCTGGCCCATGCCGCCGAGGACGGCCGCGCCGGCCAGGGTGCCGGCCTGCGCCAGCCAGTTGCGTCTGCTTTGCTGCATGCTGTCTCTCTCTTTGCTGAAGGTCCCGCCGGCGTCAGGCGCGCGGGTTGCTTGCCTGCATCTCGCGCTCTTGCAGGGCGCGCCACAGGATCTTGCCGGTGGCCGACTTGGGCAGCGCGTCGACCACGTCGACGATGCGCGGCACCTTGTACGCCGCCATGTGCTCGCGGCACCAGGCCATGATGCGTTCGGGCTCGGCTTCGGCCGTGCCGCGCGCGCCGGGGCGCAGCGCCACCACCGCCTTGACGGTTTCGCCGCGGCGCTCGTCGCGCGCCGCGATCACGCAGGCCTCGTGGATGGCCGGGTGGCCGTACAGCATGTTTTCCACCTCGGCCGGCCAGACCTTGTAGCCCGATGCGTTGATCATGCGCTTGAGGCGGTCGCGCATGAAGAAGTAGCCCTCTTCGTCCATGAAGCCGAGGTCGCCGGTGCGCAGGAAGCGCTTGCCGTCGAGCTCGATGAAGGTGGCGGCGTTGGCGTCTTCGTTGTGCCAGTAGCCCTGCATCACCTGGCCGCCGTGGACCACGATCTCGCCGGTCTCGCCGTGGGGCAGTTCGCGCAGCGTCTCGGGGTCGACCACGCGCGCGTCCACGCCGAAGGTGGCGATGCCCAGGCATTCGCGCTTGGGCTGGTTGCGCGGGTTCGACAGGATGAAGGCCGCGGTCTCGGTCATGCCGTAGGCCTCGACATAAGGCAGGCCGAAGCGCTCCTGCAGCATGTTGGCCACCGCTTCGGGCATGGCCGCGCCGCCGCCGCCGACGTAGGCCAGGCTGGACAGGTCGCGCGCCTCGATGCCGGGCTGCGAGAAGAAGTCCACCATCATCGCCGGCGGCGCGCCCCACACCGAGACGCGGTAGCGCTCGATCAGGTCGGCGGCCAGCGCCCGCTCCCAGCGCGGCATCAGCACCACCGTCGCGCCCAGGTAGAGCGGCGAATTCATGCAGTTCTGCATGCCCAGCAGGTGGAACATCGGCGCCACCGCCAGCACCACCGATTCGGGCGTGGCGCCGCGCCAGATCACCGAGCCGGCGGCCGCGGTCATCAGCGTGCCATGGGTATGCATGCAGCCCTTGGGATTGCCGGTGGTGCCGGAGGTATAGGCCAGCATGCACAGCGTGTCGTAGCCGGCCTGGTGCGGCTGCGGCCGGTGTCCGGCGTGGCTGGCCGCGTCCCAGGCCACCGGCATCGCGCCCGAGGGTGCGGCCTGCGTTGCGGGCGGCGCGGGCGGCGGCTCGCGCAGCCAGTCCGGCACCGGCAGGCCGCCGTCGTCGCGCAGCATGCCCGCGTAGTCGTGCAGGATCACGTGGCGCAGCGCCGGACCGTGCAGCGGCGCCATGCGCGGGTACAGCTCGCTGCCGGCGAAGGCCGCGACCGCGCCGCTGTCCTGCACCACGTGAGCCAGTTCGGCTTCCAGCCACATCGGGTTGGCGGGCACCACCACGCCTTCGGCGCGAAGGATGGCGTAATAGGCAATGATGAACTGCGGGCAGTTCTGGCTGAACAGCACCACCCGGTCGCCCGGCTGGATGCCGCAGGCCTGCTGCAGGTAGCCCGCCATCCGTTCGATCTCGTCGCGCAGCTCGCCATACGAGATCGCGGTGCCGAAATACTGGATCGCGGTCTTGTCCGGATAGCGCTGCGCCGCGACCTCGACGTTGTAGAACAGGCTGGTGCGCGGCGTATGCAGCGTGGCAGGCAGGCCGGGCGGCCAGGCGGGCGAACGGAACGGCTGGGTGGTGCGTGTGGCAGGCGTCATTGCAGCAATTGGTGGGTCGAATGCGAGTTCAGATACAGGCCAAGCGAAGAAGGCTCAGTCCAGGCGGATATTGCGCGTGCGGATCACCTTGCCCCAGCGCACGTAGTCGGCCTGGATGGTCTGGGCAAACGCATCCGGCGTGCTGCCGGTCAGGATCACGCCAAGGTCGTTCATGCGCTTGCGCACGTCGGGCTGGGCCAGCACGCGGTTGACGTCGGCGGAAAACTTCTCGACGATCGGGCGCGGCGTGGCGGCCGGCAGCAGCAGGCCGAACCAGCCCATCGCGTCCATGCCCTCGATGCCGGCCTCGCGGAAGGTCGGCACGTCCGGCAATTGCGGCGCGCGCGCGGGTCCGGTCACCGCCAGCGCGCGCAGGCGGCCGGTGGCGACATGGGGCTTGGCCCCCATCACCGAGATCACCGCGGCCGGCACCTGGCCGCCGAGCAGGTCGTTCAGTTCCGGCGCCTCGCCCTTGTACGAGACATGGAGCATGTCGATCTTGGCGGCGTCGTTGAAGACCTCGCCATACAGGTGGCCGCTGGAGCCCGCGCCAAACGAGCCATAGGAGAACTGCCTGGGCTTGGTGCGCACCAGCGCGATGAAGTCCTTCAGGTTGGTGGCCGGCACGGCGCTGGTATTGACCGCGAACACCAGGTTGGTGGTGCCGAGCTCCGACACGGCGGCAAAGTCCTTTACCGGGTCGTACGGCGCGCGGGCGTACAGGCTGGGCGCCTGCACCAGCGGCGTGATCGTCAGCAGCGCGGTATGGCCGTCGGCCTCGGCACGGGCGACCACTTCGGCGCCCAGCATGCCGCTGGCGCCCGGGCGGTTTTCCACCACCACCGGGCGCTTCCACTGCTTGCCCAGGCCCTCGGCCAGGGCGCGCGCCAGTACGTCGGTGGCGCCGCCGGCCGGGAACGGCACCACCATGCGCACGGTGCGTGCCGGGAATTCCTGCGCGTGCGCCATGCCCGCGCCGAGCATGCCGGCGGCCAACCCGCTCCACGCCAGCAACCCCGCGCCCAGGCGGCCGAGGGTACGGCGACGCGGACTACGCTCCCCACTACGACGATCTGCCTGCATGTGCTGTCTCCTTTGGTTTTTCCCGTGGGCGGGCACGGGCTTTTTGCCGCGTTGCCTGATCCGCCCGGGCCGGTGGGCCGGCCTTGTAGAGGTGCTTGCCGGAGAGTGCGCGATGCTGCGGTGCGTGGACAATGACCAGACGCGCCAAAATGATTGGCCGAATCGCTCAGGCGGAAGGCAGGCTTTGGCAAATCCCGATTGTGCGGCGCCGCGCGGGCTTGCTAAGGTGGCGCCATGATGTGGCCAGAGGCCCGCAACAGCCGGCAAGCGCTTGGAAAAAGCGGCACCGGCGCGTCGCCGTGACGAGGAGACCCATGCAAACAGCCGTTCTGCCATCGCTGCGCCCGCCGATGCCGGGCAAGCCGCACATTTCCGGCCACGCGCTGCCGGGGGCGCGCCTGCGCGACGCCGGCAGCCGGGGCGCGTCGGGCACCTCGGGCATGTCGGTTGAGTCCGCCTCGCCCGCGCCGGCCCGGCACACCATCGCTATCCAGCATGTGACCCACATCCTGCAGGGCGCGCGGCGGCTCGGCTACGACATCGATGCGCTGCTGCGCCGCGCCGACATCTCGCCGGCGCTGCCGGCCTCGCCCAGCGCGCGCGTGACGCAGGGCCAGTACGCGGCGCTGATCCGCACGCTGCGCCGGGTCACGCGCGATGAACTGTGGGGCCTGCTGGACCGGCCCGTGCCCCCCGGCGTGTTTGCGCAGGTGTGCCGCAGCCTGGTCCATTGCGCCACGCTCGAGGACGCCATCCGCACCGGGCTGCGCCTGTACCGGCAGCATATCGACGCCTTTGCGCCGCGCCTGCATGTGGGCGCCGACGGCAAGACCGCGGCGGTGGTGCTGCATCCGCGCGCGCCCGCGTCGGCGTGCCGCAGCTTTGCCGAATCCACCTTCGTGTTCCATGCCTATGCACTGGTCAGCTGGCTGGTCGCCGGGCAGATCCCGCTCGCGCGGGTTGACCTGAGCGCCGCCGCGTCGCCGGGCCGCACCGATACCGAGCGCGTGTTCCAGGCCGCGGTCAGCTACGGCCAGCCCGTCACCGCCCTGCACTTCGACGCCGCCTCGCTGCGCCTGCCGGTGATGCAGGACGCCGCCAGCCTGCGCGACTTCCTGCGCGAGACCCCGCGCAACCTGCTGATCCGCTACCGCGACAACAGCTGCCTGGCGGAACGCATCCGGCAGCACCTGCGCTCGCACCTGGACGACGAGCTGCCGTCGCTCGAGCAGATGGCGCAGTGGCTGCGGCTCACGCCCCAGACCCTGCGCCGCCGCTTGCGCGACGAGGGCCGCGGCTACCAGAGCATCAAGGACAGCCTGCGGCGCGACGTGGCCATCGGCATGATGGAGCGCCCCGGCATGACGCTGCAGGACGTGGCGCTGCGGCTCGGCTTTTCCGAGCCGAGCACGTTCCACCGCGCGTTCAAGAAATGGACCGGCGTGGCGCCGGGAGAATACCGGATGCGCGGCATGCGCAAGGACGGCGCGCCGGCGGCGTAGCCGGCGTGGTGCCGCCGCCGGCTTACTCGAGCCGGATCTCGCCGTCGAAGCGCGCCTGCAGCTTCACCGCCGCCAGCTCCAGCGTCACCGACACCGGCAGGTGTTCGTTGCCGGCCAGCGTACCGTCGGCCACGGCCCGGGCGATGGCCTGCTCGATCTCGCGCTGGGAATTCACGCCGACCACCTTCAGGAACTTGCGGATGCTGAGGTTGAAGGTTTCTTCGTCCATGGCTGTCTCCGGGAAGAATGCGGCATGCGGCCGCTACCCGGACAGCCTACGCCAGTGGCGGCATCCGTGCAGCGGCGCTGGGCCGCCACGTCATCCACGCGCTTGAATCAGTTTTCCCCCGCAAGCGGGAGAGACCAAAGCACGTTTGTACGTGCCGACTTCCCTTCCAGTAACCGTGGGTTGTCGTCCCCGCGCAAGCGGGGACCCAGTGGCTCTACGTCCCCCTTCGGGGGACTTCAAAGACGCTGGATTCCCGCCTGCGCGGGAATGACGGTGAAATTTGATACTCCGGTGGTGCTAACAAAACCAATCCGTTAGCAACGGTTACTGGGTAGGGGCGCAAACCAGCGGGAAAAAAAAGCCTTTGGGCTGTCCCGATCGCCCTTAAATGACGCCCTGCTCGCGCATCTGTTCAATGCGCTCGGCCGACAGCCCCAGCACCGTCTGCAGCACCTGCTCGGTATGCTGGCCCAGCCGCGGCGGCGGCGCATCGTATTGCACCGGGGTGGCCGACAGCCGCAGCGGGCTCTTGACGGTCGGGCACAGGCTGCCGTCTTCGCGCACCAGGTCGACCTGCAGCTCGCGATGCCGCACCTGCGGATCTTCCAGCACCTGGCCGTAGTCGTTGATCGGCCCGCACGGAATGCCCTGCGCTTCCAGCGCCTGCACCCAGTGCGCGGTCGGCCGCGTGCGCATATGCGCTTCGAGCAGCGGCACCAGCGTGTCGCGGTGGATGATGCGGCCGGGGCCGGTGGCGAAGCGTTCGTCGGCGGCCAGGTCGGGACGCTCGACGCCGCGGCAATACGCCTGCCACTGCCCGTCATTGCCGGCCGCGACGATCATGTAGCCGTCGGCGGTGGCGAACACATGGTAGGGCACCATGTTGGCGTGCGCGTTGCCGTAGCGCGGCATGGCCTGGCCGGTGACGCGCTGCGCGATGATGGGGGTGGCGCCGACCGCCACCACCGCATCGAGCAGCGCCATGTCGATATGCTGGCCCTCGCCGGTGCGTTCGGCATGGCGCAGCGCGGCCAGCACGGCCACGGTGGCGTACATGCCGGTCAGCATGTCGACCACCGCCACGCCCACCTTCTGCGGCCCGCCGCCGGGCAGGTCGTCGCGCTCGCCGGTGACGCTCATCAGGCCGCCCAGGCCCTGGAAGATGAAGTCATAGCCCGGCTTGTGCGCGCTCGGTCCGGTCTGGCCATAGCCCGTGATCGAGCAATAGACCAGCGCCGGGTTGACGGCCTTCAGGCTGTCATAGTCCAGCCCGTAGCGCTTGAGGTCGCCGACCTTGTAGTTCTCCAGCACGATCTGCGACTTCGCGGCCAGCTCGCGCACGATCTGCTGCCCCTGCGGGCTGGCGATATCCAGCGTGACCGACTGCTTGCCGCGGTTGGCACCGGCAAAGTAGGTGGCGTCGCGCGACGGCTGGCCGTCCGCGCCAGGCAGCCACGGCGGCCCCCACGAACGGGTATCGTCGCCGGCGCCGGGGCGCTCCACCTTGATCACCTCGGCGCCCAGGTCCGCCAGGTTCTGCGCGCACCACGGGCCGGCCAGGATGCGCGACAGGTCCAGCACGCGCACGCCGGCAAGCGCGCCGCGCGCCGGGGCTTGGCCGCCCGTCATCAGATCGGGTCCCAGCTGATCACGTCGGGCGAGCGCTCCAGCTTGAAGAAGCTGCTGCGCATCGCCGGCATGGCGACCTCGCCCACCGACTCCGGCGTCCAGCCTTCGCTCATGTGGACCGAGCGCACCGGACGCGGCTGGCTCATCAGGATGATCTCGTTGGCGCGCACCGCGAAGATCTGGCCGTTGACTTCGCTCGCCGCCGGGCTGGCCAGGTAGACCGCGACCGGCCCGATCTTGCCGGCTTCCATCTTCTGCAGCTTGGCCACGCGCGCCTTTTCTTCCGGGGTCTCGGCCGGAATCGAGCTGGTCATGCGGCTCCACGCGAACGGTGCGATGCAGTTCGAGCGCACGTTGAAGCGCTGCATGTCCAGCGCGATCGACTTCGACAGCGCGGCGATGCCCAGCTTGGCCGCCGAATAATTGGCCTGGCCCAGGTTGCCGATCAGGCCCGAGGTGGAGGTCATGTGCACGTAGGCGCCGCTCTCCTGGTCCTTGAAGTAGTTGGCCGCGGCGCGGCTGACGAAGAAGGTACCGTTCAGGTGCACGTCGATCACCGAGCGCCATTCTTCCTCGTTCATCTTGAAGAACATGCGGTCGCGCAGGTTGCCGGCGTTGTTGACCACGGCGTCGATGCGGCCGAAGTTGTCGAGCGCGCATTGCACGATGGCGTTGGCGCCGGCCCAGGTCGACACGCTGTCGGTGTTGGCCACGGCTTCGCCGCCGGCGGCGCGGATTTCCTCGACCACGCGCTGCGCGGGGCCGGCGTCGCCGCCCTCGCCGGACATCGACACGCCCAGGTCATTGACCACCACCCTGGCACCGGCGGCCGCCATGGCCAGCGCGATGCCGCGTCCGATCCCACCCCCGGCGCCCGTCACCAGCGCAACCTTGCCTGCCATCAAACCGCTCATTGCATGTCTCCTCTGAATACATTTTGTGCGGTCACCGACCGCAAACCCGGTGAAGCAGCCCCCGCGCAGCGGGCAACGCCCGCCGGTGCGGTCAATCCGGATGTCCACGCCGCAGCGGATACGATAAATTGACACCCGACCCTTTGGAATTCACGAATCACAAAACTGGCCTTTGGCCTGACAGAAGCCCATGCATTACGACCTGACCGACCTCCGCCTCTTTCTGAATGTCGGCGAGACGGAGAACCTGACCCGTGCCGCCGAGCGCAGCTTTCTGTCGCTGCCCGCCGCCAGCACGCGGATCAAGCAGCTGGAAGAGGCGTTCCAGACACAATTGCTGATCCGCCAGGTCAAGGGCGTGCGGCTCACGCCGGCGGGCGACGCGCTGCTGCGGCACGCGCGCGAGGTCTTCCGCGAACTCGAATGCCTGCACGCGGACCTGCGGCCGTATGCCAAGGGCGTGAAGGGCCGCGTGCGGCTGCTGGCCAACACCACCGCGACCAACTCGTTCCTTGCCACCGGCGTGTCGCGCTTCCTCAGCGAGAACCCGGACGTGGACATCGAGCTGGAAGAGCACCTGTCGCAGGAGATCGTGTCGGCGATCAGCGCCGGCGCGGCGGACCTCGGCATCGTCGCCGGCGAGGTCGCCACGCAGGACCTGGATGCGATGCACCTGTGCAGCGACGCGCTGATCGTGATCGCTCCCGTCAACCATCCGCTGCCGACCTTCAAGCGGCTGCATTTCGCCGACCTGCTCGATACCTGCCGCTTTGTCGGGCTGAACCAGTTCAGCGCGATCCAGTCCTTCCTCGACCGCATTGCCGCCGGCATGGGCAAGCGCATCAGCCTGCGCATCCAGGTGGGCAGCTTCGATGCGGTCTGCCGCATGGTCGAGGCCGGCGCGGGCATCGCCATCGTGCCCAACAGCTGCGCGCGCCGCTATGCCAGCCGCAAGGTGCTGCGCTTTATCCCGCTGGAAGACGAATGGGCCAGGCGCGAGCTGCGCCTGGTACGCCGGCCGGGGCGCGAGCTGCCGCAGTTCGCCGAAACCCTGATCCAGTACCTGGTCGACGCCGCGCGCGAGCCCGTGTAGCGCGGCGCGCGGATTTCAGCCGGCGCCCGGCGCGCCGCCCTGGACCATCAGCGCCGCCAGCGGACGCAGCGACACCACCATCACCAGCAGCAGCAACCCCATGGCAAAGACGCCCGGCCAGCTGGTGCGGCCGCGGCGCTCCAGCGAGTCGTTCACCAGTTCGGGCGAGTAGTGGTACTCGCGCACATGCCGGATGGTGGCCTCGGCGTGCCAGCGGTACAGCTCGTTGCCGTAGAGCCCGAGCAGCAGCGCCATCGCATACAGCAGCGGCCGGCCCGCCATCGGCAACTGCAGGCCGAACCACGCGTGCAACAACGGTTCGGTGCCGACGATCAGCGCATAGACGCCCACCTGCCAGTACATGCGCCGGTACGCCATCCAGAATGGCCCCAGCAGGCACGCCGCCCAGTTCCACGAGATGCCGCCGTGGGTTTCCGCCGCCGACCAGCGCTCGCCGTAGTACGGAAATCGCGGCCCCACGAATGCGGCCAGCGCCGCGTCGTCACGGATCGATGCATGCATGCCAACCTCCCCTCTGCTGCGTCGGCAGCGCCCTGGCTTCCCGGCGCGGCCTGAACCACAGCATAGGGCGCGCGGGGCCCTGGCTGTGTGCGCCGGCGCGCATTCGGCGCGCGTTGGCCCCACCAACGCCAAGGAAAAGGGGTGGATTGGCGCGCAAGGGCACAGACCGGCGCACCGGTCCGGGTCCCGGCGACGCTACTTCCAGCGCTGCAGGATCTGCAGGATGACCAGCGTGAACACCGTGGCGATCACCGCCGTGGTGTCGCGCCCGAGCCCGGCCGCCACGCCGATGGCCGCCACCATCCAGATGCTGGCCGCGGTGGTCAGGCCCTTGATATGGGCCTCGTCGTTCTGCTTGAGGATGGCGCCCGCGCCAAGGAAACCGATGCCGGCGATCAGCCCCTGCAACACCCGGCTCATGTCGGCCAGGGGCACGCCCGCCTGCAGCGGCACCAGCACGAACAGCGCCGAGCCCAGCGCCACCAGCATATGGGTGCGCAGCCCCGCCGCCTTGCCGGAAGACTCGCGCTCATAGCCGATCAGGCCGCCGAGCAGCACCGCCATGCACAGCCGCACCATGATGCGGGTTGCCTCGGCCGCGTCCGGCACATCGGCAAATTCCGCGCGAAAGGTACGAAAGATATCGGTCCAGACAGACTCCATCGCCAGCCTCCGGGGACTAGGGTGCAGGCCTGAGCGTAGCACGCCACACCTGGACCGCGGCAAGACTCGTGCGCCACATCGGCGGGCCGTCCGGCCTGCGCGGGGCCTGTGCGGCGGCGTCCTACACGGCAAGCGGAAGCTCCCCGACAGTCCCGCCGGCGCGGCATTCCTATATTGGAATCACCAACCACAGTCCTCCATGGAGTTGCACCATGCCCTATATCCTCGCCTGGCTACTTGGTGTTCCGGCCTTTGTCCTGGTCCTGATCTGGCTCTTCGTCCACTGACGGCAGACGGTGCCATGGCACCGGCCCACCCTCCACCGGCGCCCCGCGCGCCACCCCTGCACGCCCGGTTCGCCGGGCGTCTTGCATGATGGCACGGCCCCGCTGCGACGCTTGCTGCCCACCTAAGCCGCCCCTAAGCCGCTCTTTCGCAAATCCGAATTTCGGCGTGCAGGGGGCTCGGGAATAATGGCCTCCAGTTCCAATCGACCCGGCGACCATGCACGCAGACCAGGATCCCGACCAGCTGTACCCCGAAATCCGCGAGGCCGTGCGCAGCCTGTGCGCGGGCTTCGATTCGGCGTACTGGCAACGGGTGGAAGAGCAGGAAGCCTTTCCCGAGAGCTTTGTCCAGGCGCTGACGCAGGCGGGCTGGCTGTCGGCGCTGATCCCGGAAGCCTATGGCGGCTCGGGGCTGTCGCTGACCGCGGCCTCGGTCATCATGGAAGAAATCAACCGCAGTGGCGGCAATTCCGGCGCCTGCCACGGGCAGATGTACGTAATGGGCTGCCTGCTGCGCCATGGCTCCGACGCGCAGAAGCAGCGCTGGCTGCCGGCGATCGCGTCGGGCGAACTGCGCATGCAGTCGATGGCCGTGACCGAGCCCACCACCGGCACCGACACCACCAAGCTCAAGACCACCGCGGTGCGCCACGGCGACAAGTACATCGTCAATGGCCAGAAGGTCTGGATTTCGCGCGTGCAGCACTCGGACCTGATGCTGCTGCTGGCGCGCACCACGCCGCTGGACCAGGTCAAGCGCAAATCGGAAGGCCTGTCGGTATTCGTGGTCGACCTGCGCGATGCCATCGGCAAGGGCCTGACGGTCAAGCCGATCCGCAACATGGTCAACCACGAGACCAACGAGCTGTTCTTCGACAACCTGGAAGTCCCCGCCGATAACCTGATCGGCGAGGAAGGCAAGGGCCTGAAGTACATCCTCGACGGCCTCAACGCCGAGCGCATCCTGATCGCCGCCGAGTGCATCGGCGACGGCTACTGGTTCGTCGAGCGCGCCGGCAACTACGCGCGCGACCGCATCGTGTTCGACCGCCCGATCGGCCAGAACCAGGCCGTGCAGTTTCCGATCGCGCGCGCATACGTCAACGTCGAGGCCGCCAGCCTGATGCGCTACAAGGCGGCGCGGCTGTTCGACGCGGGCAGGCCGTGCGGCAAGGAAGCCAATATCGCCAAGCTGCTGGCCGCCGACGCCTCGTGGGAAGCCGCCAACGTCTGCCTGCAGACGCACGGCGGCTTCGGCTTCGCCGCCGAATACGACATCGAGCGCAAGTTCCGCGAGACCCGCCTGTACCAGGTGGCGCCGATCTCCACCAACCTGATCCTGTCCTACGTGGCCGAGCACGTGCTCGAGTTGCCGCGTTCGTTCTGAGAACCTTACATGTCTCACTCCTCCCAAGGCATCCGCCCGCTCGACGGCATCCGCGTGGTCTCGCTCGAGCACGCCGTGGCCGCGCCCTTCGCCACGCGCCAGCTGGCCGACCTGGGCGCGCGCGTGATCAAGGTCGAGCGGCCCGGCGTGGGCGACTTCGCGCGCGGCTATGACCAGTCCGTGCACGGCCAGGCCTCTTACTTCGTCTGGCTCAACCGGGGCAAGGAAAGCCTGGCGCTGGACCTGAAGGACAATGAAGCGCAGGCCATCCTGCACCGGCTGCTGGCCGACGCCGACGTGCTGGTGCAGAACCTCGCCCCCGGCGCCGCCGCCCGCATGGGCCTGGATTTCGACACCCTGCACGGCAAGTACCAGAAGCTGATCGTGTGCGACATCTCCGGCTACGGCGATTCGGGCCCCTATCGCGACAAGAAGGCCTACGACCTGCTGATCCAGGCCGCCGCGGGCCTGGTGGGCCTGACCGGCGGCCCCAACGAGCCGTCGCGCGCCGGGGTGTCGATCGCCGACATCTCGGCCGGCATGTACGCGTACAGCGGGATCCTGTCGGCGCTGCTGCAGCGCGGCCGCACCGGCAAGGGCCTGCGCGTGCAGGTAACCATGTTCGAGGCAATGGCGGAGTGGATGAACCAGGTGCTCTATTTCGGCCACTACGGCGGCACGACGCCGGCGCGCGTCGGCGCCTCGCACCCGACCATCGCCCCGTATGGCGTGCATCGCACCAGCAATGGCAGCGTGATCTTCAGCGTGCAGAACGAACGCGAGTTCGCCAATTTCTGCGAGATCGTGCTGGGCGACCGCGCGCTGGCGCAGGACGAGCGCTATTCCAGCAATACCGCGCGCGTGCGCAACCGCCCCGAACTGACCGCGCTGATCGAAGCCCGCTTTGCTGCGCTGACGGTGGCGCAGGCCGAGGCGCTGCTGGACCAGGCGCAGATCGCCAATGCGCCGATGAACGACATCGAAGCCGTCTGGAACCATCCGCAGCTGCAGGCACGCCAGCGCTGGCGCGAAGTCAATACGCCGAACGGCCCGATCGGCGCGCTGCTGCCGCCGGCCAACCTGTCGGGCGTGGAACCCGTTATGGGCGACGTGCCGGCGCTGGGCGCGCACAGCCGCAGCATCCTGGCCGAACTGGGCTACGGCGCGGGCGATATCGACGCCCTGGCGGCCAAGCGCACCATCTGAACCCGACCCCAGCGTCCGGGCACACCGGGCGCCATTCTCTTTCCGCAAGCACTGTTCAATCTCCGGAGCCGGCATGAGCCAAGCCGCAGACACCACTTACCCGACCCGCCAGCTTTGCGAATTCCTGGCCAACCTCAAGCTGGCCGACGTGCCCGTGCCCGTGATCGAGCGCACCAAGGACCTGTTTCTCGACTGGATCGCCTCGGCCATCGCCGGCAAGGACGCCCCGGCCGTGCGCAAGCTGCAGGAATTCGCCGCGGCCATGGGCCCGTCGGACGGCGGCGCCGAAGTGCTGGTCGACCGCCGCCGTACCTCGCCCTACTTCGCCGCGCTGATCAACGGCGCGTCTTCGCACGTGGTCGAGCAGGACGACGTGCACAACGGCTCGGTGCTGCATCCGGCCGCGGTGGTATTCCCCGCCGTGGTCGCGGCCGCGCAGGCCGAGGGCAAGACCGGTGCCGAGGTGCTGCTTGCCTCGATCGCCGGCTATGAAGCCGGCATCCGCATCGGCGAATTCATGGGCCGCTCGCACTACCGCGTGTTCCACACCACCGGCACCGTCGGCACGCTGGCCGCCGCCGCGGCGGTGGCCAAGCTGTTCGGCCTCGATGCCGAAGGCATCAACCAGGCACTGGGCTCGGCCGGCACGCAGGCCGCCGGCCTGTGGGAGTTCCTGCGCGACGCCGCCGACTCCAAGCAGCTGCACACCGCCAAGGCCGCCGCCGACGGCCTGCAGTCGGCCTGGCTGGCGCGCGCCGGCTTTACCGGCGCGAAGCAGATCCTCGAAGGCGCCCAGGGCATGGCCGCCGGCATGTCGAGCGATGCCAATCCCGCCTGCCTGACCGACGGCCTGGGCACGCGCTGGGCCACCGCCGAGACCTCGTTCAAGTTCTTTGCCTCGTGCCGCCACACCCACCCGGCCGCCGATGCGCTGAAGGCACTGATGCAGCGGGAAGGCGTTGCCGCCGACCAGATCGCCAGCGTCACCACGCACGTGCACCAGGGCGCCATCGACGTGCTCGGCCCCGTGGTCAATCCCGCCACCATCCACCAGGCCAAGTTCTCGATGGGCACGGTGCTGGGACTGGTGGCCGTGCATGGCCATGCCGGCCTGGGCGAATTCGAGCAGCATGCGCTGCAGGACCCCGCGGTGGCCGCGTTCCGTGGCAAGGTCGACATGGAACTGGATGCCGAGGTCAACGCCGCCTACCCGCGCCAGTGGATCGGCCGCGTGACCGCCACAACCACCGACGGCCGCACGCTGGCCGCGCGCGTGGACGTGCCCAAGGGCGATCCCGACAACACCCTGTCGCGCCCGGAACTGGAAGCCAAGGCGCTGCAGCTGGGCGCGTTCCGCCAAGGCGCGAGCGAGACCGAGATGCGCGCCATCATCGCGCGCGTGTGGTCGCTGGAGCAGGCGCCCAACGTCAACAACTGGCTGCCCGCCGCGCGCTGAGGATTCCCATGTCAACTGCCGTCACTTACCTGTTCGTGCCGGGCGACCGGCCCGAGCGCTTCGACAAGGCCGCCGCCGCCGGCCCCGATGTGATGATCCTCGACCTCGAGGACGCAGTCCATCCGGACGCCAAGGCCGCCGCGCGCGCAGCCATCGCCGCATGGCTGGCCGGCCGGCCCGGCGCCCACGCCTTCGTGCGCATCAACGACAGCGCCTCGCCCGCCTTTGCCGCGGACCTGGCCTGGCTGCGGGCCTTGCCTGCCGGCACGGCGCTGGCCGGGCTGCTGGTGCCCAAGGCCGAGGATGCCGCCGCGCTGAGCACCATCGCGCAAGCCCTGCAGGCGATCAACCCGCGGGGCGAGCTGGTCGCCATCATCGAGACCGCGCTCGGCCTGCACCAGGTCGATGCCGTGGCATCGGCCGATGGCGTGGCGCGCCTGGCGTTCGGCTCGCTCGACTATGCGGTCGACCTGGGCTGCAGCCATACCCGCGACGCGCTGGCGTTCGCGCGCGCGCGCATCGTGCTGGCCTCGCGCGTGGCCGGGCTGCCGCCGCCGGTAGACGGCGTGACCACCGCGTTGAAGGATGAAGCCGTGCTGGCCAGCGACGTCGCCTACGCACGCGAACTCGGCTTTGCCGGCAAGCTGTGCATCCATCCAGCGCAGCTGGGCGCGGTGCGCGCCGGCTTCCTGCCCGGCGAGGAACAGCTGGACTGGGCCCGCCGCGTGCTCGACGCCACCGCCAGCGGCAGCCATGCCGTGCAGGTCGACGGCAAGATGGTCGACCGGCCCGTGATCGAGCAGGCCAGGCGCCTGCTGGCGCTGGCGCAATAGCACGGCATCCGACTCCCCTCATGCATCCGAAGGCCACCTGCCATGACTGACGCAAACCCTGAACTCGAACGCCTGCGCGGCTGGATCGGCCGCAGCGAATCGCGCACCGAAACGCTGTCGCCGGAACCGGTGATCGGCCTTGCCGCCACCTTCGACCTCGACGCCGAGGCCATTGCCGCGGGCCCGCTGCCGCCGCTGTGGCACTGGCTCTATTTCCTGCCGCGCGCCCCGCAGCACGAACTGGGCCGCGACGGCCACCCCACGCTCGGCGGCTTCATGCCGCCGGTGCCGCTGCCGCGCCGCATGTGGGCCGGCAGCGAGCTGAGCTTCAGCCATCCGCTGCATATCGGCGATACCGTCACGCGTACCTCCACCATCGCCGACGTGCAGTACAAGACCGGCCGCAGCGGCGAACTGTGGTTCGTTGCCGTCGACCATGAACTGACCGTCAACGGCAAGACCGCCGTCAACGAGCGCCACGACATCGTCTACCGCGCCATGCCGGACCCGTCCAAGCCGCAGCCGCCGCGCCCGCGCCTGGAACACACCGCGCAATGGCAACGCACGCTGCAGGCCGACCCCGTCATGCTGTTCCGCTATTCCGCGCTGACCTTCAACGGCCACCGCATCCACTACGACCGCAGCTATACCCGCGATGTCGAAGGCTATCCCGGGCTGGTGGTGCATGGCCCGATGCAGGCCATGCTGATGCTGGACCTGGTGGCGCGCGAGCAGCCGCAGGCGCGCGTGAAGCGCTTTGGGTTCCGGGGGCTGGCGCCGCTGTTTGATCAGGACACCATCACTGTTGGTGGCGCCGCCGATTCGGCGCAGCCGGGGCGGTTGGTGCTGTGGACGGGGGATGATGCTGGCGGGCAGGCGATGCAGGGGTGGGCGGAGGTGGAGGGGTAAAGCCAAGGGCGGCCAGGGATGCTGCGGGCGGACTCATGCATCCGTTTGCCAGCTTTGCGCCGCCTCGCTAATGCGCGCCCCAGGCTTACGTTATTGCCCGATCGCCAGGCGAACGGGCTTGCCAATACGGCTCAACATCTCGACCAGTGTGTCGATGGTGAACTTGGACGCCTTTCGGTTCACCACGTCCGACACGCGCGGACGAGACACCATCAGGATTTCGGCAGCGTCCGCCTGTTTCAGCTGATGCTGCTCTATCCATGCCGCCAGCTCGTCCATGAGCTGTTCCTTCAGCTGCTTGGTGTCGTTGATCTGCTTTTTCGACGCAGCCTGCAGCCGCTTGGCTTCCGCGGGCGGAAAACCAAGTTCCAGGAACAGGTTGGCGCCCGGCTTGGTGACGTGGCGGATCTGGGTGTCGATCTTCATGGTTTGCCTTTCCTCGCGTTGGCGATAGCTCGAATCCGCGGCCCGCTTCATGCCGGGCGGCACGAAGCCTCGTGGGCCGCGATTGATTAACCGACCATCGCCTCCTCAATTCCCTCCGCGACGTCTTCTACCCTGTCGGCCAGCAGTCCAAGGGAGGCCCGACAGAGCTCTCGCAAGACATCCAACGTAGCCGCCTGCAAGGCTACGCTTCCCTCTTCCTGTGCATCGCATTCGCTGTGGGTCACCAACGTCAGCATGCATGCAGTCCCTCGCGCAATCGCATCGGCCTGGTCCAACAGATTCAACAACAAGAGTTGCCGGGGAACAGGCAGCGCGTCCTCGCGCGCTGCACGGCGGGTTTCGGGACTGAACCGGGAGAGGGAATCATCAAGTCGAGGCGGGATGAAGACGTCGGATTCGATGTTGGACTGATGCATTGCTGACCTCCGTATCGTAGATGTGGAGGCCCGCCGCTCATTCTCACCTGAGGTGGCGGGCCAGACAACGGGGGTGAGAAAACCGGACGATACGGCCGGCCCAGCCGAAGCTAGCCCCGCCCGGCCCGCCGTAAAGTGAAGGCGCACACAAGCGTAACGGACTTGAAAATTGCCGCTTGCGCGACCGTCCGCTGTATCGTGAACCGGGTTCTCACGCCCGACTCCTGTTGATCAGGAGCCAAGCCAGTCTAGAGAACCCTGTCGTTCACAATCAAGGAGCAGATTGTGAAGGATGGATACGTCGAGTCAATCGTAGAAGTTGGCAAACTTCACGTAGCGCTCAGAGAAATCCGGGTTCCAATCCTGCCAGCCAAGGCCACGTGCATACCTCGAGCACCGTTGGCCGATTGTCCAACAACTGTTGGACAATCGCGGGGTCGGGCCAGTCATGTCAATCGCTTAAGAAATTTCGCGCGGGACGGGCTTCGCGAACCGGACGGCTTTACTTTGTTGAAGCTCCGGCCCTCTCCCCCGCCCCTCTCCCGCAAGCGGGAGAGGGGAGCAAACCGGCAGCGGCAGCAATCTCTCAGCGCGTTCATTTGCCTCCGGCTTTCAAACTCCCACTTGCGTACTCCCTCTCCCGCAAGCGGGAGAGGGGAGCAAACCGGCGGCGGCAAGCAAGCGCTCAGCGCGTTCATTTGCTCCGACTTTCCAACTCCCGCTTGCGTACTCCCTCTCCCGCTTGCGGGAGAGGGTTGGGGAGAGGGCGGGAGTATCAACGAAGTGAAGGCTATCGCTATTGCCACTGCTTTCAGCGGCAGCAGCGCTACGAAATGCGACCAGTCAATTGTCGTGACAGCGTCACGACAATTGTCTCTTGCGTAATCACGGACAAGCTGCGTAGCCCGCAACCGTCTCCGAAAACGAAAAAGCCGGCGTTTCGCCGGCCCTTCCGCAACATCCACAAGCGTTCAATCCGCCTGTATCCCCGCCTTCTTCACCACCCCACCCCACAACGCCAGCTCCCGCTGAATCCGGTCCCCAAGGGCCTTGGGCGTACTGATGTTGACGTCATAACCGCCGGCCGTCATCCGCTGCCGGAAGGCAGCATCCTCCCCCACCGCCTTCTGCGCCTTGACCAGCTTGTCGACCACATCGGCCGGCAGCTTCTGCGGACCCACCAGCGCATACCAGCCGGTCAGGTCATAGTCCTTCTGCCCGGACTCGATCATGGTCGGCACCGTGGGCAGCGCGGGATTGCGGGTCTTCGAGGTGACCGCCAGCGCGCGCACCTTGCCGCCGTTGATATGGCCGATGGCCGTGCCGGTGATATCGAACATGAAGGTGACCTTGCCGCTCATCACGTCGGCCATCGCGGGCGCGTTGCCCTTGTACGGCACGTGCAGCATCTTCACGTTGTTCATCTGCGCCAGCAATTCCGCCGACAGGTGGTTGGACGCGCCCACGCCCGCTGAGCCGAACGACACGCCTTCAGGATTCTTGCGCGCGTAGGCAACCAGCTCGCCCACGTTCTTCGCCGGGAAATCCTTGTTCACCAGCAGCACGTTGGTGTAGTCGGTGATCAGCCCGATGTAGGTGAAATCCTTGGCCGGATTGAAGTTGACCGAGTGCTGGATCAGCGGCGTCATGGTCATGGTGGGGCTGGCGACGAAATACAGCGTGTAGCCGTCCGGCGCCGCCTTGGCGGTCATGTCGGCGGCGATCGCGCCGCTGGCGCCGGCGCGGTTGTCGACCACCACCGGTTGCTTGAGCACGCGGCCGAGCTGCTCGGCGTAGATGCGCGCGGCGGTGTCGACCGGGCCGCCGGGGGCGTAGCCCACCAGAAGCTTGACCGGGCGCGACGGATAAGCGTCGGCGGCCCATGCCGCGCCTTGCAGCAACAGCGTGGCGGTCAGCGCCGCCAGCGTCTTCCATGTTTTCATTTGTGTTCTCCTCCAGAATGGCTGTGATTCCCGGGGCAGCGTGCCCCCGGGGGCTTTAGTCGAGCATGGCGCGCAGCGGCTGCTTGAGCAGCTTGCCGCTCGCCGTGGTCGGAATCACGTCGACGGTGCGGACTTCGGCGGGCCGCTTGTACGGCGCGAGGCTCTCGCGCAGGTAGGTGTCCAGCGCCTTGCGGTCAAGCTCGGCGCCTTCCTGCAGTTCGATGAAGGCCACTACCTCTTCGTTGCCGTCGCCCGTGGTGCGCCCCACCACCGCGGACTGGCGCACGCCGGCAAAGGCGTTGATGACCGACTCCACCTCGATCGGGTACACGTTGAAGCCGGAACGGATGATCAGGTCCTTGGAGCGGCCGGAAATAAACAGCGCGCCATCGGCGTCGAGATAGCCGAGGTCGCCGGTATTGAGCCAGCCGCCGGGCAGCAGCGCCTCGGCCGTCTGTTCGGGATTGCGGTAGTAGCCGACCATGACGCCCGGGCCGCGCACGCGGATCTGGCCGCGTTCGCCCGCGGGCAGCGGCTTGCCTTCGGCGTCGGTGATGGCGATCTCCACGCCTTCGACGATATAGCCGGCCGAGCAATCCGCGCGCGGCGCGTCCATGCGCGTGATGAAGAGCGAGCCGGCGTATTCGGTAATGCCGTAGCCGTGGTGCAGCGGCTGGCCGAACAGCGTTTCGACGTCGCGCTTGAGCGTGGGATCGAGCGGCGCGCCGCCGGTATAGAGGTAGCGCAGGCGCGGATAGGCGCCGGGCTTCGCGCCCAGCGCGGGCGCCACCGCCATGATGCGCGTGAACATGGTCGGCACGCCCTGCAGGATGGTGACGCCCGGCGCAGCCAGGGCCTCGAACACTTCATTGGCGTCGAAGCGCGGGCGCAGGAACAGGCCGGCGCCGGCGTACAGCGTGGCCATCAGCACCGTGGCGATGCCGAAGATATGCGACATCGGCAGCGCGCCGTAGGCCACATCGGCCGGGCCCATGTCGCGCGAGGTGGCAGAGATGCGCGCGAACTGGGTCAGGCCGGCGTGCGGCACCATCACGCCCTTGGGCGCGCCGGTGGTGCCCGAGGTATAGATCAGCGTGGCGACGCGGCGCGCCAGTTCGGCAGGCTCGCGCTGCGGCGCAGTAGCTGCAAGGCAGGCGACCATGCCATCGTCATAGACCGCGCAGCCGGTGGCCTGCGCGCCCAGCCGCTCGCCGTGCACCGCGGCCACGTCGGAAACATGGCCGGTGAACAGCACCAGCGCCGGCTGCGCGTGGTCGCGGATATTGTCGATCTCGCGCGCGGACAGGCGCGCGTTGACGTTGATCGGCCAGGCGTGCAGCAGGCTGCAGGCGAACAGCGTCACCACCATCTCGTTGCAGTTCTCGCCCACGACCATCACACGGTCGCCCTCGCCTACGCCCTGTCCCGCCAGCCAGTCACGCGCGGCTTCGATGCGCCGCCACAAATCGCCATAGCTGATGACGGTGCCGTTCTCGTACAGGCATGGTGCCTGCGGTGTCTGCGCCGCCCAGTGGGCGGGGATCTCGTGGATGAATTGGGGGCGGAAGGAAGACATGGTGCTGGGGGGTTTCTCGAATGCGAGCTGAGTCGGATATGCGGCGGAATGCACCCCGCCACACCAAAACTGGCTGCATCAGTTTGCGGCAAGCCCCGCGCCGCAGCCATTTGGAATTCACTAAGGTCGTGTTCGTCCACGCCGCGGTCCGCACGCTGGCGCCCATGGCAGGCGTTGCCGGGTGCGGCTGGTTCCACCTGCGCGAAGGACGCCTTCCGGATTGATAAAGCAACGAATCCCGGCCCGCCAATACAATCGGCCGGCACAGCAAGGGCTTGCGCCATGACGCGCCGCACCACCCGGCAACACCGCCGGTTCGCGCGCCGGCACCGCGCAGCCCGCGTACCACAGGGGACATTCAGATGGATTTGCGTTTCACCGCCGAGGAACAGGCCTTCCGCGAGGAAGTCCGCGCTTTCGTGCAGGCCAACCTGCCGGAAGACATCCGCAACAAGGTGCTCAACCACCAGCGCGTGGAGAAGGACGACTACGTCCGCTGGCACCGCATCCTGCAGGCGCAGGGCTGGGGCGCCCCGACCTGGCCGAAGCAGTGGGGCGGCACCGGCTGGACCGCGCTGCAGCGCCTGATCTTCGAGATCGAGACCTTCCGCGCCGGCGCGCCGCGGCTGCTGCCGTTCGGGCTGACCATGATCGGCCCGGTGCTGATGAAGTACGCCAGCCCCGAGATGCAGCAGCGCTTCCTGCCGCGCATCCCGGGCGTGGAAGACTTCTGGTGCCAGGGCTATTCCGAGCCGGGCTCGGGTTCCGACCTGGCCTCGCTGAAGACGCGCGCGGTACGCAAGGGCGACAAGTACATCGTCAACGGCCAGAAGACCTGGACCACGATGGCCCACTTTGCCGACTGGATCTTCTGCCTGGTGCGGACCGATCCCGAGGCCAAGGCGCAGGAAGGCATCTCGATGCTGCTGATCGACATGAAGTCGCCCGGCGTGACGGTGCGCCCGATCACCACGCTCGACGGCGGCCACGACGTCAACGAGACCTGGTTCGAGGACGTCGAAGTGCCGGTCGAGAACCTGGTCGGCGAAGAGAACCGTGCCTGGACCTATGCCAAGTACCTGCTCGGCCATGAGCGCACCGGCATCGCCGGCATCGGCCATTGCCACCGCGAGCTGCGCCAGCTCAAGCACTACGCCGCGCAAGCCACCGATGGTGCCGGCCGCCCGCTGATCGAGGACGTGCGCATGCGCGACAAGATCGCGCGCGTCGAGATGGACATCATGGCGCTGGAAATGCTGCTGCTGCGCGTGGCCACGCAGGCCGCCGGCACGCCCGGGCCCGAGGCGTCGATCGTCAAGATCCGCGGTTCGGAAGTGCAGCAGGACCTGGGCATGCTGATGATGGAAGTGGCCGGCCCCAACGCCTGGCCGTACTCGCCGGACTGGCTCGAGCCCGGCGCGACGCAGCCGGTTTCGGGACCGGAGTGGGCCGCACCGGCCGCCTCCACCTACTACGACATGCGCAAGACCTCGATCTACGGCGGCGCGACCGAAGTGCAGAAGAACATCATCTCCAAGATGATCCTGGGTTTCTGAAGGGATAGCTGACATGGACTTCACCTACAGCGAAGAGCAACAGATGCTGGCGGACAGCCTGCGCCGCTTCATCGATACCGAATACACCTTCGAGGCCCGCCGCAAGAGCGCGCGCCAGGGCGAAAGCCTGGACCGCGGCGTGTGGAACAAGCTGGCAGAGATGGGCGTGCTGGGCCTGACCGTGCCGGCCGACTTCGGCGGCTTCGGCGAAGGCCCGGCCAGCCAGCTGGTGGTGCAGCGCGAGCTGGGCCGCGGCCTGGTGCTGGAGCCGGTCACGCCCAGCGGCGTGATGGCGGCCGCCGTCCTGTCGGCCCACGGCAGCGATGCGCAAAAGCAGGAATGGCTGCCGGCGATCGCCTCGGGCGAGCGCATCGTCACGCTGGCCTACCTGGAGCCGACCACGCGCTACCGCCCGGAATCGGCCCGCGCCAGCGCCGAGCGCAGCGGCGACGGCTACGTGATCAGCGGCACCAAGAGCGTGGTCTGGCACGGCGCCGCCGCCGACGCCTACCTGCTGACCGCGCGCGTATCGGGCAGCAACGAGATCGCGCTGTTCCTGGTGCCGCGCGACAGCAAGGGCCTGGGCGTGACCGCCTACCCGACCATCGACGGCCTGCGCGCCGCCGACCTGTCGCTGCAGAACGTTGCCGTGCCGGCCAGCGCGCTGGTGGGCCAGCCCGCCGACGGCCTGGCGGCGCTGGGTGTCGGTTTGGAGCATGGCATCGCCGCGCTGTGCGCCGAGGGCGCGGGCGCGATGGAAAAGCTGATCCAGATCACCGGCGAATACCTGGGCACGCGCCAGCAGTTCGGCAAGCCGCTGGCCAGCTTCCAGGCGCTGCAGCACCGCATGGCCGACATGCTGGTGCAGAAGGAGCTGGCGCTGTCGATGGCCTACGTCGCCGCGCAGGCGCTGGACGAAACCGACCCCGCCGCGCGCCGCCGCATGCTGTCGGCCGCCAAGGTGACGGTGGCCCGCGCCGGCCGCTTTGTCGGCCAGCAGGCGGTGCAGCTGCACGGCGGCATGGGCATGACCGACGAGCTGTCGGTGGGCGACTACTTCAAGCGCCTGACCATGCTGGACCAGTTGCTGGGCGACAGCGACTACCACCTGCAGCGTTTTGGCGAAGTGATGGAAGCCTGAGCCTGACAAAGGCCGATTGTTGTCTCCCCTCTCCCATTTATGGGAGAGGGGAGCAAACCCGCGACACACGACAAGCTGTCAGAACTCCGGAGGCCGGGCACTTGCCCGGCCTTTTTTTTGCCTGCTCAGTAGCCTAGGGGAAATCCACTAGTCCGTTCCAACGATTCCCGGCCGCGGCGCCGTCACTACCCTGTGTCCACAGGCACGGACGTCGCCGGCCATTCCCAAGGAGCGAGACTGCAATGACATCCACTACACATCGACTGCTGCGCGGCGGCCTGCTGGTGACCAGCATGGCACTGGCCGCAGCATCGTGGGCGAAGGTCACACCCGAAGAACTCAAGCAGCTTGACGGCAACCTCACGCCGATGGGCGCCGAGCGCGCCGCCAGCAAGGACGGCGATGTGCCGGCGTGGAGCGGCAAGTGGCTGGGTGCGCCGCCCCACGTCAAGTATCAGCGCGGTGACCGCTATCCGGACCCGTATGCCGACGAGAAGCCGCTGTTCGTCATCACCGCGCAGAACATGGCGCAGTATGCCGAGCGGCTGACCGAAGGCCAGAAGGCGCTGTTCAAGAAGTACCCCGACACCTTCAAGATGCCGGTGTACCCCAGCCATCGCGACTTCCGCTTCGAGGACGCCGCCTACAAGGACATCCGCACCTACGCCACCACCGTCAGCATGACGAGCGATGGCAACGGCCTGAAGGACGCCGGGCCCCAGGTCCCCTACCCGATCCCGAAGACCGCCATGGAGTTGCTGTGGAACCAGCGCTTCTCGGCGGCCATCGGCACCGAGAAGGCGCAGTACGACCAGGCCGTGGTCTATCCGAACGGCTCGATCGCCTGGGGGCGCGTCTCCTACAGCATCTTCTCGCCGCGCAACCACGGCAAGTTCGAGCCCAACAACCCCCTCAACGAGCGGACCTTCTTCCGCACCGCCACCGACCTGCCCCTGCGTGACCGCGGCCAGGTGATCGTCGGGTATGCCGTCTGGGACCAGGAAGGCTCGGATACCAACCGCACGTGGATCTACAACCCGGGCACCCGGCGCGTGCGCCAGGCGCCGGAATTCGGCTTCGACCAGCCCCAGGGCCCCGGCGGCTTCCGCACGGTGGATGACGACCGCCTGTTCAACGGCTCCGGCGAGCGCTACAACTGGAAGATCGTCGGCAAGAAGGAGTTCTACGTCCCGTACCACAGCTACAAGCTGATGAGCGCAGCGGTCAAGTACAAGGACCTGCTGACCAACGGGCACGCCAATCCGGACGTCATGCGCTACGAACTCCATCGGGTATGGATCCTGGAGGCCACGCTGAAACCCGGCTTCCGCCACCAGTATGCGAAGCGCGTGCTGTATCTCGACGAAGACACCTGGCAATCGGTTGCCGCCGACAATTACGACGGCCGCGGCCAGCTGTGGCGCACCAACCTGCAGGCGCTGGTCTACGCCTACGATGCGCGCCGCTTCTCCGCCGCTACGGTGTTCTACCATGACCTGATCTCGGGCGCCTACCTGGCAGACCGCCTGACCAACGAAGGGCCGATGGCAAAGCTGAACAACAGCCCCGAGTTCAACGAGGCCTTCTTCTCGCCCGACGCGGCGCGTGGGTCTGGAACCTGATTGGATCGCAACGGGAAGGGGCGCTCCTTTGGGGCGCCCTTTTTTTTGGTTCTTTTCGGTTTCAATGCCGCCCACATCAAGGAGCCGGCAAATCCTCCTCCACCCGTTCCAACTTCGTGGATGCGCTGGCCCTCACCCCCGCCCCTCTCCCGCACGCGGGAGAGGGGGGAGCACACAGGCGGGAGAGAAAAGCCGTTGGGCAGGCCCGCGACAGCGCCGTGCGAGCGCAGCGACGCACTCCGCGCCAGAGCAGTAGACCTGAGATTGGGAGCGCGCGCAGCGCAGCCGTAGGCGTCCCACCAATAACGTCGTTAGCAGGCTGCCACCGACCTAAAGTCGGGTTCGTCCATCCGACCCCGAACGCCAGGCACATCCAGGTAGCGTCAGCAGGGTGGAACCACCGACCGCCTGACCGTGAGTCACCACCGCGGGAATCACCAACGCCGCCTTAGCCAGCCGCTCAGGCGACGCGTTTTTTGGTTACTTTTTGGCGCTCGGCCAAAAAGTGACTCGCCGGCTGCGCCGGCGAAACAGCCACGCCAGTCAAGCATGACAACCGACCGCAGTGCTGAAGCCCCCCGCAAGAAACCGTTCCAGAACCGCCTACCCGCAAGCCTCACCGCAAATCAAGCAGAACCCTATCAATACGCCCGCCGGTAAAAGCATAACCAGGCATCGCCTCGGCAGGATATTCCCCCGCCGCCGAGCCGTGATCGATGCCGACATCGAAGGTCTCATCGATGGTGTAGAAGCCCGGCGGGCTCGCCGGCAAGCGATCCCGGCCAACCGCTTTGCCATCCACCAGCAACCGCACCGCGGCGCCCTTGC
Organism: Cupriavidus alkaliphilus; assembly: GCF_014191175.1. Lineage (NCBI taxonomy): Bacteria > Pseudomonadati > Pseudomonadota > Betaproteobacteria > Burkholderiales > Burkholderiaceae > Cupriavidus > Cupriavidus alkaliphilus. The sequence goes on along the minus strand of NZ_JACHWE010000005.1, from coordinate 464,206 downwards.
CGTAGCCGCCGCCGTCATAGTCGAAATCGAAGCGCAGCTCATGGCGCCCGGCCGTCAGCGGCGCCGGTCCGCGCAGCGTCACGGTCTTCAGGTTGAACAGGCGGTAGCTGAACACCGGAACGCCAGCGCCATCCAGGTAGAGCGACCATCCCGCGCTGTGGCCGCCCAGCGTGGCGATCACGCCCCGCGCCCGCTCGTCGGTATCGACGATGGCCGACACGCTCCAGGAGCGGTTATAGGTCTTGGGCAATGCCGACTCGGGCACGCCGACAGCGCCGTGCCTGAAGGTCATGCTGGTGCGGCCCGCGGACAATGACGGCAGTGCCGCGGCCTGGGCCGGCGACATATTGCGCAGCGGCAGCACCTGATTGCGCTGCGCCTCTTGCAGGAACAATGCCTGCATCCGCGCCAGCCGCGCCGGCTCGCGTTGTGCCAGGTCATGGGCCTGCGAGAAATCGCTGTTCAGGTCATAGAGTTCCCAGGCGTCGTCCTCGAACTTCTTCTGGCCATAATCGATCACGGTCCACGGACGCCGGCTATGGAAGGCCGACGCCATCCAGCCGTCCTGGTAAAGCGCGCGATGGCCGAATACCTCGAAGTATTGCGTGGTATGGCGCGTGGCCGCGCTGCCATCGGCGAAGCTGTAGAGCAGGCTCACGCCATCGATTGGCTTCTGCGCGACGCCGTTGACCACGGCGGGCGACGGGATCTGCGCGGCTTCCAGGATGGTGGGAACGATGTCGTTGACGTGGCCGAACTGGCTGCGCAGCTCGCCGCGCGGCGTGGCGTGCTTCGGCCACGTCACCACCATCGGATTGCGCGTGCCGCCCAGGTGAGACGCCACCGCCTTGGTCCATTTGAACGGCGTGTCCAGCGCCCACGCCCAGCCGGCCGGATAGTGCGGATAGGTGCCGGGCCCGCCCAGCGCATCGAGCTGCGCCAGCCGCGTGGCATCGCTTTCCGGCAGTCCCTGCACCGGCGCGAAATAGCTCGCGCTGCCCAGCAGGCCGCCTTCGGCGCTGGCACCGTTGTCGCCGACGATGTAGAAGAACATCGTATTGTCGAACTGCCCGTTCGCCTTCAGCGCCTCGATCAGCCTGCCGACCTGTGCGTCGGCGTGCGCCAGGAAGCCGGCATAGACTTCCATCAGCCGCGACGCGACCCGCTTCTGCTCCGCCGTCAGCGTGTCCCATGCCGGCAGGTCCGGCATGCGCGCGGTCAGCTGCGTATTGGACGGGATCACGCCCAGTGCCTTCTGCCGGGCGAAGATCTCTTCGCGCAGCTTGTCCCAGCCCTGGTCGAACTTGCCGCGGTACGCCTCGATCCAGGCCTTCGGTGCCTGCAGCGGCGCATGGGCGGCCCCCGGGGCAAAGTACAGGAACACCGGCTTGTCCGGCGTGACCGCGCGCTGCACGCGCAGCCAGTCGATCGCCTTGTCGGCGAGGTCCGCGGTCAGGTGGTAGCCGCGCCCCGGCGGCCGCATCACCGGCGTCGTGCCGTCATAGAGGGAGGGCTCGTACTGGTCCGTCTCGCCGCCATGGAACCCATAGAAGCGCTCGAACCCTTCCCCGGTCGGCCAGCGGTCGAACGGGCCGCTTGGCGACAGCTCCCAGTCCGGCGTCTGGTGCCATTTGCCGAACGCCGCCGTGTTGTAGCCGTTCTGGCGCAGCACCTCGGCGATGCTGGCGGTGTCCTTGGTGTGGAAACTGCTGTATCCCGGGCGCTCGTCCGCGACGTTCGCCACCGAACCGATTCCGGTCGCGTGCGCATTGCGGCCGGTCAGCAGGGCCGAGCGCGTGGGCGAGCAGATCGCCGTGGTATGGAAGTTGTTGTAGCGCAGCCCCTCGCGCGCCAGCGACTCCAGCACCGGCGTCTGCACCGGCCCGCCGAAGGTAGAGGCCGCCCCGAAGCCGACATCGTCGAGCAGCACGATCACCACGTTGGGGGCGCCCGCCGGTGCCTTGACCTGGTAGGCCGGCCGGTCTGCAGCGCCGGCAACGGCCGGGCCCTGCTGCGTGGATGCCGGCATGGCGGCTAGCGCCAGGCATGTGACGATGAGCTTGCGGGTCAATTGCATGGGCGTCCTGCGATATCGGTGGGCCGGCGCGGCGGCATGTCCCTGGCGCCCCGCATTGTTTCCATGACGCCGCGCCGCGGGCATCGTCCGCGCGGACTATCCGGTCCGGGCGGATCAGCGCCGGCCGGGATGCCGCTAGGGCTCTGCCGGCGTGACGTCGCCCAGCTGCCATTTGCCCCCGTACAACGCCTCGGTAGGCGCGTACAGGCGGTAGAGCAAGAAGAAGCCGCGCCCCGCCACGGTCTGGATCCAGTTCGAGGCCATGCCCGCGGGAGCCCTGGGGCCGAAATACAGGTCGACGGAACCATCGGCGTTCCGCTTCAGGTCTTTGAGCGAAGACAGCGACGGACGGCGCTGGTCGGCCTGCACGAAGCTGAAGGTGTCTGCGTCGTAGGCCGATACCGACCAATAGTCCTGGACGGGCACATTGGCCGGCACGTGCAGGCGATAGGTGGCGGAACCGTTCAGGAAACTTCCGCCGGCATCGCGATAAGTGGTCGCATAAACCGCACCTTTCCCTACCAGCGGCTTGTAGCCCGGGGCAAGGAACTTGTGCATGCCGAAGCCGAACCGGAACAGTGCCGCGCGTTCGTCGATCTGCGTGCGCGTGCCCAGTTCCTGGGTGTAGTGCGACATGCCCGTCGCCGCTCGCCACTGCGTGTCCTTGAACATCCGGCCGCGCGGCGTGCGCGGATTGAATTCCAGGTTCGCGACCATCAGGCGTCCGGTGCGTGCGGCGCGCTCCAGGATGGCGGACAGCCGCGCGTCCGGCGCGAACGGCTTGCCTGGCTCGATGCCCAGCGTGGCCAGCATGCCGAGCATCACGCGGTCGCGCTCCTCGCCCGGCTCCTCCGCCACACGCTGCGCCAGCAGCCGGAAGAAGTCCAGGCCATGGGGCGTGAGGCCGTCATAGTCATCCAGGCCCATGCGCCGCATGCGCAGCGGCGGTGGCGCGGCGTGTGCCGCGTAGGGGTAGAGATTCGCCTTTGCGAGCCGCGCCACCGCAGCTTCGACGGGTTCGCCGGGCCTGCGCACCGCACGCAGGAACAGCATGCCGTGGTGGGTCGGCGACCGGCGCACCAGATACCCGTGTGCCGGCAATTCACCGCGATAGCCGGGCGGCACCAGCAGGTAGCGGCCGCCATTGCCGGCGTCCGGCCCGATCCGGCCGACATCCTCGATGGGCCGCTGCCACGCATCCAGCATCACGCCGTACTGGTTGCCGGCCGGAATCTCCACCACTAGCGGGCCGCTGTCGCGCAGGTTGAAGTAGCTGAACGAATAGACCACGTCGTCGTTGCCCGTCTGCAGCCGCTGGTTGACCTGTTCCAGCTGATCGAACACAAACAGCTCCATCGGCCGGACCCCGATCCGGCGCGCGCCCTCGGCCATGGCACCGAGCCCGACCAGCGGCTGTCCCCAGATATAAGCCTGCACAGCGCGCTGGTAATCGAGCTCGTCATAAAGCCGTATTGCCGTGTCGCCCTCGGGATAGTGGGAGGCCGCGAAGGCCAATGCGCTATCCGGCATGGCCGCGGTGGCGCCGGCTGCCTGGGCAAGGCCGCTCGCACCGGCAAGCATGGCTGCCGCCCACGGCGCTGATATTTGCCATCTCATTGCCATCTCCTCAGTCCTGCCGCACCAGCTGCGGCATGGCGTAAGTGCCGTCGACCAGCGGTGCGGTCGGCCCATAGAAACGTGCCGCCAGCCGGAATGGCCCGTTGGCGGGCAGCGGCATCCAGTTGCGCGCGTGCGCCGCGTCGGACGGCTTGTCGCGCTGGAAATACAGTGTGAGCTTGCCGTCCTTCACCGCGAACTGGCCGGCCGCGACCTGGTAGCTAGTCACGCTGTAGCGATCGATCGGGTTATCGACGAAATAGCCGCTGTCGTCGTAGACCGGCAGCTCCCAGAACTCGGTGACCGGCGGCAGATTCTTCAGGTCCAGCGTCATGGTGTAGCGCCGGGCGCTGTCCAGCGGCTTGCCATGCGCGTCCGTCATGGCGTAAGCGATCGTATGCGACTGGTATGGCACAGGGCTGCCCCAGGCGATGTCCGCGGCGCCGGCCCTGACCTTGTAGTCGTTGCGGTCGTAGAACAGGCTGCTCTGCAGCTTCCAGCCGCTCATATCGACCTGTGCGGCGCTGAATGCCGCGCGTGCCTCGGCGCGCGCGGCGTCGAAGCCCTGGTGCACGGCGCGGCGCTGCGCGGGCGTGAGCCGCTGCGGATCGAACTGCACGCCCTTGCGCAGGCCCAGCGGCGCCAGCGCGCGCAGCGTGTCGCGCTCGGTCACCGAGTCCCTGCGCTGGGTCAGGGTGTCGTCATTGATCACCAGGCTGGCCAGTTGCAGGTAGTCGGTCGCCGTCATCGAATTGGCCACATCCGGGATCTGCGCCATGCGCGCAAAGGTGCGGTAGTTGGCCGGCTGCCTGGGCACCTCGGCCAGCGGCACCGGCTTGCCGCCGTTGCGCTGCCAGCGCTCCAGCGGCTCGACGCTGACGCCGTCCATCAGCCGGTGCGCGGCCGCGAAGTCGGCATGGTCGCGCGTGGTGACCGCCACGCGCAGCGTGATCGAGAACGCGTTGGAAGGCGCCCGCACCACCTCCGTGCCGCGGAATCCCACAGGCAGGGTGCCCTTCCAGTCCGGCCCGACGATCAGGTAGCGCTGCGCCGCGTTGCCGGTGAACTGGCTGCCCACCATGAAAAACCAGTCGGCGTACTGGTCCAGCGCCTGGATGCTCCAGTAGCGGCCATCGTCGACCTTGGGCGAGGTGACCACCACCGGCTGTTGCGACAAGTCGAAGAAGCCGCCCGAGTACAGCGTCGAGGCGTTCGGGGTGGTGGCAAAGCGCTCCCTCGCGGTGAAGAGCTGGCGGTTCTGCGCCAGGCGGTTGATGCCGCGGTAGGCCGGCATCTGCTGCGCCTGCGTGAAGACGTAGCGCAGCTCGTAGAAGCCGGTCTGCTGCAGGCCCCAGAAGTAGGCCTGCCGCGTCAGCGCTTCGATCTGTGCCGGCGTCAGCCGCGCATCGATGCCCACGGGCGCGAGCGGCGCCGGCTGGGCGTGTGCCTGCAGGCAGGCCGCGCCTAGCGCGGCGGCAAGGACAGCGGTGCGGACATGCCGCCACCGGTTGGCATTCATTGACGTGCTCCCTGTGTTCTGGCAGGCGGCACGATGCGCCTGCCATGCACGTCAGTGTCCCGGCCCTGCCGGGTGCCGGCATCGTCTGGCCAGGTAACCACGGCCTACTCCAAATATGGGTGGCGCCGCGGTGCGATGGCTGTCCGGCTCAACTGAGCGGCAGCACGCTGTTGAGCAGCGTGCGCACCAGCTCCGCCTGCCGCGTGACGCCCGCTTTCTGGAAAATGGCGCGCAGGTGGGCGCGCACGGTGTTGCTCTTGACCTTCAGCGAGCGCGCCGCGTCTTCCAGCGACGAACCGTTGGCCATCAGCAGCGCCAGCGAGGCCTCGGTCGGCGTGAAGTCGAACAGCTGGCGCAATACCTCGACCGAGGTCTGTGCGCTGCAGGCGGGGTCGCGGATCACCACCACGCAGGCCGGGCACCACTTGTTCTCGTCCGACCACTCGCGCATGGGGATGGCGCGGATCAGCACCTCGAGCCGGCCGGTGCCAGAAGGCCTGGCCAGCGACATCGCTTCTACCATTGGCGCGGCAGCCCCGTCGTCCATCGCGATCGAATCGATCGAGCGCCGCAGCAGTTCGCGGAAGCGGCTGCGGTCGCGCGTGTCCGCCAGCTCGAACCTGCCGCCGCGCAGGCGGATGCCGTCGTCCTCGCCCAGCAGCGTGCGCGCCGCGGTATTGGCCTTGAGCACCATGCCCTGGTCGTCCAGCACCACCATGCCGATCAGCATGCGGTCTACCGCATGTTCGTAGAGGCTGCGTTCGGATTCGGCCACGTCGATGCGGGAATACAGGTCTACCGCGCGCTTGATATGCGGCAGCAGCGCCAGGCAGATGGCCAGATCCCGCTCCGAGAAGTCGTGCGCGTCATGGCCCCGGCACAGGCGGAAGCGGCACACCACGCCGTCCGCGGTCTGAATATCCGCGCCGAGCACATAGCGCATGTCCAGGCCCTTGAGCAGTTCCTGGTAGATGGGGCTGCGGCACCATGCCTCCGAGCCGACGAACCTGTCCACCGTGGTCACCATGCCTGGCGGAATATCGACGAAAGGGTCCAGCGAATGGTAGTGGCTGTTGTAGGTGACGCCGGTGCGCCCAAAGGTTTCGCGCGGCGGCATGTTGAACATCGCGCCGGGACGGTCGAGCGTGGGCGGGCGCAGGATCAGCGTGGCGACGCAGGCACCGAGCAGCACGCGCAGGGATTCCAGCGCGCCCGACCATGGCGATGCCTCGAGCGGCCCGCGATAGATGCCATCCAGCAGTTCGCCAAACTGCGCAACGGTAAAACCCGCCAATGCATAGATGGAAGGCTCCACCAGATGCCCGGATGCCGCCATCGATCCATCCCTTTCGTAGCCCGGCTAAAATCGCCGGCCGCATTGTTCCATGCGCGCCGGCGCGGGCGCTATTGGCGTTCACCCGAAGCCAGGGAGCATCGGCGCATCGTACACCTGCGCGATGGCCGACTTCAGAAGTTCAGCGGCCGCTGCGCGGCATCCAGCCCGCCGTCGATGAACAGCACGCTGCCATGCAGGTAAGCCGCCTGCGGCCCACACAGGAAAGCGATCAGCGCAGCCACCTCCTGCGCCTGCGCACGGCGCCCCAGCGGCGGCAGGAATTGGCGGATGGCATCGCCGTAGCGCGGGTCCGCCAGCCCCGCCTGCAGCAGCGGCGTTTCCACCGCGCCCGGGGCCACCACGTTGAGGCGCACGCCAGCCTGGCCCCAGGCGGCGGCACGCTGCCGGGCCGCCGCCGTCACCGCATGCTTGGAGCTGGCGTAGGCGATGTATCCGGCCTGCTCGCGCGTGGCTTCGGCCTGCGCGGCAGCGGCCAGCATGGCCAGCACCCCGGCCTCGTCATTGGCGAGGTAGGCATCGCGCAGCGGACTGCCCTCCCATGACTGCAGCGTCGCCGAGCTGGAAGACACCACCACGGCGCACGGCTCGGCGCCCTGGCCCAACGCATCGAACAAGCCATCCAGCAACGCCACCACGCCGAAGTAGTTGACCGACGCCACCAGCGTGGCGGGATCGACATGCGGGCCCAGCCCGGCGCAGCAGACCAGCTGGTCGATGCGGCCGCCCGACTGCGACAGCACGGCAGCGATCGCCGCGGCGCGGCCCTGCGCGGTGGACAGATCCGCCAGGACGTCCGCGTCGCGCAGGTCGACGCCGATCACGCGGCAGCCGTCGGCCAGCATGCGCTGGCGCACCGCCGCGCCCATGCCGGACGCGGCGCCGGTCACGACCACGGTTCTCATGGTCAGTCCTCGAACACGTGGCGCAGCACCGGCGCCTCGATGTTGGCGACGTTCATCTCGACCACGCGCCGCGCCACGCTGGACGGGCGCACCTGCTCCACGTCGGTATAGAACTGCTGGTACCAGTCGCGCATCTGGTACATCGGCCCGTCGCCTTCGCACAGCAGCGGGTTGTCGATGCGGATCTTGCTGTCCCAGATCGCCACGTCCTCGTAGAACGCGGCGCGGGCCTGGTCCACATAGGCTTGCGCCATGGCCCGGTTTTGTTCATCGGACAGCCCGGGCACCTTCTTCACCAGCACGCCGTAGCGCAGCACGAAGCTGTTCAGGTCGATCGGCACGTGGCAGTTCAGCAGCACCGAGTGGATCTCCTGGTCGCCCATGCGGCCGCTCATGTCGGTGATGTGGTAGGCCGGCCCGAAGTACGTCGACAGCGCCGTCAGCTGCGAGTCGCCGGAGAGCCGGGCGCTGCGCCCGATCATCAGCTGCGTGGCCTTGTGGTCTTCGAACAGGTTGGCGAAGTAGTCCACCGGCGCGCCATGGACCACGCCGAAGTGCGCCATGTCGGAGATGTTGTCGACCAGCTCGCGGCAGTTGGTGCGGATCACCATCTCGTCCATGGCCCAGTCGGACCACTCGTCCGAGAAGCAGGCATCAATGCGCGGAATGGCCACTTCCGGCGGCGCCGGCCGGCCTTCGGGATCGTGCCAGATAAACAGCAGGCGGTTCTGCTCGCAGGTCTCCCAGGCGCCGATGCGCGCCTTGGGCGGCACCCGCTTGCAATAGGGGATGGACTTGCAGGCACCGTCGCCGCCCCATTGCCAGCCGTGGAACGGGCACACCAGGTTGTCGCCCTGCACGGTGCCGGTGCTGAGGTCGGCGCCCATGTGCGGACAGTGGCCGTCGATCACGCGAATCGCGCCGGTCGAGTCGGCAAACGCCGCCAGGCGCCTGCCGAAGATGTCCAGCGTGTGCGGCATGCCGTCGCGGTAGCTGTCGGCCAGACCCAGGCAATGCCAGCCGCGCGCGTAGCGGGCCTCGGGCGGGCGCGATTCGATCTTGTAGCCTTGTACGCTCATGGCGTCTGTCTCCTTGAAATCCCGTGGGACCTTCAAGATAGGGGCGTCCGGCTCGGGCCTCATCGTCCCATCGGACTACTGCAGCGCAACCATGCGGGTCAGTGCCGGGTCGTTGCCCGGGCCGTGCACGCAGCTGACGCCGGCGGGATCGTAGATGCGCGCCACGCAGCCGTTGCAGCTGTCACAGGCCGAACGCTGCAGCGTGCCGGCGCGCCAGCCTGCGACCAGCGCCGGGTCATGGATCAGCGCACGCGCCAAAGCCACGGCGTCGAAGCCCTCCCCCATCAGCTGCGCCACGTTGCCGAGCGACTTGACCCCGCCGATATAGGCCAGCGGCATCCGCACCGCCTGGCGCACCACGCGCGAGGCTTCGAGGAAATACAGTTCGCGGAAGGCCAGGTCGCGCGGCGTGCGCCGTTCCAGCAGGGCGATGCCCAGGCGCGCCAGCGCGGTCGGCGCGGCGGCCTTCATCTGCGCGGTCGGCATCGGGCTGCCGAACAGCGCCCATGGGCTTTCCACGTTGCGCCCGCCGCTGAGCGTCAGCAGGTCGGCGCCCTCGGCTTCCAGCAGGCGCGCGGTCAGCGCCGAGTCGGCGGCCTGGTTGCCGCCCGGCACGCCGTCGCTGACGCTGAGCTTGCAGCACACCGCAAGCCCGGCGCCGACCGCGTCCTTGACCCGGCGCAGCACCGCGGCCGGAAAGCGGGTCCGGTTCTCCACGCTGCCGCCGAAGGCATCGCGCCGCCGGTTGCTCAGCGGCGACAGGAACTGGTTGAGCAGGTAGCCGTGGCCCATGTGGATTTCCACCGCGTCGAAGCCGGCGTCGCGCGCCAGCCGCGCCGCCGCGGCAAACTGGCCGGCCACGCGCTCCATGTCGGGCGCGCGCATGGCGCGCTGGAAATACACGCCGTGCATCATGCCGAAGGCATTGAGGCCCGACGAGGCACTGCCCGGCGCCCGGCTGCCGCCGTGGCGCATGGTGGTGAACGAGCCCGCGTGCGTGATCTGCAGGCAGGCCGCCGCGCCTTCGCGATGGACCGCGTCGGTCAGCACGCGCAGGTGCGGCACCTGCTCGGCGCGCATGCTGAGCTGGTGCGCGAAGGTCAGCCCGTCGTCGGCGACCGCCGCGTAGGCCACCGTGGTCATGCCCACGCCGCCCGCGGCCAGGTCGCGATGATGCTCGACCAGCGCCCGGGTCGGCAGGCCCTGCGGCGTCATGCCTTCATTCGCGCCGGCCTTGATAAAGCGGTTGCGCAGCGTCAGCGGGCCGATGCGAAGCGGCGTGAAGGCCGGCGCGGCGGAGGTCTGGATCGCGGGCATGCGTTCTCTCCGGCAGCGAGGTTCAGGCCGTGTCGGACTTCAGGCCGTGCGTCACCGGGCTCGGCTCGGCCCCGGCGGCAGCCCCGGCCGGCCGCGCGGCAGCGCCGCGGGCGCGGGCGCGCTCTTCCTGCTCCACGCCCAGCCAGGCCGCCAGCGCCGGCAGCAGCGACACCGCGCCGAACAGGTTCACCAGGAACATGAACGCCAGCAGGATGCCCATGTCGGCCTGGAACTTGAGCGCGGCAAAGGCCCACGTGCCCACGCCGATGCACATCGTCAGGGCGGTGAACAGCGCCGCCGAGCCGCGCTGGCGCATGGCCTCGGCAAAGGCCTGCGGCAGCGCCTGCCCTTCCTCGCGGATCTGGTGCTGGATGCGCTCGTACAGGTAGATGCCGTAGTCCACGCCCACGCCCACGCCGAGCGTGATCACCGGCAGCGTCGACACCTTCAGGCCGATGCCCAGGCGCGCCATCAGCGCATTGCACAGTACCGACACCAGCGTCAGCGGTACGATGATGCACAGCACCGCGCGCCACGAGCGGAACGTCAGCAGGCACAGCAGCGTGATCGCGCCGAAGATCGCCAGCAGCATCGCCACTTCGGCCTCTTCCACCGCCTCGTTGGTCGCCGCCATCACGCCGATATTGCCGCCGGCCAGGCGGAAGGCCACGTTCGGGGTCTTGTCGCTGGCATTGAAGCGGCGGATCTCGCGGATGATGTGGGCGATGGTCGCGCCTTCGTGGTTGGCGGTGTAGATCAGCACCTGGATCGCCTGGCAGTTCGGCGTATTCATGCCGTTGTCCGGGTCGAAGGCCTTGGCGCCCTGGCTCAGGCCGGCGCTGTTGCGCGGCAGTGCCTCCCAGCGCGGGTTGCCCTCGTTGTACGCGCCGATCACCACCTTGGCCAGCGACGACACGCTCACCACCGACTGCACGCCGGACACGCCGCGCATATGCATCTCGAAGCGCTCCACCGCGCTCATCACCGGATAGTGCAGGCAGCCGTCGTCGAAGCCGGTGGGCTCGACCACCACGGTCAGCGCATCCGAACCGATGTTGTACTGGCTGACGATGCTGGCGCTGTCGCGGTTATAGCGCGAATCCGCGCGCAGCTCCGGCGCGCCGGTGCCGACATCGCCGATCTTCAGGTCGCGCGACTCGATCGCGCCGAAGGCCAGCAGCGCCAGCGCCGCGACGAACACGCCCAGCGCCGGCGCCGGGCGCGCCAGCGCGCCGAACTTGTGCCACAGGCTTCCCTGGCCCCTGGCGTGCGCTGCACGCGACGCGCGCGCCAGCGCCGACGGCTCCAGCCGCGTGTACGACAGCAGGATCGGCAGGAACACCTTGTTGGTCACGATCATCAGCAGCACGCCCAGGCAGGCGGTGATGCCGAGCTCGCGCACGATATCGATCTCGATGCGCATGATCACCATGAAACCCAGCGCATTGGTCAGCAGCGCCACGGTACCGGGAATGAACAGCTTGCGGAACGCCGCGCTGGCGCTGTCGGCCGGGCCATGCCCCTGCGCCACCTCCTGCTTCCACGCATTGGTCATCTGCACCGCATGCGAGACCCCGATCGAGAAGATCAGGAACGGCACCAGGATCGACATCGGGTCGATGCCGTAGCCAAGCAGCGGCAGCAGCCCCAGCAGCCAGCCCACCGGCAGCAGCGCCACCACCAGCGCCAGCGCGGTGATGCGCAGCGAGCGCGTGTACAGCCACAGCAGCAGCGCGGTGACGGCGAAGGCCAGCGCGAAGAAGCCCATCACGCCGGCGATGCCTGCCTCGACATCGCCCACCAGCTTGGCGAAGCCGACGATATTGACTTCGACATCGGTGCCGCCGAACTGCGCGCGGATCTTCTCGAGCTGGCGTGCCACCGAGCCGTAGTCGATGGTCTTGCCGGTGGCCGGATCGGTCTCGCGCAGTTCCGCGCGGATCAGCGCGGACTTCAGGTCATTGCTGACCAGGCGGCCGATCTGGCCGGAACGGGCCACGTTGCGCCGCACCTTGTCGAGCTCGTCCGGCGCGCCGGAAAAGCGGCCCGGCACTACCACGTCGCCGCGGAAGCCGGCTTCGGTGACCTCGGTGTAGCGCACGTTGGGCGTGAACAGCGAGAACACGCGCGAGCGGTCCACGCCGGGGATGAAGAACACTTCATCGGTGGCGTGGCGCAGCTTGTCCATGAAGGCGGCGTTGTAGATGTCGCCGTCGCCCTTCCAGCGCAGGCTCACCAGCACGGTATTGGCACCGGAGAAGGTGCTGGCGTACTTGGTGAACACCTGCATGTACGGGTGCTGCAGCGGGATCATCTTGTTGAAGCCGGGATCGAGCCGCAGGCGCGTGGCGGAAAAGCCCAGCGCCACGGTCACGGCCAGGCACAGCAACAGCAGCAGGCGACGCCTGCGCATCAGCACGCCGGCGCAGGCATCGACGAAGTGGCCCAGGCGGCCGGAGGATTGGGGGCGGGTCATGATGGTTCGCGTCCGGTCGGTCGAATTCAGTGATTGGCGGCAAGCGTGGCGCCGGCCAGGCCGCCGTTGCCGCCGAGCGCCAGCGTGTCCTTGCCGGTGGCCGCCAGCGCGGCCAGGGTCTGCGGGCTGCCCGCCGGCAGCACCGCGAAGCGGCGCCCGCCGTCGGCGGACATCACCAGCACGCCGCCCTGCCCGGCCAGCACTATACGGCCATCGGCAAGCTCGGCGGCGCCGAAGAACGAGGTCCTGAGGCCGGTCTCCGCCGCGCGCCAGGTGGTGCCGAAGTCTTCGCTGCGCAGGGCGTTGCCGCGCATGCCGTAGGCCAGCCAGGCGCCGTCGCGCAGCGGCAGCACGCCGTAGAGCGAGCCTTCATAAGGGGTCTTGACCGGCTCCCACTGGCTGCCGCCGTCGGTCGAGCGCAGCACCAGCCCGGCCTCGCCGACCAGCATCAGCCGCCCCTGCCCGTCGCTGGCGATGGCGTTGAGGTGGCGGTCCTGCATGGCCTTGCCGCCGGCTTCTTCCCAGTGCCGGCCCTGGTCGCGCGACACCAGGAAACGGCCGAAGCTACCCACCGCGAACCACGGTCCGCTGGCCTGCGCCAGCGCTCCGAGCAGCGGATCCGACGATTCCGGATCGAACGCGACCTGCTGCCAGTGCGCGCCGCCGTCTTCGGTGCGCAGGATCTGGCCGCTGTGCCCGACCGCGATGCCCCGGCGGCTGTCGGCAAAGGCGACCTGCGTCAGCGTGGCGCCTTGCGGCTTGTCCACCGCAGCCGGGCGCCAGTTGCGCCCCAGGTCATCGCTGAACAGGATCTTGCCGCGCTCGCCGACGGCGACCAGGCGCTCGCCGGCGCGGGCGATGCCGTTGACCTGCAGGCCGTCCGGGCGCAGCGCGGTGGCCGGGAACGGCGGCAGCGGACGCGGCGCGAAGGCCCATACCGCGGTGGCCAGCACGGCCAGCGACATGGCAATGCCGATCAGTCGTTTCATGATGTCTCCTCCGTTTTGGAGTGATGTTGTTTGTCTGCTCCGCTCTGCCGCTTGCGGCAGAGCGGAGCAGACCAGCGGCTCTTACAGGACGTCGAACAGCGCCGCCGCCCCCATGCCGCCCCCGATACACATCGTCACCACCGCCTGCTGCACGCCGCGGCGGCGGCCTTCGATCAGCGCGTGCGCGGTCATGCGCGCGCCCGACATGCCGAACGGATGGCCGATCGAAATGGCGCCGCCGTTGACGTTCAGCCGCGCATCGGCAATGCCCAGCTTCTGCTGGCAGTACAGCACCTGGCAGGCAAAGGCCTCGTTCAGCTCCCACAGGCCCACGTCCGCCACCGTCATGCCATGGCGCGCCAGCAGCTTCGGTACCGCGAACACAGGGCCGATGCCCATCTCGTCCGGCGCGCAGCCCGTCACCGCCATGCCGCGGTAGCGCCCCAGCGGCCGCAGGCCGCGGCGGCGCGCCTCGTCGGCGCTCATCAGCAGCACCGCGGCGGCGCCGTCGGACAGCTGCGAGGCATTGCCCGCGGTGATGTGCTCGCCCGCGGCGACGGCCTGCCCACCGCTCCAGACCGGCTTGAGCGCCTCCAGGCTGGCAGCCGTGGTGTCGGGCCGGTTGCATTCATCCTGCGCCAGCCGCACGGTCTCGTGGCCGGTCAGCGCGCCGGCCTTGTCGAACAGCGCGCGGCGCGTTTCCAGCGGCACGATCTCGTCATCGAAGGCGCCGCGCCGCTGCGCCTCGGCGGTGCGCTGCTGGCTGCGCCAGGCGTAGGCGTCCTGCTCGGCGCGGCTGATGCCATAGCGGCGCGCCACCACCTCGGCGGTCTCGATCATCGCCATGTAGGCGGCCGGCTGGCGCGCCAGCACCGCTTCGGACTGGGCGCGATAGCTGTTCTTATGCTTGTTCTGCGTCAGCGAGATCGACTCCGCGCCGCCGGCGACGATGATGTCGGCCTCGCCGCACTGAATCGCGCGCGCGCCCGCCGCGATCGTCATCAGGCCGGAGCCGCACATGCGGTCCATGGTCATGCCGGGGACGCTGTCGGGCAGGCCCGCCGCCACCGCGCACAGGCGGCCCAGGTTGTAGCCCTGGGTGCCCTGCTGTGCGGCCGCGCCGATCAGCACATCGTCGACCTCGGCCGGGTCCACGCCGGCGCGCTCCACCACCGCGCGCACCACGTGGCCGCCCAGCACCGGGGCTTCGGTATCGTTGAAGGCGCCGCGAAAGGCCTTGCCGATGGGGGTGCGCGCGACGGCGACGATGACTGCGTCTTTCATGCTGTGTGTTCCTGTTCAGAAGTAGTAGCGGCTGATGGTTTCAGCCACGCAGGCGGGCTTGGGCTCGCCTTCGATTTCCACGGTCATGCGCACCACCGACTGCACGCCGCCATCCAGGGTCTCGGCGCGCACCACCTCTCCCACGCCGCGCACGCGTGCCCCGACACGCACCGGCGCCGGGAAGCGCACCTTGTCGCAGCCGTAGTTGACGCCGAACTTCATGCCTTCGACGGCGACCAGCTCGGGCAGGAACTGGTTGACCAGCGCCAGCGTCAGGTAGCCGTGCGCGATGCAGGCGCCGTAGGGGCCCTGCGCGGCGCGTTCGGGGTCGACGTGCAGCCACTGGTGGTCGCCGGTGGCATGGGCAAACTGGTCGACCTGTTGCTGGGTGATGCGGGTCCAGGCGCTGGCGCCGAGGTGTTGGCCGACGGCGGCGTGGATGTCTTCGGCGCAGCGGAAGATTGTTGGCATGGTTTTTCCTGTGATGCCTGTGCCCATTGGCGCGGGGACATACCGACAACTTCCCCGATCCCACTTGCTTGCTCCCCTCTCCCGCTTGCGGGAGAGGGGCCGGGGGAGAGGGCAGGCATTCGCAATCGCGACGCCCTTCACTTCGTGGAAGCTCCGGCCCTCTCCCCCACCCCTCTCCCACTTCGCGGGAGAGGGGAGCGAATGCGAAGGGGTGGTGGCAAGCACCAGCGCATTCGCATATCGCAGGCCCCTCAAGCCCGCTGACTACTCACTGGCAACACCTCCCCGGTCATATACGACGCATAATCGCTGGCCAGGAACACCATCACATTGGCCACCTCCCACACCTCCGCCGCGCGCCCGAAGGCCTCGCGCTCGCTCAGTTGCCGCAGCAGATCCGCCGGCGCCGACTTCTTCAGGAAGTCGTGCAGCGCAATGCTCGGCGCCACCGCGTTGATGCGCACGCCAAACTCGGCGGCCTCCATCGCGCTGCAGCGCGTCAGCGCCATCACCCCGGCCTTGGCCGCGGCATAGTGCGACTGCTCCTTCTGCGCCCGCCAGCCCAGCACCGAGGCGTTGTTGACGATGGCGCCGCGGCGGCGCGCCTGCATGTGCGGCAGCATCGCGCGCGTCATGCGGAAGGTGCCGGTGAGGGAAATATCGATGACGCGCGACCACTCGGCATCGTCCATATCAACTAGGCGGCGCGAGCCGCCCAGGCCGGCGTTGTTGATCAGCACGTCGGTGCCGCCGAGTGCCTCCTCCGCCGCGGCCACGAGTGCGCGCACCTGCGCTTCGTCGGACACATCGCACCGCTGGCCATGGATGGCCTGCAGCCCGGTTTCCGCGCGCAGGCGCTCGACCGCCTCGTCCAGCCGCTTGGGATGGATGTCGGAGATCATCAGCGCGCGGCAGCCTTCCTCGGCGCAGCGGCGCGCGGCGGCAAAGCCGATGCCGGCGCCGGCGGCGGCGGTGATCAGCACGCTCCTGCCGGCGAGCAGTTGGTGACCCGGCACATAGGCCGGGGCGCTGGGGATTTCTGCATGAAGGGTCATAACTGTCCTCGGGCCTCGCGCGGCATGCCCAGCCCGCGTTCGGCGATGATGTTGAGCTGGATTTCGTTGGTGCCGGCGTAGATGGTGTCGGCGCGCGAGAACAGCGCCATCTGCTGCAGCCGCGTGCGGCGCGTGTCGGCCGGGTCCAGCACGTTGGCGAGCGGGCCCAGCACGTCCAGCGCCAGTTGCCCGAGGTCGCGGTGCCAGTTGGACCAGTAGTACTTGTAGATCAGCGCCTCGCGCTGCAAGGCAGTGCCGCCGTCCTGGCCGGCCTGCGCGGCGCCGGCCAGCATGCGCAAGGCGTTGGCGCGCATCACGCGCAGGCCCGCCCAGGCGCGCGCGATGCGCTGGCGCACCAGCGCGTCGCGGCTGCTGCCGTTGTCGCGCGCGGCCTGCGCCACCCATTCCAGCTCATGCGTGAACTGCATCTGCTGGCCCAGCGTGGAGATGCCACGCTCGAAGCCGAGCAGCGCCATGGCGATGCGCCAGCCGTCGCCGGGCTCGCCCAGCACGTCGGCAGCCGCGGCGCGCGCGCCGTCGAAGAAGACCTCGTTGAACTCCGCACCGCCGCCCATCTGGCGGATCGGGCGGATTTCGATGCCGGGCTGGTCCAGCGGCAGCATCAGGAAAATCAAACCCTTGCTGCCGCGCGAGCCGGGCTCGCAGCGCGCCAGCACGAAGATCCAGTCGGATTCGTGCGCCAGCGAGGTCCAGACCTTCTGCCCGCTGACCAGCCAGTCGCCGCTGGCGGCATCGCGCACCGCGCGCGTGCGTACGTTGGCCAGGTCCGAGCCCGCCCCGGGTTCCGAATAGCCCTGGCACCAGAACGTGGTGCCGTTAAGGATGCCGGGCAGCAGCCGCGCCTTCTGGTCCTCGGTGCCGAAGGCGATCAGGGTCGGGCCGATCAGCCCCTCGCCGATATGCCCCATGCGGCCCGGGCCGCCGGCACGCGCGTATTCCTCGTGGAAGATCACCTGCTGCATCACCGGCAGCTCGCGCCCGCCATGCGCGCGCGGCCAGCCCAGCCCGGTCCAGCCGCCTTCGGCCAGCCGCCGCTCCCACGCCTTGCGCAGCTCGGGATAGGCTTCTTCGTCGCCGGGGCCGCCGCGGTGTTTGAGGCATTCGAATTCGCCAGCCAGGTTCCCGGCCAGCCACCCCGCCACCTCGGCGCGGAATGCCGACTCGTCATTCGCTTTCATGCTGTCCTCCATGCCTGCGGGCCATTGGCGGCAACGTAGGCAAGCGCGGCACCGGCACCGCCGAGCCACTGGCCGGCGGCCTGCGCGCGCTTGAAATAGAGTTGGGGGTCGTATTCCCAGGTGAAGCCGACCCCGCCATGCAGCTGGATGGCTTCCTGCGCGCAGAAGCGCAGGGCGTCGTCGGCGGCGACGGCGGCAGCGCAGATCTCGAGCCGCGCGTCGGCGACAGCCGCCGCCTCCCACGCCTGCGCCGCGCCATACACGGCCGAGCGCGCCGCCTCGACCAGCACCATCATTTGCGCGCAGCGATGCTTGACCGCCTGGAACGAGCCGACGGCGCGGCCGAACTGGATCCGCTCCGAGGCATAGGCAACGGTCAGGTCCAGGCATTGCTGAGCCGCGCCGAGCTGCTCGGCCGCCAGCATCAGCTTGCCGTGCCACCACGCCTGGGCCAGGCCCTGGACGGCGGCGTTGCCTCGCGCCAGGCAGGCGCCTGCGGCAACGGCCAGGCCGTCGAGCCGCAGCGACGCCAGTGGCCGCGTGCGGTCGAGCGTATCCAGCGGCGCGATAACGAAGCGCGCGTCCTGCGCCAGCGCGGGCGGCTCCAGCAGGAACAGCGCCGGCTCGCCGTCATCGAGCCGCGCCGGCACCAGCAGCCAGTCGGTGCCGGCGACATCGGCCACCTGGGCGGCGCTGCCGCGCAGCACGAAGCCGTCTGCGCCGGCCCGCGCAGTGATCGGGACACTGTCGTAGTGCCAGCCGCCATCGTCCGGCAGCACCGCCGCGGCGCGGCACTCGCCCGTGGCCAGCCGCTCCAGCCACGGCCCGCTGTGGCCGACGCTGCCTTGCAGCCACGGCGCCACCACGCATGCCGTCGACCAGAACGGCACGCACGCCAGGCGCTGGCCCAGTTGCTCCTGCAGCAGCACCAGACCGGGCGCGCCCAGGCCGGCACCGCCCACGGCTTCGGGCAGCGCGATGCCGCACCAGCCAAGCTCGCCCGCGATCGCACGCCACAGCGCGTCGTCGTGAGCCGGCCCGGCCTCGGTCACGCGCCGCACCGCCGCCGAATCGCTGTGCGCGCCGAGGTAGTCGCACGCGCTGTCGCGGACCATCTGGTGTTCGACTGAAAGGGAAAAATCCATGGCCGTCGCGCTCAGCTGCCGTACACCGCCTGGGGCGGCTGCGCCTGTGCCAGCAGCCCCGCCACTGCCGCGCCGACTTCAGCCGGTTGCCAGCGCCCGCCCTTGTCGGCCTTGGGGCCGGTGCGCCAGCCGTCTGCCACCGACACCATGCCGCCGGCCGCCTCGAACATGCGCCCGTTGACCTGCGCGGAGCCGGCGCTGCCCAGCCACACCACCAGTGGCGCGACATTGGCCGGGTCGTAATAGTCGAAACCGCCCTCCGGCGCCTTCATCATGTCGGCGAACACGTCTTCGGTCATGCCGGTGCGTGCGGCCGGCGCGAGGGCATTGGCGGTGATGCCGTAGCGGCCCAGTTCCGCGGCCTGCACCAGCGTCAGCGCGGCGATGCCGGCCTTGGCGGCGGCGTAGTTCGACTGCCCCACCGAGCCCTGCAGGCCCGCGCCGGAGCTGGTGTTGATGATGCGCGCGTCGACCGCGCGGCCTGCCTTGGCCGCATCGCGCCAGCGCCGCGCCAGCAGGTTGGCCAGGCAGAAGTGGCCGCGCAGGTGCACGCGCATGACCTCGTCCCAGTCCGACTCGGTCAGGCTGACGAACATGCGGTCGCGGCAGATCCCGGCGTTGTTGACCAGCACATGCACTTCGCCATAGGCCGCGACCGCGGCATCGACGATGCGCTGCGCGGTGGCCAGCGTGGTGATGTCGTCATCGCTCGCCAGCGCATTGCCGCCGGCGGCGCGGATCTCCGCGCAGACCGCCTCGGCCGCGTCGCGCCGGATGTCGTTGACGACCACGTTGGCGCCCTCGGCGCCGAAGGCCAGCGCATAGGCACGGCCCAGCCCGCCGCCGGCGCCGGTGATGATGACGGTGCGTCCGTCGCAAATGCCCATGATGTGCTCCTTACAACCGTTCGATGATGGTGACGTTGGCCAGCCCGCCGCCTTCGCACATGGTCTGCAGGCCGTAGCGGCCGCCGGTGCGCTCCAGTTCGTGCAGCAGCGTGGTCATCAGGCGCGCGCCGGTGGCGCCGAGCGGGTGGCCCAGCGCGATGGCGCCGCCGTTGGGGTTGGTGCGCTCGGGTGCGTAACCGGTCTCGGCCAGCCATGCCATCGCCACCGAGGCGAAGGCCTCGTTGATCTCGACCACGTCGATATCGGCCAGGCGCAGGCCGCTGCGCTCCAGCGCGCGCTTCGTTGCCGGAATCGGCGCGGTCAGCATCCACAGCGGGTCGTCGCCCAGCACGCTCATATGCGCGATGCGCGCGCGCGGCGTCAGGCCGTAGCGCTTGAGCGCGTCCTCGGACACGATCAGCAGCGCGGCGGCGGCATCGGCGGTCTGGCTGGACACGGCAGCGGTCAGCGAACTGCCCGGCATCAGCGGTTCGAGTGCGGCCATCCTGGCCAGCGTGGTATCGGGACGCGGGGTTTCGTCCCGGGTCACGCCTTCGCACGGCACGATCTCGCGCGCGAAGCGGCCGCCCTCGATCGCCGCGGCCGCGCGCTGGTGGCTCTCCAGCGCATAGGCCTCCATGGCCTCGCGCGACAGCTTCCAGTGCTCGGCAATGCGCTGCGCCGCGTGGAACTGCGACACCAGCGCATCGCCGAAGCGCGCCTGCCAGCCCTTGCTGCCCGAGAACGGGTCGGCAAAGCCGAGCGCCTGCCCGGCCAGCATCGCCGACGAGATCGGGATCTGGGTCATGGTCTGCACGCCGCCGGCGATCACCACGTCCTGCGTGCCGCTCATCACCGCCTGCGCGGCGAAGTGCACGGCCTGCTGCGACGAGCCGCACTGGCGGTCCACCGTCACCCCCGGCACCGTCAGCGGCAGCCCGGCCGCCAGCCACGCGCTGCGCGCGATATTGCCGGCCAGCGGGCCAATGGTGTCGACGCAGCCGAACACCACGTCGTCATAGTCTTCTGCGGGGATGCCGTTGCGGCGCACCAGCTCGGCCAGCACGAAGCCGCCCAGGTCGGCGCCGTGCAGGTGCGACAGTCCACCCTTGCGGCGCCCGGTGGGGGTGCGCAGGGCATCAACGATATAGGCGTTGTTCATGGTCTTGGTTCTCCTTGGGATCGGGCGATTCAGGCAAAGGTGGCGCCGGCGCCGATCGCGTGCTCGCCGTCCAGGATGTGCGCGCCCAGGCGTGCCTTGTGGAAGGCGCGGTCGCCCCAGCTTCCCGCCAGGGCCCAGGCGCGCTTGGTGAAGATCTGCAGGTCCAGCTCCCAGGTGTAGCCCATCGCGCCATGCACCTGGATCGCCTGGCGCGCCGCGCTCCACGCGCAACGCGCGGCGGCGACCCGGGCATGCGAGACATGCAGCCCCGCCTGCGGCAGGTTGTGTGCCAATGCGGCAGCGGCGCGCAGCAGCACCGGCTTGGCAAACTCCAGCTGGATCGCCACGTCCGCCAGCAGGTGCTTGACCGCCTGGTAGGCGCCGATGGCCTTGCCGAACTGCTTGCGCTGCGCGCTGTAGTCGATCGCCAGGTCGAGCATGCGCTGGGTCAGGCCCAGCTGCTGCGCGGCCACGCCGAGCGCGCCGCGGTTCAGCGCCGCGTCCCACAGGCCAGCGCCGGCCGCCACCGGGACCAGCCGGTTCTCGGCGCCCGGCGTCCACGCCAGCTCGAACAGCCGGCGCGACGGATCCAGGCCCGTGCGCGCGGTCAACCTCGCCTGGTCCGGCCGCAGCAGGTGCACGGCCCCGTCATGCGCGCACAGGACGGCGTCGGCGACATGGGCGTCCGCCACCAGCCGGTCCTGCGGGTGCGCGACCGCCACGCGCGCCTCGCCGGCGGCGATGCGTTCCAGCAGCGCAGCGCAGCGCTCGCGCGTCGCGGCGTCGGCCGCGGCATCGAGTGCATCGCGCAGCAGCCCGGCCGCCACCAGCGCGGTGTCGAGCAGCGGCTCAGGCAGCGCGAAATAGCCGCACGCCTGCGCCAGCGGCGCCCATTCGAGCTCGGCCAGCCCGAGCCCGCCCTGCTCCGCCGGCACCATCACGGCGGTCATGCCCTGGTCGGCCAGTTGCCGCCACAGCGCATCGGAGCGGCCGGTCTCGGTCGCCCACAGCTCGCGCGTCAGCTCCGGCGTCATCTCGGTCATCAGGAAGCGCCGGATCGCCTCGGCAAACTGTTCCTGCTCTTCGGTCAATGCGAAATCCATGTGTATTCCCCGGGTGCCGTCATGCGCGCGGCATGCCGAGCAGGCGCTCGGCGACGATGTTGCGCTGGATCTCGTTGGTGCCGGCGTAGATCGGCCCGGCCTGCGAGAACAGGAAGCCATCCAGCCAGTGGCCGAGCGAACCCGGCGGCTGGCCGGCGGGCGCGACTTCGGCGGCCTGCCCCAGGATGGCCAGCGCGGTATCGTGCATATGGATGTCCAGCTCGGACCAGAACACCTTGTTGGTGCTCGATTCCGCGCCGATGTGGCCGCCCTTTACCAGCCGGCTCGCGGTGGCGTAGGTCGACAGCGTGTAGGCCTCGGCATCCATCCACGCGCGCAGCACCGCTTCGCGCAGCGACGGGTCGCGGTCCGCGGCCTCGCGGTTGGCCTGGTACAGCCGCACCAGCGCGCGCGCGGTTTCCTGGAAACGCGCGGGCGAGCGCAGCATCAGGCCACGCTCGAAGCCGGCGGTGGCCATCGCCACCTGCCAGCCGGCGCCTTCGGCGGCCAGGCGGTTTTCCACCGGCACGCGCACGTCGTCGAAGAAGATCTCGGCAAAGCCGGTCTGGCCGTTGAGCTGGCGGATCGGGCGCACGGTGATGCCGGGCGTGTCGAGCGGCACCAGCACGAAGGTCAGCCCGTGGTGGCGCGTCGACGCCGGGTCGGTGCGGAACAGCCCGAACAGCCAGTCGGCCCACACCGCGCGCGTCGACCAGATCTTCTGGCCGTTGATCACATAGTCATCGCCGTCGCGGATCGCACTGCAGCGGATCGCGGCCATGTCGGAGCCGGCGTTGGGCTCGGACCAGCCCTGCGCCCAGATATGCTCGCCGGCGGCCATGCGCGGCAGGAAGCGCGCTTTCTGCGCCTCGGTGCCGAATTCCATCAGCGTGGGGCCGAGGAGGAAGATGCCGTTCTGGTTCACGCGCATCGGCGCGCCGGCGCGCCAGTACTCTTCCTCGAAGATCAGCCATTCGATCAGGTCGCAGCCGCGCCCGCCCAGTTCTGCGGGCCACGTGACCATGCTCCAGCGGCCCCGGTTGAGGGTGGCCTCCCAGGCGCGGTGCTGGGCAAAGCCGGCTTCCGTGTCGAAGCTTTCCAGCGGCGTGCGCGGCACGTGCGCGGCCATCCAGTCGCGTACCTCGGCGCGGAAGGCGCGCTGGGCGTCGGTATATTCAAGCTGCATCGCGTGCTCCCTGCGCAAAGGAAGCTTCGCGGCCTTCGACGAACGCGGCGCGCGCCTCGCCAGAGTCGGCGCTCATGTACGCCTGCAGCGTGAAGCCTTGCTCCCAGCGGTACTTGTCTTCCAGGTTGCCGTCTTCCACGCCGTTGAGCGCTTCCTTGGCCAGCTGCAGCATGGCCGGGCTCTTGGCCGCGATCTGGCGCGCCAGCGCCATGGCGGCATCGCGCAGTCCGGCGCGCGGCACCACGCGCTCGACCGCGCCCAGGCGATAGGCTTCGGCGGCGTCGATCATCTCGCCCGTGAAGTACATGGCCCTGACCTTCTGCACGCCGAACATGCGCTGCAGGTGCGCGCCGCCGCCCATGGCGCCGCGGTCGATCTCGGGCACGCCAAAGCGCGCGCACGCCGACGCGACGATGATGTCGGCCGCGCCGCAGATGCCGATGCCACCGCCCAGCACGAAGCCGTGCACGGCGACGATGACCGGCTTGGGATTGCGGTGCACGGCACGGAAGGTCGCGTAGTTGCCGGCGTTGACGTCGACGATGCGTTCCGGGTGCGCCGACAGTTCCTTGATATCGACGCCCGCGCAGAAGCCGCGGCCTTCGCCGCGCAGCACGATCACGCGCACGGCGGGATCGGTGCCGAGGCGGTCGATGGCCGCGGCCAGCGCATGCCAGCCGGCGTTGTCGAGCGCGTTGACGGGCGGGTGGTCGATCACCAGTTCGGCGATGCCGTCGGCGGTGTCGATGCGGAAGGGTTGGTGCGTCGGTTTCATGGTGGGTTGGCTTGTCATGGTTGTTTGTGCGTTGGGTCGGCTTTCCAAGGCTCGCTGCGATGGAAACGCCGGCCCTCTCCCCGGCCCTCTCCCGCGTGCGGGAGAAGGGCTGGGGGAGAGGGCGGGCGCGTCAACGAAGTCCGGCCTCCCGCATAGCCAGCGCCTCCATCCGCGCCAGCGCTTGCCTGGCCATCCCCGCCACGATCTGCTCGCACGACTCGATCGCCCCGATCGCCGCGGCCGCCTGCCCGCTGGGCAGCACCCCTTCATCCGGGCACCCCTCCACCATCGCGCGCTGGATCAGCACTGGCGCATTGGCGGCCATCAGCGTCTGCGCGGCGCTGTAGTCCTGCTCGCGCATCGCGCGCCAGGCCGTCGCCAGCAGCTGCATGCTGCGCATGCCGGTGCGCGCCTGCCATTTGCGCGCGGCCGCCAGCGCCAGCCAGGTGCGCCGCAACGGGCCGGCCTTCTCCAGCCCGACCAGCAGGTCGTTGTCGATCATTCGCTGCGGCAGCCCGTCAATGGCCAGCGACACCCGGATCTGCCCGGGGTCGCGCACCTTGACGTAGCGCTCCAGCGTCTGCGCCGGCACCGGCGACTCGGCCGACATCAGGAAGCGCGTGCCCATGGCCACGCCGGCCGCGCCGTAGGCCAGTGCCGCGGCCAGCCCGCGGCCATCGAAGAAGCCGCCCGCCGCCACCACCGGCACGCTGACGCTGTCCAGCACCTGCGGCAGCAGCAGCGTGGTCGGCGTGCCGCCGGTATGGCCGCCGCCCTCGCCGCCTTGCACCGTGACCACGTCCGCGCCCATCTCCACGGCCTTGGCCGCATGCTTGGCCGCGCCCACCGTCGGCATGCAGACCACGCCCGCGGCCTTGAGCCGGCCGACCATCTTCGCGTCCGGCCCGCGCCCGTAGCTGACCGCGCGCAGCCGGTGGCGGATCGCCATCTCGATGACCTCGTCGGCGTTGGGCTGGAACATGTGGAAGTTGATGCCGAACGGCCGGTCGCTGAGCGCCTTCACGCGCAGGATCTCCTGTTCGACCTCGCCGGGCGGAATGGTCGCGCCGGCAAGAAAGCCGAAGGCCCCGGCGTTGCCGCTGGCAGCGACCAGCTTCGCGTCCGCCACCCAGCCCATCGCCGTCTGCACGATCGGGTAGCGGCAACCCAGCAGGTCGCACAGCACTGTGTGCAGGCTCGCGTTGCTCATGCCTTGTCCTCGCCGCCGGTGCGTTGCGACGCCGCCATCGCGCGCGCGTCGTAGCCGCCCAGCTTGTCGCCGCTGACCAGCTCGTTGTGCGCGTGGGCAAAGTGGTGCCAGGCAAAGACCGCATCCATCGCGGTGCGCTTGCCCTGCAGGTCCTCCACATGGTTGACGGCCTGCTTGGTCAGCGTCAGGCCCAGCCGCGGCATCTGCGCGACCTTGCTGGCCATGCCGTAGACGGTGTCCTCCAGCGCCTCGCGCGGCACCACGCGGTTGACCATGCCCATGCGCTCGGCGCGCTCGGCGCCCATGCGCTCGCCCAGGAACAGGAATTCCTTGGCGATGCGCGGGTGCAGCTCATACGCATGCGCGAAGTACTCGACGCCGGGAATCCCCATGCGCACCACCGGATCGGCAAAGAAGGCATCGTCGGAGGCCACGATCAGGTCGCACACCCAGGCCAGCATCAGGCCGCCGGCGATGCAGGCGCCGTGCACCATGGCGATGGTGGGCTTGGGCAGCTCGCGCCAGCGCCGGCACATGCCCAGGTAGACCTCCTGCTCGCGCGCATAGAGGAACTCGCCGCCGGGCTTGTTGACGTGGTCATACCAGAGCGAGGCGCGCTCGAAGGTCTCGTTGATATCGCGCCCCGGCGTGCCGATGTCGTGCCCGGCCGAGAAATGCTTGCCGGCGCCGCGCAGCACGATCACCTTGACCGCGTCATCGGCGGCGGCGCGCCGGTAGGCCTCGTCCAGCGCATACGTCATCTTCGAGTTCTGCGCGTTGTGGAACTGCGGCCGGTTCATGGTCACGGTGGCAATGCCGTCCGCGACCTGGTAGAGCACTTCGGCGTTGGGGCCCAGTTCGATGGCTTCGGTAGCTGGCGATGTCATGGCTTGGATCTCCGTGTCACGCGCGTCCGGCAGGATTGCCGCGCACGATCGTGGCGCGCAGGTTGTGCGGATCGAGCTGCGCGATCAGCCGCAACTCTTCCGGCGTCGGCGCCGCCGTCTCCGGCAGCGCTTCACCGGGCGCGTTGGCCAGCGCGAAACCGGTGGCGGCCTGCACCTGGTCCAGGCTCACGCCGGAGTGCAGCGAACGCACGCGGATGGCATGTTCCGGCCCGCCGAAGTCCATCACGCACAGGTCGGTGACGATCACGCGCAGGTCGACGAAGCTGCGCATGCCCTCGATCCGGCGCGCCGGGTTGTAGCCGACGCTGCAGACCATGTCGACTTCGCCGGCGACAAAGGCGCGCGTGCTGTGGCCGGGCACGAAGAAGGAATTGGCGTGGTGAATGCTGTTGCCGGGGAAGCCACGGGCGCCGAGCAACTGCGTCTTGGGCTGCGCATGGGTGCCGCCCAGGCAGGAGATATTGGCCTGGCCGAAGCGGTCGATCTGCGTCGGCATCACCAGCGCGTGGCGGCGCCCGCCCCACAGGCAGTCGAACACGCGCGCATAGCCCATCCAGCCGCTCGCGCGCACCTGGTAGTCCGGTTCGCGCGGGCCCAGCGGCACCGGCGT
Organism: Cupriavidus alkaliphilus; assembly: GCF_014191175.1. NCBI lineage: Bacteria > Pseudomonadati > Pseudomonadota > Betaproteobacteria > Burkholderiales > Burkholderiaceae > Cupriavidus > Cupriavidus alkaliphilus. The sequence continues at coordinate 437,878 of NZ_JACHWE010000005.1, read as the reverse complement.
TTCGACCAGGTAGGCCTCGCCGTCGGTCAGCAGCAGGCCGGGGTTGTGCGCAAGCCGCGCCAGGCCGGCGGCGATGCGCGGGCCGGTGCCGATGCCGGTGGCCAGCACCTCGCCGTCGTCGCGCCAGGCGCGGGCGGCGACGGCAATCATCAGCTCGGCGCGGGTGAATTCATAAGTGGCGCTCACAGTCGCTCCTTGGTGATCAAAGTACGGGCAGCGGCAGGTCGTGCACGTGGCCAAGGCCGCCGATGCACGCCAGGTAGTGCGCCTCGCTGTCGCCCACCACCTCGTCGCGGTAGGCGCGGAATCCGTCTTCCGCGTCGGCGCTGGCGCAGTAGGACTTCAGCGCCGGCAGGTCCCAGCCATAGGCCGGCGCGCACGAAGTGGGATGGGCTCCCGCCGGCGCGTGTACCACGCCGCTCACCAGCGCGCGCTCGAACGGGTTGTTGCGGGCGCGCGCCAGGTCGGTGTCTTCGAGGCGCGGGTGCAGCGTTTCGCAGCTGACATAGCAGCGCTGCGCGGCGCGCGCGAACCACTCATCGAAGAACGGATCGGGGCCATCGATGCGGGTGTTGCCCAGCACATCGCTTTCATTCACGTGCAGCAGCGCCGCATCCAGCGGGATCGCCGGCATCGCCAGCAGGACTTCGCCATCGTCGTACGGCGAACGCACGGTCTTCAGGTGCGGGTTGCGGTCCAGCACATCGGTGCCCAGCGCGGCGCGCGTCGGCAGGAACGGCAGGCGCGCCGCCGCGGCGCGCAGGCCCAGTTGCAGCATGCCTTCGTCCAGCTCGGTCACCGCCAGCAGGCCGCGCTCGCGCGCCTGGCGGAAGTACGGCTCGAGCGGGATCACGTCGAGCGAGACAAAGCCGAACACCAGCCGGCGCACCTTGCCGGCGGCGCACAGCATGCCCACCTCGGGGCCACCGTAGGCGACCACCGTCAGGTCTTTCAGCGGCGAGCGCAGGATCTCGCGCACCAGCGCCATGGGCTTGCGGCGCGGGCCCCAGCCGCCGATGCCGATGGTCATGCCGTCGGCGAGCTGGCCGACCACGTCGGCCGTGCTCATGGTCTTGTCGATCGTCTTGGTCATAGGTCTGTGCCGCGCTTAGCGGTATCCGATGCTGAAGTCATGGCCCCACAGGCTTACCCGCGTGGCCTCGTAGGCGGCGTGCTGGCTCCAGTCCACCGCCAGCCCGCCGTGCCCGAACTCGAGGTCGAAGCCGCCGGGGGTCTTCATGTAGAAGGAAGTCATGCGGTCATTGCAGTGCTGTCCCAGCGTGGCCGACAGCTTCACGCCGTGCTGCTGCACGCGGTCCAGCGCGCGGCCCACCTCGGCCATGTCGGGCACCTCGGCCATGACGTGGATGCAGCCGGCTTCGGACGGCATCTCGAAGATCGCCAGGCTGTGGTGGCGGGCGTTGGCGCAGTGCAGGAAGTGGATGCGCTTTTCCGGCTCGTTGGGGTCGCTGGTGAAGCGCACGCGGAAGATGTCGGACAGGCCGAAGCCCATCACGTCGCGCAGGAAGGCATAGGTCTGGTCGAAGGCCGGTGCCGGCAGCACGGTATGCCCCGCCCCCATCGGGTCGGTGATGAAGCGCGGCACGCCGACCGGCGAGACGAAGCGCAGGAAGTCGGAGCGCATGCCCCACGAGACCTCGTGGCGGTTGCCGGACGGATCGGCAAACCACGCCATCGCCTGCACCCGGCGCTGCGCCAGTTCCGCGGAGCTGGCGGGCACGACTTCGACGTTGGCCTGGCGCAGCGTCTCGAGCGCATGGCGATAGGCGGGCTCGTCGGCCAGCTCCCAGCCCGATGCCAGGTAGCGATCGCGCGCACCGGGCACCACCAGGTAGCGGTAGTCGCGCTCGTCCATCTTCACGTACAGCGCACCGCCGGGCGCGCCGGAACAGGCCATGCCGAGCACTTGTTCGGCATAGCCTCGCCACTGCCCGATGTCGGTGGACTCGACCACGATGTAGCCAAGCGCACGAATATCCAACATGCCGGTCTCCTCAGGTTCGATGTGGGTGTCGAAAGCGGCTGCGGCGCGGCTGCAGCCTGTCGATGGGACCGATTCTTTCGTGTACGGGCACTTGCTGCATCGTCCTGGCGGACTAGCCGGTATCGCCACGCGGGCCTTGCCGGCCGGCCCGCGGGCGCGGCCCGGGGTAGTCCGAACGAGTGATGTGCGGGCGGTGCGCTGGCCGCACCCTCTGCGCGGGACAGACCCCTACACAGAGGAGCAAAGATGACGGAATCAGGACAAGCCTGCGTCGCCGTGGTGACCGGCGCATCGCGCGGCGCCGGCCGCGGCATTGCGCTGGCGCTGGGTGCGGCCGGCGCCACGGTGTATGTCACCGGCCGCACCGAACAGGAAGGCAGCGCGCCGCTGCCCGGCACCATCCACGCCACCGCGCGCGAGATCGATGCCCTCGGCGGGCGCGGCATCGCGGTCGCCTGCGACCACGGCGACGACGCCCAGGTCGCTGCGCTGTACCGCCGCGTGCGCGAAGAGGCCGGGCGCTTGGACATCCTGGTCAACAACGCCACCTTCCTGCATGACCAGCTGATCCAGCCGGGGCCGTTCTGGGAGAAGCCGCTGGAGATGGCCGGCATCCTCGACGTGGGGCTGCGTTCCGGCTACGTGGCCAGCTGGCACGCCGCGCCGCTCATGGCCGCGCAGGGGCGCGGGCTGGTCGTGTTCACCTCGTCCTTCGGCGCCAACTGCTATATGCATGGGCCGGCCTACGGCGCGCAGAAGGCCGGCATCGACAAGTTCGCGCACGACATGGCGGTGGACCTGCGGCCTTACGGCGTGGCCGCGGTGTCGCTATGGATGGGACCGCTGCGCACCGCGCGCACGCTGCGGGTATGGGAGGAGCATCCGGACAAGTACGCGGCATTCGCGCCGGTGGCGGAAACGCCGGAGTTCACGGGGCGCATCATCGACGCGCTGTACCGGGACCCGGCGATGATGGACAAGTCCGGGCAGGTACTGATCGGGGCGGAAGCGGCGCTGGCCTATGGCATCGTCGACGCGGAAGGCGTGCAGCCGCCGTCGTACCGGCAGGCGCTGGGCGGCCCGCCGGCGGTGCATCCGGCGATTGTGGAATAGGGTTGAACTAGCCATCACCCTTCGAATACGCTCCCCTCTCCCGCTTGCGGGAGAGGGGAGCAAACCGCGCGCGGCATCATTTCCTCGAGCTTCCAAACTCCCGCTTGCGTACTCCCTCTCCCGCTTGCGGGAGAGGGTTGGGTAGAGGGCCAGAGCATCAACGAAGTGAAGGCCGTCGCTATTGCAAACGCCCGCCCTCACCCCCGCCCCTCTCCCGCAAGCGGGAGAGGGGAGCAAACCCGCAGGGTCAAGATTCGCCCCAGGTCTTCCAAACTCCCGATTGCGTACTCCCTCTCCCGCTTGCGGGAGAGGGTTGGGGAGAGGGCCAGAGCATCAACGGAGTGAAGGCCGTCGCTATTGCAAACGCCCGCCCTCACCCCCGCCCCTCTCCCGCAAGCGGGATAGGGGAGAAAACCCGCAGGGTCAAGATTCGCCCCAGGTCGTCCAAACTCCCGCTTGCCTACTCCCTCTCCCGCTTGCGGGAGAGGGTTGGGTAGAGGGCCAGAGCATCAACGAAGTGAAGGCCGTCGCTATTGCAAACGCCCGCCCTCACCCCCGCCCCTCTCCCGCAAGCGGGAGAGGGGAGCAAACCCGCAGGGTCAAGATTCGCCCCAGGTCGTCCAAACTCCCGCTTGCGTACTCCCTCTACCGCTTGCGGGAGAGGGTTGGGGAGAGGGCCAGAGCATCAACGGAGTGAAGGCCGTCGCTATTGCAAACGCCCGCCCTCACCCCCGCCCCTCTCCCGCAAGCGGGAGAGGGGCGAAAACCCGCAGGGTCAAGATTCGCCCCAGGTCTTCCAAACTCCCGCTTGCCTACTCCCTCTCCCGCTTGCGGGAGAGGGTTGGGGTGAGGGCCAGAGCATCAACGGAGTGAAGGCCGTCGCTATTGCACGCGCCTGCCTTCTCCCCCGGCCCCTCTCCCGCAAGCGGGAGAGGGGAGCAAACCCGCAGGGTCAAGATTCGCCCCAGGTCTTCCAAACTCCCGCTTGCGTACTCCCTCTCCCGCTCGCGGGAGAGGGTTGGGGTGAGGGCCAGCGCCTCAACGAAGTGCAGACCATCCCCCGTCACGAAGCCCGCAACTGATACTTCAGCACCTTGCCCGCCGCACTGACCGGCAGCGACGTCACGAACAGCACCTCGCGCGGCACCTTGTAGTTGGCCATGTGCCGGCGCGCCCAGGCGATCAGCGTGTCGGCGTCGACGCGCGCGCCGTGGCGCAGCACCACGTACGCGCGGCCGACCTCGCCGAGGCGGTCGTGCGGCATGCCCACCACCGCCACCTGGGCCACCGCCGGATGCGCCACCAGCAGCTTTTCCACCTCGGCCGGGTAGCAGTTGAAGCCGCCGACGATAAACATGTCCTTGATGCGGTCGGTAATGCGCAGGTAGCCGCGCGCATCGAGCGTGCCGATGTCGCCGGTATGCAGCCAGCCGTCGCTGTCGACCGCTTCGGCGGTGGCTTCCGGCAGGCCGAAATAGCCCTGCATCACGTTGTAGCCGCGCACCAGCACTTCGCCCGGTTCGCCGGTGGCCACCGGCTGGCCCTGCGCGTCGATGCAGCGGATCTCGATGCCCGGCATCGCGCGGCCGGAGGTGCCGGCAACGGTCTCGGCGTCGTCGCCGGCGCGCGTGAGCGTGGCGAAGCCGCACGACTCGGTCAGGCCGTAGCCGGTGATGATGGTGTCGAAGCCCAGTTCGTCGCGCATGCGCTGGATCAGCGCCGGGGCGATCGCGGAGGCGCCGGTCACCGCCACGCGCAGCGAGGACAGGTCGAACTCGCGCAGGCGCGGCGCATTGAGCAGGGTCTGGTACAGCGTAGGCGGACCGGGCAGCACCGTGATGCCTTCGTTCTCCACGCGCGTCATCACGGCCTCGGCGTCGAACACCAGGTGGGGCAGCACCGTGGCGCCGCGCGACAGCGCCGCCAGCCATCCGGCCTTGTAGCCGAAGGTATGGAAGAACGGATTGACGATCAGGTAGCGGTCCCCTGCCCGCACCCCGGTGATGGCGGCCCAGCCGTCGATGGCGCGCAGGTTCTGCGCGTGCGCGGTCATCACGCCCTTGGGCCGGCCGGTGGTGCCCGAGGTGAACATGATGTCCATCGGCGTGTCGCCGCGCACGCCGGCTTCGCGCGCGGCAAATGCCGCCGGCTCGGTGCGCGACGCCAGCGCCAGGAAATCGTCCCATGTCAGTTCGTCCGCGCCGGCGGCCCGGCCCTGTCCCGGGCGCAGGATCACCAGCCGCTCCAGCGTGCCGGGGCGATGCGGCGCCAGCATCTGCGGATAGCTTTCGCCGAGGAAGCCGTCGACGCAGAACAGCAAGCGCGCGCCGCTGTCGGCCAGCACCGCGCCGGCTTCGGCCCCTTTCATGCGCGTATTGAGCGGCACCAGCGCCGCGCCCACGCTGTGCGTGGCCAGCGCCGCGATGATCCATTCGGAGAAGTTCGGCGCCCACAGGGCCACGCGGTCGCCGGGCTGCACGCCGAGCGCCATCAGCGCGTGCGCCGCCCGGATGCGGCTGTCGTCGAGCGCGGCGTAGCTCAGGCGCAGCCCGTCTTCCTGGATGGCGATGCGCTCGCCGTGGCGGCTGGCAGCGCGCCGCAGCAGCTCGGGAATGGTCTCGGCGATGCTGTCGTTTGCCGCGGCTTCGATGCCGGCCGGTGCCACAATGGCGTCGAGGGTGTCAGATGGAGTCATGTCAATCCGGGAACTTCAGGTGGATCTCGCTGCTGGCCGGGCGCGCCTGGCAGGCCAGGGTCCAGCCCGCCTCCAGGTCGGCGCGGTCGAGCACATGGTTTTCGCCGAGCGTCACGTCGCCCTGCGTCACCTGGCACATGCAGGCGCCGCACAAGCCGGCGCGGCAGGAGTTGGGCGCGGCCACGCCGGCGCGCTGCAGCGCGTCGAGCACGGTTTCGTCGGACGCCACGCCAACCTGGTGGGTCGCGCCGTCCAGCTGCACGGTGAGGGCCGCGCCGCGCATCGCAGGCGCGCGGACGGCAGGTTCGGTCACGGCCACGCTGGCTGGCGCCGTCGCCGCCGGCGCATCGGGCAACGAGACGAAGCGCTCCACGTGCAGCTGGCCGCGCGGGACGCCCAGCGCCTGCAGTGCGGCCTGGGCGCCGTCCATGAACGGCCCGGGACCGCAGACAAAGCACTGCGCCATGCTCCACGGCCGCACCAGTTCCTCGATCTGGCGCTGCGTGGGCGGGCCCTGCACGCTGTCCAGCCAGTGGATCACGCGCAGGCGGCCGGGATGGCTGCGCGCCAGTTCCGCCAGCGCCTCGCGAAAGATGATGGAGCGTTCGTCGCGGTTGGCATACACCAGCGTGACCGCACCGCGCCCGTGCCGCAGCGCCGCCTTGGCGATCGACAGCACCGGCGTGATGCCGCTGCCGCCCGCCAGCAGCAGGAAATCGCCCTGCAGCGCTGGCGGCGTGAACACGCCGGCGGGCGGCATGGCCTCGACCGTATCGCCGGCGCCGAGATGGTCGCAGATCCAGTTGGAGACGCGCCCGCTCTGCACGCGCTTGACGGTCACGCGCAGCGCGCCGTCAACGCCCGGCGAGCTGGACAGCGAATAGCAGCGCTGCAGCGGCACGCCGTCGACGGGCACGCGCAACGTCAGGAACTGGCCCGGCCGGTAGGCGAAGGTCTCGCGCAGCCCCTCCGGCAGCGCGAAAACCAGTGAATGCGCCTGGTCCGTCTCCGCGACCACTTCGGCAATCTGCAGCCGATGGAATTGCACTGGCGCCATGATGTCCTTCTCTGCGGTGAGCGCGCTCAGGCCACGCCCATGATGGTCTGGGCGTTGTCGATGCGCAGTTCCGCACCGTTGATGAAGCGCGACTCGTCCGACGCCAGGAACAGCACCAGGTTGGCCACGTCGCGCGGATGGCACATGCGCTGCATCGGCTCGGCGCCGCCGACTTCCTCGGGCAGCGCGGTGGCGCCGCCGGGCAGGAAGGCCGCGGTCATCGGCGTCAGGATGCCGTCCGGATGGATCGAATTGCAGCGGATGCGGTAGCCGCTCTGCTTGCAATGGCCCGCCACGGCGCGCGTCAGCGCGGCCACCGCGCCCTTGCTGGCGCTATAGGCGCAGAACGCGCCCATGCCGCCCAGCGCCGCCACCGACGACATATTGACGATGCTGCCGCCGCCCGCCTTCATCGCCGCCACGCCGTACTTGCAGCCCAGGAAGTAGCCGTCGGCGTTGATGCGCATCACGCGCTGCCACTGCTCGAGCGTGGCTTCCTCGACCGTCCCCAGCATCAGGATGGCGGCGTTGTTGACCAGCACGCTGGGTGCGCCGAAGCGCTGCTCGGTGCGCGCCATCACCTGTTGCCAGCCGGCTTCGCTGGCGATGTCGTGCGGCACGAACAGCGCGGTCTCGCCGATCTCGCGCGCCAGCGCATGGCCCGCTTCCTCGTTCACATCGGTCAGCACCACGCGCGCGCCTTCGCGCGCCAGCAGCAAGGCGTCTTCCTTGCCGACGCCGCTGGCGGCTCCGGTGACGATCGCAATCTTTCCTTCAGTACGTCGGCTCATGGGTAGTCTCCTGGTGGGTATGCGCCTGCCGTCCGTCAGCAGGCTGTTGTGCGAGATGGCGGCCCGCGTTGCGCCCCGACCAGATGCAGTCGGCAAGCGACAGGCCGCTTACGTAGTGATTGGATGCGATGCCGACGGCCGTGCGGCCCACCGCATAGAGGCCCGGTATCGGCGCGTCGCCCGCGGCCGCCAGCACCCGGCCGCTGGATTCCTCCACCGCCAGCCCGCCCAGCGTGATCGCCGGACACGGGAAGACCCGGCTGCCGGCCGAGATGTCGATGGCCAGCCACGGGCCGGCCTCGAGCGACGCGCACATGGCCGCTGACTTGCCGGCCGGATCGGGCCTTTCGCCACGCGCCGCGGCGTTATAGGCGTCGAGGGTCGAGCGCAGCGCCTGCCCGGGCATGCCGAGCTTGCCGGCCAGCGCCTCGATGCTGGCGGCGCGGCGTGCACCGGCCAGCATCAGCAATGCCGCGGGCAAGGCCTGGAACGCCCACAGCCGGCCGCCCAGGCATTCGCGCAGGGCTTCGCGCGCCAGCGCGCGGTTCAGCACCAGCCAGGCGCGCCCGCCGTGCCGCTCGCAGATGGCGTGGCCGAGGGTGGCGCCATAGGTTTCCTCGTTGCCGATGCGTGTGCCGTGCGCATCGACCACGCAGCCGCGCGCCCACGCGAACGGCGGATTGATAAAGCGCCACGCCGACACGCGCTCCAGGTGCCGGGTGGCGCCGCCGGCCGACTCGCCGAGGCGGATGCCGCTGCCGTCGCAACCGGTCGCGCCCAGGCGCCAGGCCTGCTGGTACTTGCCGGCATGGCGCGCCACCATGGCACGGTTGAAGATAAAGCCGCCGGTGGCCAGCACCACCGCGCCGGTGCGCACCGCCACCGGTTGCGCGTGGCGCAGCTCCAGCTGCAGCACCTGCGCGCGCAGCCGGTCGGCCAGCGCCGGCATGGCGTTGTGCAGGCGCTCGGCCAGGCGCGCCAGGCGCGCATGCCGCTTCTGGTGACGGCCCGGCGGCAGCTGCCACAGTTCGACGCCGACGACCGCGCCGTCGCGGTCCACGATCAGCCGCCGCGCCGCGCACTGGCGCATCACCGTGATCTGCCGGTTGTCTTCCACGGCGCGGCGCAGCACGCCATACAGGGTGCGGCCGGACATGCCGGGGCCCTTGACGCGGTGCCCGCGCGGTGCGGGCGCGGCATGCTGCGCGTAGGCGGGCACCGCTTCATTGCCGGAGTAGTACAGGTAGTAGGGCTGCGCCGGATACGAGGTCTTGCGCGGCGGCACGGTGGCGGCAAAGCGCACGCCCAGCGCCTCCAGCCAGCCGAGCATCGCGCGGCTGTTCTCGCAGAAGTCCTGCAGCGTGGCGTCGCTGACCACCCCTCCGGTTTCCTGGCGCAGGTAGCCGGCCATGGCCTGCGGGGTATCGTCATAGCCCGCGGCGCGCTGGTAGGGCGTGCCGCCGCCGGCATAGACCACGCCGCCGCTTCTGGTGCTGGCGCCGCCGCCTTCGAAGCGTTCCGCCACGATCACGCGCGCGCCGCCAAGTGCGGCTTCCAGCGCGGCGCAGGCGCCGGCGGCGCCGAAGCCGACCACCACGGCATCGCAGGCGGCCTGCCAGGGATGCGCGTCGGGATCATCGAGCCGCAACGGGGCGTGGACGGGGGTGACGGCGTCTTGAGCCATGCTGGCGCTTGCTCCGGGTCAGGCCGAACACAGCGCGCCCAGCGGCGCGGAGGTGGTATAGGCGCCGTCGACGTAGACCAGCGGCGAGACCTCGCCCGCCAGCCTGACCTCGCGCAGCCGGCCGATAAAGACCGCATGGGTGCCGTAGTCGAAGCGGCCGTCCTGCTGGCAGAACAGGTTGGCCTGGGCATCGCGCAGGGACGGCACGCCCAGCAGGTCGTCTTCCCACTCGCCGCTGGTGAAGCGCGCTTCGCCCTTGAGCCGGCCGCTGCAGTCGACCGCGATATCGCGATGGTCGGCGGCGAGCAGGTTGATGCAGAAGTCCGCGCCGGCATCGAGCGGCGGGTAGATCGACGCATTGCGGTTGATGCAGATCAGCAGCGAAGGCGGATCGGCCGACAGCGAATCGACCGCGGTCACCGACATCGAATAGCGGCGCTCGCCGTGGCGGCAGCTGATCACGGCGACGGAGCGGGCCATGCGGCGCATCGCCTTCAGCATGTCATCGCGCAGCGCGCCAACGGCTTCGGCGCTAGGTTCGGGTCTGGCGCTCATAGAGCCTCCTGTACAGGTTGAGCGGGGTGCGTGGCGGCGGGTTGCCGCGCATGCTGCGAAATCACGTCCGCGGCGATCATGCCGAAGGTCATCGCCGGGCCCAGCGTGGAGCCGGCGCCGGGATAGCTGGTGCCCATCACCGCGGCACTGGTATTGCCGATGGCGAACAGGCCGGCGATGGCGCTGCCGTCATCGCGCAGCACGCGCGCGCTGGCGTCGGTCACCAGTCCGCCCTTGGTGCCGATATCGCCGGCGTCGAGCCGCACCGCGTAGAACGGGGCCTTGCCGATCGGCGCCAGGCAGGGATTGGGCCGTACCGCCGGGTCGCTGTAATAGGTGTCGAACAGGTTGTCGCCCTTGCCGAACTCCGCGTCCACGCCGGTGGCGGCGTAGTCGTTCATGCGCGCGACACTGGCGGCCAGGCCATCGGCATCCACGCCGATCTTCTGCGCCAGCTGCGCGAGCGTGTCGGCGCGCACCAGGATGCCCGACAGGCTGGCGGGGATGCTGCGGTCCGGCATCACCGAGCCGGGCAGGATCGGCCCGCATGGGTACTTGTGGCGGAAGGTGGCGTCGAACACCATCCAGGCCGGCACGCTGCATCCGGTCTGTTCGTGGTCGCGGTACATCGCCGGCACGAACTCGGAATACGGCGCGGCCTCGTTGACGAAGCGCCGGCCCTGCCCGTTCACCACCAGGCAGCCCGGCATGGCGCGCTCGATAAACAGCGCGCGCTGTTTTTCCTCGCCCTGCACCTGCACCGTGGGCGCGCCCCAGACGTGGGACATCAGCGCCACACCGGCGCCGGCCGCCTGCGCGGCGCGGATGGCGTCGCCGGTATTGTTGGGCGGCGTCGCGCTCCAGGCGGCACGGGTGGGCTGCGGCAGGTATTGTTCGCGCATGGCCTGGTTGCGCTCGAAGCCGCCCGCGGCAAGGATCACGCCGCGCAGCGCGCGGATCTCCACCACGCGTCCCTCCTGCACGGCGCGCACGCCGCGCACCGTGCCGTCCTCGACGATCAGGTCCTGCAAGGCGGTATCGAGCCACAACGGGATCGCACGATCCATCATCGCGCGCCGCAGGCCGCCCACCAGGCTGTTGCCGAGCGTGAGGCGGCGGTCCCGCCGGGTCTTGCGGCGCCAGCCCAGGTCGAGCCAGTATCGGGCGAACTGGCGCACCGCCAGCCCGAGCCAGCCGGGCGAGCGGCACAGCAGCGCGTGCGCCTCGCCGGAGGTGACGGCCACGCGGCCGCCCACCAGCGTGCCCGGTGAGGGCGGACGCAGCCGGTCGAACTCCTCGCGCAGCTGCGCGCCGTCGAACGGCATCGGGTCGAGCGCGCGGTAGCCCGGCATCGCCCCCGGCAGCTTCTGGAAGTAGTCGGCGTAGCGCGGCAGCGTGTAGTAGTGCACGCCGGCCTGCTGCTCCAGGTACTGCAGCATGCGCGGCGCCTGTTCGAGATAGGCGCGGATGCGCTGCGGGTCGCCGTGCTCGCCGGTGCAGGCGAGGATGTATTCCAGCGCGCTGGCGTAGTCGTCGTGCCCGCCCGCCGGCGCGATATGGTGGTTCAGCGGAATCCAGATGCCGCCGCCGGACACCGCCGAGGTGCCGCCATACTGGCTGCTCTTCTCCAGCACCACCACCGACAGGCCGCGATCGGCGGCGCGGCAGGCGGCCAGCATGCCGCCGGCGCCGGAGCCAACCACCACCACGTCAAACTCGCCGGGCTGCATGCGCGCTCTGCTCTGGCTCATGTTGGTTCCTCGTTGCCAGCGCGGCTCAGATAAAGAAGTCCGTATTGGCGCGGCCCATCATCACGCCGCCCAGGTTCTGGCCAAAGCGGTCCAGGTTGTTGGCGTAGTGGGCGCGCGCCGCGTGCAGGTCGAGGAAACGGCGCACCATCGGGTTGCTGCGGTAGATGCCGTTGCCGCCGGCATAGCGCAGCAGGCCGTTGGCCAGCTCCGCGCAGCGCTGCGCCACCTGCGCCGACTGGAAGCGGAAATGCAGCCGGCGCGGCGTGTCGACCTGGCCGCCGTCGCGCGCTACCGCCAGCAGCTCGTCGAAGTTGCGCTCCAGGATGGCCCGCATCTCGTCGATGGCCACCTGCGCGCTGGCGCACGCCATCTGCGCGCCGCCGTCTTCGGCGGTCTTGCCGCCGCCATTGCTGCTGACGCGGCCGTCGGCGTAGGCGACGAAGTCGTCCAGCGTGCCTTCGAGCGCGCCGATGCAGGCGGTACAGACCGCGCGCACGAAGATCTGCGCGAACGGCAGCCGGTACAGCGGCACGTCATTGACGGCCAGCCCCGGGCTGGTGCCCATGGCGCCATCGACGGCGCGATGGGTGCGGTAGTCCGGCACGAACACGTCGTCGACCACGATGTCGTGGCTGCCGGTCGCGCGCAGGCCCAGCACGTCCCAGTTGCGCACGATCTTGTAGTCCGAGCGCGGCAGCAGGAAGGTGCGGTAGTCATAGGCACCGCCGGGCTCGGCGGGGGGAACCAGGCCGCCTAGGAAGATCCAGTCGCACAGCTCGCTGCCGCTGGAGAACTTCCAGTGGCCGGAGAAGCGGTAGCCGCCTTCCACCGGCGTGACCTTGCCGACCGGCATGTAGGTCGAGGCGATCAGCGTGGCGGGATCGTTGCCCCACACTTCCTGTTGCGCGCGTTCGTCGAACAGCGCCAGCTGCCAGTTGTGCACGCCGACCACGCCGTAGACCCAGGCGGTGGACATGCAGCCGCGGGCCAGGGCCATCTGGATGCGGAAGAAGGTCTGCGGGTCCAGCTCATAGCCGCCGTGGCGGCGCGGCTGCAGCACCTTGAAGAAGCCCGCGGCCTGCATCTCGGCAATGGTCTCGGCGGGAATGCGCCCGTCGGCCTCGGCCTGCGCGGCGCGCTGGGCCAGGGCCGGGATCATCTGCTCGGCACGCGCGATCAGGCGCGCGGCCAGTTCCTTGGGATTGTTGTCGTGATGCACCGCGGTCTCCTTGTTGGCCTGGTTTTGTGGCTGGCATCGATGTTTGCACCGGCGCGGCGGCGTGCCATCGTCTGTTGGGACTAGCTGCTTTGCTCGCGATCTGGCGTGCCGCACTTCCTGGATGCGCCGGCCCTCTCCCCCGGCCCCTCTCCCGCAAGCGGGAGAGGGGAGCACCCCCCAGGCAAGCCAGTGCCATCTCGACTCAGGCCAGCGCCCGCAGCTTCCTGCCCTGCTTGCGGAAATGCGGAATCACGTGCTCGCCGATATTGCGGATGGTCTCCAGCTGCGCCCACTGCGGCACCGTGCCCATCTGGCAGATGAACAGGATTTCATCGGCGCCGGCATCGATCAGCCGCTGCACGTAGCCGATGCAGTCGTCCACCGTGCCGTAGGCGTGGTTCGGGTTCAGCATCATCATCGACGGATCGCTGAAGTCCACCGACACCTTCTCCGACGCAAACTTCGTGTTGATCACCGCCTTGCCCTGCGCATCGGTTGCCGTGACATGCTCGTCGTCCCAGGCCGACGGATCGGGACGCTCGCCGCCGGCATACCAGTACGACAGCGACTCCATGAAATAGCGCTGCCCCTTGATGCCGATCTTGCGTGCGGCCAGGCCGTCTTCCAGCACGATGGTCGGGCACAGCGCCGCCAGGTGCTGGTGCGGGCGGAAGCCGACCTGGTCTTCCGGCTTGCGCGTTTCCCAGGCGGCGCGGTAGATCTCGTTCTTCTTGGCCACATCCTCCGGTCCGCCGAAGCCGAGCACCAGCGCGCCCATGCCGCGCGCGCCCGCGCGCTGCAGCGTGTCGGCGTTGGTGCAGGCCAGGTACATCAGCGGGTGCGGATCCTGGCGCGGCTTGGGATGGATCGGGCGGCGCGGGATCTTGATGAACTCGCCGTCGTGCTCGATCTCGTCCTGCGTCATGATCTTCGGGATCAGGTACATCGATTCGTCGATCATCGGGTGCAGGCTGTTCAGGTCGTAGCCGAAGGTGCCGGCCTCCTGCTGGGTGCCGCCCTTGCCGACGCCGAAGTGCACGCGGCCGCCGGACAGGATGTCGAGCGTGGCGATGCGCTCGGCCACCTTCACCGGATGGTTCATCGCCGGCGGCAAGCACACCACGCCGTGGCCGATGCCGATGCGCTGGGTGCGCCCGGCGACGAAGGCCAGGAAGGTTTCCGGCGCGCTCATGTGCGCGTAGTTGGTCAGCGCGGTGTGCTCGACCGCCCATACCACGTCGAAGCCCATGTCCTCGGCCAGCACCACCTGTTCCATGATTTCATCGAACACCTTGTGGTCGCCGGCGCGCGAGGCATCGACGGTCTGGGCTTCATAGATCAACGAAAAACGCATTGCAGTCCCCTCTCGCTTGGTCGGTACAAGACCGCATCCGGGGCACTGCGAGGCGCTGCGCCTTGGGCCGGAAGCGGCCTGCGTGATCGCAGTGTGGTCGGCGCAAGACGTCGCAACATCGTCTGATTGGATTATGAGCCGCGCCGGGCGCGTCCCTATCATGGGCACCGGGCAATCCGCCCGCGCCTATCGAAAGGAACTGACACCATGCAAGCCAGGCTGCTGCTTTACCCCGTTGCGGACATCGACGCCGCGCTGCCGTTCTTCACCGAAGCACTGGGACTGCCGGTCAAGTTCCGCGACGCCGACCGCTATTGCGCGCTCGACGCGGGCGCGCTGACGCTGGCGCTGGTGGCCGGCGAGGAACGGCTGGTGGACCAGCCGGCGCTGGCCTTCAAGGTGGACGAGGGAGTCGGGATTGCCGCGGCGATGGCGCGGCTGGTGGCGGCTGGCGCCAGCGTGGCGCAGCCCGCGGCGCAGGGACCGCACGAGACGCGCGCGGTATTGCGCACGCCCGAGGGCTTTGCGCTGGTGCTCAGCGCAAAGCCCTGACGCCTTGCCTTAGCCCAGCGAAATCACGCTGCTCAGCAGCATGCGCACCAGCGTGGCCTGGCGGGTCACGCCGGTCTTGGAGAAGATCGCGCGCAGGTGCGCGCGTGCCGTGTTCTTGCTGATGCCGAGCTCGTCCGCGGCTTCATCGAGCGTGAGGCCGTTGGCCAGCTGCAGCGCGAGCTGGGTCTCGGCGGGGGTGAAGTCAAACAGCTGGCGCACCACCTCGTGCGAGGCCTGCGAGCGGCGCTCGGGGTCGCGGATGAAGACCACGCAGGCGGGGCGCTTGCGGTTGTCCTCGGACCACTCGCTCAGCGGGATGGTGCGGATCAGCACGCCCAGCCTGGCGCTGCCGGACGGGCGCGTGATCGACATCGCTTCCATCAGCGCCGGCGCGGTGCCGAGGTGGCCCATCATGGCCTGGCGCAGCAGGCGCTGGAACTTGCGGTTCTCCTGGCCGTACTCGACATCCAGGCCACCCTTGGCGACACGGATACCATCCTTGGCGCCGAGGATCTCGTCGGCGGCGGCATTGGTCTTGATGATGGTGCCCGACTCGTCCAGGATCACCATGCCCACCAGCATGCGGTCGATGGCGCTGGCGTAGACGGTGCGCTCCGACTCGACCACATCCAGGCGCGAGTGCAAATCCACCGCGCGCTTCAGGTGCGGCAGCAGCGAGGTGCACAGCGCCTTGTCCGCGGCGGAGAAGTCGGGGCCGTCATGGTCGCGGCACACGCGGAAGCGGCATTCCACGCCGTCGTCGGTGCGCAGGTCGGCGCCCAGGATGTAGCGGATGCCGACATCCTTGAGGAACTGCAGGTACAGCTCGCTCTTGCACCATATGCCGGGGCCGAGATGCTCGTCGATGGTGACCACCCGGTCCGACGGCAGCCCGATGAACGGATCCAGCGCGTAGTAGTAGTTGTTGTAGGAGGTCTCGCCCGGCAGCGTCGAGCCATGCTCGGAGGCGTTGATCATCAGCCCGGGACGATCGGTGGCCGGCGAGCGCAGGATCAGCGTGGCGTAATTGGCATTGAGCTGGCGCCGGATCTGCTCCAGCGCCTTGCCCCATGGCACCTGCTCCATCGGGCCCTGGTAGATATTGCCCAGCAATGCGCTGAACTCCGACAGCGACACCGTCGCCTGCGCGAACAGGTGTGCGGCCGCCTGGCTCTGGCTAACCTCCATCAGCATTTTCCTCTGTCTCCATTGTGGCGTGCTCAGCGCTCCGGGCGAGCCGGGCCGCTGGCTTGTGCGGGCTCTGTGGCCCTTTTTTTGTGCCCCGATTATAGGGACGGCTAAGGGGTCGCGGCTTGCCCCCCGCCTTCATGGTTTGCCCTAGGCAGCCTGGCCGCGCAGGTGGGTCGCACAGGTGGGTCGCACATGCGGGCCACACATGCCGGCCGGACTAGTCCCGCGGGACAGGCCCATCGTCACGCGGCGGCGGCGCAAACACATACTCCAAACAGACTAAGGACAGACCCATGCCCGCCCGCCAAGGGCAAACCCCTATGCAACCGGTAGCGCAGGCGCGTCCTACCCAAACAGACGATGCCCGCGCGCCGCGCCGCCGCTACAAGAAGCCATGCGCGGCGATCGGCGCCGCCGTTTTCAGGAGACTTCCACCATGGCGGCAAACCCGCGGCAGCAGGCCGCAGTCATCACCGGGGCAGCCGGCGGCATCGGGCTGGGGCTGGCCCACGCGCTGGCCGCGCAAGGCTACGCGCTGGCGCTGGCCGATATCGATGCCGATGCGCTCGAAGCCGCACGCGCGGCGCTGGCACGCGACGGCGCCACCGTCATCGCCGTGCCTACCGACGTAGGCGACGCGCGGCAGATCGCGCACCTTTGCGACGAGAGCTTCCGCCAACTGGGCCGTGTCGACCTGCTGTTCAACAACGCCGGCGTGCTTGCCACCGGCCGCTGCTGGGAATTGCCGCCCGAAGTGTTCGACAAGGTCATGCGCGTCAACCTGTGGAGCGTGCTGCATGCGCTGCGCTGCTTCGTGCCGCGCATGGTGGCACAGGGCTCGGGGCATATCGTCAACGTGGCCTCGATGGCGGGGCTGGCCGTGGGACCCTGGCTGGCGCCTTACACCCTGTCCAAGCAGGGCGTGGTGGCGCTGAGCGAAGGGCTGGCGCTGGAGCTGCAGGCCGCGGGCCTGCCGATCAAGGTGTCGGTGGTCTGCCCCGGCCCGGTTGCCACCGGCATCGCGGCGGACCTGGACGGCGCCGCGCCGCAGGAGGTGCACCAGATGAACGGCGCATTGCGCACGGGCATCGCCGCCGGCCTTGCGCCGGACCAGGCCGCGCGCGCGATCCTGGAGGGCGTGTCGGCCGGCCGGTTCTGGATCCTGCCGCACGAACAGGCCGCGCACGCGGCGCTGGCGCGCGCGCAGGGCATTGCCGCCGGCAGCGCGCCGTCGTTTGCGATGCAGCTTTGATCGCCCGCCTGATTTTTGCCTGAATTTTTCGCCTGAATTTTTTGCCTGATACCCCCCGCCATCCAGGAGACACCATGCCGCTCGATCCCCAGGCCCGTGCCATGCTTGATGCCATGGCAGCCATGCCCAGCCCCGACTTCTCCACGCTGCGCGCCGCCGACTACCGCGCCGCGCTGGCGGCCATGCCCGGCTTCGCCCCCGGCGATGCCGTCGCCGCGCAGCAAGACCTCACCCTGGACGGCCCGGCCGGCCCGCTGCAGGCACGCTTGTACCGGCCCGATGCGCCCAGCCAGGGCCAGGGCAACGTGGCGCTGCCGCTAGTGATCTTTTTCCACGGCGGCGGCTTCGTGTTGTGCGGCCTCGATTCGCACGACAACATCTGCCGCAGCCTGGCGCGCCGCAGCGGCGCGCTGGTGCTGTCGGTCGACTACCGCCTCGCGCCCGAGGCGCGCTTCCCGGCCGCCGCCGACGACGCCGTCGCCGCGGTGCGTTGGGCCGCCGCGCATGCGGCACAACTGGGCGCCGACCCGTCGCGGCTGGCGGTGGCCGGCGACAGCGCCGGCGGCAACCTGGCCGCCGTGGTGTGCCAGCAGCTGCGCGGCAGCGGCATCGCGCTGCGGCACCAGTTGCTGCTCTATCCCTGGGTGGACTGCAGCGATGCCGCCGCGGGCAGCGCCAGCTACCGGGAATGCGCGCAGGGCTATTTCCTCGGCGTCGCGGAACTGGCGTGGTATCGCGCCCAGTACCTGGCCACGCCCGCCGACGCCGGCGATGTCCGCGCCAGCCCGCTGCACCAGCGCGATCTGCGCGGACTGCCGCCGGCCACCATCATCACCGCCGAATTCGATCCGCTGCGCGACCAGGGCGAGGCCTACGGCGAAGCGCTGCAGCGCGCCGGCGGCAACGCGGCCGTGCGCCGCTGGCCCGGCCAGATCCATGGCTTCGCCAGCATGCAAGGGGTGATGGATGCCGCGAGCCATGTGCTGGACGCGGCCGCGGCGGCGCTGCGCCAGGCGTTCGGCGCAAGCAGCCGGCAGGAGGCAGCATGAGCGCGGCCAGCCTGCTGGCGCCGATGGCCGAGGTGCTGGCTGCGCTCGCCGCGGGCGAGCGCGTGGTGGTGCTCGAAGATGAGAGCGCGGAAGCCACCGGCTGCGTGCTGGTGGCCGCCGAGCGCGCCACCGAGGCCGACGTCAACTTTATGGCCGCCGAGGCGCGCGGCCTGGTGTGCATGGCCATCACCGAGGCGCGCCGCGCGCTGCTGCAGCTGCCGCCGATGGCCGCCAGCCAGCGCCAGCGCGAGCGCTACACCGTGTCGATCGAGGCCGCCAGCGGCGTCAGCACCGGCATCTCCGCCGCCGACCGCGCGCTGACGCTGCGCGTCGCGGCGGCGCCGCGCGCCCGGCCGCATGAGCTGGTCCAGCCAGGCCATGTCTTCCCGGTGGTGGCGCAGCCGGACGGGGTGCTGCGCCGCGCCGGCTTTGCCGAAGCATGTTCCGACCTGCCCCGGCTGGCGGGACGCGTAGCGGCCGGGGCCTATGCGCTGGTGCTCGACGACGACGGCGAGCTGATGCGCGGACCGGCCCTGCTCGACTTCGCCAGACGCCACGGGCTGCCGGCCGTCTCGGTCAGCGCACTGATCCACCACCGCCTGCTGACCGAGGGCGCGCTGCGCCGCACCCGTTCGACCGAACTGGCGACGCCGTTCGGGCGCTTCACCGTGCACGCCTACCATGACGCGCCGGTGGACGCGCTGCACCTGGCGCTGGTGCTGGGCCAGCCCGACCCGCACACGCCCGTGCTGACGCGCGTGCAGGCGGTGGAGATGCAGCGCGACGTGCTGGCCTTCGGCACACCCGCGCAGCCGGCGTGGAACCTGGAGCGCTCGCTGGAGAAAATCGGTGCCGAGGGTTGCGGCGTGCTGGTGCTGCTGGACGAACGCGAATCGCCGCAGCAACGGCTGGAGCGGCTGGCCGCTGCGGCCGCCGCCGCGCCCGCGCCGGCTTTCGCGCAGCGCGCGCTCGGCGTCGGGGCGCAGATCCTGCGCGACGTGGGCGCCCACAAGCTGCGCCTACTGAGCCATCCGGTGCCCTACCGCGCCGTCACCGGCTTCGACCTGGAGGTGACGGAGTTTGTCCCGCCGGGCTGAGCGGCGCGCCGAAGCAGTCGGCAAAGCTGCGCGTAAAGCGCTCCACGTCGGCGTCGGGCAGGTGGTTGATGCCGCCGGCCAGGCGCCGGCCGCCACCGGTCTCGAAAGCGCGGCAGAAATCGGCCGCGCCGGTAGCACTGTGCGCCGGCACCCGCACGCTGACCGCAAAGCCGCCGCCGGACCTGGGCGACAGCAGGCCGATCGCATCGCCGGGACGCCCGCGCACCAGCTCGTTGGCGAGCACGCCGATCGCGCGCCGTGCCCACGGTGCGTCGGGCAGCACCAGCAGCGCGGCGCCGGGCACTTCATGCAGGGGCGAAAGGCGGCGCGCCCGGGCCATGTCGTCGTCGTAGCCGTCGCACAGCAGCGCGTAGGTGGCGCACTGCGCGGCGAAGTCCAGCGGGTCGGAAAACGGCAGCATGTGCTGCGCCAGCGCGGCGGGGTCGCAATGCAGGTCGGCCACGCACTCGCCGTACGCGTTGTAGTTCAGGCAGGTGCCGAGCCGTTCCAGCACCGCGGTCTGGCCTGCATCCAGCCCGAGCTGCGCCGCCATCGCGCGCGCCACGTCGCCGAGGTTGTCGCCAAAGGCTGCGGTGACCGCCCAGCGCCGGTGGCGTCCGTCGAGGTGGCGGTCGACCAGGATGCTGGTGCAGACCTGCGCCGCCTCGTCGATATGCGCGCGCAGGCCGGCATGCGCCGGCACGTCGCCGGCGTGGTGGTGGTCGAAGTAGTGCACCTCCACCCCGGCGTCGAGCAGCCGCAGCAGCCCGTCGCGGTTCTGCTCGAGCGAGATGTCGAGCGCCGTCACGATATCGCCGGCGCGAGCGTCGATGCGCTCGAGCAGCCGGATATCGCGCTTGACGCCGGTAACCAGCGTGGCGTCGCCCGGGTGCAAGCGATGGGCCAGGCGCAGCTGCTGCAGGGCGCACAGGCCGTCGGCGTCGCCGTTGAAGGCAAAGTAGCGTGTCATGGCATGCGGTGCTGTGGGCTCAGGGCATGAAATCGCCACCGTTGGCGTCCAGCGAGGCGCCGGTGATGGCCCTGGCGTAGTCTGACACGAGAAACAGCGCTGCGCGCGCGCAGTCGTCGTCGGTCGGCATGCGGCCCAGCGCGATCTGCGCCGTAACCGGCGCGATCACCGCGTCTTCGCTCACGCCCTGCCCGGCGGCGGCGTGGCGCACATAGCCCTGCACCGGCGCACCCCACATCCAGCCCATGAAGATGCTGTTGGCGCGGATGCCATGCGGCCCCAGTTCGCGCGCCAGGTACTTGACCGCCACCGCCAGCGCACCTTTGGACGCGGCGTAGCCGGATTCGCCCGGCATCGGCTTGCGCGTGGCCTGGGTGTTGATCATCACGATGGCGCCGCCGCCCTGCGGCTTCATCAGCGCCGCCACCTCCTGCGTCAGCGTCATGGTGCCGAAGACATTGGTGTCGAACACCTGGCGCCACACGTCCAGGTCCGCCGCTTCCACCGGCTCGGGGAAATTGCCGTGCTGGAAGGCGCTGTTGACCAGCGCGTCGATGCGGCCGAAGCGGCGCAGGGTCTCGCTGGCAAGGTGGCGCGACTGGGCGCGGTCGGTGATGTCGGTCACCACCTTCAGCACCTCGCAATCGGCGCCCAGGGCATCGATGCGGGCCTGCGCCTCGTCCAGCTTCGCCTCGGTGCGCGCGGCGATGGCCACGGCGCGGGCGCCCTCGCGAGCGGCCTCAACGGCCAGCTTGATGCCCAGACCCGGGCCGATGCCGGATACGATGACGATCTTGTCTTTCAGCAGCATGGGGTGGTCTCCTGTTTTCGATTTATTGAGAGCCGGTCAGAAAGGCCGAGTGATTGCTCCCCTCTCCCGCATGCGGGAGCTGGAAAGCCTGAGGTGATTGATGGCGCCGCCGATCATTCCGCTGCCTTGCGCTCCCGGATGTGCCGCGCGCGGTAACCGGCGAAATCGCGCTCCAGCTGCGCCTGGCTCAGCCCGAACCGTTCAGGCGTATAGGCGTGCGCCGCGCGCTGGTTGCGCGGATTGCTTTCCATCCAGGCCCACATGCCGGCGCGCGCGGCCTCGGTCAGCGGCATGCCGGCGAAGCGGTAGACCGCCTGCGCCACGCCGAAGGGATCGCGCACCGTGTCCTCGAAGCGCACGTCGAGGAAGCGCCCGGCGGGCATGGCGTCGCGCACGGCCATGGCGTGCTCGGTACCGCGCCGCATCTGTTCGCTCCACTGGCGGCCCACCGCAAGCGGATCCGGGTCTTCGGCGTACAGCTTCCACAGCGTATGCGCCATGCTCGCCATCGACGGGATGGTCTGGACCGGATCGCGGTGGGTCAGCACCACCTGCGCGCCTGGGAACACCCGGAACAGCACCTCCAGCGTATGCAGGTGCTGCGGGGTCTTCAGCACCCAGCGTTGTGCCGGCAGCGTCGAGGTCTCACCGTGCTGGCGCTTTTGCCACTGCAGGAACTGCAGCATGGTCTTCAGGCAGGCATAGACCTCGGTGTGGTCCTGCTGCGCCAGCCAGCCGGTGTAGGCCGGCACATTGGCGTAGGAATCCATCGCGCACAGGAACGAATGCTCCATCAGCATGAATTCCTCGTCGGCGGCCATCGCGTCGAGCGGGTGGATGGCGAGGATGTCCGGGATGAGCTGGATCATCTGCGCCACTTCCTCGCGCGCCGCGGCGATGCGCCGGCCGGGGTCGCGCACGTCCTCGCCCGGCAGCGGGGCCGGATAGCGGGTCTCCCACCACGCCGCCGAGCTGAAGCGCGCGTCGGTGGCCAGCATGCGCTGCAGCAGCGTGGTGCCGGTGCGCGGCAGGCCGACGATGACCAGCGGGTCTTCCACGCGCTCCTGCAGGATCTCCGGATGGCGCCGGCAGTAGTCCTGGATCACCAGCCGGTTCACCAGCTGGGCCTGCAGCTTGCCTTCCAGCATGTGCGCGCCTTGCGGCGACAGGTTGGCCTCGCGTGCCAGCGAGTCCGACAGCACCCGCAGCGCCTCGCGATAGTTGCCCGGGCCGAAGTCAGCCAGGCCGCCGGCGCGCTCGCTCGCCTGCGCCAGCAGGCGTTCCACGTTGATGGCATTCATGCGTTGTTCTCCGCGAGGGGTGCACTGAGCGATGCAAGCTTGACCACGCGCGTGCGCGGATGCGAGGGCTGCGCCGCGCCGACCCAGCGCCAGCACATGGTGCCGTTGTGATGGCCCGCGGTTTCCAGCCAGTTGGGCAGGCCCGGGTCGTGCGCGCTGAGGATCACGGTGACGCCTCCGCCGGCGTTGAGCCGGGCACCGTGCTGGTTGAGGCAGATGTCGTGGTAGCGGTAGTCGAGCGATTCCATCCAGTAGTTGTTGATCTGGAAGTTCCAGAACTCGCACTCCGGCACCCGGTCGACCTCGACCACCAGCGCCTCGTCGTCCGCGAGCCGCCAGCAGGAGTGGTAGTAGTAGATGTTGGGATCGCCGCCGGCCGCCTGGCAAACCGCCTGGTCCGCTGGCGGCAGGGCGTTGACGTGGCCGCCGTAACCCTGGGCCCAGTCGGCAAAGATGCGCGCGGTGCCCTCGACAAAACCAGCGGCGCGCAGCAGGCCGGCGTGCAGGCGCTCCGCGCTCAGCGCCGGCGGCTTGCCGTTGGCGTCGATGCGCTCGATCTGCAGTTCGGCGGGCGTCTCCGCCTTGCGGTCGAGAAAGGTCTGGCGCACCACCAGGGCATTGGTGGCCGGCTCCATGCGCACCCAGTTTCCCGGTTGCGGCTGGGCGCTGAGCGTGATCTCGAAACTGCCGTCCGGTTCCACGGCAAGCTTGTTGCTGTCGATAAAGCCGGTCTGGACCATGCGCCCGTCGGTTTCGTAGCCGCCCTTCTGCGTGCCGAAGCTCAGGTACGCCACCGTGCCGCGCCGTCCGCGGATGCGGTACGCCGCGCTGCCGTCCAGCCGCGCGTAGCGGTACAGGTTGTCCGGATTGTCGGCGCCGATCTTGGCGGTCTCGTGCGACGGCGCGAACAAGCCGGGGAACGCCGGATCGGCAAATTCCACGTGCATTTCCAGCGCAATGCGCAGCAAGCGGCTCAGGTAGCGGAAGCCCTCGGCGCGCGTGAGCGCGTCGGTCGGCGCTTCCGGGCGCAGGATCTGCTGCCCGCTGCGCTTGAGCACGTCACAAAACTCGGCCCAGGTCTGGCCGCTCAGCAATTGGTCTTCGGCGGATATCGCCATCTGCCTGCTCCCGTGGTTGGTCGGCGCAGCAACGATACCCAGCGCAGGGCGGCGCCTTCCTCGTCCGGGTGGACTAGGAAATGCGCGCCGCGGCCCGCGATTTCTTAGTCCGCCCGGACGAAGTGGCGCGGGCCCCCGGCTCGCTACCTTCTGTCCCATGCCGGATGGCCGCGACAACCCTGCGCGGCACCGGCAAACCCAGAAGACCAAGCGTAAAAAGGAGACCCCGATGTTGACCCACCTGGAGCAACTGGAGGCCGAGAGCATCCACATCATGCGGGAGGTGGTGGCGGAATGCGAGAACCCCGTCATGCTCTATTCGATCGGCAAGGACAGCGCGGTGATGCTGCACCTGGCGATGAAGGCCTTCCATCCCGCGCGGCCGCCGTTCCCGCTGCTGCATGTCGATACCACCTGGAAGTTCCGCGAGATGATCGCGTTCCGCGACCAGACCGCAGCCCGGCTGGGCCTGGACCTGCGCGTGCACATCAACCCCGAAGGGCTGGCGCGCAATATCAGCCCGCACGAGCATGGCTCGGCCGTCCACACCGACGTGTGGAAGACGCAAGGCCTGAAGCAGGCGCTGGACCACTACGGCTTTGACGCGGCCTTCGGCGGCGCACGCCGCGATGAAGAGAAATCCCGCGCCAAGGAGCGCGTGTTCTCGGTACGCACCGCGCAGCACCGCTGGGACCCCAAGATGCAGCGCCCCGAACTCTGGCGCCAGTACAACACGCGCAAGCGCAAGGGCGAGAGCCTGCGCGTGTTCCCGTTGTCGAACTGGACCGAGCTCGATATCTGGCAATACATCTACCTGAACGAGATCCCGATCGTGCCGCTGTACTTCGCCAGGGTACGTCCGGTGGTGGAGCGCGACGGCACCTTGATCATGGTCGACGACGAGCGCCTGCCGCTGCGTCCGGGCGAAACCCCGCAACTGCGCAAGGTGCGATTCCGCACGCTGGGCTGCTACCCGCTCACCGGCGCGATCGAGAGCGACGCCGACACGCTCGGCGGCATCATCCAGGAAATGCTGCGGGCGACCACGTCGGAGCGCCAGGGACGGCTGATCGACAGCGATTCGGCCGGTTCAATGGAAAAGAAGAAGCAGGAGGGATACTTCTGATGGAAACCCTGATCGACAACGCGCCGGCGACGGCGCAACCCGCGGGCGCGCAGAACGAGATCGCCCGGTATCTTCGTGCCCAGCAAAGCAAGAGCCTGCTGCGCTTTATCACCTGCGGCAGCGTCGACGACGGCAAGAGCACGCTGATCGGCCGGCTGCTGTATGAATCGAAGATGCTGTTCGAAGACCAGCTGGCGCAGCTCGAGGCCGACTCGAAGAAGATGGGCACGCAGGGCGAGGACCTGGACTTCGCCCTGCTGGTGGACGGCCTGGCCGCCGAGCGCGAACAGGGCATCACCATCGACGTGGCCTACCGCTTTTTCGCCACCGACAAGCGCAAGTTCATCGTCGCCGACACGCCGGGCCACGAGCAGTACACCCGCAACATGGTCACCGGCGCCTCCACCGCCGACCTGGCCATCCTGCTGGTCGATGCGCGGCGCGGCGTGCAGACGCAGACGCGGCGCCACAGCTACCTGGTGGCCACGCTGGGTATCCGGCGCGTGGTGCTGGCCGTCAACAAGCTCGACATGGTGGACTACTCGCGCGACGTCCATACGCGCATCGAGAAGGAATACCGCGAGTTCGCGCGGCAGATCGGCCTGACCGATATCGTCTGCATCCCGATGTCCGCGCTGCGCGGCGACAATATCACCGAACCCAGCGCCAATACGCCGTGGTACCAGGGTCCGACGCTGATGGACCATCTGGAGAGCGTGCCGATCGACCACGCGCCCGCGCAGGACGAGGCGTTCCGGCTGCCGGTGCAATGGGTCAACCGCCCCAACCTGGATTTCCGCGGCTTTGCCGGCACGGTCGGCGCCGGCGTGGTCCGGCGTGGCGACCGCGTGCGCGCGCTGCCCTCCGGCCGCGAAAGCCGCGTGACCGCCATCGTCGGCGCGGGCGGCGAATGCGAGCAGGCCATGCGCGGCCAGGCGGTGACGCTGACCCTGGCCGACGAGATCGACATCAGCCGCGGCGACGTGCTGGCCTGCGCCGAAGACCCGCCCGCGGTGGCCGACCAGTTCGAAGCGACGCTGGTATGGATGAACGAGGACGCCATGCTGCCCGGGCGCCCCTACCTGCTCAAGCTCGGCACGCGCACCGTGGGCGTGACCGTGGCGCAGCCAAAGTACAAGGTCAACGTCAATACGCTGGAGCACCTGGCCGCGCGCACGCTGGAGCTGAACGAGATCGGCGTGTGCAACCTGCACCTGGACCAGGCGGTGGCCTTCGACCCGTACGCGCGCAACCGCGAACTGGGCGGATTTATCCTGATCGACCGCCTGACCAACAACACGGTCGGCGCCGGCATGCTGCACTTTGCGCTGCGCCGGGCGCAGAACGTGCACTGGCAGGCCATCGACGTCGACCGCCGCGCCCATGCCGCGCTCAAGCACCAGTCACCGCGCATCGTCTGGTTCACCGGCCTGTCCGGCGCGGGCAAGTCCACCATCACCAACCTGGTGGAAAAGCGCCTGCACGCGCTCGGCCACCACACCTACCTGCTCGACGGCGACAACGTGCGCCACGGCCTGAACAAGGACCTGGGTTTCTCCGAAGCGGACCGCATCGAGAATATCCGGCGCGTGGCCGAAGTCGCCAGGCTGATGCTGGATGCGGGGCTGATCGTGCTGGTATCGTTCATCTCCCCCTTCCGCTCCGAACGCGAGATGGCGCGCGCGCTGGCCGGCGACGGCGAGTTCATCGAAGTCTTCATCGACACGCCGCTGGCCGTGGCCGAGCAGCGCGACCCCAAGGGCCTGTACCGCAAGGCGCGCCGTGGCGAACTGAAGAACTTCACCGGCATCGACTCGCCCTACGAGCCGCCCGAGCATCCGGAAATCCGCATCGACACCACCGGCGACACCGCCGAGCAGGCGGCAGAGAGGATCGTGGCCTGGCTGCGGGACAGGCCTTAGGCCGAATGGACGATGAGGCGGCGGCGGGGGTAGGTACGATGGGCAAGACCGGCATTCTGCCGGCCCTGCCCCAGGCCAACGCGCTTCCACGACCGGCGGCGTACTCCCTCTCCCGCAAGCGGGAGAGGGGAGCAAACCGGCAGTCCACTGAAACGCCTCGATCATGCTGCCAGCTTCCCTCCCTGCCGCCGAGCTTAGCGCCCTGCTCGCCCAGCTCTACCAGGGTCCCACCGAAACCGTCCCCTGGGCCGGCTTCCTCGAAAGCCTCCGCCAGCGACTGGCCGCCACGTTCGTCACGCTGGTGCTGCGCCACCCCGCCACCGACCGCCCGGGCCTGATCGTCAACGCTTCCGGCTACGGCCCCCACCTGCCCGGCGAGCCGTCATACAGCGAGCAATACTATGCGCTGTGCCCCTTCCTGGACCTGCACCCCGACCGGCTCTTCAGCGCCGACGAACTGTTCGGCGAACCCGGCTGGCTGGCGCATCCGTTCTACGTGCAATACCTGCAGCCGCTCGGCTTGCGCTACATCCTGGCAGCGAACCTGGTCACGCCGGATGGCGTCGAATGCGCGCTGTTCATCAGCCGCACCGCGGCCGGACAAGACTTCACCAACCCCGACAAGGCGCTGCTGCTCGACTTGCTGCCCCACCTGAAACGCGCCGTCGACCTGCATGCCGCGCTCGACGTGCTGGCCTCCGAACGGTCGCTCTACGCCGATGCGGTCGACCGCATGCAAGTGGGCACGGTCATACTGGACGAGCACGGCCGCTGCATCCGCAGCAACGACGTCGCCGGCCGCCTGCTGCGTGCCCACGACGGCCTCTACCTGGCGGACGGCGCGCTGCACGCGCACTGCCCGATGGAAAACCGCAGGTTCCGCAAGATTCTGGAGAGCGCCGCACAGGCCCATGCGCTGGCCACGCCACGCAGCGAAGTCACCACGCTCAGCCGGCCCGCCGCGCCCACGCCGCTGAGCGTGCTGGTCCGGCCCATCCCGCTCAGCTACCGCAGCGAGGACAAGGCCCGCCGCCCCGCGGTGGCGGTCTTCATCCGCGATCCCGCCGGTTCGCCGCGCAACACCCACGCCAGCCTGCGCAAGCTGTTCCAACTGACCCCCACCGAGATCGAACTGGCCCTGCTGATGGTCGACGGACTGACCCTGGATGAGGCCGCGGCGCGGCTGGGCGTGAAGAAGAACACGGCGCGGGCGCATTTGCGGGGAATTTTTGCGAAGACGGGGGCAACGCGGCAGGCGGTGTTGGTGAAGATGTTGCTGTCCAGTGTGGTGGGAATGGGGTGAGGCAGGTGCGGGGCCTTCGCGCGTCCACGGCCCAGCGTTTCCGTCAGCGTGATTCCCGCCTGCCTTGCGGGATCACGTCGCCGGCACGGCGCCTGCTGTCAGGGTGCCATACAACGCCTGCGCGGCAGGCTGCAATGGCCGGTCATGGCGCCGTATCAGGCCAAGGACCCGGTCTACGGAAGGATCCACCAGCGTCACGCCGCAAAGCCGGGGATGATCGTGCGGCAGCGCCATGCCGGGCAGCACTGCCATGCCCAGGCCGGCCTCGACCAGCGCCAGCACCCCGACCACGTGGTTGGCTTCGTAGTGGATGGTCGGGCGTCGCCTGAGGTGGGCGATGGCATTCTCGATCAAGGCGCGGTTGCCGCTTTGCTTTGAGACGCCCACCATCCGCTGCCCTGCTAGTTCATCCCAGGCGATGGCATCCCGCCCCGACCAGGGATGGTCGCGCGGCATCACCAGCCGGTAGGGCTCGGCGCGGATTGCGCGAAATTCGATGTTCGGCTCCTGGGCACCCATGAAATTGAGCCCGAAATCGGACTCCCCGGACATCACGCTGGCCAGCACGTCGTTGGCGTTTTCGTCGATCACCCGCACGCGCACCCCGGGGTGCCGGGAGCCGAACTCATGAATGGCGTCGGGCAGGAAATGCAGCACCGACGACGGTATCGCGGCCACGGTCACAAGGCCGCGCTGGAGCGTGACCTCGTCACCGAGCCGCAGCACCGCGCTGTCGAGGATGGCCAGCGCTCCACGAGCCTCCTCCAGGAACTGCCGGCCAATGTTGGTCACCTGCACGCGTCGCGTAGTCCGTTCAAGCAGGCGGGAGCCAAGCGTCCTTTCCAGTTTGTCGATGCGCCGGCTCAGGGCGGGCTGGGAAATGTGCAGCGCCTCCGCGGCCATGCGGAAGCTGCCTTGTTCCGCGGTGGCGACAAAGGCCTGCAGATCTTCCAGTCCGAAATTAATGCGCGGCATGCATCAGCTCTTGAATAAGTTGCAATTCACAGATTAATACGCTGCCCATATGCTGGCAATGCCTCGACGAGGCGCCATGACGTGCAGTGAAGCGCATAAATCCAGAGCCAGCCTTGGCCAGGGAGACGATATGAAATCCGCAACCTCTGCCGCCCGGCATACCGTTCTGATCTTGTTGCTAGGGTTGGGTGGTCCAGCCTGGGCGGATGACATCCGTGTCATTACCTCGGGCGGATTTACGGCGGCCTACCAGAAACTCGTCCCGCTTTACGAGGCCGCCACGCAGGATCGCGTCATCACCGCCTACGGCGCATCGATGGGTAATGCGCCGGACTCCATCCCGAGCCGGCTGGCGCGCGGCGAGACCTTCGACGTGGTCATTCTGGCGGATGCCGGACTCGAGAAACTGGCCGCCGAAGGCAAGGTTCTGCCCGGCAGCCGCGTCGACCTCGCGCGTTCGCTGATCGGCATGTCGGTGCGCAAGGGGACGCCCCGGCCGGATATCAGCAACACCGCCGCCTTCAGGCAGACGCTGCTCAACGCCCGGACGATCGCCTACTCCGCCAGCGCCAGTGGAACCTATTTGTCCAACGAGCTGTTTCCCCGGCTCGGCGTCGCGGACCAGATCAAGGACAAGGCCCACAAGATCTACAGTGAGCGCGTCGGCGCCGTGGTGGCGCGCGGCGATGCGGAAATCGGCTTCCAGCAGGTCAGCGAACTGCTGCCATTCCAGGAACTGGATTACGTCGGCCCCTTGCCTGACGAGCTGCAGCAGAAAGTCTTCTTTTCGGCCGGGACGATTGCAGGCCGGCAAACAGCGGCCACCTCGCGTTTCGTTGGTTTCCTGGCCTCGCCTGCCGCGGCTGCAATCGTGAGCAGCACCGGACTGGAACCGGTGGCGACGCCACTGCCGCCACCGGCACCGCCGAAGCTGGGGCAACCGGCGAAACCCTGATGCCGGGCTTTGATTACAACTTTGCAACGATCAAGGGTGGCGGTCTGGGCCGCGCTGGCAAATCAAAGACCGACCGGTCGGGCTAACAAGCCATGGGGGATAGCGCTCTGCCAATTTGCTCGGGCACCGCATCAGAGCCGATGGGACCCATGCAGAAAATACTGCAGACCGTCGACAAGGACATTGAAGCCCCGGTGATGGGCACCTAAGATGGAGTTTCTGGCGCGAGCGGCAAGCCTGCCGTCGCCAGGATGTGGTCTGCGATGACTGGACCCTCCGATCCAGGCGGACCTGCGGTGTAGTGTAGTCCCGTAGCAAGAATAGACCTATAGCTTGGGAGACAACTGTGCTGAGTCATCATGAAATCGCCACGCTGGTCCTCGTGAACGACCACTCGGACGCCATCGAGCTGGACGACGCAGACATGCAGGCACTGCTCGAGAAGCAGTTCGTCACGCTCGAACGCCTTGGGCCAACCGTTGCGCAGCCGCGCGTCACGATTCAAGGCTACGCCTTTCTCAAAGCGGTCGGTCGTGTTCGCGCAAGCGACGGCAAGGCACGCCAGCAAACCGCCTGCAGGACCTTGCTTTAAGCCCTTCGGTACCTGTCGACTTCTCCGGCCTGCTTTCGCGGCAAGCGGCAGCCGGCATTGCCAATGTGGGCATGGCAATCGTCGTGCCTTGACCCTCCGCTCCGCGCAGCACGGGTCTCGCGACCGTTGCGCGGGGCGGAACTTATCTGGAGACGCAAAATGACAAAGTGGTCGCCTGAGCAAATCAGCAAGCTTCAGATTACCGGCATCGACGCCTGGGCGGGGCTGGCCAGCAAGTCGCTGGAATGCATCGCCAGGTTGGTGGACCTGAATCTCCAGACCATGAAAACAACCCTGGAAGACGGGCAGGAGTGCGCCAGGAAGGCGTTGTCGACCAAAGACCCGCAAGAACTCGCTGAGCTGCAAGCGGACTTGTTCCAACCCACGGCCGAAGCGATGTTGGCGTATCGACGCCGTGTGCAGGACATCGTTGCCGATGCACAAGCCAACGTCGAGAAGGTGCTGGAGGTGCAGTACGCCGCCGGCAAGCGCGAGGTACAGGGATTCATGGAAACCGCGCTGAGCAACGCCCCGACCACCTCGATGACGCCTTTTGTCGCCTGGCAGGAGGCGCTTAACGCCACGACCGCGCTCTTCGACTCCATGCAAGCGACGGCAAAGCAGGCGATGCAGATGGCCGGGAGCAGCCTGGATTCCGCCGCCGAAGCCACATCCAAGGGCGTACGACGCCGCCCCGCACCCGCCCAGCACACGGCGGAGTAATACCGCCGGCCGCGTTTGTCGGCGCCGGCGGCAGGCCGCTTGCCGTACCGATGCGGGACAACGCCCGGAGCCGTGGCGTAGTCGACCCGGCGCCTGTCCCGCATATCTCAGACACAGGGGATCGCAGACATGACAAATAAAATCGCCATCGTGACAGGTGGCATGGGCGGGCTTGGCGAAGCGATCAGCATCCGACTACAGGACGCAGGTTGCACCGTCGCGGTCACGCATTCGCATGGCAACAGCGGCGTCGACGCCTGGCTGGCGAGAATGGAAGAAGGCGGGAGAAAATTCCATGCCTATCCCG
The DNA here is from genome assembly GCF_014191175.1 of Cupriavidus alkaliphilus. Taxonomy (NCBI): domain Bacteria; kingdom Pseudomonadati; phylum Pseudomonadota; class Betaproteobacteria; order Burkholderiales; family Burkholderiaceae; genus Cupriavidus; species Cupriavidus alkaliphilus. The sequence continues at coordinate 406,410 of NZ_JACHWE010000005.1, read as the reverse complement.
TAGACGTTGCCGACTACGCGTCCTGCCAGCTGTGTGTTGCAGCCATTCACGAGGAACTGGGCGCCACTGACATTCTGGTCAACAACGCCGGTATCACACGCGATGCCAGTTTCAGGAAGCTGGACAAGGTCGATTGGGACGCGGTCATGCGCACCAACCTCGACTCGGTATTCAACATGACCAAGCCGGTGTGCGAAGGCATGGTCAAGCGCGGCTGGGGCCGCATCATCAATATCTCGTCGATCATTGGTTCCAAGGGCGGCTTCGGACAGAGCAATTACGCAGCGGCCAAGGCCGGCATGCATGGATTCACCAAATCGCTGGCGCTCGAAGTGGCCAGGAGCGGCGTGACGGTCAATACCGTGTCGCCGGGCTTTATCGCCACCAAGATGGTAACGGCGATCCCGCAAGAGATCCTCGACACCAAGATCATTCCGCATATCCCCGTCGGCCGCCTGGGACAGCCGGACGAAGTGGCGGCGCTGGTCGCCTATCTTTGCTCGCATGAAGCCGGCTTCTTGACCGGCGCGAACATTGCGATCAACGGCGGACAGCATTTGCAGTGAAGCCGCGCTGCTCCGGCCGGCGCGATGTTGACGCAGCAATGCGTGGGCATCGCGTGGCGGGTCGCAGCGTCGGCGCATGAGCAAGACGGAAGCTCCGTGCCGGGGCGGCGTGCTAGCATGAACGCCTCCGCTCTCCTCCGCCCCGCTTCCCATGACCACGCTCTACGCGACGCTTGGCGTACAGGCCGATGCCACCCTGGATGAGATCAAGCTTGCCTATCGCCGTGCGGCAATGAAATGGCATCCGGACCGCAATCCCGGTCGCGAAGCCGAAAGCCATGCCGCGTTCCAGCAGATTCGCGATGCCTATGCGATCCTGTCCGACGCCGAGCAGCGCCAGGTCTACGACGACGTCTTCGAACGCGAAATGCGCAGGTGGGAAGCCGAGCACGCAGCACAAGAGGCCGAGCAACGCCAGGCCCAGGAGCAGGCGAGACGCGTCGCGCAGGAGCATTACGAGAAGATGGTTGCCATCGCGATGCGCTTTGCCGACGAAGGGCATTCGCGCGACGTCCTGTTCGGCATCCTGTTGGGCAAGGACTGCGAGACGGAACTCGCCGGACGAATTGCCGACAGCGTTTATGCACTGCACGAGTCGCGCCACGCATGCGCCGAGGGCGAGGCCGTAGCGCCGGCACATGCCGGCACGGCGCGCACCGAGATACCCGTCAGCCCGTTCGACGCATTCTGGCAAGGACTGTTCAGGTTTCGCTAGCAGGCGATTCCACACCCCCACTTTGGTGGGGTGTTGGCGCTGCAAAATTGAATCTCCGTTAACCGCCGTTTGATATAGATTGTAAAGACATTTAGAGCCACCGGTTCGCATAGCAGGGCCTGGCCGCAGTTCATCTTTGGTATCAGCCGTCGGCGAAGACCACGATCTGGTGGTGACCGCCGGCGAGCCGGGGGGAGACAATCTTGCGCCTGGTGCTTGCGCGCATGCGGAGCCCGCTTGGACGCCTTGGGTCGCGTTCCATCACGGCGGGCACGGTGCTTCTTGGAGCGCTGACGACGGCTGTCGTCTATGCGTTCTGCACCGATCTGCTGGAACGGGATGTGCGGCTGCGCTTCGAGAGCGATACCGGCGACGTGGTCCAGCAGATCGATACGCGGATCCGGCTCTATACCGACGTGCTGGTCACGATGCAGGCGCTGTTCGGTGCCAGCGGCGATGTCTCGCGCGGCGAGTTTCGCGACTTTGTCGTCGGCCTGAACCTGCCGCAGCGCTACCCCGGTTTCCAGACCCTGAACTACGCGCCCTACGTGCCGGCGCCGGAGGTCGATGCGTTTATCGCCCGGCAGCGCAATGATCCGATCCTGCGCGAGGCCGGCGTAACGTTCAGCATCCGGCCTCCCGGCCCGCGGCCGGGCTACTTCGTCCTGACCTATGTCGAGCCGCTCGACACCAACCTGCGGTCCATCGGCGTCGACATGGGTGCCGAACCGCGCCGTCTCGCCGCGCTGGAGCGCGCCCGCGATACCGGGCACCCGGTGAGCAGCGGCCGGCTGATCTTCAGCGACGCCAAGGATCCTCATGTGGGGATTGCCCTGCGCCTGCCGGTATATCGCAGGGCGCTGAACCTGGATTCCGTGGAGGCGCGCCGCGCCGCTTACGTCGGATCGGTCGGTGCCGGCATTCGCGTGGCGGATTTGCTCAAGGACCTGGTCAACAACCAGAACCTGCGCCCGATCCGCTTTCGCGTCTATGATGCCGGCGACATCTCGGCGCCAGCCGATGCCCTGTCCGCCAACAACCTCCTTTACGACAGCCGCACGGGGTTGGCGACGCCGCGGCCGGGCCGTGCCGCGCAAGGCCGCGCAGCGCCTCGCGCGGGCACGCCGGCGGCCGAACCGGCGGCCAGCCGGGACGACCTGGCCAAGAGCGTGGAGCGCAACTTCGGCGGACGGCGCTGGGTCATTGCCTTCGCCGCCGACTCGACCGCAAGCGGCGGCCCGCAACGCTATCTGCCGACGCTGGTGATCATTTCCGGGATGATCATCACCGTGCTGCTGGGCTGGCTGGCCTACGCCTTGTCCAGTTCGCGTGCACGGGCCGTAGCCGTAGCCGACCAGATGACGCACAGCCTGCGCGACAGCCAGGCCGCGCTGGCCGAGGCGCAGCAGATAGCCCAGCTCGGCGACTGGCGCATCGACCTGGGCAAGGACGTCGCCCACTTTTCACGGGAGATGGGTCGCCTGCTGGGCTGGCGCGGCCACAGGCCGACACCGGACACGCTGTTCCAGGCGATCGAGCCCAGCCATCGCGCGGTGTTGCGGGAACGGATGGAAAAAGCCGCGCGGGACCTTCAGCCGTTCGAGCTCGAGTGCCCTTACCGTTCGCAACGTGGACAGCGCGGCTGGTTGCACCTGATCTGCCACGCGCAGGGTCCGGCGGGCAGCAGTACTGCCTTGCGCGGCACGGCGCAGGATATCAGCCAGCGCAAGTCGGCCGAACAGGCCCGCGCGCAAGAGCACCAGATCGCCCTGCACCTGGCCACGGCCGACAGTGAAGCCGAAGTGCTCGAGGACATCGTCCACACGCTGCTGGAAGGCATGGAATGGGAGGCCGGGGCATTCTGGCCGGCCGACGAGGGCCATGGCAACAAGCTGCCGCAGGTACGCCTGAGCCGCGCCAAGGCGCTCGAGCCATGGCTCGCGTCGCGCCCTGCCCGTGCGCCGGATGCCACGGCCATCACGGCGCCACAATGGTATGCGGGGCTCCATGACGTGGCCAGCCATGCGCAAGCCGGTTGGCTCGCAAGTGGTGGCATCCGCACGGTATTCGCCTTTCCGCTGAGCCGGGGTCACGTCACCCTTGGCGTGGTCGAACTCTATTCCCGCACCCGGCGCAGCGTCGATGTCCATGCGCTGGCGATGGCCCGCGGCATTGCCAGCCAGACCGGGCATTTCCTGCTGCGGCGGCAGGCCGAGGAAAACCTGCGTTTCATCGCCAATCACGATGCCCTGACCGGCCTGCCCAACCGGCTGATGTTCAAGGCCGAGTTCGAAAAGGCCCTGGCACGCGCCCGCGCCGGCGGGCAGGCGCTGCACGTGATTTTCGTCGACCTGGACGAATTCAAGGTGGTCAATGACACCATCGGCCACAACGCCGGAGATGCCGTGCTCCGCGAAATGGCCGAGCGGCTTCGCCAGGGCCTGCCCGAGGTGGAGCTGATTACACGCTTCGGCGGCGACGAGTTTGTCGTGCTGCTCGACCCCAAAGGCGATTCGGCGATTCTCGCCCGGACCATCTCGCAGCTACAGGCCGTGCTCACACCCGCCTTTGTCATCAATGATTCCGAAATGCGGATGACCGCCAGCATCGGCATCAGCTCGTTCCCCGAAGACGGCGACGACTGGCAAACCCTGCTCAAGCATGCCGACCTGGCCATGTACGGCGCCAAGCAGCTGGGCAAGAACGGCTATCAGTTCTATTGCCGCGGCATGAGCACGACCTTGCAGCGGCGCATCGACATGGAGTCGCACCTGCACCGGGCGCTCGAGAATGATGAGTTCGTGCTCTATTACCAGCCGCGTATCGCGCTGGCATCCGGAACCTGCACCGCAGTCGAGGCACTGATCCGCTGGCGCCACCCGGAGCTGGGCCTGGTCATGCCCGCCGACTTCATTCCCTTCGCCGAGCAAAGCGGCGCCATCGTAGAGATCGGGGCGTGGGCGTTGCGCGAAGCGTGCCGCCAGAATGCCACGTGGCTGGCCCAGGGCCTGCCGCCGGTCAGGGTCTCGGTCAATCTCTCCGCCCGGCAGTTCGCCGACAAAGCGCTCAGGCTGACCATCATCGATGCGCTGCGCCAGGCGGCCCTGCCAGGCAACCTGCTGGAGCTGGAGCTGACCGAAAGCATGGTCATGCGCGATGCCGAACAGGCGTCGAACTGGTTGTCGCGCCTGAAGCGAACCGGCGTGCGCCTGGCCATCGATGATTTCGGTACCGGTTATTCCTCGCTCGCCTACCTGAGCCGCTTCCCCATCGATACGGTCAAGATCGACCGCAGCTTTGTCCGCTATGTCCCGGAGAGCCGCAGCGACACGCAGATCACCAGCGCGGTGATCGGCCTGGGCCACCGGCTCGGCCTCGAGGTCGTCGCCGAGGGCGTGGAGAACGAGGCACAGCTTGAGTTCCTGCGCCGCGAAGGCTGCGACGAAGTGCAGGGCTACTACTTCAGCCATCCCTTGCCGCCGGCGAAGATCACTGCCTTCCTCGCCAGCCGCATGGAGCATGGCCCCGATTTCGCACGGGGCCAGGAACCGATGCGCGCCTGACCGAGGCCAGGCGCGCGTTCGTGTCGTCGCAATGCAGGCAGTCCAAGACCAGCAAAAAGAGAGGAAACTGAATCATGCATGAACGTACTGTGCAAGCCATGTGGCAAGACATCGATGCCCTCGATTTCTCGAGGATGAAGGCCAAGCTGCTGCACCAGCAGCATCGGGACTGGACCCCGGCGTCCCTGGAGCAGGCCGAGGACGGCTACCGCCAGTTCCTGAAGCTGGCTGCGAAGTATCCGGAAACACCGGCCGTGCCCAGCGAGCTGGTCGATGCCTTCTGGCACGCCCACATCCTGGATACCCGGCGCTATGCCGACGACTGCGTGCGCATCTTCGGCCGCGTCCTGCATCACGATCCCTACGTCGGCATCGATGGCCCGGAAGACGAGGCGCGCCTGATGGCGATGGCCGCCTCGAGCGATGCGCTGAACCTGCGCGAGTTCGGCAACCCGCTCACCTCCGCGGCGTACTGCGCCCGCGCTGCAACCGACAACGCCGCGTATTGCGCGCGCATGAGCGAAAAGCAGGATGCCGCGTACTGTGCGCGGCTGGCTGAAAGCAAGGATGCCGCCTACTGTGCTCGCCTGGCGATGGACAAGGCTGCCTATTGCGCGCGGGAAGCGGAAAGCGGGCTGGGACGAGTGCACTCGGCCACTGCGAAGCCCGCATATTGCGCGGTGACTTCGTCGCGTGGTGTTGCTTGACATCGGATGAGAGGGCACTCATCACATTAGCCCGAGGGTACATATAGCGACCACTGGTACGACCTGCAGATTGCTCCCCGTTATCTGTCAGGTGATTGTCAATGCGCGGCTCTGCCGCGCATTTTTTTCAATCAGTCGGCGAAATCCATGGCTTCGGACTGGTCATGTCTTCAGGGCAGCGCCACGCTCATGCCCCCGTCCGCCATGACAACGGCGCCGACCATGAAACTAGCCTTTTCCGAGGCAAGAAATGCGATCACCTCGGCAATTTCCCTCGGCTGGGCTGCGCGGCGGATGGGCGCCTTCTTGCCGTGCTCCGCAAGGAATGCCTGGCCGTCGGCATGGATGTGGTTGGTAATGTTGGTGATGACATCGCCGGAGCCCACCGCGTTGACGCGAATGCCATGTTCGATGGCTTCCAGCGAGAGCGCTCGCGTCAACTGCGCCAGTGCGCCCTTGGACGCCGCATAGGCCGCGATCAGCGGAAACGCCTGATAACACGCGTAGGAGCCCACGTTGACGATGGCGCCAGTCTTTGCCGGCACCATCGCGCGCATGGCTTCTCGCGAAAACAGGAACGCGCCCGTGGCGTTGACGGCCTGGATGCCATTCCAATCCTCTAGCGACATATCCACGAGCGGCTTGTTGATGATGACCGCCGCGTTGTTGACCAGGATGTCGAGCTTGCCAAACCGCTCGATCGCGGTGGCCACGGCCTGCACGGCGCTTTCCTCGCGCGCCACATCGGCGACGACGGGAACGAGACCGGGACGAGCCAGCGCTTCCACCTTGCTGCTGCGCTCAACGGCAATTACATTCGCGCCTTCGGCGTGGAGCAGTTCCGTCGTGGCCAGGCCAATGCCACTGGCCGCACCGGTAACGATGGCGACCTTGCCTGCGAAAGCGCCACTGGCTGGGTTGCGTGATGTCATGAGGTTCTCCTTGATCGGGTTGCGTAGTACGTATCGGTTGGGTCAGTACGGGCTGGCGGTGGGGCGTACGACGATCTCGCTGACGTCGACGTCGGCGGGCTGCCCGACCGCGTAAGCAATGGCGCGGGCGATGGCGTCGGGCGTGATGGCGATGCGGCGGAACTCCTGCATCGCCGTGCGCGCGGTGTCGTCGGAGATCGTGTCGGCCAGTTCGGATTCCACAACGCCCGGGCAGATCACTGTCACGCGGATCTTGTCGGTTTCCTGGCGCAGCCCGTCCGAGATGGCGCGAACGGCAAACTTGGTGGCGCAGTAGACCGCGGCAGTCGGCGACACGGAAAGGCCGCCAATCGAAGAAATATTGATGATCTGGCCGTGACCTTGCGCTTCCATCGCCGGCAGCACCGCCGCAATGCCGTGCAGCACGCCGCGGACGTTCACATCGATCATCCGGTTCCACTCCCCTATCTTGAGGGCGTTGAGCGGCGAAAGCGGCATCACGCCTGCGTTGTTGATCAGCACGTCGATGCGGCCGAAAGCGTCGAGCGCGAAGCGCGCGAATGCCGCCACGTCATCAGCCGAAGTCACGTCGAGTTCGCGATAGCGAACCATGCCCCCGGACGCTGCAATCGATTGCGTCAGCCCGGCGAGCCTGTCGGTGCGGCGCGCGCCAATCACGAGGCGGTGTCCTTGCGCGGCAAGCAAACGGGCCGCGCCCTCGCCAATGCCGCTGCTGGCGCCGGTGATCAGAATGACTTTCGATTCGCTGGATGTGTTTGCCATCTTGCATACTCCTATTGCTGGTTCGGATCGGGCCGCCGGTGTCCACGCTTTTCCGCGGCACCTTCCCTGCCCGGTTACGGCTCTCAATGATGCGAAATGGTTCGTCGGCCGGTGAGTGAATGATAGGGATGACGGGTCTTCAGGCGAAGACACGGATCGATGCCGTTATTGCCTATTCCTATCAAGTGCACTGGCACCTCTCGCGAGGCAGGGCTACAATGGCGCCTGTAGCGAACAACAGGAGACTGCGGTGTCGAAGTTCCGCTCCCCCGCTTCCGTCAGGATGGTCCGCCTTATCGAGACGCTGGCGCCTAACGAGGGATACACCCAGTCGGCGCTGGAAAGTGTCCGGCTGATGCGTTCCGACCGGCCGCTCGGGCGCACGCCGGTGCTGTACGAGCCGAGCATCGTGATCGTTTGCCAGGGCCGCAAGCTGGGCTTTCTGGGCAATCAGGTCTATGTCTACGACGCACAGCACTATCTCGTGCTCTCCGTACCGCTGCCGTTTTCGACGGAAACCCAGGCCTCGCCAGAGGAACCCATGCTCGCGGTGTCCATCCGCCTCGACCTCATCGAACTCAGCGAGCTGATCACGCAGATCGGTGCAGTGGGTCATCTTCCTGACGAGCCGCCCAATGGCATGGTGTCTACCCGGCTTGACGAGAATCTGGCCGGCGCAACAGTCCGGTTGCTGGAGGCCTTGACGGTGCCAATGGATGCGCAGATCCTGGGCCCGAGCCTGGTGCGGGAGATCTGCTACCGCGTACTGACGGGCGCGCAGGGCGGCGCGATGCGTGCCGCGCTTGCCCACCACGGACGTTTCGGTCGCGTCGCGAAGGCGCTGAAGCGGATTCACACCGACTATGCGACGCCACTCAATGTGACGTGCCTGGCCGAAGAAGCCGGCATGAGCGTGCCGGCATTCCACGCCAACTTCCGCACCGTGACGCAAACTTCGCCGATCCAGTACATCAAGTCCACCCGCCTTCACCAGGCGCGGCTGATGATGATTCGCGACGGCGTCACCGCCGCGGCAGCTGCGGGACGCGTCGGCTACGAAAGCACCTCGCAGTTCAGCAGGGAGTTCAAGCGCCTTTTCGGGAGGACGCCGGTTGAGGAGGCGCGCGACATGCGCGAGTCGTTCACCCTTTCGCCGGCGGTTCGCTTCGGAGGCTAGGCAAGCCCTACCGGCCCACGTCCACGACGACCTTGCCTCTCACGTGGCCTCCCATGCTGTGGCCAAGCGCCTGGCCAGCGGCTGGAAGAGAAAAGACCGAATCGATGTGGGTGCGCAGGTCGCCCGATGCGTGGAGCGCTGCCAGCTTCTCAAGCAGCGGCCCATCGCTACGGGTCGCAAAATGTCTGCCGACCGCCTGCGCATTCCTGGCACGTGCCGCGTCAGGTGGGGCCACGGTCGAAACCAGCGTGCCGCCGGATTTCAGTACCGACCATGACCTCTGCTGGGTTTCGCCACCGATCAGGTCCAGCACCAGGTCTACCCTCGGGACATGCCTGGCGAAATCCTCGGCACGGTAATCAATGAACGCATCCGCGCCAAGGCTTCCCACATAGTCGCGATTCCCGGCCGAGCCGGTGCCGATCACACGGGCGCCGGCCAGCCTGGCGAGCTGCACGGCTGCACTGCCCACGCCGCCCGCCGCACCGTGTATCAGGACGGATTGACCGGCTTGCAGGTTCCCATGCTCTTGCAGCGCCTGCCATGCCGTCAGCGACGCTGCGGGGATCGCAGCGGCCTGCGCGAAAGTCAGGGACGCAGGCTTGCGCGCCAGACGGGCCGCTTCCACGACAGCGCGGGTGGCGAAGGCTCCGACGATGCCGATGAAGCCCATTACTTCATCCCCCGGCTTCAGTGTGGTCACGTTGCGCCCCACCGCAATGACAGTCCCTGCGGCATCCACACCGGGCGTAAATGGCAGGGCAAGGGGAATGAAGGCCTGCATGGCGCCGCTGACGATCTTCCAGTCGATGGGATTTACCGAGGCCGCCGCAACCTCGATCAATACGTCATTGTCGCCGGGCACCGGGTCGTCCATCTCGACCAGAGTCAGGCGCTCGGGGCTGCCATAGTCAGTCACTCGAATGGCTTTCATCAAATGCTCCTGGAAGAGACGCCCACCACAGGGGCATCGAGGGCAAGCGCGGCCTGGACGGGGTCGAAATACTCGCGCAGATGCAAGATCCGGCCGTCACGGGCGGTCAGGAACACGACATACTCCTGGCGGTAAGTGCGGCCAGTCGCGGCAATCGTGCCCTCTCCACGGACCCGTGCGATCGCATGCAGGGGGTCGTCGGTCGCCGTCACGATGGCATCGAAGAAGTGAAAGTTCCTGACCGCCCCCGCGAACCAGCTCGCGTGCCGCAGAACGGATTCGCGGCCTTCGAGCCTTAGCGGATGGCCCAGGCTGGGGGCATAGGGCAGGTCCCATACGATGTTCTCGGCGATCAATTCCTGCCATTGCTGCGGCTCGTCCACCAGCCATTGGAGGTGTTGCTGCAGAAGCGTTGTTGCGATGGTCATGAGGTTGTCTCCGTTAATGCAATCGTCAGGCGACCGCACGCCCGGACGGCGCGCGACGGTTGTCAAGGCTGAAGGCCCCCGGGCCAAATGCGACCACCTGCAAGAGGCCACCTGCCATCGCCAGGTTCTTCAGGAAATGGAACATCTGGTTCTGGTCGGCGAGAGCGTGGTGAAAGATCAGCGCGGTTGCGACAGCGTAGACAGCAAGCAGGAGTGCAGCCAGGCGCGTCTTGTAGCCGACGACCAGCAGCGTGGCGCCCGCCAGCTCCAGCGTCAGTGCGCCAATCAGTCCGAGCATTGGTGCGGGCAGACCAAGCGATCCGATATAGGCCATCGTCGCGCCGGGGGCCAGGATCTTGCCGATGCCGCTAATGAAGAAGATGGCTGCAATGAGCGCCCGGCCAGCGGCCGCAAGCGCCGGGTTCGCGTTTAGTGAGGCGTTGAGGTTCGAGTTCATGGTGATCATCCTTTCAAGAGAGTGGATGACCGGAGATTAGGGCCTTGACATGTATCAAGGAAGCCTATATTTCTAGATACAATCCATCTATTCCATAGATACATGCTCGACGCCGTCTCGCTGGACCAGCTTCGCACCTTCATTGCCGCCGCCGACGAAGGCAGCTTCTCCGCCGCTGGCCGCAAACTGCGACGCGCACAGTCAGTGGTCAGCCATACGCTGGCCAACCTGGAGGGCCAGATCGGCGTACAGCTCTTCGATCGGACCGGACGCTACCCGCGGCTGACCGACGAAGGCGCAGCCTTGCTCGCGCAGGCGCGCCTGGTGGTAAGCGGCATGGACGGTTTCAAGGCCAAGGCGCGCGTGATATCCGATGGACTCGAACCCGAACTGTCCGTGGTGGTGGACGTGATGTATCCGATGGCGTCGTTGACCGACGCCGTAGGCGCGTTCCGAACCGAATTTCCGCACACGCCATTGCGGCTTTACGTCGAGGCGCTTGGCGCCGTCATGCAGCCTGTACTTGCGCAGGCGTGCCGGCTCGGCATCAGCGGCTCGATGCCATCGGTGCCGGAGATTCTCGATGCCGAGAAATTGCTGGATGTGCCAATGATCACGGTCACCGCGCCGTCACACCCCCTGGCATCAAAGAAGGGGATCATCCGGCCGGCGGATCTCAAGGGACATGTGCAACTGGTGCTGACCGACCGCACCGCACTGACGGAAGGCAAGACTTTCGGCGTCTTCTCTCCACAGATATGGCGACTTGCCGATCTGGGCGCCAAGCATGCATTTCTACGCGCCGGATTCGGATGGGGCCATATGCCGGTGGCAATGGTCCAGGATGACCTCGACTCCGGAAACCTCGTGCCCTTGCGGCTCGAAGCCTTCCATCCGTACACACCCCCTATCGCCATGTTCGCTGTGTATCGGAAAGACACGCCGCCGGGTCCCGCCGGCCGCTGGTTCCTTAAACGGCTTAAGACCGCGCGCGATGTCGACTAGCGTTGACTGTCTGGTTCGCGTCTTGTTCTCACCGTTTTCTGGTCACAGACAGTAATGACGCGATAGACCGATATGGACGAGGCAGCGCCGACCGGCGCCCCTCACGCCCCGCCTGTCGCCCGTCCAGCGCCAATTGTTGCGGTTCGCTCAACATACTGACGGCCTTCGCGACGCTACTGGCAATCGCTCCCCCTGCCTAGAATCGGTTGCAACGATGGTCGCACGGAACGCGCGACGGTCGAGAAGGATGTCCGCGCAACGCTGCGGAACACGCCTGCCGCCCAGTGCGGTTTTCCCACCCATTGACAGGACCCCGATCATGAGCGAAACAATCCGCAATGTGCAGCCGGTTACCGCCAACCTTGGCAAAGACAGTGCCGGCGAACTCGTGCCCTCCCGCTACGCCGTGCGCGTGGGCGACGTCGATGTCGTGCTGATCAGCGATGGCATTCTGCCGCTGCCGACCTCGACCATGTCCACCAACGTGAGCCCGGCGGACCGCAACGAATGGTTCGATGGCCGCTTCCTGCAACGCGACACGTTCGACTGGGCGCTGAACATCGCGCTCGTGCGCAGCGGCGAACGCCTGATCCTGATCGACTCGGGCGTGGGCGACGGCTTCGAGTACTTCACGCGCGCCGGCCGGTCGGTGATGCGCCTGGAATCGGCGGGCATCGACCTGGCTGCGATCACCGATATCGTGATCACGCATATGCATATGGACCACGTCGGCGGACTGAACGTAGATGGCGTCAAGGCCAAGCTGCGGCCGGACGTGCGCATTCACGTAGCGGCCACGGAACTGGAGTTCTGGAAAAATCCGGACTTCAGCAAGACGGTCATGCCGGAAGCGGTGCCTCCCGCGCTCCGCAAGGCGGCTGCAAAGTTTGCGCAAAGTTACAGCGAGAACATCGTGCCGTTCGATCAGACCGTGGACATCGCGGCGGGCGTGTCGGCACGCGTGACCGGCGGCCACACGCCGGGTCACTGCGTCGTGGATGTTGCATCGAAGGGCGAGAAGCTGACCTTCGTCGGCGACGCGATCTTCGAAGTCGGCTTCGAGCGGCCCGAGTGGCAGAATGGCTTCGAGCACGATCCCGAAACCGCCACGGACGTGCGTATCGCGCTGCTCAACGAGGCCGCGGAAACCGGCGCCCTGCTGGCCGCGGCGCATGTCGCGTTCCCGTCGATCGGGCATGTTGCGAAGCACGGCGCAGGCTTCCGGTTCGTGCCGGTGACATGGGACTATTGATCCAGGGTCGACTATCGGCAGTAGTCGTATAGATTGCACTGGCCAGCCCGTCGCCGCCCTGCCGACGGGCATCAACGCCCTTGCGCTTCCGTAACCTCCCGCTGCGCCGCAGCCATTTTCCGGGGCCAGGTACTTTTGATATACGCCAGCACGGCAACGATGTCTTCGTCGGACAGCGATTGCCCGAATGCCGGCATATCGCTGACATACCCCTCCGGAGCCGTCACTCCGGCTACCAGCCCATTCTTGGTAATCGCGAACAGCACGGCGTCGGGATGATGCCAGGTATGGCCGGAAGCATCATGCGGGGGTGCCGGCATCCGGCCGTTCGGTAGCCGCTCGCGCCAGTTGGGCTGGCCTTCCAGGTTGGCACCATGGCATGCGGCGCATTGCTGTGCGTAGATCTTGCGACCTTGCGCGACGCTGGCCGCATCGGTGGCATCGATGCGCAGCTGCCGCAGATCGCGTGTCTTGCCGGCATCGGAGGGCGTATCAAGGTACCGCCTGGTCTGCAGTGCAACGGCGGTGGCAATCACCCCGCCGAGCACAAGCAGCACCACGATCCGCCAGCGTGGCTTGCCTGATTTGTTCATGTCGTGCCTGCACCAATAAGCTTCATCACTACACCTGACTCCCGACAAACTAAAAGGGTCACCCCGTATCCACCCGTTTCCGCCTTACGAAGCAGCGCCCGAAGTCGCCAGCCTGGACCTTCCCATCGTTGTCAGGTCAAGCGCAACGGGGCAGTATTGGTCTCTTTCAGATTGCCGGGCCGGGGAACTCGTCTCTCACCAGAACATTACGCAACCATTACATCCCGGTAAGCTGGAACCCTGGACGTCATCCCTGGCGCGAAATGCCCACGCGGCGATGATGACGGACGGATGTACCGCAGGATGCCCCCCAACCGGCATATGCCGCAAGAAGTCAAACGCTGCTACCATTCCCGCAACCTGTGCCTCTCCCGTGCGTACTTCTTTCCGTCGGCTCTGGCTTGCCGCATTCCTGCTGAGCGCTTTCCTGACAGTACAACTGGCAGCGGCGGCGTATGCCTGCGACGGCAGCCGGTATTCGTTAGGCGCGACGGAAGAAATGGCGGGCATGACCGAAGCTTGCCCCGACATGGCAAGCGAACACGCCGGGGCGGGCGTACATGATGGTCTTTGCCAGGAACATTGCCAGCTCGGCTCGAAGTCGGCCGACCATGCCACGCCTCAGATTCCCGCGTTTCATCCGGTGCTGGTCAATGTCGTGGTGCCCGCGCCGATACCGGTACTCGCGCATCGCATAGCCACGCCCCGCGATGCGATTCCCCGGGCCCCGCCACGCCCCCTCCCCATCCTTAACTGCTGTTTCCGAACGTAGCCTCCGAAGCAACGCCTGTTGTCCTGCCCTGAGCCATGGTCTCCAGGGTGGTCGTTGCTTTGCGGAGGCTTTATGCATTTGCGCTTATCCCCCCAGTGCGGGCGCCGGCTGGCGCTCGCCCTTACGCTGCTTGCCGTGATCCGTCCGGCATGGACGCAGCCCGCGCCGGCCCTTTCCTTGCAGGAAGCGCTCGCGCTCGCCACGTCGCGTTCGGCCGATGCCGAGACCTCGCGCTCGGCAGTAGAGTCGGCCATCGAGATGGCAGTGGCTGGCAGGCAGATGCCGGATCCGGTGCTGAAGGTCGGCGTCAACAACGTCCCGGCGAATGGCCCGGACCGGTTCTCGCTGGGCACGGATTCGATGACCATGAGGTCGATCAGCCTCATGCAGGAATTCACACGCCCGGCGAAGCGCCAGGCCCGCGCAGAGCGCTTCGAGGCCGAGGCGTCGTCGGCCGGGGCCCAACGTATGGTGGCGCTGGCCAACGTCCAGCGCGGCACCGCCACGGCGTGGCTGGAGCGCTGGTACGCTGAGCGCGCGCACGCGGTGCTTGCCGAACAGGCGCAATCGATCAAGCTGATGATCGATGCGGCACAGGCTGCCTACCGCGGCAACCGCGGCTCACGCGCCGAGATCCTGGCCGCCCAGATCGAATGGCAGCAACTGCAGGATCGCGAAGACGAAGCCCGCGCCGCGGTCGCCTCGTCCCGGGCGACGCTGCGTCGGTGGGTCGGCGAGGCTGCAGCGCTGCCGCTGGCCGAGCGCCCCGAATTCGATGCGCCGGCCTGGCTCGAGACCCTGGATGTTGCCGGGGCTACGCAATTGCCCGATGTCGTGGCCGCGCAGGCGCAAGCCGGCGTGGCCGAGGCCGAGAGCCGCGTCGCGCGCGCGAACAAGGTGCCGGATGTCAGCGTCGAGCTGATGTACAGCCAGCGCGGCCCCGCCTACTCGAACATGGTGTCGCTGAACGTCTCGCTGCCGGTGCCCTGGGACCAGGGCAACCGCCAGGACCGCGAACTGTCCGCCAGGGTGGCGCAGGCCGATGCCGCGCGGGCGCAGGCCGAATCGGTACGCCGTGGCCTGATCGGACAGCTGCGCGGCAAGCAGGCCGAACTGCAACTCGGCCAGACGCGCCTGGACCGCTATCGCAACACCACGTTGCCACTGGCGAAGGCACAAACCGAGGCGGCCCTGGCCGCCTATCGCACCGGTGCCGGCAGCCTGGCAGCCGTGGCGGACGCCAGCCGCAAGGCGCTCGAGCTGTCGCTCGAACGGCTCAGGCTGGAGGCTGCGACCGCCAGGCTCTGGGCCGAGCTCACGTTCCTGATGCCGTTGCCGACCGCCGCGCAAGCCATCCCGCCGCAAGGAGCCCGACCATGAAGCAGACCACGATTGCACGGACCCTGGTGGTTCTGCTCGTGCTGGCGAGCGCAGGTTCAGCCTACTATCTCGGCCATCAACAGGGGCGGCGGCAGATCACCGCGTCGGACACGCCGGCCAGCGGCACCGGTGGGGCGAACCTGAAGGCCGGCGATATCGATCCGGGCACAGGCAAGCGCATCCTCTACTGGCATGATCCGATGGTGCCGGGCCAGCGCTTCGACAAGCCCGGCAAGTCGCCCTTCATGGATATGCCCTTGTCGCCCGTGTACGAGGAAGCCGGCGGCGGCGCAACCGTGACGGTTGACAGCCGCGTGGCGCAGAACCTTGGCGTCCGCACGGCGGAGGTGAAGGCGGGCCGGCTGGCCTCCGCATTCGAAGTCCCGGGCAATGTTGCGATCAACGAGCGCGGCATCGCAGTGCTGCAGGCCCGTACCAGCGGGTTCGTCGAGCACGCGTATGCCAGGACCACGCTGGATCCGGTTCGCAAGGGCCAGCCGCTGGCGCAGATCTACTCGCCGGAATGGGTCACCGCGCAAGAGGAATACCTGGCGGTGGTCCGCACCGGCGCGAGCCTGCAGGGCGATTTGCGCGAGGCCGCGATCGCCCGCATGCGGCAGGCCGGCATGACCGACAGCCACATCCGCCTGGTGCAGGACACCGGCAAACTGCAGCCGCGGCTTGTCATCACCAGTCCCGTGGACGGGATCGTCACCGAGATCGGTGCGCGCGACGGCATGACGGTCTCGCCCGGCACGACACTCTTTCGGCTTGCCAGCCTGGCGACGGTATGGATACTGGCCGAAGTGCCGGAGACCCATGTCGCACGGCTACGGCAGGGACAGGCGGTGTCAGCGGTCGCGGCCGCGCTGCCGGGACAAACGCTGAGCGGCAGGGTCGACGCCATCCTGCCGGACATCAACTCCGGCACCCGTACGGTCAGAGTGCGGATCGAACTGCAGAACAAGGGCCGCCAGTTGATGCCGGGCATGTTCGTGACTGCCCGCTTCGATGCCGCGCCTGGCCCGGACCGGTTGCTGGTCCCGACCGAGTCGCTGATCCGCACCGGAACGCGCACCCTCGTCATGGTGGAAACCGGCCCCGGTGGGTTCCGACCGGTCGAGGTCAGCACCGGCGCCACCTCGGGCGGCCAGACCGAAGTGACCGAAGGCCTCGAGGCCGGACAGAAGGTCGTGGTCTCCGGCCAGTTCCTGCTCGATTCCGAAGCCAGCCTGCGCGGCACCGCACAGCGCATGGCCGCGGCGCCGGCCGCGCCGGCGGCCGCCGCCGCCGGGCCCGAGCACGAAGGCAGCGGACGCGTGGAGGCGGTCAGCGCGGAAAGCATGACGATTTCCCACGAGCCGATCCCGTCCGCCAATTGGGGCGCCATGACCATGGACTTTGCCGCACCCCCTTCCGGCATGCCGCAAGGATTCACGCCTGGCGACCGTATCCGCTTCCGCTTCCACCTGGACCGCGACGGTGCGGCAACACTGTCATCGGTGGAACGCGCAGCCCCTGCAGCGGGAGCCAGGCCATGATCGCGCGGCTTATCCTGGCTTCGATCCGCAACCGCTTTCTGGTGCTGCTGGCCACGGTCATGCTGACCGCGTGGGGCTTGTGGGCCGCGCACAGCACGCCGCTCGACGCGCTTCCGGACCTGTCCGACGTGCAGGTGATCATCCGCACGCCGTTTCCCGGCCAGGCCCCGCAGATCGTCGAAAACCAGGTCACCTACCCCCTGACCACGACGATGCTGTCCGTGCCCGGTGCCAGGACCGTGCGCGGCTATTCGTTCTTCGGTGACTCCTATGTCTATGTGTTGTTCGAGGACGGCACCGATCTCTACTGGGCGCGCTCGCGCGTGCTGGAATACCTGAACCAGGTGCAGTCGCGCCTGCCCGCCGCGGCCAGCCCCGCGCTTGGCCCGGATGCGACCGGCGTAGGCTGGATCTACGAGTACGCCCTGGTCGACAGGACCGGCCAGCACGATCTTGGCCAGTTGCGCGCATTGCAGGACTGGTTCCTGCGCTTCGAGCTCAAGTCGCTGCCCAATGTGGCCGAAGTCGCGTCGCTGGGCGGCATGGTCAGGCAGTACCAGGTTGTGCTGATGCCGGACCGGCTGCGTGCCTATAACCTGTCGCAGGGCAAGGTGCTGGCGGCGCTCAGGGGCGCGAACCGGGAAACCGGGGGCTCGGTGCTGGAACTGGGCGAAGCCGAGTACATGGTACGCGCCAGTGGCTACCTGAAGACGCTTGACGACTTCCGCCAGATTCCGCTGGCCACCAGCGATACCGGCATCCCGGTACGTCTGGGAGACGTTGCCACCATTCAGCTGGGCCCGGAAATGCGGCGCGGCATCGCGGAACTCGACGGCCAGGGTGAAGTCGCGGGCGGCATCATTGTGATGCGCTCCGGCAAGAATGCGCTGGAGACCATCGACGCGGTCAAGGCCAGGCTCGCCACCTTGCAGGCGAGCCTGCCCAAGGGCGTGGAGGTGGTGACGACCTATGACCGCTCAGCGCTGATCAAGCGCGCCGTGGATAACCTGACAGCCAAGCTCATCGAGGAATTCATCGTGGTGGCGCTGGTATGCCTGGTGTTCCTGTTCCACTTGCGGTCGGCGCTGGTTGCCATCGTCTCGCTGCCGCTCGGCGTGCTGGCAGCGTTTCTGGTGATGCGCTACCAGGGCGTGAACGCCAACATCATGTCCCTTGGCGGTATCGCCATCGCCATTGGCGCCATGGTCGATGCGGCGGTGGTGATGATCGAGAACGCCCACAAGCACCTGGAACGCTGGCACGCCGACCATCCCGGACGGCAACTGACCACGCAGCAGCGATGGCGCGTCACAGGCGAGTCGGCGGCGGAGGTGGGCCCGGCCCTGTTCTTCTCGCTGCTGATCATCACGCTCTCGTTCATTCCCGTTTTCACGCTGGAGGCGCAGGAGGGGCGGCTGTTCTCGCCGCTGGCGTTCACCAAGACCTATTCCATGGCGGCTGCCGCCGGCCTGTCGGTCACGCTGGTACCCGTCCTGATGGGGTACATGATTCGCGGCAGGATTCCGTCGGAACAGGCCAATCCGCTCAGCCGGTGGCTGATCCGAGGCTACCAGCCCTTGCTTGCCAGAGTGCTCTCGTATCCCGGGACCACCATTGCGGTCGCGGTACTGCTGCTGGCGGCAACCGCCTGGCCCATCATGCGCATCGGCGGGGAGTTCATGCCGCCGCTCGATGAAGGAGACTTGCTGTACATGCCATCGGCGCTGCCGGGCCTCTCCGCCGGCAAGGCGGCGCAGCTGTTGCAGCAGACCGATCGGCTCATCAAGACCGTGCCCGAGGTGGCGACAGTCTTCGGCAAGGCCGGCCGCGCCGATACCGCCACCGACCCGGCGCCCATCGAGATGTTCGAGACCACCATCCAGTTCAAGCCCCGGGACCAGTGGCGGGCAGGCATGACGACCGACAAGCTGGTGGAGGAACTGGATCGCGTGGTCAGGGTGCCTGGCTTGTCGAACGTCTGGGTCCCGCCGATACGCAACCGCATCGACATGCTCGCCACGGGGATCAAGAGCCCGGTCGGCATCAAGGTGGCCGGCACGGACCTGAAAGAGATCGACAGGCTCGCCACCAGGATAGAAGAGGCGGTCAAGACAGTACCGGGAGTCACGTCGGCGCTTGCCGAACGTCTCACCGGCGGCCGCTATATCGATGTGGATATCGACCGTGGCGCCGCCGGCCGGTACGGCCTCAACATCGAGGACGTGCAAAGTATCGTGTCATCGGCGATCGGGGGCGAGAATGTCGGTGAAGTGGTCGACGGACTGGCGCGCTTTCCGATCAACGTCCGCTATCCGCGCGACTATCGCGATTCCATCGAGCAATTGCGTGCCCTGCCTATCGTCACCGACAAGGGACTGCAGGTCACGCTTGCGGACGTGGCGCGCATCGAGGTCGTGCAAGGCCCGCCGATGCTGCGCAGCGAGAATGCGCGCTTGTCCGGCTGGATCTATGTCGACATTCGCGGACGTGATCTCCGTTCAGTCGTGCGCGAGATGCAGGCCGTGGTGGCAAAGGCGGTGCCGATGACCGCGGGGTATTCGCTGAGCTGGTCCGGTCAGTTCGAGTACCTGGAACGGGCATCGGCCAGGCTCAAGCTGGTGGTGCCATTCACGCTGCTGATCATCTTTGTGCTGCTCTACATGATATTCGGCCGCCTGGATGAGGCGCTGCTGATCATGGGCACGCTGCCGCTTTCGCTGATCGGCGGCTTCTGGCTGCTCTATCTGCTGGGCTACAACCTCTCCGTGGCTGGCGTCGTCGGTTTTATCGCGCTGGCCGGCGTGGCGGCGGAGTTCGGTGTCATCATGCTGCTCTATCTGAAACAAGCCTGGAGCGAACGCGAAAAACGTGGCGAAACCACGCAGTCGGCACTTCTCGACGCGATCCAGGAGGGGGCAGTGCAGCGCGTGCGCCCCAAGGCAATGACGGTCGCGGTCATTCTCGGCGGCCTGGTTCCCATCATGTGGTCGCATGGCACCGGCTCGGAAGTGATGCAGCGCATTGCCGCGCCGATGGTCGGCGGCATGGTGACCGCCCCATTGCTGTCCCTGTTTGTCGTGCCGGCGGTGTATTGGCTGTTACGCCGTCGTCAGACCCGAGTTCCCCCAGTCCCTACCCACCCTTCACTTCAGGACGAATCGCAATGAAACCCGGCAAGACTCTCGCACTCGCGCTCGCCATCGTCGCCGCCTCCACCGCTTCCACTGCATTCGCAGCGGGATCCATGGACGGCCATCCTATGCATGGCATGGACAACAAGGCAGCCGCCGCGTCGAAGCAGGCCGCTGAACCTGTGCCAGCCGAGATCAAGAAGATCGATGCGTCGACCGGCAAGGTCACGCTCAAGCACGGCCCCATCGCGAACCTTGGCATGTCAGCCATGACCATGGCGTTCCCGGTCAGGGACCGCGCCTCGCTGAAGAACTTCAAGGAAGGCGACTCGGTTTCCGTCACCTTCGACAAGGTCGACGGCAAGCCGACCGTCATCGACATGCAGCGCAAGTGAGTGGACTCGGCCGCCTGTCGCCGTTTCTGGCGGCGGCAGGCCAGCTTGAGCGGCCCGTGCAAAACCTCCGGCGCGCCAGCGGTGCCTGTACCGAGGCCGCCACGGGCAGCAACTGTCGCAAATTACCTTGCGGCGGAGCGGCGGCGCTTGCCGGTTGCGACCGCCCCGTCCTCGCGGAGGCGGTCCAGCACCCACTGAGCCTTGTCTGAGCAACCCAGGTCTGCCGGCCGGTTTTCGATATTCCTGATGGCGGCGAGCAGATGGGCCCGGTTCTGCTTCAGGCGTTTTTGCATCTCCTCGATCTCGGCGACCTTCCGCTTGAGGGCATCCAGCAGTTCATCATGCTGCCAGTCCCCCGAACCGAGCGGCAACAGATGACGGATCTGGTCGAGCGAGAAGCCCGCCTCCTGGGCGCTGGCAATAATCTCCAAAATCCACACCGCCTCCGCAGAGTAGTCGCGATAGCCGTTTGCCGTGCGCTCGACGGCTGTGATCAGGCCGGCCGCCTCGTAGAAGCGGATGCGGGAAGCCGTCAGGCCACTGAGCTTTGCCAGTTCTCCGATTCTCATACACAAAAAAAGTTGACCTTGAGGTGAGCTTCAATCCTACAGTGAATGTCGGCCAGGGCGCAGCCCGTGGATTCCCGTCCGCGGGCACCGCCCGACAACGGCATGCCAGTGCCGGGCCGGCGGATTCTTCAATGGCAGTCTTCATTGGCACCACATAGGAGAAGCGAACATGGGATACGTAACCACAAAGGATGGCGTTGACATCTTCTACAAGGACTGGGGACCACGCGATGCGCAGGTGATCTTCTTTCATCACGGCTGGCCGCTCAGCGCTGACGACTGGGACGCCCAGATGCTCTTCTTCCTGGCGCAGGGCTTTCGGGTCGTGGCCCATGACCGCCGCGGCCATGGACGGTCCAGCCAGGTCTGGGACGGCCATGACATGGACCACTACGCGGATGATGTGGCGGCGGTGGTCAGCCATCTCGGCGTGGAGAAGGCCGTCCACGTTGGCCATTCCACGGGCGGCGGCGAGGTCATCCACTACGTCGCCCGCCATGGGGAGGATCATGTCGCCAAGGCCGTGCTCATCAGCGCTGTTCCGCCGTTGATGGTCAAGACGGAAAGCAACCCGGGCGGCCTGCCCAAGGATGTCTTCGACGATTTCCAGGCCCAACTCGCGGCCAATCGCGCGCAGTTCTACTACGACATAGCCGCCGGCCCGTTCTACGGCTACAACCGGCCCGACGCGAAACCGTCGCAGGGTGTCATCTGGAACTGGTGGCGGCAGGGCATGATGGGCAGCGCCAAGGCGCATTACGACGGTATCGTGGCCTTCTCGCAGACCGACTTTACCGAGGACCTGAAGCGCGCCACGATTCCCGTGCTGGTGATGCATGGCGATGACGACCAGGTCGTTCCCTACGCTGACTCGGCACCGCTCTCGGCGAAGCTGCTCAAGCACGGCACCCTGAAGACCTATCCGGGCTTTCCGCACGGAATGACGACCTCCAACGCCGATACGATCAATGCCGATCTGCTGGCGTTTGTGCGCAGCTAGCCGCTCCGCCAGCATCCGCCAGCCTTCCTCGTCACCATTCGCCACGCGCGATTCCGCTGCGCGGAAGTGAAGCTGTTCAGTACGGCCCGCCCATTCGAGGCGGGCCGTTTGCATTTTGCGAACAGCCGGCGCAGCAAAAAAATACCTTGACCTTAAAGTTAACTTCAATCTTACAGTCGATTCACGATCCAACGGGGTGACCTCATGAACGTGTTCGACAAACTGATTCTGCGCAACGGTTCAATCGTTCCAAACCGCATCGCCAAGGCTGCCATGGAAGAGAACCTGGCGGATGAAGACCACGCGCCATCCGAAGCACTGATACGCCTGTACAGCGCCTGGGCGGCGGGCGGCGCAGGCCTGCTGATCACTGGCAACGTGATGGTCGACGGCCGTGCCATGACGGGCCCCGGCGGCGTGGTGCTGGAGAACACCCGGCATCTGGACCGGTTCCGGCGCTGGGCGCAGGCCGGCCGGGCCAACGGCGCGCAGCTGTGGCTGCAGATCAACCACCCCGGTCGCCAGATGCCGGCCAGCCTGGGGCAGCCCACCTGGGCGCCCTCTGCGGTGCCATTGCAGCTGGGCAAACTGTCCAGGCACTTCAGCGCGCCAAAGGCGATGACGCACGACGTCATCGAAGACGTTATCCGCCGCTTTGCCCGTACCGCTCAACTCGGCGAGCAGGCAGGCTTCACCGGCGTCGAAATTCACGCGGCACACGGCTATCTGCTGAGCCAGTTTCTCTCGCCCTTGACCAACCATCGAAGGGACCAGTGGGGCGGCTCGCTGGAACACCGCGCCCGCCTGCTCATCGAGATCGTCAAGGCCATACGCGCCGTGGTTTCGCCGGGATTCGCGGTTGCCGTCAAGCTGAATTCCGCCGACTTCCAGCGGGGCGGCTTCAGCGCCGACGATGCCCGCCAGGTCGTGAAACTGCTCAACACGCTGGACGTCGACCTGGTCGAACTGTCCGGAGGAAGCTATGAGGCCCCGGCCATGCAGGGCGACGCCCGCGACGGCAGCACCCTCGCCCGCGAGGCCTACTTTGTCGAGTTCGCCCGGGACATCCGCGCGGTGGCGAAGATGCCAGTGATGGTCACGGGCGGCATCCGCCGCTGGCCGGTAGCCCAGGCAGTGGTCCAGAGCGGCGTGGACATGGTTGGCATCGGCACCGCCCTGGCGATCGATCCCGATCTGCCGCGCGCCTGGCGTGCCGGCAAGGACAGCGCGCCGACGTTACGGCCAATCGACTGGACCAACAAGCCGCTGGCCTCGCTGGCCAACATGGCGACAGTCAAGTTTCAACTGCGCAAGCTCAGCCGCGGCAAGGCCACCAATCCGAAGGTGTCACCGCTGTGCGCACTGATCCTGCAGCAGGCGTCCGACGCATGCCGCGTCCGTCAGTATCGGCGCTGGATCGCCCAGCGCCGCAGCGGCTGATAGCAGGCCTTCGCCTTTCTCGACTCAACCACTCGATCCATTCCTATGAAGATCAGCAAACTTGCGGCTGCAGCCGGGGTACTCCTGAGTACCCTCCTGAGTGCTGCGTGGGCAGATGACACATCCGCCAACCAGCAAGACGGCAGCACGACCATCAGTATCGCTGGCCACAAGGTCCCTGTTGTCAAAGGCGGATTGTATGACCGCTACCGGTCCAATCCTCCCCTTTCCGTCATTGAGGCGGAAGCGCCAGGCGTCGACCTGAGCTGGTTCAAAAACCTCAGCAAAGACAAGGTAGATATTGGCTTCGAATCCTATTCGCCAAACTTCTACTACCAGAACAGCAGGGTGACAGCCATCTTCACCGCCGACCTGGACAGGCTGCGGGAATTGATGCCAGCCGAGGTATTGGCAAAGGTTCAACCGCTGCAGGTCTGGCCCGGCAGGGGCCTGGTCGCACTCACCGCCTACGCCTATCACTATTGCGACAACGACAGCTACAACGAGATCGGCTTGTCGGTCGTCACCAACCGGCCAGGCAGTTCCAACCTTGGACCGCTCAGCCTGATAGGCCAGGCGATGTCGGACGACTTCTGGGGCTACGTACTGAAGCTGCCGGTCAATACGGAGCTGGCCAGGGTACGAGGTGTGGTCGGCTACAACCTGCCAAAATGGCTGACCGGCATCAGTTACCGCGAAACCGACAAGTCGGTCGTCGTCCAGATCCTGGATAGCGAGACGGGCACGGTCGATGTCACCCTCGAAACCAGAAAGCTGGGCGACCTTTCCAGCAATATTTCCATGGTGACCAACAGCTTTACCAACGTCGACCAGCGTGGGCAACTGACCACTGGCTATGCCATTTCCCGCCAGCTCAGCCATGCCTCCAGCACAAGTGCGCAAGCCGTCAGCCTTGGCCTGACGGAAGGTACGCTTTCAACGTTCATCAAGTCACTGAAGCTCGGCAAGATGCTCAAGTACGAGTACGTGCCCCAATTCCAGAGCGCACTGTACTCGCCCAGGCCGCTTTGATGGTTTTGCGCGGCCGGCGGCGCGGTGCTGGCTGTGGCGTACATGGCATTCCCTTCCATCGTCACGTGGCCAGGCAGTGTGCAGGCTTCGGTTTCGTGCCGGCGCAATGGGATGACTGATGGATGGCCGACGACCACCAGCGTCGCATGGACCCGGAGCCACGGCAGGTTCTCCGCCCGCACGGCGGAGAACCTGAGGCGCCGCCGCTAGTGGACCGACCCCGGCTGCAGTTCGACCTTGATCCAGCCGGGCTGGCGCTGGCCTGATCACCCAGTCCCGGCCAGACATCAATTACCCGCGTCGTTCAGGGCGTCTTCTTGCCGCACCGGCCACGCCCTTTCCTGCATTCAGCAATGGAGCGGCTTTCCTCGCAGTCTCGCTGGCCTGCTGCTTGACACCAGCGATGATCAGTTCCAGCCCCGTACTGAACCGCGCATCGAAATCGGTAGAAAAGATGGACTCCTGAGCAGCCCAATTCCTCGGATAGCTGCGCTTCGCCAACTCCTCGAAGGCAGTCTTGCGTGAAGTGACATCGAACGCGCTGTGGGGTCCGAGTGCCTGTTCTTCCATCACAAAACCCAGGATGTAGTAGAGAACGCTGAAGGAATACGTCGATGCACAGGACACATCGACGCCGGCCAACGCGAATGCTTCCAGCATCGCCTCGCTAATGCGCAGCACGTTGTCCGACACTACATAAGTGCCGGCAAAAACACGGGCACCATCACGGTGCTGCAATAGCGCCTGCCGCAGCTCCGCGGCAATTTGCCTGAGCCGGCTGTCCCATGGCTGATCCGGGCTCTGGGGCAGGACAACATTCATGACGAGCGCATCCGCTACGGCATCAATAAGTTCTTGCTTCCCGCTGAAATGCCAATAGAGCGAAGGTGCCTGTATGTCGAGTGCCAGCGCCAGCTTGCGCAGCGTCAATCCATCAAGACCCTCCTGATCCAAAAGGTCTAACGCAGCCTGAATGACCTGATCACGTCGAATTTTTGGGGTTTTCATTCACATCTGTGTTTGCAAACTAACACCGTTAGTGTACCATCGATCGTGATTGCCTAACACCGTTAGGTTTCATCCCCCTGATTCACGCCGTCCATACGAACGCCCCGCTGAGCGGGAGATGACAGGACAACCAAAGGAGGCAACAGATGAAACATGAGGACCGGAAGAGCTTCACGGATGATCAGGTCAGACGGTTGGCCAGCGGCCTTCAACTCGGCGCTTGGACGGAAGAGGAGAAAATCGCGCTCGCATGTCGCATGCTGGCGCTCGAAGGACACTCACGCTCGCTCGCGGGGCAAATTACGGTGAGAAGTGCCGACGGCACGTTCCTGACAACACCATTGGCGGTGGGTTTCGACGAGGTCGACGCCGACCAGATCATTCGCATCGACGAATCGATCAACGTCATCCAAGGCAGGGGCGCTGCCAATCCAGCGATCCGGTTTCACCTTTGGATATACCGCGAGCGTCCCGACGTCAATTGCATCATCCATACACATCCGCCATACGTATCGGCCCTGTCCATGACCGGGATGCGCTTGCGTGTGGCCCACATGGATGCAACGCCGTTTGCCGATGACTGCGGCTTCCTCGCTGAATGGCCTGGACTTCCAATCGCCGACAGCGAAGGAAAGATCATTGCCACAGCACTCGGCCAAAATCGAAGCGTGCTGCTCGCCCATCACGGCTTTCTCTGCGCCACCGGGTCCATAGAGGAGTCGGCTTATTTGTCGATGCTGATCGAGAACGCTGCACAGCTCCAGCTGATTGCTGAGTCGACCGGTTCCGTTGCCGAACTCGATCCTGACCTTGCACGGGAATCCCATGACTTTCTGCTACGCCCGGAAATCGTCCAGGCGAGCTTTGCAATGTTCGCCCGACGGGCAGTCCGCGCCAGTTTGCCAACGCCATGGGGTAGCCGTACTTCCTGAATATTCGTGATCCGAGACTGACGGAACCGATTTCCCGGTCTGCAACACGTCGGCAATCGCCACGCGCAACGACCTTCGATCCAAGAACCAATTTCTTCGAGAACAAAAAGGATGGTTATGAAATATCAAGTCGTCATTTCCGGTGCTGGTCCGGTAGGGTGCTGGCTCGCGGGAGAATTGCAACTCGCAGGAGTCTCGACCCTGGTTCTGGAACAAAGCGAATCGATTGATCCACAGTCGCGAGCTTTGACGGTACATCCACGCACTATCGAGACCTTCGCATCGCGAGGCGTCGAAAAGGCGTTTCTCGATGAGGGTGTGGCAATCCCTGCCGGGCATTTCGGACTTCTGGACTATCGGCTCAACTTCCGTCCGCTTGAGTCGCCGTATCCCTTTACCCTCGCCATTCTTCAGGCGCGGACAACCGAGTTGTTGCAACAGCGCGCACGCAATCTCGGCGCCGAGATCCGACGCGGGCACAAAGTCCAGTCATTTACGGAAACCGACTCCACGGTCACCGTCGCGGTGCAAGGTCCAAGTGGGCCGTATTCGGTGGACACCGAGTACCTTGTCGGCTGCGATGGCGTGCGAAGCACGGTACGGAACTGCGCCGGCATTCCCTTCCCCGGCACCGATGCCACCGTCTACGGATGGTTGGGTGACGTCATCCTGGACTCCCCACCCGACGACATTGCCCTCAACAAATGGACGTCCGCTGGCGCGATTGCGGTAGTCAAGCTCCCGGGGGAGCGTCATCGGCTAGTCGGTATTTCACCCGATGACGTCCGAACGGATCGTCCCGGAGAGTTCACGCTCGATGAACTGCGGGCAAAAACTGTCGCCATCATGGGGACTGACTATGGCATGCACAGTCCTTCGTGGCTGTCGCGTTATAGCAATACCGCCCGGCAGGCAGAGGCTTACCGGAAGGGACGCATCCTGCTCGCCGGCGACGCTGCGCACCAGCATATGCCGGCCGGCGGCGTCGGCCTTAACGTCGGCATCCAGGACGCCATGAACCTTGGCTGGAAGCTGGCAGCAACCATCAATGGCTGGGCGCCGGCGGGACTGCTCGACAGCTACCACGCCGAACGCCATCCGGTCGGCCAGAACCTCCTTGAGCACACTCAGGCGCAGACGCTTCTGATGAGCGTATTCACCAATGAATGCCGGGATCTGCGTTCATTGCTGCAAAAGTTGATCCAGGAGAACCCGGCGCTCGAGATAAGCCTGGTCAAGCGGCTGACTGGCCTGTCGGTTGTCTACCCTTCCGCCGATCCCGCACATGCTCTGGTCGGACAGCGTGTTCCAAACCTGATGTTCCAGCATTCAAGCGAAGGCATCTTCCAGAAGCTTCACAACGGGCGCCATGTCATGCTTGATCTGAGAGCCAATACGGCGTTGTCCAGCCCACTAAGCGGCGATGACCTTGGTCCTCACAGCAGCTCCTTGGTGGACATGCATGTTACGGCGTTGACACCCTGTGCACCCGCTCCCTGGTCCTGTCTTACCGCCATGCTGGTGCGTCCGGATGGCTATCTTGCCTGGGCGAGCGAGGACCACGATACCGCGGCGCTGAAAGCCGAGTTAGCCAAGGTAGGCAGCGCAACGTTTGCCCCGGCCTTGGCAGCCTCGATCACAGCGGAGGTCCACTGATGAACTCGGACTCCGCGCAACCGCGCAAGACCAACGACGGCTCAACGGTCTTGCCCGACTGTATGCTGATTGACGGCGTCCTGGTTAAAGGCGCCGCCACCATGGACGTAGTCAATCCAGCCACTGGAAGGATCTTCGGTGTCGCGCCGCGCGCATCCGCCAACCAGGTTGAGCAGGCCATAGCGAGCGCAAAATCAGCGCTGGCGAAGTGGTCGCGCAGCGATCTGACGCACCGGCGCAGTGTGCTGCGGGACATTGCCGAGGTCGTCGATGCGAATGCCAGCCAGCTTGCATGCATGCTCACGCAGGAACAGGGCAAACCCATTGCCGATGCGATGACGGAAGTCCAGGGCACAGCCGCGTTCTTTCGGTACGTCGCCGCCGCCGAACTGGGGCCGATTTCCCTCGAACACAGTGAGGTCCGCCAGGTCGAGCTGCATCGACGTCCGCTGGGTGTGGTCGCGGTGATCGTGCCTTGGAATTTCCCGTTGCTGCTGATGGCCTTCAAGGTTCCTGGCGCGCTCCTGACGGGTAACACCGTCGTGATCAAGCCCGCCGCGACGACCCCGCTGACGACACTGATTTTCGCCCGGCTGGTTGCCTCCATCGTTCCGGCCGGCGTTCTCAATGTCATAACAGACAGGAACGATCTCGGCAGCATTCTGACCTCGCATCCGGATGTCGCAAAGGTGTCGTTTACCGGGTCCACGGCAACCGGGTACTCGGTGATGGCCAATGCGGCGAAGACGCTGAAGCGTGTCACCCTCGAGCTAGGCGGAAACGACCCGGCCATTGTGCTTGATGACGCCGTTCCTGCGGACATCGCACCGGGCATCTTCCGTGCCGCCTTCTTCAATGCAGGTCAGGCGTGCATTGCCATCAAACGCCTGTACGTCCACGCATCCATCTACGACGAACTTTGCGCTGAGCTGGCCAGGCTTGCCACAGGCGTCACTGTTGGCGACGGCTTGGACAGCCGGACGACCATGGGGCCGCTCCAGAACCGTGTCCAGTATGAAAAAGTCAAGGCCATTCTGGCGGACGCCGCAACGAAGGGGCGGATCGTAACCGGCGGTCAAATTGATGATGGCAAAGGCTACTTCATCCGTCCGACCATTGTCGCTGACATCGAGGAAGGCGCCCGGTTGGTCGACGAGGAGCAGTTTGGCCCGGTGCTTCCGCTCATTCGTTATACCGATCTCGACGATGCCATTCGGCGCGCAAATGCCAGCGAATACGGTCTCGGTGCGTCGGTGTGGTCCTCGGATGTGAGCCAAGCCCGAGATGTAGCGGAACGACTGGTATGCGGCAGCGTCTGGATCAATCAGCATCTTGATCTGGCACCGCATATTCCTCAGGCGGGCGCAAAGCAGTCTGGATTCGGCGTCGAACTTGGCGGCGAAGGCCTTCTGGAGTTCACCCAGATTCAAGTCGTCAACATCCGAGGCGACAAGGTACAAGAGGAGCTGCGTTGATGGGAAACAGTGTACGCAGGATTAACCCAAAGGGGCTTCCGAAACTAGAGAACGTGATCTCCCACGCGATCATCGTGGAGCCGGCGGGCTTGATCTATACCTCAGGCCAGCTTTCATGGGAGGAGAGCGGTGCCTTGATCGAAGGAACGATGATCGAGCAGTTTCGCCGGGCCTATGCCAACATAGATCTCGTACTTCAGGCCGCAGGATCTTCGCGGGAAAAGATCGTGAACGAAGTGATCTACCTGGTCGACTATTCGCCTGATAGCGCGGGCGAACTGGTTTCAGCTCTCGCATCGGAACGGCCCCCAGGGGCGGTTCCGCCCACGAGTACCGTCGTTGGGGTCCAAACGCTTTTCGCGCCTGGTTTCCTTGTCGAGGTGCAAGTCGTTGCAACGACCTGAGCCGGTCCCGCCCGCGGGGGTCTCGCGGGCAACGGAAAGGCGTCGGTCGGCGTCGACGGTACACATTGATATAGGGCAGCACGGCAACAAGCACCGAGTGACGGCAACACTAGCCGGAAACGGCGTACGGACTCCGCGATCGCACTCGAAGACGTCGTCACCTTAGAGCTTCCTATCGTTGCAAGGTCAAGGGCAACGGGCAGTACTCGTCTCCTTGTAGCCGCGATCGACCGCATGCCGTCGCTTCCGGTGGCCGCAAGCTTGGCCGAGTGCCCGCTGCGCGCCCATCGGTGTGCTCAGACTTCCGACACCGCGGAGCGGGCGGGCACTCCTGCCCTGGTCTGCGGCTAGTGGACCGAACCGGGCTGCAGTTCGACCTTGATCCAGCCGGGCTGGCGCAGGTCAAAGGCCTGGTAGGCCTCGATCGCCGAGGTCATCGGCTCGCGCCGCGTCAGGATGGCGGCCGGATCGACCGCACCGGTGCGCACCAGCTCCACCAGCCGAGGGATATAGGCGCGGTGGTTGCAGTTGCCCATGCGCACCGTCAGGTTCTTGTTCATCGCCGCGCCGATCGGGAAACTGCGGTCGGTGGGCGGATACACGCCGATGATCGACAGCGTGCCGGCCTTGGCCAGCGCGCGGATGGCCCAGTCCAGCGCCTGCGCCGGCGCGTCCCCCGGAACCCAGTTGCCCTGCGCCGACGGCTGGGCGTTCGGCGCCAGGCGCTCGGCCTCCTTTTCGCTTTCCGGGATGGACGGATCCTGCGCCGCCGGTCCGTGGTGCGCATGCATGGCATCGACGCCAACCGCATCGATGGCCCGGTCCACGCCGATGCCGCCGGTCAGCTGCACGATGGTCTCCACCGGATCTTCGGCATCGAAGTTCACCACCTCGGCACCCTGCTGGCGCGCCATGTCGAGCCGGTCTGCCACCGCATCCACGGCAAAGATGCGGCCCGCTCCCATCAGCTTCGCCGACGCGATCACGAACTGCCCTACCGGACCGCAGCCGAACACCGCCACCGTGTGGCCGGGATGGATGCTGGCGAGATCAGCGCCGAAATAGCCGGTCGGAAAGATGTCGGAGAGCATGATCGCCTGCTCGTCGCTGATGTTGTCCGGCAGCTTGACCAGGTTGACGTGGGCGAACGGCACGCGTGCCTTCTCTGCCTGCAGCCCCTGGAACGGGCCGGTCTGCTCCGGCCCGCCATAGAAGGCGGTGCCGGCCTGCTTGCCGTGCGGATTGGCGTTGTCGCACTGGGCGTAGTAACCGGCGCGGCAGTACGAGCAATAGCCGCAGGCAATGGTGGAAGGAATCACGACCCGGTCGCCCACGCTGAAGTTGCGCACGCCGTCGCCCAGCGCCTCGACCACGCCCACGCCCTCGTGGCCCAGCACCGTGCCCGGCGCCAGCCCTTCCATGGTGCCCCGCACGAAATGCAGGTCGGTGCCGCAAATGGCACTGGCGGTCAGGCGCACGATGGCGTCCGTGTCCTGCTCGATCACCGGTTCCGGCACATCATCCAGCCGGATGTCGCCGATTCCGTGAAACACAACAGCTTTCATGGTGTCCTCCAGATGAAGCCGGAGCCACCTCCGGCGAGGTCATTCGGAGTACCGAAGCTGCAAGGAACATTCCCACGGGCGAACCCCTTGCGTCGGCGCGAGGAATGGGAGGCCAGAAGCTTCCGCCTGGCAAATTCTGCTACGCGCCTTGCAATCCATTCCGGCGCGCGCAGGCACCGGTCGACCAGGCGACTGACACGCTTCGCCGCCGTGATTGCGTGCGTCGGAGTCCGGCAACCAGGCGGAAAGAAATGGCTTGGGCATGTCGATTGCTAAATCACCCCTGACGTCCTGACCCTGGCGCACATTACCAAGGAGGCACCCCATCATGAAGCTGTACTACGCTCCGGGCGCATGTTCACTGGCGCCACATATCGTCCTCATCGAGACCGGCCTGCCCTTCTCCACCGAGCGCGTCGACTTGCGCGCCGAGCCGCACAAGACCGAGAGCGGCGCAGACTACAAGACCATCAATGCCAAGGGCTATGTGCCGACGCTGGCGCTCGAGAGCGGCGACCGGCTGACCGAGGCGGCCGTGGTGATCCAGTACATAGCCGACCAGGCCCCGGAAAAAGCGCTTGCGCCGGCGTGCAATACGCTGGAGCGCTATCGGCTGCAGGAATGGCTGAACTTCATTTCATCAGAACTGCACAAGGGTTTTGGACCGTTCTGGAAACCCGGTACGCCGCAGGAGCAGAAAGACGCGACGTGGACGCGCCTGTCGCAGCGGTTCGACTGGCTGGCGCCGCAGCTCGCGGACAAGGATTACCTGATGGGAGAGTTCACTGTCGCGGATGCGTACCTGTTCACCATCCTGAGATGGCCTGATCATTTCAAGCTGTCGCTTGAGCGCTGGCCTGCGCTGCAGGCGTATCGGTCGAGGGTTGGTGAGCGGGCGGCGGTGAAGCGGGCGTTGAAGGATGAGGGGATTGGGTGACCTGCGGCAATTCCGCCTCATTCGCGATGCGGATGGTCGGGCGTGCCACCGATGGATGGCTAGTTGAACCGGCTGCTCTGTTGGTCTGATCAATCAAGAGGAGGCGCGAGACCAGCTGACTCGCGCCGTTTGCCGCACGCTGGCGTATCACATTGGCTTGACTATGCTGAGACCTTTCTATCCACTGTTTCCGCTGTTCATCCGGGCCTTCCCTTCTTTGTTCACTACCTTCACCGACTAGGTGTGCAGGAATCGCGAGGTGGGCCGAATGCGGTCAACGTCGCTCTCCGAGCGTTCTCCAATGCCTCCGGGTATCCCCTCACCACGAAGTGCTCATTATTGACAGTCTGGACGATACCGGCGAGCGCAGAATTCGCTTTCCCCGCTTCGCCGGCGGGAGGCTACGTCCAACAACCAAGTGATGGAGACCTGCATGAGCACCCCACAAGAACCAAGCCGACTGCAAGGACTTCGCGAACGTATCGTACGCGATCATTTTGCCGATGAAGTCAGACAGGACTTTGATGCGGTTTTGTCGACGTTTCCCCATCCTCACTATGAACTCATTCCGACCGGAAACGTCTTTGACGGGAATGACGAGGTTCGCCGCTACTACAGCCAGAGCCGCCAGGCATTTCCAGATCAGCGCAGCGAGATTATCCAGCTTCGCCACACTGACGATGCCGTGATCGTCGAGTTTTGGCTACTAGGCACACATCGCGGCACGCTGAACGGGCTCCCGGCAACAGGCAACGCATTTCGCTGTCGCATGATCGCCCTCTTCCTCTTCGAGGGCGAGACGTTGATCTGTGAGCGAATCTATTTCGACTCGCTGACAATGATGCAGCAACTGCTCTCCGGTTTGCCCGCCGAGTTGCAGGCACGGGCAGTGATGGGCATGCTTTCTCCGAAAGAAACTTCGGCACCTGCAAGCGTCGGGACGGTTGCGAAGGAGCCGAGCACGCTGCTCCCCCCTGCTTCGACACAGCAGGACCGTCTGCTCACCCTCAACACCGACACTGCACCCCGCTTGCCTACGGAGGTGCCCGGGGTCACCATCACACCGCTCTTCCTTGACCGCGAGCATGGCACCTGGGTGCTATATGGGCGATTCGAGCCCGGCACCATTCTGCCGAAGCATTTCCACACTGGAACCGTGCATTTCTACACGACACGGGGCATGTGGCAGTACGCGGAGTATCCTGACGATCCTCAGACTGCAGGGAGCTACCTCTATGAGCCGGGCGGGTCGATCCATACGTTCACAGTGCCCGCGGATGCTACCGAGGCCGCCGAAGGTTTTATGGTGGTGCACGGCGCCAATGTCAATTTTGTGGGCGACAACTACCACAGCATCATGGATGCGGGCGCCATCGAAACGGCAATTCTGGGCGCGGTAAGTGCCGGGATGATGCCCATGCCGCGCTATATCCGTCCGAATGGCGGCGCTGCGTTCTCCGCACCACCAGCCTGATCCAGGCGCGCCCCCTCAGGCCAGACGCCGCAAGGCGTCCTGGTCCAGCACCGTCACCCGTCCATACTCGAGCCGCAGCAGCCGTTGGGACTCCCATTCCTTGAGCTGCCGGTTGATGCTCTGCCGCGATACACCAAGCATCTGACCAAGGTCTTCCTGCGACAGGCGCAAGGCTGATCCGCTGTCCTCCGGGGCGGACAGCAGATGGGCATGCTGCGCGGCCAGCAGCCGGCGCGCAAGCCGCACCGGTAGCGGCTGGAGGATGGTCTCGTCGATCCATTCCAGCGCCCAGCGGTAGCGCCTGCAGATCAGGCGGATAAATTCCATCAGGAAGTCCGGACGCCCATCGACAATCTCGTGAAATGCCTTCGCCGGCACCACAAGCAGTTCGCTGTCGACAATGGCGCGCGTGTCATAGACACGCGGCGCGTCGATGAACAGCGAGACCTCGCCAAACCATTGGCCCGGCTCCAGCATACTGACCACGGCTTCGCGGCCGTTGGATGCCGTCACGCTGACACGAATCATGCCCCTGCCAACGCAGAACAGCGCATCGGGTGACGATCCGTAAGTGAACAGCACCTCGCCCTTGACCAGGCGCTTGCGCATGGCCTGGGTACGCAGCAATCGTTCAAGCTCGGGGGACAGAAGTTCCGGGGCGGGACTGAGGTCTTGCGCGGTGCGTGGCATCTTGAGTTGCAAGCTGAGCAGGGGCCGCAAGAGCATAGCAAGTACGCAGCGCTACCGGCCAATTCCCATGCAAGGGTTATCCCCCTCCTGCGATTGCCAAAAGGCGACAGTCTCAGGAATTGCCCACTCCTGATAATTGTCGCCAACGCACCGGCTGTCACGGCGCAGGATAACGAGAGGAGAGGACAGATGACAAGGATGGCCCCCAGTTCAACGACCGGCAAGACCGACGATCGGCTGTTTCGCAAGATCAGTTGGCGACTGCTTCCCGTACTTTGCCTCTGCTACGTCTTCAATTACCTGGACCGTACCAACGTCGGCTACGCGCAATTGCAGATGAAAGAGCATCTCGCGTTCAGCGACGCCGTTTTTGGTCTCGGTGCCAGCATCTTCTTCGTCGGTTATGCACTATTTGAGGTCCCGAGCAACATGCTCCTGGCCCGCATCGGCGTGCGGGCCACGCTGCTGCGCATCATGGGGCTCTGGGGTCTGGCCTCGGCCGCGATGATGTTCGTCACAACGCCCACGCAGTTCTACATCCTGCGCTTCCTGGTCGGCGTATTCGAAGCCGGCTTCGCGCCAGGCGTCCTGTATTACCTGACCCTATGGTTCCCACGCCACCGGCTCGCCCAGGCAACCGCCCTCTTCTTCATGGCCTTCAGCGTGGCACCGATCGTCGCGGGACCCACGGCGGGCGCCATCATGACGTGGCTCGATGGCGCTCACGGCCTGCGCGGCTGGCAGTGGCTGTTCGTTCTCGAAGGCATTCCATGCGTGCTACTGGGCATCATGGCCTTCGCCACGCTGCCGGACCGGCCCGGCCAAGCGGCATGGCTCGACGATACCGAACGCGACCGGATCGCGCACCTGCTCCGGACTGACGCCCCGGCGTCCACCACCCACGGCGATGGTGGCGTGCGTGCAGCGAGCCGCGATGCGCGCGTCTGGGTGCTTGGATTGGTGTCGTTTCTGGTTATTCTGGGCATCTATGCGTTGGCGTTCTGGAAGCCAACGCTGCTCAAGGGAATGGGCCTGTCCATCATGCAGGTAGGGTTGGCGGCGACCCTTCCCGCAGCCTGCGGCGTGGCCGCCTCGGTGTTGGTCGGCCGCCACTCCGACAGGACAGGCGAACGGCGTTGGCACTTCGCCATTGCCGCGCTGGTCGCCGCAGTAGGGTTGATGCTGACGACGCTGTTTCCAAAGGATCCTTTGCCTGCCATCCTGTGCCTGACGCTCGTCAGCATCGGCACATCGAGTGCCTTCACGGTACTTTGGTCAATGCCCGGCGGCATCCTGTCCGGCCCGAGTGCGGCGGCGGGAATCGCCATCATCAGTACCGTCGGCGGCAGTGCCGGCGTGGTGGCGCCCGCCGCAGTCGGTGCGATCAAAGCGGCAACGGGCAGCTTTACGCTCAGTCTCTACCTCCTGAGCCTGGCGCTGGTACTGGCGGCGGTAATTCTGGTCACGTGGTTCCGGCCGCGCGATGCGGGATCGGTGGCAGTGGCTCCGATCGAAGCACGCTGAGCGTCCGTGCGATGGCGCGCTCAGGCCATGCCAGCGGGAGGCGGTGCACAGGACTCGCGCAGGACGATCTGCGTGGTCAGTCGCACTTCCTGCCCCCCTTGCGCCTTCGCCTGGCTGCGGCCCTCGCCGCCGCCAATCGCTCGAAGCAGGATTTCGGCGGCGGCTGTGCCCACTGCCTCGAGATCCCAACTGATCGCGGTAATCGCCGGCGAATACAGTTGAGGAAGATCGCCGTCACCGACGCAGATCAGGCTCACATCGTGCGGCACGCGATGGCCGGTTTGTCGCGTTGCCTGCAGTACGCCCGACAGGATACGCGTGCCCAGGCAAATAAATGCCGTGGGCCGAGACTTGGCGGAAAGCAGGGCCAGCGCGTCGCTGAACGACAAGTCCATCGCGGAGCGGCTCGCGCGCACGAGCGTTTCGTCCACCGCCAGCCCGCGTTCGGCCATCGCCGCGCGATATCCGTCGATGCGTTCACGCCCGGGCCGCAAGGCTCCGTCGGATGTCATCAGGGCGATGCGCGTATGGCCAAGGTCGAGCAGGTAGCGGCAGGCCTCGTAGGCGCCGCGGAAATGATCGACGTGAACGCCAGAGCCCTGCGCGCCAAAGTCGCGATCCATCGCCACGACGGCAAGATCACGCGACACCTGGTCGAGGTAGTCTGCGCGCTCCACTTCGCAGGGGCCAAGAATCAGCCCATCGACCCGTCGCCGGCGGAACAGGTCCACCATCAGTTCTTCCTGTGCCTTGCTGTTGTGCGTATTGCCAACCACCATGGCATAGCCTTCGCGCTGCAGGCGGATCTCCACCGCGGTGATGATGCGGGCATACAGCGGGTTGGCCAGATCGGAGACCAGCAGGCCAACCACTCCCGAGGTTCCCGTACGCATGCTTTGCGCGATCGGATCGGGCGCATATGCCAGGGCCTTCGCCGCCCGCTCCACGGCCTGGAGGGCCGCCTCGCTTACAGGACCACTGCGATTGAGGGCCCGCGACGCAGTGCCCAACGACACGCCGGCAGCGCGCGCCACGTCGCGAATCGTGACGCGCGCGGGCGTATCGGGACTGGTGGTGCGCGTTCGGCTGCTCATCTGTGATCCTGAAGGGAAATGCGGGCGGATGACGGGCGGGCCCGCAACCAACTCGTCGATGGGGATTATCGCCGAATTTCCGGCCCTCCCAGTCCTGGCCTCAGTACATGGCGCGCCCGCCGCTGATGTCGAATACCGCGCCGGTGCTGAAGCTGCAGCGCGCGGAACACAACCAGGCCGCCATCTCCGCCACTTCCTCGACGCGGACAAAGCGCTTCATCGGTACGCGCTCAAGCAGGCGCGATTGCAACTGGGCGCGCTGGGCCTCGTCGTACACGCCGAAGATGTCGGTATCAGCTGCGCTGGGCGTGATGCAATTGACCAGCACTCCCGTTTCGGCCAACTCCTTGCCCAGGCTCTTGGTCATCGATATCAGCGCAGCCTTCGATGCCGCGTAGGCCCCGGCAAAGGGATTACCCTCCTTGCCGGCAATCGACGCCACGTTGACGACACGGCCGTAGCCACGGGTCACCATCGCCGGCACCACCGCTTGCAAGCACTGCAATGCCCCGAAGACATTCACGTCAAAGACTCGCCGCCATTCGTCCAGCGAGGCGTCAAGCGTGGGGCCGCTGCGCCCGAGAATGGCGGCATTGTTGACGAGCACGGCAGGCCCGCCGAGCACGCCCGTAGACTGCGCAAGTGCACGGTCTACCTGTGCACGGTCTGTAATGTCGACCGGGACGGGCAGCACCTTTGCGCCGCTCGCACGCAGCGATTGCGTGGCCTCGTCGAGCTGTCCGGCATCCCGATCCCACAATGCCACCGCGAAACCGTCGGCGACAAGCCGAGCGCCGATCGCCAGCCCGATGCCGCGCGCGGCTCCAGTCACCACCGCCACGCGCAGTGCCGGCTCCTTGCTCTGCGTGGCGTTCATTGCGGCGCTCCAATCCGGCGGATCGGATCAGCGCCGTCCCAGCCCTTGGCGGCTGCGGCGATCATTGCGAAGTACTCACCCTTGCCGCCGGCCAGCTCCGAAATTTCCACAATGTTGCCCGGCAGGTCCGCATGCACGTAGTAGGCAAACCGACCGCGCATTCCCATGCGGCCACCGTGCCCCTCCACATAGCCACGTGCCCGCAGTACCTCGGCATATTCGTCGAACCTGTCGTCAGTCCAGTAGGCGACGTGCTGCATGCCTTCGCCCGCGTGCTTCAGCGAATCCAGATACAGCGACGGCGCGTCGTTGCGTTGCTGGATCAATTCGATCTGGACACCACCTGAATTCGCCAGCGCGATGGACAGGTCTGGCAATGAGGATGCTTGTTGGTAGTAGCGGAACTCCGTGGTCCCGACGGATTCCTTATAAAACCAAGGCCCGACGCCGAGCACGTCACTCCAGTGACGCATGGCCTTCTCGATATCCCGTACAACGTAGCCGATCTGGCATACACCACCGAACAGCAAGCTCATTTTGCCCCCCTTAAGTTCACTGGAAACGTTTCCATATTCATAGTGTAGCCGGCGTGGCAAAGCTTCCGCGCATAGCGTTAACCATGATTGAAGTCTTTTCGCTGCTCCACGAAACTTTTATGGAAACGTTTCCACTGAAGAAGCGCACTCAACCCCGCCCGCCTTGGCGGCCCCATGGAGACACCATGTGCAAATACCTCGCGAGCGCCCTGCTCGCCCTTGCTGCCACCGGCGCCCATGCCGGCGACGCTGCCTACCCCGATCGCCCCGTCCGCATGTTGCTGCCCTTCTCCGCCGGCGGGGGTGGCGACATTCTGGGGCGCCTGCTCGCGGAGCGCTTCGCAGCACAGCTCAAGCAGCCAGTGGTCGTTGAAAACAAGCCTGGCGCGGCCGGCACCATCGGTACCCATGCTGTGGCCACCGCCGCGCCGGATGGCTACACGATCATGATCGGCGGGATGTCCACTCACCAGTTGGCACCGGCCACCTACGCCAAGCTGCCGTACGACCCTGTCCGCGACTTCCAGAGCCTCGGCGCAATCGGCAGTTCGTCAATCGTCATGATTGCAGCCAACCAGTACCAGGCCAACAACCTCAAGGAACTGATCGCGCTGTCGCGCAAGGACAAGACGCCGATCCAGTATGCAAGCTGGGGCGCGGGATCGACCGGCCACTTCTGCGGCGAGGTACTGAGCCAGAAAACCGGAATCCCGCTGCAGCATGTCCCATACAAGGGTACTTCGCAGATCGTGACAGACATCCTTGGCAACCACATCTCGGTGGGATTCGTCGACATGGTGACCGCCACACCTTTCGTGAAGGAAGGCAAGGTCAAGGCGCTCGCTGTGTGCACACGGCGTTCGCCGAGCTTGCCGGGCGTCGCCAGCTACAAGGAGCAAGGCGTGGACTTCGACCGCGAGCTGACCTGGGTCATGTATGTGCCTGCCAAGACGCCGAAGCCCATCGTGGACAAACTTTCCCGCGCACTGGAAACCACACTCAAGGAACCGGAGGTTGTGAATAAGCTGCTGTCGTTAGGCATCACGGCCAAATACGTGCCGGGGCCCGAGCAACAGGCCATCAACGCCCGCGACATTCCTATGTGGAAAGGAATCGCCACGCAAGCCCGCATCAATCTGGACTGAGCCACTGGCCTTTACACAGCCACCCGATTATTCGAATTCCCACTATTCACCATCAGAGACTCTCTTCATGTCCACTACGCTCGACGCCGCACGCATCCAGACCGTGCGCGACCACATGGCCTTGGAATGCGTGCACGACTGGGACGCCGTCATCAACACGTTTGCTCACCCCCGCTACGAAATGCATGGCAGTGGTGTCGTCTTCGACGGCGAAAAGGAGGTACGTGGATACTTTGATTCGTCGCGTATCCCGTTCCCCGACCTCAAGAACGAGATCATTGCCATCGCCGCAGCCGACGAAACGGTGCTGGTCGAGTTTTGGCTGCAAGGCACGCATCTCGGTCCGCTCCAAGCCATCGGCAAGACGTTTGCACCAACGGGTCGCACCTTCCGCGTACGTATGGCCGCCACGTTCGAGTTCGCGCCAGGGTCGGACAAGATCATCTGCGAGCGCCCGTACTCGGCGCCAGATGCCAAACTGCGCGCACTCGGCCTGCTCTGAGGGTACACGGATGAGAAGTCCAGAACTCGCAACATGACCGGACACGGGCGGCTGGCCGGCAAAGTCGCCATCGTCGTGGGCGGGGGCTCCAGTGGCGCGGACTTCAGCAATGGTGGCAGACCGTATCTCCGAGCTCCCCATTTTCGAGACAAACATTGAACCATATCGACCACCGTACCTGTCAGCGCATCTCAGCATGCGGTCGTCGGCCCAGGAGATTTGCATCATGGCATTGCCCAAGGTCTTTACCCATCAGGATCGTCTGCTGACCGTCAACATTAACGATGCCGTGGAGTTTCCCGGCTCCGAAGCCGGTTCGACCATCGTGCCGCTCTTCCTCGACCGTGAGAACGGTGTCTGGGTGCTGTACGGCAAATTCGAGCCCGGCACGACGTTGCCGCCCCACTTCCACACCGGAACCGTCCACTTCTTCACGACGAAGGGCGAATGGAACTACGTCGAGTACCCCGAGGATCCCCAGACCGCTGGTAGCTATCTGTACGAGCCAGGCGGTTCCATCCACACGTTCTCGGTGCCTGCCAACGCCAAGGAGCCGGCCGAGGGATTCATGGTGGTCTATGGCGCGAACGTCATTTTCAAGGACGACGAATACCAGGCCGTGCGCGACGCCGGTACGATCGAGGACGGCATCCTGAACGCGGCCAGGGCCATGGGCCTGCCAATGCCGCGCTACATCCGTCCCAACGGCGGCGCTACGTTTTCCCGCGACTGAATTTCAAACAGGACGCCTGGAAAAATAGAAGAGTCGACGGAGACACGATCAATGGATGCGAAGCGACGCAAGTTGCTACAGGCATCGGCTGCTACGGATCTGCCGGGCGTGCACCCATTGACGACTGCCAAAGGCGAATGGCGTGCGACGCGCCCAATACAGCTAATCGTTCCCGGCCAGGCGGGCGGCATGTCGGACGTCAGAATCACTGTCTGGGCGGGGAGTGCCTTGTCGGCCATGAACGGTCGTTTGCGATTTGATCCGCGAAGGACCGTTCACGAAGGAAGTACCGACTGTCGAGGGCCCAGCCAAAAACGGCAGGCCTTTTTGCCGGAAAAACTTACTACGACGCTACGGCTGTAATGCCTTCCAGCGCGATAATCCTTGTCGTCGCACATCTTTCACGGATCGCCTTAAGGCGGCCGTACTCTGGCGAGTCATACCATGCCATCAAGGAATCCATATCCGGGAATTCGACAATGACGAGACGATGCGGCTGCCAGTCACCTTCGAGAACCTTGGCTCGACCACCACGGCCTAAATATTTTCCACCGTAGCGCGCCTCAGTAGCCGGTACTTCTCGTTTGTACTCTTCAAAAAGGGCGGGATCTGTTACGTCGACATCGGCAATCAGGTATGCAGACATGGCGCGCTCCTTTCCGAGGTAGCCTTACGGCCCATTGTCATTGCATGATTGTAGGCGGCGCTGCCGTGAAGTCGAGGATGGCCATGCGGGCGAAATTGTGGGTGAGCATTACTCGCTCGGCACGGGGTAACGCTGCCCCGTGGGACTGACGCAGTGACGTGCACATAATGCTCGATGCCATGCCCCTCGCTATGACAATCATCCTTCAATAGCGTGCGTGAATGGATTTTCGCAGCACCGGCTCTACCCGAACGCCAGCATTCGCCCCGCCAGCATCACCGTGGCCCACAGCCCAAGGGAAAACAGCCCGGCGAACCTGGCATGGTGTCCATTCAACTGCCGGAACGACGCAAACTGCAAGACCATTGCATTGAGAGCGGCCACGCCCATCAACGCCAGCTTGGCCGCAAACCATGGATTCGACTGATATTCGCGCGCCGCTGGAGCAAACAGCAGCAGGCCTGTGAGTGCAGCGAGCATGAAGCCGCCAAGCGATAGCGGCACCAGCGTCCCGCGCACTGTTGCCTCCTCGAGCCGCAGCAATGCCCCGGCCAGCCGCAGATCGACGACCGCGATGGTTCCGAACAGCAGGCCAATACCGAGCAGATGCAGCCAGCTGACCAACGGATAGGCCCACGTCGATGCACGCAGTGCTACCACCGGGTGCCATGTCTCGATTGCTGCGAGCAAAGCGTCCCACGTTTCCATGTTGTCACTTCCGCTCAGCCGCGCGGCGCACCGCTGCATCCCGCGGGCAGCGCGACCGATTGCTGGCGCACGCCAACGCCGTCCAGAACGATCAACGCTGGTCTCGCGGCATGGCGGTCGTTGCAGGAAGGAAACCCGATGGCCTCGAGCCGGTCGCCGGGTCGCGGCTCGCGCGGCATGCCCCATCGTTCGAGCCGGTTGATCGGCGCCAGGTCCAGGGTCCAACGGCCGGGCGGGGCCGATGCGCGTACTGCCGCCAGTGTTCTGCAAAAGCCCAGTTCGGCGAGTTCTGGCGGAATGGGTAGAGCATTCCAGTTACGCGGCAAGGTATTGGCTTCGACTTCGATAGTCACCTGCGGATGCGGGTTGCGCCATGTCACCGTGACCACGCGGCCCGAGAAATAGAGCGGCGTGGCAGTGTCGTAGTATCCCCACCCGTGATGCGCCAGCGCAGGCCATCCGAGCGTCATCGCGACGCCCGAGAGCGCTATCGCAACCCATCGTGTCATGGTTCGCTTCATTCGATACCTCCTCAACTGGTCGTGGTGACGATAACCGTCGCCAATTCATGCATCAATAACCGAAAATGGCATCATTCGATACGATGCGAGGTATCAATGGAATTCCAGCAACTGAAGCTTTTCCTGGCCGTTGCCGAGGCCCTGCATTTCGGCCGGGCGGCGCAGCAGGTCGGCATGGCACAACCGCATCTGAGCCGCGCGATTGTCAGGCTGG
Source organism: Cupriavidus alkaliphilus (assembly GCF_014191175.1). Classification (NCBI taxonomy): domain Bacteria; kingdom Pseudomonadati; phylum Pseudomonadota; class Betaproteobacteria; order Burkholderiales; family Burkholderiaceae; genus Cupriavidus; species Cupriavidus alkaliphilus. Next base: position 363,397 of record NZ_JACHWE010000005.1, on the reverse strand, counting down.
AAGACGAAATCGGCGTGCGCCTGTTCGACCGCACCAGCCGCCGCGTCGCCCTGACGGCCGCCGGCGAGTGCTTGCGCGAGGAAGCCATCGCCCTGCTGCAAGCGCAACGGCGTGCGCACGAGACCACCCGCGCCGTGGGACAGCAACGGCGATGCCTGCGCATTGCTTATGTGTCGGCCGCGCTGTATCTGGCGTTGCCTGCGGCGCTGCGGACGCTGTCAGGCGGACAGGAACGGGTCGAGTTTGCGCTGCAGGAAGCGACCACCAATGAACAGTTGTCCCTGCTCGCGGCCGGTGAGATCGATCTGGGCATCGGTCACCCGCCCTTCGAGACGCATGCGCGCCTGGACAGCCTTCTGCTCTCGAATGACCGCTTCGACGCCGTGCTGCCTGCTGACCACCGGCTCGCCAACCGGGACGCCACCCCTTTTGCCGAACTGGCCGGCGAGCCCCTGGTGTTGTTTCCGGAGGCGCAGGGGCCGGCGTTGTATGCAGCGATACGCGATCGTTGCCGTGTCGCGGGCCATGCGATGCGGGTGGCAGCGACCGCGCCTCGTCTGCATGGACAGTTATCGCTGGTTGCCGCGGGCCTGGGCATTGGACTCGCCCCGACGCAGTCGCGCAGCCTGTCGGTGGCAGGCACGGTCCGCATGCCGATCCAGCCTTACCCCGCCGCGCTGGTGCTGACGCTGAAGGCCCTCTACGATCCGCGCTCGCGTCATCCGGCATTGCCGCTCGCGCTGACGGCTTTGCGGCGCGGCGTTGCGGCAGGTAAGCGGTCCCGTCGATACGCTGAGTAGCTGACAAGCAACTGGCCATCCGAGACGGCAGCATTCAGCCGGAGCATTATTGACTGGCCGTTCAAAAACCTGCACACTCGCGTTATTGAACAATCGTTCCATAACTGGCGAATGGGTATCGCATGGCTAGGCCAAGGACGTTCGATGAAGACGTTGTGATCGCCCGCGCGGCGGAGGTTTTCGGTCGTATCGGCTACAACGCCTGCTCGGTCGACGACCTGGTGGAGGCAACGGCGTTGCATCGAGGCAGTCTGTACAAAGCATTCGGTTCCAAGCGCGGTCTATTCGAAAAGGTGCTGGACCAAGTCCTTGTCGGCGAATGGTACCGGGACCCGGCCGCGCTCGACCTCCTCATCACCGCCCTGCGCGAACTCGCGCCAGCGGATCTGCCAATCGCTGCCCGTTGCCGCGACGCCTTGCAAGCTTATGGAGAAGGCGCTGCCGAACTGCTCGGCGCGCGTCTGCTCGATCACCTGCCCAGTCACGATCCCAACAAGGAGTAGCGATGCCTCGACTCGAACTGACCGACCGCGAACTCGTTGTCCACCTGACACCGTGGGAATCGATCTGGTCGCTGCGCCGCGGCTTTCGCGTGCCGCTTGCGCAGGTTCGCGGCGCTACCGAGGACAATGGCTTTGATAGCAGAGCGCTAGGCCTGCGCCTTCCGGGCACCTACTTCCCGGGCCTGATCGCCGCCGGCACCTTTATCAAGGGCGGCGACAAGCAGTTCGTCTACACCTCGCGCAAGCTGCAGACCATCGTCATCGAACTGGCCCGAAATGACTGGGCCCGCCTGGTGATCGGAGTGCCCGATGCGCGCGCCGAGGCAGCGCGAATCAACGCCGCCGTCGCCAGCCGCCGGTAGCATCCAGAACGGACGCAGGACCAAGTCGACGTCCAGGCGTCGGCAGCGCGCATGAAGGATGTTGTCTGCTTTGGGTCGGCTGCCCTGCCCTCCATGATGAAGCGTCCGCAGTCCTGCACTACCAGCGGCGTCCCGCTGGCCGGCCATCCGCTCGGCTTCTGACTGCTGGTGGCGCTGGTCGCCAGCTTCGCCGTGCTGTCGGGGCGTTGGGATGTTCCTCAAGCAGGCAGGTTAGAGGCGTGCCGACAGGGCTGGCATGCCGCCAGCGTCTGCCGGATGCCCTCGGCGTACGGCGTCTTGCGGATCGGTCCGATCAGCCGTTGTAGCGCGGCATCGTCCAGGATCAGCGGATCAGTCATCAGGTAGTGCATCTCTACCAGTTCGCGCATGAACGGGTTCAACAGCCCGAGCAAGCGCAGCATGCCCTTGCCGGCGATGCGCAGCTTCAGCTTGCGGCCGGTCTGTGTTTCCATGTGCGACACCAGTTCGCGCTGAGTCGTGACACCGGCGCCGGCCAGGTGCCAGATCCTGCCGAAGGCCGCCGGCGTGTCGGCCAGGCGGGCGACAACCGGACCGACGTCCGGCACATACACGAACTCGTGCGGCGCATCGATCGGTCCGATCAGGTCCGCGGTGCCGCCACATGCGGCAGCCTGCGCGGCGCGGTGCAGCAGGCTGGCCTGCACGCCCGGACCGTAGAAGTCGGGCAGCCGCAGCACCGTGGCGCGGATGCGGCCGGCTGCGTCCGCCTGCATCAGCACGTCTTCCTGTGCCTTGCGCATGCGGCCCTTGAAGGTATGCGGCGCGCGCGGGTGGTTCTCGCTGACCGGATTGCCGCCCTGCACGCGTCCATACGGGTAGACCGTGCCGATCAGGACGAATTGCCTGACGCCCGCAGCGACCGCGCCATCCAGTGTCTTGCGCAGCAGTTCCGGGTGCAGGTCGAAGCGCCAGTAGTCGACGCCGACCATGTAGACCAGCGTGTCGATGCCGCTCGCCGCGGCCCGGACGGAGGCCGGCGAGTCGGGATCCCAGGTGACGATCTCGGCGAGCGGGTCGGCCCCGAAGGCCTGGCGCAGGCGCGTGGCATCGCGGCCTACCACGCGGTATGGCTGGCCCCGGCTTGCCAGCGCGGCGGCAACGCTGTGGCCGATGGCGCCGGCGGCACCAAAGAGCGCGATCGTGGACATGGGGTTCTCCTTTGCATGGGTAATTGCCGTGGTCTGATACGGGCCAGTTTGTGGCCATCCTGGCAAAAAGAAAATTATCTATAATCGGCTGGTCGCTAAACAAAAACGCATAGCATGGCCGGCGAACCAAACTGGGAGTGGTACCGCACCTTTCTCCGCGTGCTGGAAACCGGGTCGCTATCGGCCGCCGGGCGCGCCATGGGGCTGACGCAGCCGACCGTCGGCCGTCATATCGACAGTCTTGAGGCTGCGCTGGGTCTCAAGCTCTTCACACGCTCCTTCGACGGCTTTGCCCCCACCGACGCCGCCCACACACTGCAGCCCTATGCCGCCGGACTGGCCGCCACGGCCGCGGCCATGCGGCGCGCCGCCAGTGGGCACGGCGCCGGCGTGCGCGGCACGGTGCGGTTGTCGGCGAGCGAAGTCGTCGGCGTCGAAGTGCTGCCGCCGATCCTCGCTGCGCTGCGTGAAGCCCACCCGGCGCTGGAGATCGAACTGGTGCTGTCGAACCGCGTCGACGACCTGTTGCACCGCGAAGCCGATATCGCCGTGCGGATGTTCCGGCCCGAGCAGGATGCGCTGGTGGCGCAGCGCGTCGGCGGCATCGAACTGGGGCTGCATGCGCATGAGCGCTACGTGGCCGCGCACGGTGTGCCGCAATCGCTGGAGGAACTGCCGCGGTTTGCCGTGATCGGTTTCGACCGCGAGACGCCGTTCATCCGCCGCTTGCTGGAGCGCTTTCCGGCTTTGTCGCGCCAGCGCCTGGCCTTTCGCGCCGACAGCGACCTGGCCCAGCTGGGCGCGATCCGCGCCGGATTTGGCATCGGCGTGTGCCAGTCCGCGCTGGCGGCGCGCGAGCCGCGGCTGGTCAGGGTGCTGCCCAGCGAGTTTTCCGTGGCGATGGATACCTGGGTAGCGATGCATGAGGACTTGCGTGCCAGTGCGCGCTGCGCGGTGACCTTTGCCGCGGTGGTGGTCGGGCTGCGCAGCTACGCGGAAGGGACGTAGCCGCAGCGCCGATGGGCCTTGCTGCGGCATCGTCAGCGTCAGTCGCAAGCTCGGCGCGTGCGGGCCGCCCGCCCGGACCTTGCGCAAGCGCAGCAGCGAACAGCGTACGGCACCGCGTTGATCACCGACGGTGCCGCCGTGCAACAGCAGCAATGGTCGGTGCCAGGGGCGACCGCCACGACCAGCCTGGCAACAACTGTCGGCATAGGGGCGGCCGGGCGTTATCTCGAGCCACCGGCCACTACTGCCCCATAAGCATCAAATCCAGGTTCTGCACCGCAGCGCCCGATGCCCCCTTGCCAAGGTTATCGAACACCGCGGACAGCAGCACATGCCCGTTTTCGACGTTATGAAATACGCTCAGCTGCATGTCGTTCGTACCGTTCAGCGCTTGCGGATCCAGATGAGTCAGGGCGCCTGATTCGTGCAGCGGCAAGACCCGTACGTAAGTTGCCCCGGCATAGTGGCGCGCAAGGCAGGCGTGTAACGTGGCGCCATCCGCGCCGGGCGCCAGTTGCCGCAGCGCCAGCGGCACCGTCAGTACGATGCCCTGGCGGAAGGCTCCGTACGCCGGGACGAAAATGGGACGCTGCGCAAGGCAGGCGTGCTGCTGGATCTCGGGCGCGTGCTTGTGCGCAAGTTCCAGGCCATAGACCTGGTATGACGGCGCCTTGGCGGCGCCCGGCCCCTCATATTCCTCCACGCCGACACGCCCACGTCCGGAGTAGCCGGATACCGCATGCACGCTGATCGGGTAATCGGCCGGGATGAGCCCGGCCTGTGCCAGCGGACGCAGCAGGCCAACTGCACCGGTCGGATAGCAACCGGGATTGGTGACCCGAGATGCGTTGGCAATCTTCCCGGCCTGCTCCGGCGCCATTTCCGGAAACCCATAGGTCCAGTCCGCGTGTGTGCGATGAGCGGAGCTGGCGTCGATCACCCGCACGGCGGGATTGACAATGGCGCCCACTGCCTCGCGCGCGGCGGCATCGGGCAGGCAGAGGATGGCGATATCGCAGCCGTTGATGGCTTCTGCGCGACGCCGCGCATCCTTGCGCTCCGCAGCGGGAAGTGTGAACAACCGGATGTCGGTCCGGCTGCGCAGCCGCTCGTGGATCTGCAGCCCGGTGGTGCCTTGGTCGCCGTCGATAAAAACTACGGGAGAGCTCATGGGTGGTTGACTCCGCTGCCTGTGGGATTGAACAAGTAAAACCGAGCCCCTATGTTGCGCGGGGGACTAGAATAGGGAAAGTTGAATTTCATAACTACGACATTCAGCTTTTCTGAATCTGGATTTCGTCATGCGAGAGATCAGCCTGGACCGCCTGCGCACTCTGGTCGCCGTTACCGACCGTGGTTCCTTTGCCGATGCGGCGCGCGCCTTGCACCTGGCGCCGCCAACGGTCAGCCTTCACATCGCCGAACTCGAAGACCGCATCGGGTCTCCACTGCTGATACGCAAGCGCGGCCATGTGGGACCGACGCCTATCGGCGAGGTGCTGGTGGAGCGCGCGCGCCGGCTGCTGGCCGACGCGGAGCAGGCGCTGGATGATATTCAACGCCAGGTAGACGGGCTCGAAGGGCGTGCGCGTATCGGCGCGTCAACGGGCGTGATCGCGCACCTGCTGCCGCAAGCGCTGGAGGTCCTGCGCGAGCACCATCCCGCCATCGACATCCAGATTGCCGTGCATACTTCGGAAGAAACCCTGTCCCGGCTGGTGGATGGAACGCTGGATATCGGGGTGGTTGCGCTGCCTCAGCCCCCGGTGGCCGGACTGGTGATAAAACCCTGGCGCCGCGACCCGGTGATGGCCTTTGTGCCGGCGCACTGGCGGTGCCCGGCCCGCGTTACCCCCGCATGGCTCGCCGCCCAACCGCTCATTCTCAATGACGCGACCACGCGTCTGTCGCGCCTGACGGCGGAGTGGTTCGCGACCGGAGGGCAACACCCGGCGCCGCGCATTCAACTCAACTACAACGACGCGATCAAGAGCCTGGTAGCGGCAGGTTACGGCGCGGCGCTGTTGCCCCATGAGGCCACTACGCCATTGCCCGACAGTCGCATTGTCATGCGCCCGTTGCGGCCTGCGTTGTGGCGACGGCTCGGTATTGCCTATCGTGCGGGGTACGTTGAGCGCTCCACGCAACACGTGCTGGACGTGTTGTGGGATTTGAGATTGCCGTAGGCGTTGCCTGCGGAACGAACGCCGGTCTTTCCACTTCTGCGCCGCCGGTAACGCCGCAGCATCTCAGTCTTAAATTAAGTTCATATTGCCTGCCCCGTCGCCGCTGACTAGTATTCTGAGACAAAAAACACAGGGGGGACTTCCATGCGGCCAATTCAGGTTTCCCTCGCAGGCAGGCGACGCTCCGGCAACTGGTTGCATGCACTGGCCTGCCCCGTCCTGCCGATCCTGCACGACGCCCCCGCGGCGTCACGCTGCCGACGGCCTCATCGCTACCGACACCCCCAGCCCGCCGCCTGATCCAGGCCGGCAGCGCCGCGGCGCATGGCGTGCGCAGACAGCGCGCCGGCACCGCAGCCACTGCCGATGATCTCCCTTTCGTGCGGGGGCTGAAAAGGCGAGATATTGGGAAAGTCCCCGGTGGCCGGCGGCGAACCGCGCTTCGCGCGGGGCCGGCCTGGGGTGCGGGATCAGGCGAAGCGCGCTTCGCTGCCCGGGCGCAGGCTGGAAGGCAGGACCGGCGTGGACTTCCGATGCGGCGTGGCGCGACCTGCCCACGCCGTCACCGGCTTCACGCCGCCTGCTGTCTGCGCAGGAGATGGCGGCAGGAGACCATGCCCCCGCCGCCGCTTCCGCCTACTTGATGCAGGCGAGGTTCACGGCAAGGCCGCCCCAGTCGGTAGCCTGGTTGTTGTCGACCTGTACCTGCAGCTTGTCGCCATGAGTGACCGCCCCGGCCTGCACCTCCTTGCTGCAGTGCTGCTGGCCATTGGTGATCTTGCAGCTCAGGTCGCTGACCGGTGCGAGCACGACCGAAGCGCCGGCACCGGTCACCTTGTACACCGAGATGTCGAGCGTGCCCTGCACCTTGCCCAGCGTGCTCGCCGTGAGCGCGACGCGCGTGCAATCGTAGGGGATCACGACCCCGAAGTCCGACGGCAGCGGTACCGCCCCGCCGGCGCCGGTCATGGCATAGCGGCCGCGGCTGAGCGTATCCGGCACGTTGAAGTTGCCGTTGTAGACGGTGCCGTTTGCCATGGTCACACCCGTGGTTGGCCACTTGCCGCCCTGCTTGGGACCGTACATCGTCCACGTGGTGGTGTCGAAATAGAAGTCGCCGTCCACGCCGATGTCGTCGGTCGGTGCGCCGCTGCCGTACAGGACATGGCCGCCATTGCCGACCGTGGTGCCGCCGGTGCCGCCCGTGCCGCCGCTGCCGCCTGGCTGGCTGACCAGCGAGACCCCTGCCGGCCAGACGCCGTCTGCCTTCGGCCCGTACAGCGTCCAGGTGCTGGTGTCGAGGTAGTAGTCGCCATTGTTGCCGAGGCTGTTCGCCGGCGCGCCGGTTCCCGACAGCACCGTGCCGCCGCTGGGTGGCGGCGTGCCGGTGGCGCTGCCAAGCGGCACTCCCGCCGGCCACGTGCCGTTCGCCTTGGGACCGAACAGCGTCGAGGTCGAGGTGTTGATGTAGTAATCGCCGTTGTTGCCGACGCTGTCGGTCGGATCGACCGAGCCGGACAGGATGGTGCTCCCCGCCGCACCGGTATTGCCGCCGGGACCCGCCAGCGAAACCCCGGCGGGCCACACGCCATTGGCCTTGGGCCCGAACATCATCCACGTCACGGTGTTCAGGTAGTAGTCCCCGTCCTTGCCGATCTCGGGCCCCGGGTCCGTAGTGCCGGACAGCATCGCACTGCTGGTCGCAGCGGCCGGCGCGGGCGACGAAGGCGCGGCCGGTGCCGGGTTGGCGGGCGACGTGCCTGGCGAGGTGCCCGCTGAAGTGCCAGGGCTGGCGGTGGCGCTGGTGGAGGCCGGTTCGCCCCCTCCGCCACCGCCGCAGCCGGCGAGCGTGATGACAAGGCAGGCGAATGGCACGGCGGCCAGCTTGATGTGGGCGTTTTTCATGGGCTCCCCTTCCTCTGACTCTGCGGTCGTAAAGGTCGACGGCAGCGAAGGCGCCATCGATGCACCCAATCTAGTTGGCGGAAATGGAATGGAATATCGGCTCGATGGATGACCGAGGTATGTGTCCGGGATGAAACACTGCCGGCGATGCACGCGGGCCCGCCGGTACCGCCATGCCCTCTCCGGCTCATCCGGACGAGGCTCTTATTCTTGAAACAAGCTCAAAAGTATTTGACCGATACAAGGCTTACTCAACAAATATAAACCGCGCAAACTGCGGTCCATCGAAGCACCCCCGGCACGCCGCGGCCACGCAGCCGACGGCAGTGCCCTTCCTGATCGAGGTCCTCAAATGACTCTGCTGTTCAAGCCCTTCACCCTGGGCGGGCGCCAGCTCGCCAACCGGATCGCCATGGCACCGCTGACCCGTTCCCGCAACCCGGACGGGGTGCCCAACGACCTCAACGCGCTCTATTACAGCCAACGCGCCGACGCCGGATTGATCGTGACCGAAGGCACGGTGATCTCTCCCAGCGCGCAGGGCTTCCTGTTCAACCCCGGCCTTTACACCCCGCAGCAGGTGCAGGGCTGGCGCAAGGTCACGGACGCCGTCCATGCGAAGGGCGGTACCATCTTCACCCAGCTCTGGCATGTCGGCCGCGTCAGCCATGTGTCGATCCAGCCCGGCGGCATCCAGCCGGTCAGTGCCACCAGCCAGGTCGCGAAAGACACCAAGGCCTGGGGCTATACCGCCGACGGCACGCCCGGTGCGGTCGATGCCTCCGCGCCCCGTGCGCTGACGACCGGGGAGGTCTATGGGGTGATCGCCGATTTTGCCGAAGCGGCGGCCAATGCGGTCGAGGCCGGCTTTGACGGGGTCGAGCTGCATGGCGCCAATGGTTACCTGATCGAACAGTTCCTGAACCCGACCGTGAACGACCGCACCGATGAATTCCGCGGCGACACGCTGGCAAGCCGCACCCGTTTCGCACTGGCCGCCATCGATGCGGTGGTGGCGCGCATCGGTGCGCATCGCACCGCCATCCGGCTGTCTCCCTATGGCGGCCTCGGCGACATGGGCAACTATGCCGACCTCGAGGACACCTACCTCCATCTGGCTGATGAACTCTCGCGGCGGAAGATTGCGTACGTCCACCTGATGGACCAGAGCACGCGCGGCAGCTCGGCCATGCCGGACGATTTCCTCGCCAGCTTCCGCCGCCGCTTCAAGGGCGTGCTGATCCTCGCGGGTGGCATGACGCGCGCGCGCGCCGAGGCATTCATCGCCGATGGCGTCATCGACATGGCGGCATTCGGCGAGCCGTTCATCGCCAACCCCGACCTGGTCGCACGGCTGCGGAACGACTGGCCGCTGGCCGCGTCGATCCGCGCGCTCCACTACGGCGGCGGTGCCGAGGGCTACACCGACTATCCCACCTACGACGGCCGCGCCGCGGCCTGATCGGGTTGCCACGATGAAATCCAATACCGCACTGCTTGCGCTGGCCATCGGTGCCTTCGGCATCGGCACCACCGAGTTCGCGCCAATGGGCTTGCTCCCCGTGATCGCGGAAGGCGTCGACGTCAGCATCCCCACGGCGGGGATGCTGATTACCGCGTATGCGATTGGCGTGATGGTCGGCGCGCCGGTGATGACGCTGCTGTTCAGCCGCTTCGGCAAGCGGGCCGCACTGATGGCGCTGATGGCGATCTTCACCATCGGCAACCTGCTGTCGGCGCTCGCGCCGGGATACGCGACGCTGCTTGCGTCGCGCCTGGTCACCAGCCTGAACCACGGCGCCTTCTTCGGACTCGGTGCCGTGGTGGCGGCAAGCGTGGTGCCGAAGGACAAGCAGGCCAGCGCCGTGGCCACCATGTTCATGGGCCTGACCATCGCCAACATTGGCGGCGTGCCGGCGGCAACCTGGATCGGGCAGCAGGTCGGCTGGCGCCTGGCGTTCGCCGGCACCGCCGTGCTGGGACTGGTCGCCATGGTCGCGCTCTGGCTGGCCCTGCCGCAAGGCGAGCGGGGCACGCCGCCGGATGTGCGCCGGGAACTGGCCGTGCTCACCCGTCCCAATGTATTGCTGGCGCTGGCGACAACGGTGCTGGGCGCGGGTGCGATGTTCACGCTCTACACCTATATCGCGCCGGTGCTGGCCGAGCTCACTGGTGCTTCCGGCAGCTTTGTTACGTTCGCGCTGGTGCTGATCGGGATTGGCTTCACCATCGGCAACCACGTGGGCGGGCGGCTTGCCGACTGGTCGCTCGATGGCGCGACCAAGATCGTGCTGTCGGCGCTGGCCGTCATCATGCTGTTGCTGCCCTTCGCCTTCACGCACCACGTCACCGCGGCGCTCGGGCTTTTGCTGTGGGGCGCCGCCACCTTCGCCGTGGTGCCGCCCGTGCAGATGCGGGTGATGGAAGCCGCGGCGCAAGCGCCGGGCCTGGCCTCGTCGATCAACGTCGGCGCCTTCAACCTTGGCAATGCCCTCGGCGCCGCACTGGGTGGCGGGGTCATCAGCCTGGGGCTCGGCTATCGGGCCGTGCCAGTCGCCGGTGGCCTACTGGCCGCGGCCGGATTGCTGCTGGTGTGGCGCGGCAGGGCCAGCCGGCGCGCGCTTGCCGCTTCGTAGGGCCACTGCCCGCAATAAGCAAGGCAAGGCGAAGCACCGCAGCCCCTCCAGACACCGATTGCGTACCCCCCTCTCCCCTCTCGGGCGCGGGCCGGGGTGAGGGCGGGAGTATCAACGAAGTCCCGCATCAACACAGCAACGACAACGCTCAAAAAAAAGCCGGCCATCGCCGATGGCCGGCACCAAGCTCACAGCAGATGGAGAATGCGGCCCCGCCGCGCATCGCCGCCGCCGGACAGCGCGAGCGCGGGGCCGAGGCTCAATTTGCATCACCGCGATGGCGTCGCCTTCGTCCACCCGGACTCGTCCGTTCGGGGTATGCGGGGCGCCGGCGGGTGGCTCTAGTGTTTCCCTTCCCAATGACTTTGATGAAGGAGGAGACCATGGCCAAGGCCGAGAATCTGGTGACGTCGATCCGGGTAGAGATCGATGCGCCGGTAGCGCTGGTGTGGGAAGTGCTGACCGACTTTGCGCGCTACAACGAATGGAACACGTTCTGTCCCGGGCTGGAAACCACCGGGCGGCTCGGCGACATGGTGCACATGCAGGTGCGCATTCCCGGCACCGAGCAGGTGATCCCGGTCAACGAGTACCTGGTGGCGTGGGAACCGGAGCAGCTGCTGTCGTGGGAGCAGCGCCCGACCGACGAGAACAAGGACGCCGCGCGGCGCGACCAGTACCTGGAAGCGATCGGCCCGGGACGCACCCGCTACTTCACCACCGACCTGTTCCTGGGCCTGAACGCCGAGACCATCATGCGCGAGCACGGCGCGTGGGTGAAGCAGGGTTTCGACCAGGTGGCACGCGACGTCAAGGCGCGCGCGGAAACGCTGCAGGCGCAGCGGCAGGCTAGCCGCAACTGAGCAGGCGGCACGTGACCGGCCCGGGGCCCGGGCCGGTCGATACGCATTGCGTTACTGGGGAGGACGCTGGCTAAGCACCACCAGCGCCGCCGCGCCGCGACTGCGCACGCAGGCGTCGTCGCAGCGCTCCAGCGCAGCTGCCGCGGCCGGCAGCGTCGCCGCGGGCCGTTCCTCCTGGCTGGCATCCACCGCCAGCCCCCAGGCCACGCCCATGGCGGCGCCAGCCCCGACCAGGCATGCCGCCCAACGCAATCCGAGCCGCTTCATCGCTGTCTCCTCCGCTTGCCCTGCTTTTATCCGGGCTATTGAGAGCATCGTAGTCAGCGGCGGGCCGGACCTCTTCGTCCGAGCAGACTAAGGGGTATCCCGCATCGGCGCGGGGTCGGAAGTGGCGTGGGATCGACAAGAAGCGCGCGCGGCGGGCAGCGCCGCATGGTGCTGGTACAGCCGGGCCAGCGCCGCGGCGCTGCCCGACAGCCCGGCGGGAGCCAGGTGCATTGCATGCGCGCCCAGCAGGCCCCACAGGTGCGCCAGCAGCAGGCCGGTCAGATCCGGGCTCGGCAACAGCATGGCGAACGTGACGCGCAGCGATTCGACGCCGCGCAGCACGCGCTCGCGCAGCGGGCACAGTTCGCACGCTTCGCCGCACTTGTGCTGCAACAGTGCGGCAATCAGGCTGACATGGCGCGCCAGTTCATCGCCGTGCAGGACGGCCTGCAACGCCTGCGCCAATGCGTCCGGCGTGGCGCCACCCTGTGCCAGCGGTGCAAGCCGCGCGGCGAAGTCGGCTTCGGCGCAGGACAGCAGCGCGCCCAGCAGTTCGGCGCGGGAACGGAAGTGCCCGTAGACGGCGCCGCGCGTCATGCCGATGGCGCGCGCCACGTCGTCGACGGTGACGCAGTGCAGGCCGCGGTGGCGGATCAGCTGCTGCGCGCTGGCGAGGATGCGCGCGCGCGTAACGGCGGCATCCTCGCGGGTGTGGCGGGCCATCGGCGCGGCGCGCTTACACGAAATGGACGTCGTCCGGCCCCCAGTGGGCGCGCATGCTGCGGATGCGGCCGTCGTCGCCGAAGCTCATGATGTCGGTCACGTCGATGCGCGCCGGCCGCCCTTCCAGGCGCGCATGCACGGCGAAGGTCAGCGCGGCGGCGTTGCCGTGCGAGCCGCGCGGCGGCGCCACCACCTCCAGCCGCGCGCCCAGCGCGGTGGCGTGCTGGTAGAACGCCAGGATCGCGGGCTTGCCGGCGATGGGCTGCGCGCCGACCGGGTCTTCCACGGTGGCGTCGTCGGCATAGAGCGCGGCAACGCCCTGCGCGTCGCCGGCATTGAAGCGCTCCACGTAGGCGAGCAGTGTCGCCTTCATCGCGGCGCTGTCGGGATGGGGGTTGGGTCCCTGAGACATGGGATGCTCCTGGTGGTGGGTTTCAGCGTGCGGTGTAGCCGCCGTCGATCACCAGCTCGGCGCCGGTGACGTAGCGCCCCGCGTCGGACACCAGGTACAGGATGCCCGCCGCGATGTCGCGCGGCTGTCCCACCTTGCCCGCGGGCGTAAGGCCGCCCAGGTAGTGGAACAGCCCCTCGCCCTGCCCCGAGGCCTGGGCCACGTGTTCCAGCATCGGCGTGCGGATAAAGCCGGGATGGATCGAATTGGCGCGGATGTTCTTGCCGGCGTACAGCAGCGCATCGGTCTTGGCCATCATCCGCACCGCCGCCTTCGACGCGTGATAAGGCGGCACGTCCGGCCCGCCGGCGATGCCGTACATCGACGACACGTTGACGATGGCGCCGCCGCCGGCGCGCTCCATGTGCGCGATGGCGTGCTTGGTGCACAGGAAGGTGCCGGTCACGTTCACCGCCATCACCTGCTGCCATTGCTCCAGCGCCAGCTCATGGGTGGGCGCATTGGGCCCTTCGATGCCGGCGTTGTTCACCAGGATGCCGAGCCCGCCGAAGCGCTCGGCGATCTCGGTGAACACGCGCGCCACCTCGTCTTCGCGGGTGACGTCGAGCTTCCAGAATGCGGCCTCGCCGCCGGCCGCGCAGATCGCTTCGGCCGTGGCCTTGCCGTCTGCTTCCAGCACGTCGAGCACGGCCACCCTGGCACCAGCGGCGGCGAGCATGCGCGCGGTCTCGGCGCCGATGCCGCGCGCGGCCCCGGTGATGGCCGCCACCTTGCCACGCAGGCCGAACAGGTCATACGGGTAATCCATGATGTCTCCTTGGTATTGATCTATTGGGCGGAGGCAATTATGCCGCGCCGCCCGGGGCGGTGTCGGCCAGGAAGCCCAGGCATTCGCGGTTGAAGTACGCCGCGTGCTCGACCATCACCCAGTGGCCGCAGCGGTTGATCATGACAAAGCGCGCATCGGCGCAGCCGCTAAGGAACTTCGTGGCCCCCGAGGCGGGATTGAACCGGTCCTCGGTGCCCCAGAAGCCCAGCACCGGGCAGCGGATCTCGCCCAGCCGCGCGGTCAGGTTGGGCACCTTCATCGTCGCCAGCACCTCGCGCGGCTGCTCGCGGCATACCGCCATGCGCTCGTCGACCAGCGCGTCGGTGACCAGGCTGGCGTCGTGCACCAGCAATTGCAGCAGCTGGCGCATGGTGTCGGGGTTCATGTGGCCGCCGGTGAACAGCGACACCATGCGCTGGATGCCTGGCATCTCGAAATAGGTCTCGCGCTCTTCCACGCCGCCGGGCGCCATCATCACCAGGCGGCTGACATGCTCGGGGTAATCCAGCGCGTACTGCAGCGCGATGGCGCCGCCCAGCGAATTGCCCACCAGCACGCAGCGCGGCAGTTCCAGCGCCAGCAGTTGCTCGCGCAGCGCGGCGACGAAGAAGTCCAGCGTGTATTCGACATCGTCCGGCTTGGTCGACAGCCCGTAGCCCGGCAGGTCCACCACCACGGTGCGGAAACCCGCCGCGGCAAACGCCGGCACGTTGTGGCGGAAGTTGCTGTGCCCGCTCGCGCCCGGCCCGCTGCCGTGGATAAAGACCACCGGCTCGCCGGCGCCGGCATCCAGGCAGTGCAGGCGCAGGCCCCTGGCGGTGGTGATAAAGCGGCCCACCGGCAGGTTGGGGTGGAGCGAGGCGGGGGGTGTCGAGGACGTGTGCTGCGAGGTAGCGGACATGAGGGCGTCTCCCTTGGTTTGCCAGCATCTTGCGCAGCGCCACCGCCCCGGGCATCGTTCATTCGGACTACGAGCCGCCGCGCCACTTCTCCTACGATGGGCGCTCCATGCAAAACGGGGCAAGCCCATGACAGGATTCGCAGCATTCGATTACACCGGCCAGACCGTGCTGGTCACCGGCGGCATGCGCGGCATCGGCCGCGCCATCAGCGAGGCCTTCCTGCGCGCCGGCGCGCAGGTGTTCGTGTGCGGCCGCACCGCGCCCGCCGACGACAGCGAACTGCCGGCCGCAAACGGCCGCAGCGCCCGCTTCATTGCCGCGGACATCCGCGACCTGGAACAGGCCGACGCCATGCTGGCGCAGATCGCGCAGGCCAGCCCGACGCTGGACGTGGTGGTCCACAACGCCGGCGGCGCGCCGTTCGCGCTGGTGGCGGATGCCTCGCCGCGGCTGCTCGAGTCGGTGGTCCGGCTCAACCTGGTGGCGCCGCTGCAGCTGGCCCAGCGCTGCAATGCGCGCATGCAGCAACAGGCCGGCGGCGGCACCCAGTTGTTCGTCGGCAGCGTCAGTGCGCTGCGCCCTTCGCCCGGCACCGCGGCCTACGGCGCCGCCAAGGCCGGCATCCTCAATGCGGTGCGCACGCTGGCGGTGGAATGGGCGCCGCGCGTGCGCGTGGCCGCGGTCAGCCCGGGCATGGTGCTGACCGATACCTCGCAGCAGCAGCACTACGGCGACCCCGCGGCGTTGCGCAGCATGGCGGCGACGGTGCCGCTGGGCCGGCTGGCGCTGCCGGACGACATCGCCGACGCCTGCCTGTTCCTGGCATCGCCGCAGGCCTCGTACGTGAGCGGCGCCAACCTCGTGATCGACGGCGGCGGCGAACGGCCGGCGTTTCTCGACGCGGCCTCGGTCAATCGCAACTGAGCCGCACCTGAGCCGCACCTGAGCCGCCCCCCGTAGGGAAACCGCCTAGTCCGTTCTGCCGATTTGTGCGTGGCTCCCCCTCTCTACGCTTCTCGTCCAGGCGAGCGCCGATCGAAGTGCCAGGCAATGAACCAACACCGATTCCACGGGGAGACCACCATGCACCAACCACCACGCGGGCCACAGCAGCGCCGCAACCGGCTGCGGCCCATCGCCGCAGCGGCGGCCCTGACGGCGCTGGCGCTGCTTGCGCAGCCCGCGCAAGCCGGCGACACCATCGACCTCGGCCACGACACCACGCTCGATTACAGCGTCACCGCCTCCTACGGCGCGGCGCTGCGCACCGGCCGCCAGAGCGACGCGCTGCTGAGCCCGGCCAATATCAACGGCGACGACGGCGACCGCAACTTCAAGCGCGGCGACATGATCGCCAACCGCGTTTCGCTGCTGGGCGAGGCCCATCTCAAGCGCAACGCCTTCGGCGTACTGCTGCGCGGCAGCGTGTTCTATGACTGGGCCTACAGCGGCACCAACTCCAACAACGCGCCGTTCACGGTCAACCACAACGGCCCGTTCAACCAGTTCACCAGCTCCGCGCGCGACTATCACGAGCACCGCGCGCAGCTGCTCGACGCCTACGTCTACGGCGCCACCCCCATCGGCGGCACGCAGCTGAGCTTCAAGCTGGGCAACCAGGTGGTGGCCTGGGGCGAAAGCCTGTTCTTCGCCAACATTGCCGGCGCGCAGGGCCCCGCCGATGCGACCAAGGCCTTCGTGCCCGGCGCCGAGGTCAAGGACATCCTGCTGCCGGTGCCGCAGGCATCGCTGCAGCTGCAGGTCACGCCGTCGTTCAGCGTGATGGGGTATTACCAGTTCACCTACAAGCCGAACCAGATGTTCGCCCCGGGCAGTTATTTCAGCACCACCGACGTGGTCGGTCCCGGCGCCGAGTTCATCATCGGGCCCGGCTTCAATATCCCGCGCGGCCCGGATATCCGCCCGTCCGACTGGGGCCAGTGGGGCGTCGGCGCCCGCTTCCGCGTGTTCGAAGACACCGAGATCGGGATCTACCAGCTGCGCTACCACGACAAGAACCCGAGCGTGGTTACTTCGCTGTTTCCCACGCTGCAGTACCAGCAGAAGTTCTACGGCGGCATCAACCTGACCGGCGCGAGCTTCTCGACGCAGCTGCTGGGCGCCAACGTCGCCGGTGAAGTCAGCTACAAGGACGGCGTGCCGATGCTGGTGGACGTGGCCGGCTCCCCCACCGCCACGCGCGGCAAGGCGCTGCAGGGCCAGCTGTCGGCGATCTATTCGGTGGGACCGACCTTCCTGGCCGACTCGCAGTCGCTGCTGGGCGAAGTGTCGTACCTGCATGTGCTGGATGTGGATCCGGTGATGGGCTTCAGCAAGCTGTCGAACACGCGCAACTCGGCGGCGTTCCAGGTGGGCTGGTCGCTCACCTACAACAACGTGTTCGACGGCTGGGACGTCACCGTGCCGCTGACCTACGCGCAGCAGTTCAGCGGCAGGTCGGCGGTGGCCGGCGCCTTCGGCACGCTGATGGGCTATGGCGACAAGCGCGCCAGCGTCGGGCTGACCTTCAAGTACCTGAACAACCTGGAGCTCAACCTGACCTACGCCGCGTTCATCGGCGGCGCCAACATCGTCAACCGCCCGCTGGCCGACCGCGACTACGTGGCCTTCAACGCCAAGTACTCGTTCTGACCCTCGTTCCGGTCCGCGCCGCCTGCATGGCCGCGCGGACCGCCCATTTTCCCAGTCATGAATGCCGACCTGATCACCACGCTCAGCAACGAACTCCACCAGGCGCTGGTCACGCGCACGCCGGTGCCGCCGCTCAGCGGCCGCGGCCTGGCGCTGGATGTCAGCGCTGCCTACCGCATCCAGCAGGGCTTTGTCGCCCACCGGCTGGCGGCCGGCGACCGCGTCACCGGCAAGAAGATCGGCGTGACCAGCGCCGCCGTGCAGCAGATGCTGGACGTGCACCAGCCCGACTTCGGCATTTTGCTGCAGAGCATGCACTACGCCGCCGGACAGCCCATCCCGACCGCGTCGCTGATCCAGCCGCGCGCCGAGGGCGAGATCGCCTTCTTCCTGCGGCGCGACCTGCGCGGCCCGGGCGTCACGCGCGACGACGTGCTCGACGCCACCGAGGCGGTGGCGGCCTGCTTCGAGATCGTCGATTCGCGCATCCGCGACTGGCGCATCCGCATCGAGGACACGGTGGCCGACAACGCCTCGTGTGGCGTCTATGTGCTCGGCGACGAGCGCGTGAGCCCGCATGCGCTGGACCTGGCCGCCTGTGCGATGACGCTCGACAAGAACGGCGAGTGCGTCGCCACCGGCCTGGGCAGCGCCGCGCTGGGCCACCCCGCCGACGCGGTGGCGTGGCTGGCCAACACCCTCGGCAGCTACGGCATTCCCCTGCTGGCCGGCGAGACCATCCTGTCGGGCTCGCTGGCGGCACTGATTCCCGTGCAGGCGGGCGACCGCCTGTCCATGCATATCACCGGCATCGGCGGCTGTGCCGCCGTGTTCTCCTGACTGTCTGACCCTGCAACGCGAGACCCCATGAAGAAGATCCGATGCGCCCTGATCGGTCCCGGCAATATCGGCACCGACCTGCTCTACAAGCTGCGCCGCAGCGACATCCTGGAACCGGTCTGGATGGTCGGCGTGGAGCCGACCTCCGAAGGCCTGGCGCGTGCGCGCGAACTGGGGCTGAAGACCACCAGCGACGGCATCGACGGCCTGCTGCCGCACCTGGAGGCCGACGATATCCGCATCGCCTTCGATGCCACCTCGGCCTACGTCCACGCCGAGCATTCGGCCAGGCTCACGGCCCGCGGCGTGCGCGTGATCGACCTGACGCCGGCGGCGATCGGGCCGTTCTGCGTGCCGCCGGTCAACCTCGAGGCCCATATCGGCAGCAACGAGATGAACGTCAACATGGTCACCTGCGGCGGGCAGGCCACCATCCCGATGGTCTATGCGGTGTCGCGCGTGCAGCCGGTGGCGTATGGCGAGATCGTGGCGACGGTGTCGTCGCGCTCGGTCGGGCCCGGCACGCGCCGCAATATCGACGAATTCACGCGCACCACCGCGGGCGCGATCGAGGCCGTCGGCGGCGCGCGCCAGGGCAAGGCGATCATCGTGATCAACCCGGCCGAGCCGCCGCTGATCATGCGCGACACCATCCACTGCCTGACCGAAGACGCGCCCGACGTTGCGGCGATCACCGCGTCGGTGCACGACATGATCGCCGAGGTGCGCAAGTACGTGCCCGGCTACACGCTGAAGAACGGCCCCGTGTTCGACGGCAAGCGCGTCTCGATCTTCCTCGAGGTCGAGGGCCTGGGCGACTACCTGCCGAAATATGCCGGCAACCTCGACATCATGACCGCCGCGGCCGCCCGCACCGCCGAATGCATCGCCGCCGCCATGCGCGCCGGCAGCCCTGAAACCGCCACTGCCTGAGGAGCCCGGCCATGGCCCAACGCATCACCCTGCACGACATGACCCTGCGCGACGGCATGCATCCGAAGCGCCACCAGATTTCGCTGGAGCAGATGAAAGGCATTGCCCGCGGGCTCGATGCCGCCGGCGTGCCGCTGATCGAAGTCACCCACGGCGATGGCCTGGGCGGCGCCTCCGTCAACTACGGCTTCCCCGCGCACAGCGACGAGGAATACCTGCGCGCGGTGCTGGGCGAGCTGAAGCAGGCGCACGTGTCGGCGCTGCTGCTGCCCGGCATCGGCACCGTCGACCACCTGCGCATGGCGCACGAGATCGGCGTGCAGACCATCCGCGTGGCCACGCACTGCACCGAGGCCGACGTCTCGGAGCAGCATATCGGCATGGCGCGCAAGCTCGGCATGGATACCGTCGGGTTCCTGATGATGGCGCACATGGCGCCGGTGCAGACGCTGGTGCAGCAGGCGCTGCTGATGGAAAGCTACGGCGCCAATTGCCTGTACATCACCGATTCCGCCGGCCACATGCTGCCGCACGACGTTACCGAGAAGCTCACCGCGGTGCGGCAGGCGCTGCGCCCCGAGACCGAGCTGGGCTTCCACGGCCACCACAACCTGGCCATGGGCGTGGCCAATTCGCTCGCGGCGATCGCCTGCGGCGCCACCCGCATTGATGCCGCGGCGGCGGGGCTGGGCGCCGGCGCCGGCAACACGCCGATGGAAGTGCTGGTGGCCGTGTGCGAGCGCATGGGCATCGAGACCGGCGTCGACGTGTTCCGCATTGCCGACGTGGCCGAGGACCTGGTGGTGCCGATCATGGACCACCCCATCCGCATCGATCGCGACGCGCTCACGCTGGGCTATGCCGGCGTGTATTCGTCGTTCCTGCTGTTTGCCAAGCGCGCCGAGGCCAAGTACCGCATTCCCGCGCGCGAGATCCTGGTGGAGCTCGGCCGGCAGCGGCTGGTGGGCGGCCAGGAAGACATGATCGAAGACACCGCGATCACGCTGGCGCGCGCGCGCGGCCTGCCCGTCGCGTAAGCACGCTTTCGCGTCCGGCCCGGCACGCCGGGCACTGCTTTCATCACCCACAAAGAAAGAGGAGACAGGTACCCATGTTCAGACTTCGTGCCCGCCCGCGGCTTGCCGGCTTCGCCTTTGCTGCCATGGCACTGGCCGTCGCATCCAGCCCCGCCCACGCCCTCAATATCCTGCTGACCAATGACGACGGCTGCGCCGCGCCCGGCATCACCGCGGTGCGCAAGGCCCTGCAGGACGCCGGCCACCGCGTGATCGCGGTCGGCCCCGCCACCAACCAGAGCGGCTCGGGCGCGGCCTATGCCGTGCCCGACGGCCGCACCCGGCTGGTGGTGGACCCGCTCGCCGGCAGCGCCGATACCTTCTGCGTGCACCGGGTCAAGCCCGCCTTTGTCGCGGGCAGCCCGCTCAACAGCACCAATCCGGACTACATCGGCACCGGCTCGCCGGTCGACGCCACCGCCATGGGCCTGAAGATCGTCGCGCCGGAAAGCGGCTTCACGCCGGACCTGGTGGTCTCGGGCGCCAACTTCGGCGAAAACCTGTCGGATTCCATCCCGCATTCGGGCACCGTGATGAACGTGCTGTTCGCCGCGCGCCGCGGCGTGCCCGGCATCGCGCTGAGCGTGGGGGTGGACTTTGCCGAGACACGCTCAGGCTTTCCCAGCACCATCGCCGCATTCCCCAAGGCCGGCGCCTTCCTGGCCCGCGTGGTGGCCAGCCTGGAAGCCACCCGCGCGGCCGGCCAGCCGCTGCTGCCCGTGGCCCATCCGCTCAGCATCAACTACCCCGTCGGCGCGCCCCCGGCCGGCGTGCGCCTGACCGTGCCCGGCACCGTTGATTCCTTCACCACGGCCTACAAGCGCAACGCCGACAATACGGTATCGATCGAAGCCGGCCCGGCGGAGACCGAACTGGCCGCGCTTGCGCGGACGGCCGAGACGCCGGCCTTCCTGGCGAAGTACATCACCATCTCGCCGCTCGACGTCGACTTCCGCCCCACGCCGCTGGCGCGCGGCCTGTTCAACCGCTCGCGCCGCGAGCTGGCCAACCTGGCTCCGTGAGCACCGATACCATGGGCAAGCAACTTCGACACTGGCGCCACCTCGTGCTCGCATGCGGGGTCGTGGCCGTCGCGGCATGCGGGGATGACCAGACGCAGGAAGTAAGCGGCACCGCCGCCGTCGGCGCGGCACTGGCCGGCGCGACCGTGCAGGTGCGCGACACGCAAGGACAGGTGCGCCACGCAACGGCCGATGCCAGCGGCGCATTCCGCCTGTCCGGCGTGCCGGATGGGGCGCTGATGGTCCGCTGCGAAGGCGGGCTCGTAAGCGGGCTCGTAAGCGGGCTCGAAAAAGGCGAACCGAACCGGCAGCGGCTGCATGGCGTGGTGCTGGGCGGGCGCACCGTGAACTGCACGCCGCTGACCGAACTGGCGCTGTGGCAGCTGACAGGCGGCCCGCCGGCCCAGGCCTTCGACGGTTTCGGCGCGGCAACCGCCAGAGGGCTGTCAGCCGAAGCCCTGGCCGAAGCGGAAACCGCCGTGCTGGCCGCGCTGGCCGCCGGTGCCGGGGTCGACATCGACCCCGCCGCCGTACCGCGGCGCTGGCATGACACCCCGCTGCAAGCCGGCAATGCCGGCGATCCCCACGATGCCGCGCTGGACGCGCTGCGCGAAGCCATCGCCGACCAGGCTGCGATGGACTTCATGGGCGAGATGGTGGTGCACGGGCTGTGCGTGGCGGACGGGAACTGCGGGTGAGCCAGGTGGTGCGGGAGAGGGGCCGGGGGAAAGGGCCGGGGGCGGCAATAGCGACAGCCTGCACTTCATGGAAGCTCCCGCCCTCACCACAACCCCCTCGCGCAAGCGGGAGTTCTGGAAAGCCCGAGGCAATGATTGCGCTGCGGGCTTTCTCCCCTCTCCCGCTTGCGGGAGAGGGGCCGGGGGAGAGGGCCGGCGGTGGCAATAGCGACAGCCTTCACTTCGTGGAAGCTCCACGGTCCGGCAGCTGCCGTCATCGCTCCGGACGCAGCACGGTCAATTCCAGCCCCGCGCTTCCCCTGGCTTGCCGCAGCACAGCCAGCTCGCCAGGGACCTCGAACCACGCCGCGAGGCAGCCCTCCAGTTCATGCAGCAAGGCTTCTCCCTGTGCCGCATCCTTGCCGCCGTCCAGAACCCACTCGCGATAACGGCTCTGGATCGCCATCACGTCTTCGGTGATCTTCCGCTTCATGGAATGCTCCCCCGTCCCGTTGTGGTTTGTGCGTGCCACGCAACGACTCGAATGCAATGGCCGCGTTACACCGATGGTAGCCAGACGACGTTCGATGCCGTATCGGACAAAGGGATGTTTCAGAAGTGAACGGAAGGACCGGCTGGGAAGCGCCGCGCCGGCAGGGCCGCGCAGCGCCGCTTTCAAGACCCCGCCGCCGGCAACATCTCGCACACCGGCAGCCGGAACATGAATTCGCTGCCGCCGCTGCGCCGGTTGCGGACTTCCAGCGTGCCGCCATGTGCCTCGATAATGGAGCGGCAGATGGCGAGGCCCATGCCCATGCCGTCTTCCTTGGTGGTGAAGAACGGCTCGAACACTTGGCCCAGCACGTCGTCGGGGATGCCCGCGCCGTGGTCCTGCACGCTGACGACGACGTTGTCCTGCTCGCGGTACGAGGTCACGATCAGCTCGCGCTGCGCGGGCGGGGTCTGCGCCATGGCGTCGAGCGCGTTGGTGATCAGGTTCAGCACCACCTGCTGCAGCTGGACGCGATCGGCTTCGACCACGGCGGATCCCGCCGCCAGGCGTGCGACGACCCTGACGTCGTGGGCATCGATGTCCAGGCGCGCCATTTCCAGCACCTCGCGCAGGACATCGTCGGGATGCAGCGGCGCCAGCACCGCCGGCGCCTGCCTGGCCAGCGCGCGCAGCGCACGGATGATGTCGGCGGCGCGCAGCGCGTACTGCTTGATGTCGGTGAAGCCGTCGAGCGCCTCGGCCACCTCCGGCCTGGGCCGGTTCAGCCAGCGCAGGCTGGCGTCGACGGTGGCGACGATGGCGGTGAGCGGCTGGTTGACTTCATGCGCGATCGATGCGGCCAGGCCGCCCATCACGGTCAGGTGCGAGGTGCGCGCCAGTGCCGAGCTGGCGCTGCGCAGCCGCATTTCGGCGGCGACGCGGCGGTTGCTTTCGTCGATCAGTTGTTCGTACAGGCGCGCGGTCTCGAGCGAGATGGCCACCTGCGGCGCCAGCACCTCGAGCTCCGCGATCCGGGTGGCGTCGAACACTGCCGGCGCCAGGCTGTTTTCCAGGTAGAACACGCCGGCCAGGCTGCCGCCGCGCAACAGCGGCAGGCACAGCACCGAGCGCAGGCCACTGGCAATCGCACCCCTGGTGCCGATCGACGGCGCGTCGACCATGGCGTCGTCCAGCGCCAGCGTCTGCCGGGTGCGCAGCACGCTGTTGAGCACCGCCAGCGGCAGCGCCTGCTCGGTCGGCACCGCGCTGCCGAGCGTCACCGCCACCTTGCCATCGGCCACGCGTGCCGAGGCCTCGATCATGGGCTGGCCGCCGCGCATCAGCAGCAGCAAGCCGTACTGCGCGCCGGCATGGACCACCACATGGGTCATCAGCGTTTCGATCAGCCGGTCCATCACGATCTCGCTGGACAACGCCCGGGCCGTCTTCATGCCCAGCTCCCAGCGCTGCGCGCTGAGCTTGCCGTCGGCGCCGCCGTGGTCGTGCCCCGCGGCTTCGAGGTGCGGATGGCGCGCCTCCAGCAGCATTGCCTTGTGGTCCGCGCCCCAGCGCCGGTAGCCGGCACGGGCCAGGCGCCAGTGCTGCGCGGCCGCGGTCGGCAGGCCGCGCGCCTCGCACAGCATGCCGGCCAGCTCGTGCGCGAGCGCCGCCTCATGAACGAACCCGGCCGCGGCGGCGGCCGCCGCCGCCTGCTCGTAGCCGGCGAGCGCCTGGAGCGGATCGCCGCACAAGCGCGCCAGCTCGGCATCGACCAGCGCCAGCTTGCCGCGGAAGGTCAGCGTGTTCAGTGCCGCCCAGCGCGCAAAGCAGTCGCGATGCGCGGCCAGCTCGGCCATCGCGTCGTCCGAGGCCGCGCCGGTAGTCGCGTGTGCCAGCGCAATGGCCAGATACAGCCGGCAGTCCGCGACGTTGATATGGGCCGGCGCCGACCAGATCAGCGTCTCGGCCTCGCGCAGGCTGCGCACGGCGTGCTCCCATTCCTGCCGGAACACCGCCGCCATGCCGTCGTAGAGCCAGATCCAGAACCGGGTCGGCAGCGAGTTGGCGCGCTCCAGCCGCTGCGCCGCGCTCATCTGGTGCACGGCCTCGCCTTGCGGCGGCGCTTCGTCGCCGCTGCGCAGCCGGTGCAGGAAATGGTGCTGCGAATACAGGATCAGCTCGATATCCCGGTACTGCACCAGCCGCGTCAGCGCCAGCCCGCGCCCGATCTCTTCCTCCACCAGGCGCAGGTGCTCGCCCATGGCAAGCAGGTCGGACGCGATATGGTTGCAGGCATAGCACGCCATGCCGATATCGCCGGAGGCGCGGCCCAGCGTGACCGCGCGCTGCGCATGCGCCAGCGCGTAGGACAGCGGCCGGGTCCAGGCGCTGACCTGGTCGACCGCCACCAGCGTGGCGATGCGCTCGGCCTCGTAGCCATGGCGGTCGGCCAGGTCCATCGCCGCCAGCCCGTAGGCCAGGCCGTCCTCGTATTCCTCATACAGGCTGGCGATAAACACGCCGAACCACGACAGCCCGTATGGCGATTCCGCGGTGGCGCCGTGTTCCAGCGTCAGCTCCACCATCTTGGCCACGTGCAGGAAGCTGATGCCGTCGCGCACGAACAGCGACGAGATCAGCGTCGACAGCAGCCCCATGATGGTCTGGATGCGTATGTCTTCGGTCGCCGGCAACCGGCCCAGGCTGTCGATGGCGCGCCCGCCCAGCGCCTGCTTCACCGCGTCACAGGCCGCGCGCATGCGCGCCGGGCTGGGCCCGCGCTCCAGGTGGATATCGAGCAGCGCCAGCCCCGACAGCGCGGCGTTGATCGCGCCCTCGTAGTCAGAACGCACGGTCTGCAGGCTGGCCTTGAGCCGATGCACGGCGGCCTTGTCCACCGGCGGCAGGTCGCGCGCGAGCAGCGCGTCGATCTCCTCCGAGGCCGGCTCCAGCCGCGCCTGCGCCAGCAGGCATTCGCAGTGCAGCACGCTGGCGGCGTAGGCCAGCGCGCAGTGCGTCGTCCACCATGACGGCTGCATCAGCGCGAACGCCGCGTCGGTATAGCGCGTCGCCTGCGCCATCGCCGCGCTGCGCCTGGCGCGCCTGGCCGCGACCAGCAGCACCTGCACGAACGCCACGCGTTGCGGCTCCGGCAGCGGCTGGCCGGCGGCGCGCTCGATCTGGTTGCCGATCTCGAAGGCATGCGCGGCCAGTTCGCCCTGCCAGTGCCCGATCATGATGCCCGCGATGCGCGCATGCGCGGCCGGGCGCTCGCGCGGCGCGATCATGGCGTACGCGGCTTCCAGCACGCGGTCGTGCTGGAACGCGTAGCTGTCCGCGGTCCGTACCAGCAGGCCGGCATCGACGAAGGGGCGCAGCCGCTCGCCGAGCTGCGCCGCGCCGAGTTGCGCCACGCATGCAAGCAGGCTTTGCTCGCAGCGTATGCCCACGCACGCCAACTGCGTGAGCAGCTCGGTGCCCGCTTCCGGCAGCCGCGCGAAGCGGCGGGTGATCAGGTCGGTCACGCTGTCGGTGTAGCGATGCTGCGCGGCGTCGGCCTCGTCCCAGTGCCAGCCGGCGCGCTCGTCTCGGTAGGCCAGCACGCCGTCGTCGACCAGGGCGCGCAACAGCTGGTACGAGAAGAAGGGATTGCCGCCGGTCTTCGCATGCACCAGCTGCGCCAGTGCCTCCACGCGCGGCGCCGGCTCGTTGAGGGCGGCCGCCACCAGTTCGGTCAGTTCCCACACGGCCAGGGGTCGCACGGCGATGCGCGTGACCGGCAGAGCGTCGGCACGGCTGGCGTGCAGCAGCCACGAGAAGCGCTGCTCGACATCGTTGCCGTGGTCGCGATAGGCGGCGATCAGCAGCAGGTTGCCCGGGCGCTGCGTGGTGAAGGCTTCGAGCAGCGCGATGGTCGACGCATCGGCCCATTGCAGGTCATCGAAGCACAGCACCAGCGGCGCGCCCTGGTCGGCAAAGGTGGAGAAGGTAGCAAGGATGGCCTGCTGCGCACGCGCCTGCGCCTGCTGGGCCGGCACCTCGGCCAGCGGCGCGGTGCGTCCCAGCACGTGCGCGGCCTCGGGCACCAGCACGGCAATGGCCCGGCCCTGCCCCGCGAGCGCGCGCAGCCAGCGCTCGCGTACCGGCGCCAGCGCGGCTTCCGGCTCGCCCAGCAGCGGCAGCGTCAGCGCACGGATCATCTGTGCGACCGGCGCGTACGGAATGTCGAGCTGCAGCTGGTCGCTCTTGCCGCTGGCAACGCGCATGCCGTGCTGCCCCGCCTGGCACGACAGCCACGCCGCCAGCGCCGACTTGCCGGTGCCGGCGGCACCGGCGATCAGCACCAGCTCGGACTGGCCGCTGTGGCGCACGCGCGCCAGCGCATCGGCAAGCTGCGCGGTTTCGCGGGCGCGGCCAAAGAGCTCGCCGGACACGTTCAGCGTGGCGGTCGGGCCTGCGGCATCGAGCGTGAACGGCGCGATCTCGCCGCGTTCGCGCCAGTCCGCCTGGCAGCGCAACAAGTCGGCGAGCAACGACATGGCGCCGGCATAGCGGTCGACCGGGTCCTTGGCCAGCAGCTGAAGCACGATCGCCCCCAGCAACGGCGCGATGCCGGGTGCGCGCGCGTGTGGCGGCACGGGTTCGACGGCGAGATGGGCGTGCTGCCACGCCGCCGGCGAATCGCCGGTGAACGGCAGCGTGCCGGTCAGCATCTGGTAGAACGTCACGCCGAGCGAATACAGGTCCGAGCGGGCGCTGGTGCGCGCCTGGTCGGCGCGGGCGACTTCGGGCGACTGGTATGGCCACGATGCTGGGCCGGGGCGCGGCACCACGGGCGGCATCGCGTCCAGCGCGGTGGCATGGTCGAAGCCGGTCAGGCGCACCCCGGCGCTGTCGTCGGAGCTGGCATCGACGAGCAGGTTGTGTGGCCGGATATCGCCATGCAGCAGGCCGTGCGCATGCGCGCCCGCCAGCGCGCGCGCGCTGCCGATGGCCAGTTCCAGGAAGCGGGCGACGTCGAGCCGGGTATCGCCAAGCGTCGCGGCGAGGGTCGATGCGAAAGCGCCGCCATACACCACCACCATGCGTTCTGCGCTGCGCAGCGTGGCCACCGGCACCGCGGCCCAGTCCGCCTGCAGGCGCCGGGCCAGCCGGGCCTCGTCCTGCAATGCCCCGCTGTCGGCCAGCGGCGCACTCCTGGCGAAGCAGCGCAGTCCGGTGTCGGGGTCGGACAGTTGCAGGGAATCGATGCCGTCCGACACATGCAGCACGGTCTGCGCGGCCCGCGCCAGCCAGGCGTCGTCAAAGGCCGGGGCGGGGCTTCGCTGCGCGGGAATGCCAGGCGTCATGAGGGCGGGAATGATGGGAGGCTCGGCGCCGCGGCGCACTCAGCCGCCGACCTTGCACAGGCCGAGCTGCTGCGCCATCAGCACCAGCTCGGCAAAGGTGCGCGCCTTCATCTTGCGCATGGCCTGGCCGCGGTGGATCTTCACCGTCACCTCGCTGATGCCGATCTGAGCGGCGATTTGCTTGTTGAGCAGGCCCGCCACCGCCAGGCCCATGACCTCGCCTTCACGCGGCGTCAGCGACTGGTAGCAGGCCCGCAACGACTCGAGCTGGCGCAGTCCCTCGCGCCGCAGCCGGTCTTTCTCCAGCGCGGCGGCGACCGCGTCGAGCAGGTCCTGGTCGCGGAACGGCTTGGGCATGAAGTCTTCGGCGCCGGCCTTCATGGCCGCGACCGTCATGGCGATATCGCCGTAGCCGGTCATGAAGATGATGGGGATGTGCACGCCCAGCTGGCCCAGCCGCGCCTGCAGGTCGAGTCCGCTCTGCCCGCGCAGCCTGACATCGAGCAGCAGGCAGCATGGCGTATCGGGCAAGGGCGTTGCCAGCAGCTCGGCGGCCGAGGCAAACAACGCCACGTTCAGGCCGACCGAGCGGAACAGGTTGCCCAGTGCCCGGCGCAGCGCGCCATCGTCGTCGACCACCAGCACCGTCGCGTCATCGTTCGCACTGGTGTCGGCTGGCTCCAGGCTCGGTGATGTCACGGTCAGATCTCCAGTGCGCTCGGAAAGGTGTTGCGGATTATAACCAGCGGGCATGTCATCGCAAGGACCGGCATGGGGTCACGGCAGTGATGCGCCGGGCACACATACCATGGTGTTAGTCGCGGACGCATGCGGCGACGGCGTGTACGCCGCGCACGGTGCACCATCCCTGGGCACCGGCGCCGCCGCCGGGTAATACGAATATACGATTTGCGTTGGGGCCGGCACCGACTAGTCTTCCCTCCGGCAGCGCTGCGGTCACGCGACCACGCCGCCCTGCTCCGCCCCCTCCCGCGTTACGGCCTTGCATTGAAGCAAGGACCGCACCCGGGCTCAACCCTGTTCCCAAGGAACGACACCATGTCCAACCCGAAGCTCGAAGTCCTTACCCCGCAGAACAGCCAGCTGATCATCATCGACCATCAGCCGCAGATGGCCTTCGGCGTGCAGTCGATGGACCGGCAGGCCATGAAGAACAACGTGGTCGGCCTGGCCAAGGCGGCCAGGATCTTCAACATCCCGACGACCATCACCACCGTCGAGAGCGAGTCGTTCTCGGGCTTCACCTATCCGGAGCTGCTCGACGTGTTCCCGGACCAGAAGACCCTGGAGCGCACCTCGATGAACTCGTGGGACGACCAGAAGGTGCGCGACGCGCTCAAGGCCAACGGCCGCAACAAGGTGATCGTCGCCGGCCTGTGGACCGAGGTCTGCAATACCACCTTCGCGCTGTGCGCCATGCTCGAAGGCAACTATGAGATCTACATGGTGGCCGACGCTTCGGGCGGCACCAGCAAGGAAGCGCACGACTACGCCATGCAGCGCATGGTGCAGGCGGGCGCCGTGCCGGTGACCTGGCAGCAGGTGCTGCTGGAATGGCAGCGCGACTGGGCCCACCGCGACACGTATGACGCCGTGATGAAGCTGGTCAAGGAGCATTCGGGCGCCTACGGCATGGGCGTCGACTATGCCTACACCATGGTCCACAAGGCCCCGCAACGCACCGCCACGCCGCACGAGTCGGTCGCGCCGGTACCGGCCCGCTAAGCCTGGCGATCTCGCCGCCTGTCGTCCTCCTCCATCGCAAAGGTGAACCATGAGCTTTATTGCTAGCAAAGACGGTACCCGGATCTTCTACAAGGACTGGGGCTCGGGCCGCCCGGTCGTGTTCTCGCACGGCTGGCCCCTCAATGCCGACGCCTGGGATGCGCAGATGCTGTTCCTGGTGCAGCAGGGCTTCCGCGTGATCGCCCATGACCGCCGTGGCCATGGCCGCTCGGACCAGCCCGCGCAGGGCAACGACATGGACACCTATGCCGACGACCTGGCGGCGCTGCTGGACGCGCTGGACCTGCAGGATGCGACGCTGGTGGGCCACTCCACCGGCGGCGGCGAGGTGGCGCACTACCTCGGCCGCCATGGCACCAAGCGCGTGGCCAGGGCGGTGCTGATCGGCGCGGTGCCGCCGCAGATGCTGAAGTCCACGGCCTACCCCAACGGCCTGCCGATGGCGGTGTTCGACGGCATCCGCAAGGGCGTCGCCGACAACCGCTCGCAGTTCTACCGGGTCCTGGCGGTGCCGTTCTTCGGCTTCAACCGCGACGGCGCCGAGGTCTCGCAGGGCACCATCGACGCATTCTGGGCCCAGGGCATGGCCGGCGGCATCGTCGGCCAGTACGCCTGCATCCGGGAATTCTCGGAGGTGGACTACACCGAGGACCTGAAGAAGATCGACGTGCCGACGCTGATCCTGCATGGCGACGACGACCAGATCGTGCCGATCGGCAATTCGGCGCGCCTGTCGGCCGAGATCGTGAAGGACGCCACGCTGAAGATCTACCCCGGTGCTTCGCACGGCATGTGCGTGATCAACGCCGACCAGGTCAATGCCGACCTGCTGGCCTTCCTGAACGCCTGAGCCTCATGTCAGTTTCCCGCCGGCAATTCATCGCCTCCGCCGCCGCGCTCGGCGCGGCCGCCTCCTCGGAGATCTTCGCCATGTCACCAGGCACCCCCGACCTCATCCTCGTCAACGGCAAGTTCGCCACGCTCGACAAGTCCAACCCGCAGGCCGATGCCGTGGCCGTGCGCGACGGGCGCTTTGTCGGCGTCGGCACGCGCCAGGACATCATGAAGCTGGCCGGGGCGCAGACGAAGGTCATCGATCTGAATGGCCGGCGGGCCATTCCCGGGCTGATCGACAGCCACATGCATATCATCCGCGGCGGCCTGAACTACAACATGGAGCTGCGCTGGGACGGCGTGCGTTCGCTGGCCGACGCGATGCGGATGCTGAAGGACCAGGTCGCGCGGACCCCCGCGCCGCAATGGGTGCGCGTGGTGGGCGGCTTCACCGAGCACCAGTTCGCCGAGAAGCGCCTGCCGACCATCGAGGAACTGAACGCCGTGGCGCCCGATACGCCGGTGTTCATCCTGCACCTGTACGACCGCGCCATCCTGAACGGCGCCGCGCTGCGCGCCGTGGGCTACACCAGGGACACGCCCAACCCGCCGGGCGGCGAGATCGTGCGCGATGCGCGCGGCAACCCCACCGGCCTGCTGCTGGCCAAGCCCAACGCGACCATCCTGTACGCGACGCTGGCAAAGGGCCCGAAGCTGCCGCCGGAGTACCAGAAGAACTCGACCCGCCATTTCATGCGCGAGGTGAACCGCCTTGGCGTCACCGGGGTGATCGATGCGGGTGGCGGGTACCAGAACTACCCCGAGGACTACAGCATCATCGAGGAACTGCACAAGGAAGGCCAGTTGACGGTGCGGCTCGCCTACAACCTGTTCACGCAGAAGCCCAAGGAAGAGCTGAGGGACTTCAAGACCTGGACGTCGACCGTCAAGCCGGGCCAGGGCGATGACCTCTATCGCCACAACGGCGCCGGCGAGATGCTGGTCTACACCGCCGCCGATTTCGAGGACTTCCGCGTCGAGCGACCCGACCTGGCGCCGTCGATGGAGGCCGACCTGGAGCCGGTGATCCGCCTGCTGGCGGAAAAGCGCTGGCCGTGGCGGCTGCATGCCACCTATGACCAGACCATCTCGCGCGCGCTCGACGTCTACGAGAAGGTCGCCAAGGAGATCCCGTTCGATGGCCTGAACTGGTTCTTCGACCACGCCGAGACCATCTCCGACCGCAATATCGACCGCATTGCCGCGCTGGGTGGCGGCATTGCCGTGCAGCACCGCATGGCGTACCAGGGCGAGTACTTCGTCGAGCGCTACGGCGCGCGCGCGGCCGAAGCGACGCCGCCGGTGAAGAAGATGCTGGAGAAAGGCGTCAAGGTCGGCGCCGGCACCGATGCCACGCGCGTGGCCTCGTACAACCCGTGGGTGTCGCTGTACTGGCTGACCACGGGCAAGACCGTCGGCGGCATGTCGATGTACCCGCAGGCCAACCTGCTCGACCGCGAGACCGCGCTGCGGCTGTGGACCGAGGCCAATACCTGGTTCTCGTCGGAAGTGGGCAAGAAGGGCCAGATCAAGGTGGGCCAGCTCGCCGACCTGGCGGTGCTGTCGGCGGATTACTTCAGCGTGCCGGGCGACGAAATCCAGGACATCGCCTCGGTGCTGACCCTGCTCGGCGGCAAGGTGGTCTATGGCGACGGCGACTTCAGCAAGCTGTCGCCGCAGCTGCCGCCGCCGATGCCGGACTGGTCGCCGGTGCGCCATGTGGGCGGCTACCAGCCGCGGCCGCAGGCACGCACACTGGCGATGAACACCGCGTGTGGCTGCGCCAGCAGTTGCGGCGTGCACGGGCACGCGCATGCCAGGGCCTGGACCTCCAGCGTGCCGACCTCGGACGAAAGCACGTTCTGGGGCGCGCTCGGCTGCTCGTGCTGGGCGTTCTGATCCCGGACGCCACACCCACACCCACGCCCACACCCGCCACGCCCCGACCCGGAGACCGGCCATGCCTGAACCGACCACCACGCTGACGCCGGCCTCCGCCGGCGCTGCCACGCCACTGTTGCCGCGGTGGCTGCACTGGCTGGCGCTGTTGCTGCTGTGCGCGGCCTACCTGCAGGGCGGCCTGGTCAAGCTGGCCGACTTCCGCGGCGCGGTCGCGGAGATGCAGCACTTCGGCCTGTCGCCGGCGGTGCCGATGGCGCTTGCCACCATCGTGCTGGAGCTGGGCGCCTGCGCCATGATCCTGCTCGGCTGGCGCCGCTGGCTGGGCGCCCTGGCGCTGGCGGCGTTCACGCTGGCCGCGACCTTCGTCGCCAACCGCTTCTGGCAGGCGCCGCCCGAGGCCAGGTTCATGATGGCCAATGCCTTCTTCGAACACCTGGGACTGGTGGGCGGGTTCCTGCTGGTGGCCTGGCATGACCTGCGCGAACGCGCACGGCGCACGCAAGCTGCGCAAACCAGACGGTGACCGGCATGGCCGAACAAGCACTGCACCCCGCCCCCTCGCCCGCCAACGGCGGCACCTTCGCGCCGCTGGCGCAGGCCACCTTCGCGGTGCTGTGGGCCGCGACCATCCTCGGCAATATCGGCAGCTTCATGCGCGACGTGGCCAGCGCGTGGCTAGCCACCGACCTGTCCACCTCCCCCGCTGCGGTCGCCACGATCCAGGCCGCGGCCACGCTGCCGGTGTTCCTGCTGGCGATTCCGGCCGGCGTGCTGTCCGACATCCTTGACCGCCGGCGCTTCCTGATCGCGGTGCAGGTGGGCCTGGCCATGGTCAGCGGCACGCTGATGGTGCTGGCCTGGCGCCAGGCGCTGACGATCGAGATCCTGATCGGCATGGCCTTCCTCGGCGGCATCGGCGCGGCGATGATGGGGCCCACCTGGCAATCGATCGTGCCGGAACTGGTGCCGCAGCAAGAGCTGAAGCGCGCGGTCGCGCTCAATGCGCTCGGCGTCAACATCGCGCGCGCGATCGGCCCTGCCGCCGGCGGCCTGCTGCTGGCGGCGTTCGGCGCGGCCACGACCTATGGCGTGGACCTGGTCAGCTATGTCTTCGTGATCGCCGCACTGCTGTGGTGGAAACGCCCGCAGCACCCCGCCGATCCGCTGCGCGAGCACTTCCTGGGCGCGTTCCGCGCGGGGCTGCGCTTTACCCGCGCGCATAGCAAGCTGCATGTGGTGCTGGCGCGCGCGGCGGTGCATTTCGCCTTCGGCAGCAGCATCTGGGCCTTGTTGCCGCTGGTGGCGAAGCAGCTGCTGCACGGTGGCGCCAGCCTCTATGGCGTGCTGCTGGGCGCGGTGGGCCTCGGCGCGATCCTCGGCGCGCTGACGATGCCGCGGCTGCAGCGGCGCCTCGATGCCGACGGCATGGTGCTGCTGTCGGCCGTGGTCACGGCCGTGGTGATGGCGGTGCTGTGCATCGCGCCGCCGGTGTGGCTGGCGCTGCCGCTGCTGCTGTTCCTCGGCGCGGCCTGGATCACCGCACTGACCACGCTGGGCGGCGTGGCGCAGGCGATCCTGCCCAACTGGGTGCGCGGACGCGCGCTGGCGGTCTACCAGATGGTGTTCAACGGCGCGATGGCTGCCGGCAGCCTGGTGTGGGGCTTCGTGGCCCAGGCGCTGGGCATCTCCGGCGGGCTGCTGGTCGCCGCCGGCGGCTTGCTGGCGGCGGCGCTGCTGCTGCACCGGCTGCGGCTGCCGCGCGGCGAGGAAGACCTCGGCCCCGCCCGGCACTGGCCTGAGCCCGAAGGCGCCGACGAGATCGCGCATGACCGCGGCCCGGTGATGGTGCTGATCGAGTATTGCGTCCGCGCGGAAGACCGCGATGCCTTCCTGCGCGCGGTGCACAAGCTCTCGGAAGAACGGCTGCGCGACGGTGCCTTCAACTGGGGCGTGATGGAAGACCCCGCCGATCCGGAGCTGCTGACCGAGTGGTTCCTGGTCGAGTCCTGGGCCGAGCACCTGCGCCAGCACCGGCGCGTGCCGCACGCCGATGCCGACCTGCAGCGCGAAATCACGCGCTTCCACGCCCGCGAAACGCCGCCGCGCGTGCGGCACCTGCTCGGCGTCGGGATGCCGGAAGCGCCGACAGCGCCGCACTGACCTGCCAACCTCACCGGGAATCCCCATGAAGCTCTACCTTGTCTCCCTGGCCGCCGGCATCCTCGTCGGCGTCATCTACGCGCTGATGCTGGTCCGTTCACCCGCCCCGCCGGTGGTGGCGCTGGTCGGCCTGCTCGGCATGCTGATCGGCGAACAGGTGGTACCGCCGATCAAGCGCATGCTGGCCGGCGAGCCGGTGACCGCCGCGTGGTTCCACGCCGAGTGCATGCCCAAGATCACCGGTACCCCCGGCCCGACCTTGAACGCCGCCAGCAAGACTCCCGCCGACGATGCCACGCACTAGCCCGGCCGTCCGCGCGCTGCTGGGTGTGTGCTGCGCAGTGCTGTGCGGGCCTGCGCTGGCGACGGGCAGCGTCACCGTCTACGGCCGCCTGAACACGTCGATCGAGTACAGCCACGCCAGCACCGCGACCGACGGCACCGGGCCCGGCAGTGTCGTGCGCCTGAACAACAACCGCTCGGTATTCGGCCTGCGCGGGGAAGAAGACCTGGGCGGCGCGCTCAAGGCCGTGTGGCAGGTCGAAAGCGCGCTGTCGCTCGATTCCGGCCAGGGCCAGATCGCCAGCCGCAATTCGCGCATCGGCCTGCAGGGCGGCCATGGCCTGCTGTTCCTGGGTCACTGGCACACGCCCTACACCGAGGCCACCATGGGCTACGACCCGTACTACCCGACCACCGCCGGCTATATGGCGCTGATGGGCAACGGCTCGGCCTCGAGCACAAACAATGTCGAGAACACCAGCTCGTTCGACCGGCGCCAGAAGAACATCGTGCAGTACCGCTCGCCGCGCTGGGCCGGCGTCAGCCTGTGGCTGGGCTGGGGCTTGCCCGAGGAGAAGACCACCGTCGCGCGCAATCCCGCGCTGTACTCGGTGGCGGCGGTCTATGAGCACGGCCCGCTCAACGCGACGCTGGCCTGGGAGCGCCACCAGCACTACCAGGCCGCCGGCCGCAACGACGACGCGCTCAAGGCCGGCGTGGCTTGGCAGCTGCTGCCCGGCACGCGCCTTGCCGCGGTGGTAGAACACCTGCACTACCGCACCGATACCGGCGACCTGCAGCGCAATGCCTACTATGCCTCGCTGGTGCAGCAGGTCGGGACGGGCAGCGTGCGCGTCGGCGTGGCCTATGCGGCCAACGGCACCGGATCGTCGACGGACACCATCGGCTTCTTGCGCAGCGGCGCGCAGACCCACGCCACGCAGTTCACGGTCGGCTACGACTATCCGCTGTCGCGGCGCACCGCGCTGTATGCCTACTACAGCCGCATCGACAATGCGGCCAACGCGGTCTACGACTTCGCCATCAACGACCTCGGCATCCGCGCCGGCGCCGATCCGCAGACGTTTGCGCTGGGGTTGCGGCACACCTTCTAGTGCCGCCAACGCAGCAAGGGGGCGTGCGTGACCCCTGCCACCGCGCACGCCTGTTCAAGGAGTTCGCGTGAATGCCACGCCCGTGATTGCCATCGTCGACGACGACGCTGCCGTGCGGCGCGCCATGGGACGGCTGCTGCGCGCCTTCGACCTGGCCGTGGAGCTCTACCCCGGCGCGGCGGCGCTGCTGGAGTCGCCGTCGCTCGACGGCATTGCCTGCGTGATCGCGGACGTGAAGATGCCGGGCATGGACGGCTTTGCGCTCAGCGCCGCGCTGCGCGCGCGCGGCCTGCGCATGCCGGTGATCTTCATGACGGCCTTCGACAAGCAGGGATATGAAGCGCGCGCGCAGGCGGCGGGGGGGGCGTGCTTTATCGGCAAGCCGTTCGAGGATACCGAGATCGTTCGGTGCATCGAACGGGCACTGGGGCTGCCGGGCAACACGCGGTAGGCGGGCCGCGGTGCCATAGCTTGCCGGGAAAGACCCGATCACGCCATCGCCACCCTCAGAACAAATGCCGGATTCCGAGCCTGAACCTCACCACGACAAGATCATCGATGCGATCGCGCGCCACGATGCCGAGGCCGCGGCGGAGATCGTCCGGTCGCATATGGACCTGTCGCGCGGGCGCATGACGGAATATGTCGCGCCGGTGGGGGTTCCGATCGTGCTTTAGCGGGGCGCGTTTGCCAGGCGTTGATGGGGTCGGGCCCGGCGCCCCTGCGGGTCGACCCCGGGCAAGCTGCCAGCCAGGTCGCGGGCACCGCTAGAATGCACGTAACGGCGCGGCGGTGCGCGCCGGTCTGACTCCAGGAGCCGGCATGGAACCCCTCTCTTTTGAATTCGTCACCGTCGAGGAAGCCAGGAAGATCCTGGACGGCGAGCCGCCGGTGCAGGCAGCGCCGGACTGGAAGGAGCTGCGGCGCGCGCCGTCGCCGCAAGATGTGGTGCTGTCGGACGCGGCCATGCGCTGGCTGGTGTCGCTGCCGGCCGAGGCGCGTCCGCTGGTGCTGTGCCGGCGTTACCCGCGCATCGGCAACCAGCTGGCGGCGCTGTCCGCCAATCCGGCCGCGCTGCATGCGTTCCTGGTCGAGTTACTGATCGACAAGCGCGGCGGACGGCAGGGGTTCCCGGATGGCATCGCGCTGGAACTGTCGCGCTTGCATGAATACGTGGTCCGGCAGTTGCCCCACGCCGACGATGCGCCGGGCTGGCCGGACCTGACGGACTGACACGCCGGCCATTCCGCTTTGCCGGGATGCGCGGCGGGCGCACCGGCCCGCCGCGCCCGCGCTCAGATCACCAGTTCGATCACGAACGGCCCCTTGCGCGCGTTGGCCATGCGGAACAGGTCGGCGAAGCCTTCCATGTCGGTGGCCTGCGCCCCTTCCACGCCCATGCCGCTGGCCAGTTTGACCCAGTCCAGGTCCGGGTTGCCGATGTCGAGCATGTCGAGCGCGGTCTTGCCGGGGTTGGCCCCGACACCGGCCAGTTCGCCCAGCAGGATGGCGTACTTGCGGTTGGCCAGCAGCACCACGGTAACGTCGAGCTGTTCGCGCGCCATGGTCCACAGCGATTGCAGCGTGTACATGGCCGAGCCGTCGGCCTGCAGCGCCACCACGCGCCGCCCGGGTGCCGCCACCGCTGCGCCAAGCGCCAGCGGCAGGCCGGCGCCGATGGCGCCGCCGGTCAGCTGCAGCCAGTCATGCGGTGCGGCGTGAACCGTGCCGGGATAGAAGGCGCGGCCAAAGCTGACGCTTTCTTCCACCACGATGGCCTGCTCGGGCAGCAGCGCCGTAAGCGTGCGCGCCACCGCTTCGGAGGTGACCGCGCCGCGCGCGGGCTCGACCGGCGCGGCAGCGGCTGCGGCAGGCAGCTGCGCATGGCGCGCGCCCAGTTCATCGGCCAGCCGCGCCAGCGCTTCGGCCAGGTCTTCTTCCGGGCGCGCCAGCACATGGACCGCGGCATCCTCCGGATACGGGCGCGGCGACTTGCCCGGATAGGCAAAGAAGGTCACCGGCGCCGGCGCACCCACCAGGATCACGTTGCGGATACCCGCGAGCTTGTCGCGCGCGGCATCCCCGGAATACGGCACGCGGTCCACCGCCAGGCGGCCGCGCCCGCGCGCCACGCGCGCGTTGGACATGGGCGAGATCAGCCGCGCGCCGGTGGCGGCGGCGATACGGTGTGCGTCGGCCAGCGGCGCCTCGCGCAGCGCGCTGCCGGCCAGCACGATCAGCGTGGGCTGGCCCGAGCGCAGCACGCGCGCGGCCTGCTGCACGGCATCCGGCGAAACCGTGGGCACCGGCAGCGCCGGCAGCGGCGCCGCGACCACGCCGCCCGCATCCCAGCACACATCGGACGGCAGGATCAGGCTGGCGACGCCGCCCGGCGCGGCACAGGCGGCCTGCACCGCGGCCGACGCATCGGCCCCGACCGCAGCCGCCCGCGTGGCGGTGCGCGTCCACACCGAGACCGGCCGCGCCCAGCCTTCGGTGTCGGCCGTCAGCGGCGCATCCAGCGGACGGTGGTAGGTAGCCTGGTCGCCGATGAGGTTGACCACCGGTGTCTGCGCGCGGCGCGCGTTGTGCAGGTTGGCCAGGCCGTTGGCCAGCCCCGGCCCGCAATGCAGCAGCGTGGCGGCGGGCTTGCCGGCCATGCGCGCGTAGCCGTCGGCGGCCCCGGTGACCACGCCCTCGAACAGCCCCAGCACGCAGTGCATGCCGGGAATGCGGTCCAGCGCCGCGACGAAATGCATCTCGCTGGTGCCTGGGTTGGCAAAGCAGGTGTCCACGCCATTGGCCAGCAGGGTCTTGACCAGGCTCTCGGCGCCGTTCATCGGTTGTGCGTTGTCCATCTGGGGTCCGGTGGTTGGAAGGTTGGGGGTGGGCATAGCTTGCCGGTCAGTCATGCCGGATGCGGGCGCGCGGCCAGCAGGTCGAAATCGAGGCAGACGAACTCGGTGGGGAATTCAATCCGGGCGAAATAGACAATGCGCTCCGCGCCGGTCGCCGTGATCGACGGCACGCAGGCATAGCGGCGCAGCTCGGCCACCGGCGCACCGCTGGAGAGGGGGTCCGGCATGGGAAGGTTGCCCGGAGGGCAGATTTAGGCGCCCGGGGGGCGGGTGCGGGACAGTATAAAAAGTCCATGTAGGTAGAACACTAGGGTTTACCTTGGTGAGAGGCGTTTGCACGTGCGTGGCGCGCGGATTTCATCGCGGCTACTGACATGCTGTCGGCTTTTGGACCGCCTGGTTCCGCCCTCCTGGGCGGGTCACTTTTTGGCCGAGCGCCAAAAAGTGACTCGCCGGCTACGCCGGCGAAACAGCCACGCCCGCCAAGCACGAAGACGTCCCCAAAACCCCCAAAAAAAAGCGCCCGAAGGCGCTCTGCAAAAACCGTTGTGCAGCGACTTACCACCGCACATCCCGTTCCCACTCCTTCATCTCTTCCTCGGCCTGCTCCTTGCTGTAGCCATAACGTTCCTGGATGCGGCCGGCGAGCTGGTCGCGCTTGCCGTTGATCTGCGTAATATCGTCGTCGGTCAGCTTGCCCCACTTCTCCTTGACCTTGCCCTTGGCTTGATCCCACTTGCCTTCGATCTGATCCCAGTTCATGTCGTGCTCCTAGTGTTGAGGCAAGGGGGCGCCGCCTGCGGCGTCCCCTTGCGAGTGGTGCGGTGGACGGCCCACCCTTGACCGGGTCGGACCGTGCTGAAGCGGCTTACTTGCCGTACTTGGCCTTCACGTCGGCCTGGCACTTGTCCTTGGAATCGCCGGACAACGCGTCGCAGCGTTCCTTGTCAGCCTTGTAGGCGGCGTCGGTAGTGTCCTTGCGGGCATCGGCGCGGGCTTCGGCCACGTCGCTGCGCGAACCGGTTGCCGCGGCCTTGTCTACCTTGGCGGCGGTCAGGGCCTTTTCATGCGCGGCCTTGGCGTCCTTCTTGCAGACGTCCTTATCGTTGCCGGTCTTGTCGTCGCACATTTCCTTGGCGACGTCATAGTCGCGGTCGGCCTTGGTCTTCTCGGCCTTGGCCATCGACTTTTGCGTGCCGTCGCGACGCGCTTCGGCCTGTGCCTTGGCCACGTCGCGGTCGCGCTTGGCCTCGGCCTTGCAGACGTCCTTGGCGTTGTCCTTCATGCCATCGCACTTGGCAGAGGCAGCCTTGTAGTCCGCGTCGGCCTGCTTCACCGCGGCGTCATAGTCGGCCCTTGCGCCGGTTGCAGCCGTTCCGGCCGTCGTTGCCGGTGCCGTCGTCTGCGCCAGGGCGAAGCCTGCGGGGGCGGCAACCATCATCGAACACACTGCTGCGGTCAGCCATTTCTTCATCATGTCGAGCTCCTTTCCGGGTGATTGCGTAAGGGTACGCATGAGAGGCCGGCGGCTATGCTGCTGGCCATGCCGTATGTACAGAGTAGGTCCGGGGGGATAGGGTCAGCAGGCGTTGGGCTCCGAAAGGAACGTCAGACTATTCCGACATAGATCCGTGCGCAGCACATGCATGGCTGCATCGGGTTGCGCAGTGCTTGTGGATTGCGCCTCGCCATGAAAAACGCCGCCCGCCAACGGGCGGCGCCAGGCAGCGCCATGTCTGCGATGCCAGACAGCCGGCGCGGGGCGTGCCC
This sequence comes from Cupriavidus alkaliphilus, assembly GCF_014191175.1. Classification (NCBI taxonomy): domain Bacteria; kingdom Pseudomonadati; phylum Pseudomonadota; class Betaproteobacteria; order Burkholderiales; family Burkholderiaceae; genus Cupriavidus; species Cupriavidus alkaliphilus. The sequence continues at coordinate 323,022 of NZ_JACHWE010000005.1, read as the reverse complement.
GCGCGGCGCTGTCATCAGCCTGAAATCGAAGGCGTGATCCGGTTGTCGCCAGGCGCGGCGGCATCCTCGTCCGGCCAGTTCCGGCCCACCATCCATTCATAGAGCGTGGGCAGCACGATCAGCGTCAGCACGGTCGCGGTGATCAGCCCGCCGATGATGACGATGGCCAGCGGCCGCTGCGTTTCCGAGCCGATGGCGCGCGAGATCGCCATCGGGAACAGCCCCAGCATGGCCAGCAACGCGGTCATCAGCACCGTGCGCAGCCGGTCCATCGAGCCGGTCAGCACGGCCTGGCGCACCGGCATGCCCTCTTCGCGCAGCTGGTTGAAGTAGGTCACCATCACCACGCCGTTGAGCACGGCCTGGCCGAACAGCGCGATAAAGCCGATCGCCGCCGACACCGACAGCGGGATGCCGGTCAGCAGCAGCGCGAACACGCCGCCGATCAGCGCGAACGGAATGTTGGAGATGATCAGCGTGGCGCTCTTGAACGACTTGAACGCATTGAACAGCAGCAGGAAGATCACCAGCACCGACAGCGGCACCACGATCGACAGCCGCGCCATGGCGCGCTCCTGGTTCTCGAACTCGCCCGACCAGCTGATCTTGACGTCGTCGGCCCTGACGTTCTTCGCCACCAGCTTCTGCATGTCCTTGACCACGCTGCCCATGTCGCGGTCATGGATGAAGATGCCGATCGAGGTGGTGCGCTGGCCGTTCTCGCGGCTGATGTTCATCGCGCCGGAGGCGGCGCGGAAGGTCACCAGCTGCGACAGCGGCACCTGCGCGCCGTCGGCGGTCTGCATGAAGATATTGGGCAGGTTGGGCAGCGCGCGTTCCGACGGCTTCAGGCGCACCGCCACGCTGAAGTGCTTCTCGCCCTCCCACAGCTCGGTGGCGGCCTTGCCCGCCAGCGCGGTTTCCATCAGCTCCTGCACGTCGGCCACGTTGATGCCGTAGCGCGCGGCCTGGGCGCGGTCGAATTCCAGCACGTACTGCGGCAGCTCGCCGTCGCGGTCGATAAAGGCGCGCATCACGCCCTTGACCGACTGCACGTTGGCCAGGATCTGGTCGGCCACCTTCTTGTTCTGCTCCAGGCTGTCGCTCTGCACCTTGATCACGATCTGGCCCTTGATCTGCGAAATGCTCTCGAGGATGTTGTCGCGCACCGGCTGCGAGAAATTGGGCTCGATGCCCGGCAGCCGGCGCAGGTTGCGGTCGATCTCGCCGATGATGGCGCGCTTGTCGAGGCCGGCGCGCCATTGCTTCTCGGGCTTGAGGTCGACCAGGATCTCGACGGTGTTGATCAGCTTGGGGTCGGTGCCGTCGTCGGGGCGGCCCACCTTGGAGATGGTGGTGTTGACCTCCGGCGTGCGGCGGATCACGCTGCGCAGCAGCCGCGCCTGGTCGCGCGCCTCGTCGATCGAGACCGATGCCGGCAGGTCGAAGCTGACCCACATCGAGCCTTCGTCCAGCTCGGGCAGGAACTCGCTGCCGAGAAACCTGCCGGCGCCCGCGGTCACCACCAGCAGGCCCAGCGCCGCGCCCACCACCAGCTTCTTGTGGTCGAGCGCCCAGGCCAGCATCGGCGCGTAGAGCCGCTTGCAGTGGCGCACCAGGAAGTTGTCGTCGTGCGCGATGTTCTTCTTCAGCAGCAGGTGGCACAGCAGCGGCACCAGCGTCAGCGACAGGATCAGCGAACCGATCAGCGCGCCCGTCACCGTGTAGGCCATCGGCGCGAAGATCTTGCCCTCGTGCCGCTGCAGCGTAAAGATCGGGATGTGCGCCGCGATGATGATGACCATCGAGAACACGGTCGGGCGGCCCACCTCGGTGGTGGCCTGCAGGATCGCGTGCAGGCGCGCGCGGCTGTCCTGGATCTGCTGCGCCTTCAGCTCGCCCAGCCGCCTGAAGATGTTCTCGACCACGATCACCGCGCCGTCGACGATGATGCCGAAGTCCATCGCCCCCAGCGACAGCAGGTTGGCCGGAATCCCCACCCAGGTCAGGCCGATGAAGGTGGACAGCAGCGCCAGCGGGATGATCAGCGCCACGATCGCCGCGGCGCGCACGTTGGCCAGGAACAGGTACAGCACCGCCATCACCAGCAGCGCCCCCTCGACCAGGTTGCCGAACACCGTGTGCAGGGTCTTGTCGATCAGCGTGGAGCGGTCGTAGTACGGCACGATCTTCACGCCCTTGGGCAGGATCTGGTCGTCCAGCAGCGCGATCTTCTGTTTCAGCGCATCCAGCACCAGCGACGGGTTTTCGCCCTTGCGCATCACCACGATGCCCGAGACGATGTCGTCCTCGTCGTCCTGGCCCATCAGGCCTTGCGGCGGCGCGCTGCCGACGCGCACCTCGGCGATGTCCTTGACCAGGATCGGGGTGCCGTTGTTCTCGGCCACCACCACGTTGGCGATATCGGCCGAGGTGCGGAAGCTGCCCAGCGAGCGCAGCAGGAACTGCTGGCGCCCGTGCGCCACCGCGCCGCCGCCGGCATTCGAGTTGGCCCGCTGCAGCGCGGTGAACAGCTGCGACAGCGAGATCCGCGCGTCGCGCATGCGCGCCAGGTTGGGGTTGACCTCATACTGCTTGATGGTGCCGCCGATGGTGACCAGGTCGGCCACGCCCGGCACCTGGCGCAAATTCTTCTCGACCACCCAGTCCTGCAGCGTGCGCAGTTCCTGCGGCGTATAGCCCTTGCCGGTCAGCCGGAAGCGGTAGATCTCGCCGATCGCTGTGGACAGCGGCGCCAGGTCCGGATGCACGCCGTCGGGCAGGTCGACGCTGCGCAGCCGCTCCAGGATCTGCTGGCGCGCGGCCACGTCGGTGGCGCGGTCGTTGAAGGTCACCATCATGAACGACAGGCCGAACTGCGTGTGCGAGAACACCCGTACCGCGTTGGGCGTGCCCGCCAGCGCGGTCTCGATCGGGATCGTGACCTGGCGCTCCACTTCTTCGGCGGCGCGGCCCGGGTACAGCGTGATGACGTTGACCTGGATGTCGGACACATCCGGGAAGGCCTCGATCGGCAGGTTCTTGAACGCGGCGATGCCGCCACCGACGAAGAGGATCAGGCCCAGCCAGACGAACAGCTTCTGGTGCAGGGCAAAGCTGACGATGCGCGAAATCATGGGCGATCGTCCTCAGTGCTTTTCCGCCGCGCGCGCCGCGTTCACCGCGGTGGCATCGCGCAGGATGTCCTGCAGGTAGAGGTTGCCTTCGCTGACCACGGTCTCGCCGTCCTTCACGCCATCGAGCAGCTCGGTGGTGCCGGGCAGCGTCACGCCCACGCGCACCAGGCGGCGTTCGAAGGTGTTGGGCGCGGTGCGCACGAACACGTAGTTGCGGTTGTCGGCCAGGAACACCGCCTTGGACGGCACCGCGATGCCCTGGAACGAGGCCGCCGGCAGCCTGGCGGTGACGAACATCTCCGCCTTCAGGCGGCGTTCGGGATTGGGCACGTTCAGCCGCACCTTGATGCTGCGCGCGGTCGGGTCGACATAGTCGGCAATCTTGACCACGGTGCCGGCAAAGGTTTCGCCGGGCCAGGCGGCGGTGGCCAGCTGCACTTCGACTCCGGGCTTGAACAGGCTAAGGTCGGCCTCGCCCGCATCGACCTGCGCCCACAGTGTGGTCGGATCGGTCACCAGGAACAGCGGCGCGACCGGGGGCTGGTCGGGGCGCAGCTCCATGCCGAGATTGATGTTGCGCTCGACCACCAGGCCGTCGATCGGGCTGCGCAGCGCAAAGCGCTGGTTGACACCGCCCGCGCCTGCCGCGCCCGCGCCGTATTGGGCGAGCGCCGCCTGGGTGCGCTGCAGGTCCGCCGCGGCACGCGCGGCATCGGCCTGGGCCTGCTCCAGTTCCTTTTGCGCGATGATGCCGGCACCGTACAGCTCGCGCTGGCGCGCCAGCGCCTTGGCCGCGACCGCGCTGTCGGCGGCGGCCTTGCGCGCATCGGCCTGGGCCACGCCGAAATCCGGCGAGGTCAGCGCCGCCAGCGGCTGGCCGGCCTTGACGGTGGCGCCCGGCTGCACCAGCACCTCGGTCACGCGACCGGCAAACGGCGTCGCCACGCGCACGGTCTTGTCCTCGTTCCACACCAGCCGGCCGGGCAGGCTAAGCATGCGTTCGCCACCGGTGGTCGCGGCTTCGCCGGCGATGCCGGGCAGCGTCTTCACGCTGGCAGGGAAGCGGATGGTATTGCCGCTGACGGTGGGATCGTCATCGGCCCGCGGGGCGTCGGACCTGCCGCACGCGGCCAGCGCCAGCGCGCACAACGACATGGCGAACAGCACGGCAACGCGTGCCGGCAAAATGGCGCGGGAGGATGACATGCGACGAGACATGGGTGACAGGAAACTCATGAGGGGATCGCGGCAACGGCGGTTCAGGGGCGCGCGGCGGTGCCGGCAGCTTGGGTGGGCGTAACGGTGGTCGAGGTCTGCAACGCGGCGCGGTACGCCGACAGCGCCTTGGCGTATTCGCCCTGCGCGACCACCGCGTCCAGCCGGGTCTGGCGCAGCGCGCGGCGCGCATCGAGCAAATCGAGCACACCGGTGGCGCCCTTGCGGTAGGCGAACTCCGCGCTGCCGGCGACGCTTTCCGCGGCGGGCAGCACCTCGTCGCGCATCTGCCGCAGCGACTGGCGCGCGCTCTCGAGCTGGCTGCGCAGCCGCTCGATCTCGTTGCCGGCCTCCAGCATCACGCGGTTGCGGTCGTCGAGCGCCGCGTAGTAATCGACCTCGGCGCGGCGTGCCTCGCCGCCGTTGCTGTGGCGCACCGGCAGCGGCATCTGCAGGAACACGCCAAAGCTGTTCCCCGAGCCGCCACTGTTGGCGGGCGAGACCGGATAGTGCTCGGCCTGCGCGCCGATGGTCACATCCGGCACGCGCCCCGCGCGTGCCAGGTCACGCGCTGCCGCGGCGGCGGCCAGGCGCGCCTCGGCCGCGGTCACGTCGGGGCGGCGCTGCAGGGTATCGGGGTCCGGCGGCGGCACGGCGGCATCGAGCGCCGGCCAGTCGGCCACCAGCCGGTTGTCGGCGAGCGTGCCGGGCACGCCCATCGCCTGCGCCAGCAGGGCCTTGTCGCGGTAATGGTCGGTGACGGCCTGGCGCAGGTCGTTCTGCGCGCGCAGCGCATCCAGCTGCAGCCGGGTCACCTCGGCGCGCGCCACGTCGCCGGCCCTGAGGCGCGTCTCGCTGGCCTGGCGGGTGCGCGCGTACAGCGCCAGCGTTTCCCGCAATACGGCGACGCGTTCCTGGCTGGCCAGGGCATCGAAGAAGGCCTGCTCCACCATGCCGGCCTGTTGTGCCACCACTGCCTGCATCGACTCGCCGGCGGCGTCGCTGGCCTTGCGCGCGGCGTCGACGCGGAGGCCGCCCTTGTTGGCGGTCTCGATCAGCTGGTCCACGCGCACCGTGGAATCCACGGTCTTGCTGCGCAGGTTGCCCGCGCCGATGCCGGCATGCGGGTTGATGTTCTCGACGCCCAGGCTCAGCACGGGGTTGGGACGCTGCGACGCAATCTGGACATCGGCCTGGCTGGCTTCCACGCCGCGGCGCGCGGCGATGACGGTGCGGTTGCAGCGCAATGCGTCGAGGCGCGCCTGCGCCAGCGTCAGCGCAGCGCCCGCCGGCGGGGGCGTGCAAGGGCCATCGGCCGGGGCGACTTGCGCGGAATCAGCGGAGGAAGCTAGAGCGGCGGGACGTTCGGCGGCCAGGCTCGCCACGGCCGCCAAACCCAGCAGGGAACCTACTGTAATACGGGATAAGACAACAGGCACGGTCAGTCGGGCTCGGTTCGAAAACGGTCTGCGGCGAAACGACCGTGCCCGCCGAACGGTTCCACCGCGGCGCAAGAACATCATCCTGCGCCATGGTCCGCGATGCGGTCGCGCGGCGTGGCTGTCTTGGTGCGCCCTCGCCCGCTGCCCAGATGCGGTTCACGTCATCGGGACACGATCTCCCGCCCGCATTCAAACCGAACCGTTTTACAAACGGCTTTCATTCCCCTGACAAAAACCTTTAACCGCGCGAATTTACTGAACCGTCGGAAAAAACGACAAACGGCACGGCCGTTGCCGGCCGTGCCGTCGGAACATTCGTGACTGCGTTTATGCCTTCACCCGGTCATCCAGCCCCAGGCCGCGGCCGATGATCTCCTTCATGATCTCGCTGCTGCCGGCATAGATGCGCGAAATGCGCGCATCGGCATACATGCGGCAGATGCGGTATTCCTCCATATAGCCGGCGCCGCCGTGCAGCTGCACGCCCTCGTCGACCATGCGTCCCTGCAGCTCGGAGGTCAGCAGCTTGGCCGACGCCGCGGTCTCCACCGTCAGCGTGCCGGCATTGTGTTGCAGCACGCACTGGTCGACAAAGGTCTGCAGCGCATCCAGCTGCGCGCGCAGTTCGGCCAGCTTGAAGCGCGAGTTCTGGAACGTGCCGATGGCGCGCCCGAAGGCCTTGCGCTCGCGCACGTAGTCCAGCGTGATATCGAACGCCACCTGCGCCGACGCCATGTAGCCGCAGGCCCCGATCAGGCGCTCCTCGGCCAGATGGCGGGTGAGGTAGCGGAAGGCCTGGCCGGGCTCGCCCAGCACGTTGGCCTTGGGCACCTTGACGTTGTCGAAGAACAGTTCCGAGGTGTCCTGCGAGTGCAGGCCCAGCTTGCGCAGCTTGCGTCCGCGCTCGAAGCCCGGCATGCCGCGCTCGACGATGAAGAGCGTCAGGCCATGGCTGCGCTCCGGGTCGGTGCGGGCCACCACGACCACCACGTCGGCCAGCTGGCCGTTCGAGATATAGGTCTTGGCGCCGTTCAGTACCCAGTGGTCGCCATGGTCCTCGGCGCGGGTGCGGATGCCGGCCAGGTCGGAACCGGTCTGCGGCTCGGTCATGGCCACGGCAAAGATCGACTCGCCGCGCGCGGCCGCGGGCAGCAGGCGCTGGCGCTGCTCTTCATTGCCGATGCGGCCGATGTAGGGTGCCACCAGGCGCGAGTGCAGCGTGCCGAAGAAGCCGGAGTCGCCGTGGCGCGCGTTTTCCTCGATCAGGATCTGCTCGTAGCGGAAGTCCTGCACGCCGGCGCCGCCGTATTGCTCGTCGGCCCACATCAGCAGGTAGCCCTGCTCGCCGGCCTTGCGGAACACCTCGCGGTCCACGCAGCCCTGCTCGCGCCAGCGCTCGCCGTGCGGGCCGACCTCGCGCTGGTAGAAGCGGCGGGCGGATTCGCGGAAGGCATCGTGTTCGGCTTCGAAGATCAGGCGTTGCATGGCGGGTCTCCTTTCTCGTGTCTCTTGGGTGGGATCAGGCTAGTGTCTGCCTGGCGGCGCCCCCCAGATTCGTCGGAATGGATGATTTTCTGCGGCGGACAGGATACTCAGCGCAGGCCCAGCAGCATCTCCACGTTGCGCGCCAGTGTCACCAGCCGCGGCGCCACGTGCTTCTCAAGCGCGGCAAACCTGCCGGGCTGCGCGCGCACCCCGCAATTGAACACGAACAGCTGGGAGTCGACCAGCCGGCACAAGGGCACGGCAAAGCCGAAGACGTCATCCCGCCATTCGGCATGGTTGACGCAATACCCGCGCTGATCAAGGCTCGCGCGCGCCGCGGCAAGCTGCGCAACGGCGCGCCCGAAGCCCTCCGGATCCTGCAGCCGCAGCCGGTTCAGCACCGCCTCGCGCTGCACCGCCTCTGCCCTGCACAGCCAGGCCTTGCCGATCGCCGTGGTCAGCATCGGCAGCGCCGCGCCGATATCGGGGGGTATCAGCAGGTTGTCGGTGGAGCGCGCGGTTTCCACATACAGCATCTGGGTCCGGTCGCGCACGCCCAGCGACACCGCGCCGCCGACGTGATCCGCCAACTCCTTCATCAGCGGCCGCGCGATCTGGCGGATGTGCATGCTGGCCAGCAGCGGATAGCCGGTGGCCAGCACCGGTGCGCCAAGCCGGTACTTGCCCAGCGCCCGGTCATGCCGCAAGTAGCCCAGTTCGGTCAGCGTATGCGTCAGGCGTGCCACCGCGGATTTCGACAAGCCGGTGCGCTGCACGAAATCCTTGTTGCCCAGCAGCGCTTCGCCGGCGCGGAACGCCAGCAGGATCTGGATGCCGTGAGCCAGGGTGCTGGCGAACTGCCGGTCCTTCTCCGGGGCCGCGTCGTTGCCGGGATGCATGGTCAGGCTCCGGCCAGCGCGGCTTCGATGCGCGCGACCAGCCGCAACAGCTTCGGCCCCATCTCGCGCTCGAGCTTGCGCGGCGTCATGCGCACCGCCGGCACGCCGCAATTGAAGACCAGGATCTCCCCGTCGGTCACGGTGCGCATCGGCACCGCCACCGCATGCACGTCCTGCTGCCAGTCGCCGCGCGAGCGGCAAAAGCCCAGTGTGGCAAGGTCTTCGAACGCCGCTTGCAGGGCGCCGGCATGCTGCTGCCAGAACACCGGTTCGTGTTCGCGCAAGGCGGCCAGCACCGGTTCGCGCTCGGTGGCCGGTGCCTGGGCCAGCCACGCCCGGCCCATGGCCGTCGCCAGCATCGGCAGCGAGGCCCCGATGTCAGGCCGGAACGCAATGGCGTCGTGGCCCCGGCTGGTTTCCACGTACACCATCCGCAGGCGGTCGCGCATGCCCAGCGACACCGACCCGCCCAACTGGTCCGCCAGCTGCTTCATCCACGGCCGCGCCAGCTGGCGCACGCGCAGGCTGGCCAGCAGCGGGTAACCCAGCGAGAGCGCGGTGGAGCCCAGCCGGTAGCGCCGCAAGCGGGTGTCATAGAGCAGCAGTCCCTGCGCCGCCAGCGTATAGGTAAGGCGGCTGATGGTGGCCCTGGACAGGCCGGTGCGCTCGGCCAGTTCCTTGTTGCTGAGCACCGGCTCGCCGACCCGGAAGCATTGCAGCAGGGCCAGCCCATGGGCCAGCGTGGTGGCGAAGGCGGGGTCGGGGTGGTGCAGGCGCGAGGACATGGAAAGCCGGCGACGGCATGGGGACAATGACCTCCATCTTACCCATTCCTGCACCGCTAAATCCGCTTCATGTTCAAGATAGCAAAACATCAGTGCGGCATTCGGACCGTCTTTGCTACGCTGGCTTCGTACTGAAAGACAACCAGACAGAGCGAGACAGATGATCAGGCACCCCGAGGGATTCGATATCTTCCTGGCCGGACTGCGGCGTTTCGTGCGCGAACGGCTGGTGCCGCGCGAGGCCGAAGTCGCCGCGCGTGACGAGGTGCCGGGCGCGCTGGTGGACGAGATGGCCGCGCAAGGCATGTTCGGCTACTCGATCCCCGAGGCCTACGGCGGCGCCGGCCTGACCACCGAAGAGCTGGTGCTGGCCGCGATCGAACTGTCGCAGTGCTCGGTGGCCTTCCGCGCACGCGTGGGCACCAACACCGGCATCGGCTCCGAGGCGCTGGTGGCGGACGGCACCGCGGCACAGAAGCAGCGCTACTTGCCGCTGCTGGCCAGCGGCGAGCTGACCGGCGCCTTTGCGCTGACCGAACCGGAAGCGGGGTCGGACGCCACTGCGCTGACGACTTCCGCGCGGCTTGAAGGGGACCACTATGTGCTGAACGGCACCAAGTGCTTTATCACCAACGCCCCCATCGCGGGCCTGTTCACGGTGATGGCACGCACCGATCCCGCGCGCGCCGGCGCCGCCGGCATCTCGGCGTTCATCGTCGAACGCGGCACGCCTGGCCTGTCAACCGGCGAGCCGTACCAGAAGATGGGCCAGGCCGGGTCGCCGGTCTCGGAAGTGCACTTCAATGATTGCTGCGTGCCGGCCGCCAATCTGATCGGCGGCGAGGAAGGGCAGGGCTTCCGCACCGCGATGAAGGTGCTCAACAAGCAGCGCATCCACCTGGCGGCGCTGTGCACGGGCCCGGCCATCCGCATGCTGGACGAAGCCGTGCGCTTCGTGTCGGGGCGCAGGCAGTTCGGCCAGGCGCTGTCCGACTTCCAGCTGGTGCAGGCGATGATCGCCGACTGCCAGACCGATATCCACGCCGCGCGCGCGCTGATCCTGGAAACCGCCCGCCAGCGCGACCGCGGCGAGGACGTGACGATGCAGGCGTCGATCTGCAAGTACTTCGCCTCCGAAATGTGCGGCCGCGTGGCCGACCGCTGCGTGCAGATGTTCGGCGGCTACGGCTACATCGCCGACTTCGGCATCGAGCGCTTCTATCGCGACGTGCGCCTGTTCCGTCTGTACGAGGGCACCAGCCAGATCCACCAGCTCAATATCGCCAAGCGCACGCTGGCGCTGGCGGCTGCGCACTGAGCGGCGCCCCGCACTGCCCTCACATGAAGAAGCCCGCCACCAGTGCGGGCAACCGGAGACCATCATGCTGAAGTCCATCCTTGCCGCCGCCCCCTTGTTGCTGGGCCTGGCATTCCACGCACAGACCGCCGGCGCCCAGGCGCCCTATCCCAGCAAGGTGATCCGGCTGGTGGTGCCATTCACGCCCGGCGGCTCCACCGACACCCTGGCGCGCCTGCTGGCGGACCAGCTGCGCGAAGAACTCGGCCAGACCGTGATCGTGGAGAACAAGCCAGGAGCGGGCGGCAATATCGGCGGCGAGGCCGTCGCCCGCGCCGCGCCCGACGGCTACACCGTCCTGGTGGCGGCGGCCGGCCCCACGGTCATCAATCCCAGCCTGTACCCGAAGATGCCGTACAACCCCGTGCGCGACCTGGCGCCGGTCACCCTGATTGCGCGCGAGCCCAACCTGATCGCGGTCAACGCCGCGCTGCCGGTGCACAACGTGAAGGAGTTCATCGCCTACGCCAAGGCGCGCCCGGGCCAGCTGACATTTGGCTCGGCTGGCAACGGTACGCCGGCGCAGCTGGCGGGCGAGCTGCTCAACCAGACCGCGGGCCTCACGCTGCAGCACGTGCCCTACAAGGGCACCGGCCCCGCCGTGGCAGACCTGATCGCCGGGCATATCACAGTGGTGATCGACAACATGCCGCCGCTGTTGCCGCACGTGCAGTCGGGCAAGCTGCGCGCGCTGGCCGTGACCGGCGACAAGCGCGCCTCGGCTACGCCCGATCTGCCGACTGCCGAGGAAGCCGGCCTCAAGGGTTACGTCATCACCGCCTGGAAGGGCCTGATGGTGCCGGCCGGCACGCCGCGCGCAGTGATCGACAAACTGAACGCGGCCACCGTAAAGATCGTGGCCAGGCCGCAGATGCGCAAGCGCCTGATCGACCTTGGCGCCGAGCCCGTCGGCAGCACGCCCGAGCAGTTCGCGCAGCAGATCCGCACGGATGCGAGCTGGTGGGCCGCGCTGGTCAAGTCGACCAATACCAGGCTGGACTGACCAGCGACCAACCGAGCCCGACCATGCACAAGAGCCTGACCGAACTGCGCGAAGCCGTGCGCGCCTTTGTCGAACAGCACGCCATCCCTCGCGAAGACCCGGCGCTTGCCCACGATGTCGCGCGCCTCGATGCCGTGACGCGCGAACTGCAGGCGCTGGCCCGCGAGGCAGGCATCTATGCCCCGCACCTGCCGCCGGAGGTAGGCGGGCTCGGCCTCGGCTGGCTGGAGCGCGCCGAGATCCTGGAGGAAGCCGGGCGCAGCTTCCTGGGTGCGCCCGCGCTCAACTGCGCGCCGCCGGACCAGCCCAATATGGTCAACCTGCTGCGCAACGGCACGCCGGCGCAGCGTGAGCAGTATCTGATGCCGCTGGTGCGCGGCGAGGTCCGCTCATGCTTTGCCATGACCGAGCCGGCACCCGGCGCCGGCTCCGATCCTGCCATGTTGCGCACCAGGGCCGAGCGCCTGCCGGGCCAGCCCGGCAAATGGGTCATCAACGGTCACAAATGGTTCATCAGCGGCGCGGTGGGTGCGGACTTTGCCATCGTGCTGGCGCGCACCGGCGATGGCGCCACCATGTTCCTGGTCGACGCCGGCAATCCCGGCTACCGGCTGGTGCGCAATATCGCCGGCATGGACGGCTACCAGATTGGCGGCCACGGCGAGATCGTGCTGGAGCACTGCGTGGTCGGCGACGATGCCGTGCTGGGCGAGCCCGGCCAGGGCTTTGTCTACGCCCAGGCCCGGCTTGAGCCCGCGCGGTTGTCGCACTGCATGCGCTTCGTCGGGCGGGCCTCGCGCGCCATGGAGATCGCACAGCAATATGCCGCGCGCCGCGAATCGTTCGGCCAGCGCCTGGCCGACCTGCAGCAGGTGCAGGCGATGGTGGCGGACTCCCATATCGACCTGCATGCCAGCCGGCTGATGGTGCGCGACTGCGCCCGCCGCATGGATGCGGGCGAATCGGTCAAGCATGATTCGGCCATGACCAAGATCTTCGTGTCCGAAGCGGTCTGGCGCGTCGCCGACCGCGCCGTGCAGATCATGGGCGCGCTGGGCATTTCCGACGACACGCCGGTGTCGATGATCCAGCGCGAACTGCGGCCGTTCCGCATCTACGACGGCGCTTCTGAACTGCATCGCGCCACGCTGGCGCGCCGCATTTTCCAGCACGGCATGCGGCCCTGAGCCGCGCCCGCGCCCGCCACCCCTCCCCTGCAAGAGATTTCGCATGACCCACGCCAATTCCGCCGCGCACGACAGCCGGCACAGCCCGCTTGCCGGCATCCGCATCCTCGACATGGCCACGGTGGTGGCAGCGCCGTTCTCCAGCACGCTGTGCGCCGACATGGGCGCAGACGTGGTCAAGCTGGAACTCCCCGACGGCACCGATCCGCTACGCGGCCTGGCGCCGGTCAAGGGCGAGCTTTCGCTCTACTGGAAGGTGACCAACCGCGGCAAGCGAGGCATCACGCTCGACGTGCGCAAGCCGGCCGGGCGCGAGCTGTTCCTGAAGATGCTGCCGGAGTTCGATGTGCTGGTGGAGAACTTCCGCACCGGCACGCTGGAGCGCTGGGGCCTGGACCTTGCCACCCTTCATGCCGTGAATCCTCGCCTGACGGTGCTGCGCCTGACCGGCTTCGGCCAGACCGGGCCGTATGCCGCCCGCGCGGGCTTCGCGCGCATCTTCGAAGCCATGAGCGGCTTTACCAACCTGGCGGGCGAGCCGGCGGGTTCGCCGCTGCACATGAACTACCCGGTAGGCGACATGGTGGCGGGCCTGTTCGGCGCCTTTGCCATCGCCAGCGCCATGGCGGAGCGCCGCCGCCCCGGCTGCGCGGACATGCCCGGCCGCGAAATCGACCTGTCCGCGACCGAAGCGCTGTTCCGCCTGCTTGAGCCTTTGGCGGTGGAGTACGAACAGCTCGGCGTGGTGCGCCAGCGCGCCGGCAACCGCGCCACCTACACCGCGCCCTCCAATATGTACGCGACAGCCGACGGCCAGTGGGTGTCGCTGGTGGCCTCGTCCGACCCGATCTTCCGCCGCCTGTGCCAGGCCATCGGCCAGCCGCAGATGGCCGACGAACCGCGCTTCGGCACCAACCCGGACCGCACTCGCAACCTCGAAGCGCTCGACGACGCCATCGCCGGCTGGTTTGCCGCCAACACTTATGACGAGGTGGCGCGCGCGCTGGCGGCCAGCGAGATTCCGTTCAGCAAGATCTTCACCATCGCCGACATCGTGGACGATCCGCACTTCCAGGCGCGCGGCGCCATCGTGCGCTTGCCCGACCCTGAACTGGGGAGCATTCCCGCGCCATGCACGGTGCCGCGCTTCTCTGGCTACCAGCCAGCGCCGCCCCGCAGCGGACCGGGAGTCGGCGAGCACAACCGCGAAGTCTATGGCGCGCTGGGTCTGACTCCGGCAGACATCGCAGCGCTGCGCGAACAACGCGTGCTGTAGGCAGTAACGAGCGACTTTCGCCGTCGCTCGCCGTTCACTGCAAAAATATTGATATGAACGGAAGATAACTTTCATTAATCCCTCCCACCCGTTTGCGTCGATACTGGATACAGCGATGAATCAACGGGGAGCAGGAAATGGAAGTCGCCTTATGGGAAATCGCCCTCTGGATCGGCCTGGTGCTCGGCCTGATGGCCGTCGGTGTCGCCGTCACCTCTCTGATCGGCAGCTCCGTGCCCGAACCGGTGTTTGCGCAGGCGCAGCGGCATGGCAGGTATGCCGACCTGGGCGCGGCGCCTGACCGGCGTGGCGGACCGCGCAGGCGCTTGCGCCGGCCACCGGCGCTGCCCGCTGCGCGCACGGCAAGGCTGATGCCGGTCCATATCAAGACCTAGGGCCAGACGCCCTTTCAGACCGGAAAATCCCAGCGCTGCGACCAGTCGGATTCTTCACGCACAATGTCGTGGAGCGTCCGGACTGCGTCATGCAAGGCCGTGCTGCCTGCCAACTGGGGATGAACCAGGTAGACCGGGTACGAGAACTCCGACGCCCCTTCTACGCGCGCCAGGGCCCCGCTGTCCAGGTAGCTCTGCACTACGCGCGTACGGAAATAGCCGCTGCCGCCGTACTGCAGGATGTACTGCAACGCCAGCGGCCCCAGGTTGAAGTACAGCGACGCGCGCGCATGCTCCGGCAACGCGCTGTCATGCTGGCGGCGGAACTCCGGGCCCCAGTCGACATAGACATAGCCGCCGTCGCGCTGCGTCGAGCGGATCAGCACCAGCTTCTCTTCCATCAGCGCTTCCACGTGCATGCCGGGCGCGTATTCCGGCTGGTACACCAGCGCGGCATCGAGCGCGCCCGACTGCAGCCTGCGCTGCAACTCCGCCCCCTCGCCCACTTCCGCCCGCACCGCCTGCGCCGGCATGCGCTGGCGCAGGCGCGTCGCCCATAGCAGCACCAGCGGATTGCCCAGGCTGATCTCGGTGCCATAGCGGAACAGGCTGGCCAGCCCCGTCGGCAACGGCAGCTCGCGGCACGCCGCCTCCCAGGTCTGCACCAGCTGGCTGGCGTAGCCCAGAAAGCGCTGCCCGTCCGGCGTCAAGCGTGCCCCGGCCTTGTTGCGCTCGAACAGCCGGCAGTTCAGCTGCGCCTCCAGGCTCTTGATGCGCGCAGTAACGGCGGTCTGGGTGACATGCAGCTTGTCGGCGGCGGCCAGCAGGCTGCCGTCGCGCACGACTTGCAGGAAGGTGCGGGCGAGTTCGATGTCCATGGCGGTGAAGGTTGCATGGCGATGTGGCGTATTGTAGGCAAGCACCCCAAATTAAGAATCGGGACCTACAGACGAGATCCGCAGCGTGCACGGCGCGCCTTGCAGGCGCTGATCGCGCGCGTGCCGGTGTTGCCACTCAGTGCGGCGGCGGCGCGCGCTTACGGAACGTTTGCTCAGCGCTCCGGCTGTGCCCGCCCCCTCGCCGGCATGGCAACCGGCACGGCGTCCGCCACCGGCGCCACCGGCACGCTGCGCGCCTCGCGAGGCGGCCGCAGCGGCACGATGCCTTCCGGCTCCTGCCACGCCAGGCCATTGTCATAGCCGGTTGCGGCGGCCTCGAGGTAGCCGGGCGCAAACTTGCGCTCCGGGGTCACGGCCTGCACGGCGGGCGCCGTGGCGGCCTGCGGCGCCTCGGACTGCGCGCAGGCGACGCTGTTAAGGCATAAGCCCAGCACGCGCAGCAGCACCATGGCCTGGCGCGAACGGTGTCGGATGGCGGACGGGCGCGACGCGGCCTGCCCGTTCTGGCATGGGGATCGGGTATTCATCGGGACTCTCCGGGAAGCCATTGCTGGCAGGTGGCACAACGAGCCGCGGCGCCGCGCTCGCTGTCCATTGCGCAATGACCGTGCCACCGGCTAACAGCGGCTACGGAGAGGATTGCGGCACTTTCCGGGCGTGGAGTGGTGGGACCGGGCCGACGCTAGCCCCACAGGTGTCGGCCGGCGTCCAACATCCTTGGCTCAGGGCTTGACCGCCGCCGCCAGCACCGCCGGCATCGGCACCTCGAAGCCGCTGCCACGCATATAGCCGGCAACCGTGCCGCGCAGCACGGCGCGGATTTCGTCGCGGGCCTTGGGGGTCTGGGCGCGCAGCGTGGCGGCGGCCCGCACGGTGCCCTGGGCCAGCGCATCGAACAGCTGGTCGGGCGTGGAGAAGCGCCAGACCTGCGGCACGCTGCGGCAGGTCGGCATGACAAAGCCGGCCTGCTGCAAGGCGCTGCGGCAATGGCCGGGATCGCTGAACAGGAAGAAATTCGGCCCGACCGGGATATCGACATCCATCGACCCATAGGCGCGGATCGCAGCATAGACCGCGCCGAAGCCGACCGCGCGCTCGGGCGTATCCCATACCGTGAAGGCGATGCGCCCGCCCGGGCGCAGTACGCGGAAGGCCTCGGCCAGCGCCGCGTCCGGATCGGACATATGGCACAGGCCAAAGCCGTTGACCACGGCGTCGAAGCTGGCGTCGCCGAATGGCAGCGCCTGCGCGTCGGCCTGCTCGTACTGGACTTCGGGATGCAGCTTGCGCGCCAGTTGCACTTGCGCCAGCGCGAAATCGATGCCGACCGACTCGGCCCCGCGCTGCACCGCCCCCGCCGCGACGTAGCCGGAGCCGGACGCGACATCGAGCACGCGCTGCCCGCCGGCCACATGCGCGGCGTCCAGCAGGGCCTCGACCGATTGCCGGGTCACGTGCGACAGATGCTCCTGGTACCGGCTGACGACTTCCGGGTCTTCCCAGCCAGCCAGTTCGAAGGCGCGAAACGAATCTGCGGTGTGGTCCATGCCTACTCCTCGGCGTCGATGTCCAGACGGGCGGGCGTGTATTGGTGATGTTGGTGTGCGGACGCAGCGCAGATGCGTCCTGAGAACCCGGTCAAGCCAAGTATAGACAGCGCCGCGCACAGACAGTGGCCAGGCGCTCAGGCAAGCACCCTTGCGTGGCGCTTCACCCGTTCAGGCGAAGCGCGGTGTGGCCACGCCGGCGGCAATCAGGCAGGCTGCGACCGCCTGCCCCCGCTCAAGCGGCCTCATCTTGCGCCGCTGACCCGCCAGACCGTATTGCCGACATCGTCGGCCACCAGCAAGCCGCCGCGCTTGTCGATCGCCACGCCCACCGGTCGCCCGCGCGCCTTGCCGTCGTCGTCGACAAACCCGGTCAGCACGTCGAACGGTGCGCCCTGCGGCCGGCCCTGGCTGAACGGTACGAAGATCACCTTGTAGCCAGCCAGCGGGCGCCGGTTCCACGAACCATGCAGGCCGACGAACATGCCCTCGCTGAAGCGCGCCGGCAGGCTGTTGCCGCCGGCCGCGGCCAGGCCGAGCGCGGCGGTGTGCGCGCCCACGGCATAGTCGGGCGCGATGGCCCTGGCCACCAGGTCCGGTGCCGGCGGCTTCACGCGCTGGTCCACATGCTGGCCGTAGTAGCTGTAGGGCCAGCCGTAGAAGCCGCCGTCGCGCACCGAGGTGATGTAGTCCGGCACCAGGTCGCTGCCGATCTCGTCGCGCTCGTTGACGGCGGTCCACAGCATGCCGGTGACCGGCTCCCACGCCATGCCATTGGGGTTGCGCAAGCCGCTGGCAAAGATGCGGTGCGAGCCAGTCCTGCGGTCGACCTCCCAGATCGCGGCGCGGCCGACTTCCTTGTCCATGCCGTTCTCGCCCACGTTGCTGTTCGAGCCCACGGTCACGTACAGCTTGCTGCCATCGCGGCTGGCGATCAGGCTCTTGGTCCAGTGATGGTTGAGCGGACCGCCGGGCAGGTCGACCACCTTCTGCGGCGCGGCGGAGATTTCGGTCTGGCCCGGCTGGTAGGGGAAGCGCAGCAGCGCGTCGGTGGCGGCGACGTAGAAGTCATTGCCGACCAGCGCCATGCCGAAGGGCGAATTCACATCCTTCAGGAACACCGAGCACTGGTCGGCGACGCCGTCGCCGTTGCTGTCGCGCAGCAGCGTGATGCGGTTGGCGCTGGGCGTGCCGGCCCCGGCGCGCTTCATCACCATCTTCATGATCCAGCCCTTGAGGCCCTTGCCGTCGTCGGGCTTGGGCGGCGCGTTGCTCTCGGCCACCAGCACGTCCCCATTGGGCAGCACATAAACCCAGCGCGGATGGTCGAGCTTGTCGGCGAAGGCCGTCACCGCCATGCCTTCGGCCGGCACCGGGCGCTGGCCCGGGGCCCAGCCGATGGCCGGCGCGATCTTGACGGTGGGGATGGCAGTCTCGTGGGGCGGCGGCAGCTGCGGCGTGGGTCCGAAGCCGGCTTCGGAGGGCAGCTTGGCGGATTCGCCGCAGGCGGCGAGCGTGGCGATCACGGGCACGGCGCCCGCCAGCATGGCGGTGCGCAACAAGCGCAAGGGGGTCGGCATCGGCATGGTCCGGGCTCCTCAGGCCACGCAGGGCCGCGCGCCTGTGCCTGGACTATAGGACGTAGAGCGACCGGCGCTCTGTAGGCGCCGCGGAAGGCACCGTGTAGGACGATGCCCGACCCCGGCGCGGCACCGTGCCCCGGCGCGCTCAGCCCCGATGCGGCGTATCCAGCCCCTTCACCACCGCCGGACGCTGCACGAAGGCATCCAGCACGCGCCGCACATTGACGAGGTCCTTGAAGCCGACCAGGTCGCCAGCCTCGTAGAAGCCAACCAGGTTGCGCACCCACGGAAAGGTCGCGATGTCGGCAATGGTGTACTCGTCGCCCATGATCCAGGCGCGGCCTTCCAGGCGCTGCTCGAGCACCTTGAGCAGGCGCCGGCTCTCCGCCACGTAGCGGTCGCGCGGGCGCTTGTCCTCATAGTCCTTGCCGACAAACTTGTGGAAGAAGCCCAGCTGGCCGAACATCGGGCCGATGCCGCCCATCTGGAACATCACCCACTGGATGGTCTCGTAGCGAAGCGCCGGATCGGCGGGAATCAGCTTGCCCGACTTGTCGGCCAGGTACAGCAGGATCGCGCCCGACTCGAACAGCGCCAGCGGCTTGCCGCCCGGACCCTGCGGGTCGAGGATGGCCGGGATCTTGTTGTTCGGGTTCAGCGACAGGAATTCCGGCGACAGCTGGTCGTCGGTGTCAAAGCGCACCAGGTGCGGCTCGTACGGCAGGCCGGTCTCTTCCAGCATGATCGACACCTTGACGCCGTTGGGCGTGGGCAGCGAATAGAGCTGGATGCGGTCGGGATGCTGCGCCGGCCATTTGCGGGTGATGGGGAAAGCGGACAGATCGGGCACACAGGCTCCTGGTTCGGGCACTTCCACGCCATGGGGAAGCTGCCGCACAACGAAAGAGCCCGATCATAAACCGGTGTCGCCGCGCTTGCTGGGCACCCGGACCTGCAGGGCCTTGCAAAACAAAAGGGGCCCCGCGGGGCCCCTTTCTCATGCCAGCTTGCTGCGGCAGCTTACACCGTCACGCCGTCGGCCACTTCCTTGAAGTCCTCGATCTGGTCGAAGTTCATGTACTTGTAGATCTTGTCGCCATTCTGGTTGATGACGCCAATATCGGCCATGTACTCGTCCTTGGTCGGGATGCGGCCCAGGCGCGAGCAGATTGCCGCCAGTTCGGCGGAACCCAGGTACACGTTGGTGTTCTTGCCCAGGCGGTTCGGGAAGTTGCGGGTGCTGGTCGACATCACCGTCGCGCCTTCGCGCACCTGTGCCTGGTTGCCCATGCACAGCGAGCAACCCGGCATTTCGGTGCGGGCACCGGCGGTGCCGAACACGCCGTAGTGGCCTTCCTCAGTCAGCTGCTTCTGGTCCATCTTGGTCGGCGGGGCCACCCACAGCTTGACCGGGATGTCGCGCTTGCCTTCCAGCAGCTTGGACGCTGCGCGGAAGTGGCCGATGTTGGTCATGCACGAACCGATGAAGACTTCGTCGATCTTGGCGCCGGCCACGTCGGACAGGGTCTTGACGTCGTCCGGGTCGTTCGGGCAGGCCACGATCGGCTCATGCACGTCGGCCAGGTCGATCTCGATCACGGCGGCGTATTCGGCGTCGGCGTCCGGCTCCAGCAGCTTCGGATCGGCCAGCCATGCTTCCATGGCCTTGATGCGGCGCTGCAGGCTGCGCGGGTCTTGATAGCCCTGGGCGATCATCCACTTCAGCAGCGTGATGTTGCTGTTGATGTATTCGATGATCGGGTCCTTGTTCAGGCGCACCGTGCAACCGGCGGCCGAACGCTCTGCCGACGCATCCGACAGCTCGAACGCTTGCTCGACCTTCAGGTCAGGCAGGCCTTCGATTTCCAGGATGCGGCCCGAGAAGATGTTCTTCTTGCCTTGCTTGGCCACGGTCAGCAGGCCTTGCTTGATCGCGTACAGCGGGATCGCGTTGACCAGGTCGCGCAGGGTCACGCCCGGCTGCATCTGGCCCTTGAAGCGCACCAGCACCGATTCCGGCATGTCCAGCGGCATCACGCCGGTGGCGGCGGCAAAGGCGACCAGGCCCGAACCGGCCGGGAAGCTGATGCCGATCGGGAAACGGGTGTGCGAGTCGCCGCCGGTGCCGACGGTGTCGGGCAGCAGCATGCGGTTCAGCCACGAGTGGATCACGCCGTCGCCCGGGCGCAGCGAGATGCCGCCGCGGGTGCTGATGAACTCGGGCAGGGTGTGGTGCGTCTTGACGTCGACCGGCTTCGGATAGGCGGCGGTGTGGCAGAACGACTGCATCACCAGGTCGGCCGAGAAGCCCAGGCAAGCCAGGTCCTTCAGCTCGTCGCGGGTCATCGGGCCGGTGGTGTCCTGCGAGCCCACCGAAGTCATCTTCGGTTCGCAGTACGTGCCCGGGCGGATGCCCTTGCCTTCGGCCAGGCCACAGGCGCGGCCGACCATCTTCTGGGCCAGCGTGAAGCCCTTGCCGGTATCGGCCGGGTTCTGCGGCAGGCGGAACAGCGTCGACGGGGCCAGGCCCAGCGCCTCGCGCGCCTTGGCGGTCAGGCCACGGCCGACGATGAGCGGAATGCGGCCGCCGGCGCGGACTTCGTCGAACAGCACGTCGGACTTGACCTTGAACTCGGCGATCACGGCGCCGTTCTTCAGGGCCTTGCCTTCGTACGGGCGCAGTTCGACCACGTCGCCCATTTCCATCTGCGACACGTCCAGCTCGATCGGCAGCGCGCCGGCGTCTTCCATGGTGTTGTAGAAGATCGGGGCAATCTTGTTGCCCAGGCACACGCCGCCGAAGCGCTTGTTCGGGATGAACGGGATGTCTTCGCCGGTGAACCACAGCACCGAGTTGGTGGCGGACTTGCGCGAGGAACCGGTACCGACCACGTCGCCCACGTAGGCGACCAGGTGGCCCTTTTCCTTCAGCGATTCGATGAACTTGATCGGGCCGCGCTTGCCGTCTTCTTCCGGCTGGAACGCCGCGCCCTCGCGCTTGTTCTTCAGCATCGCCAGCGCGTGCATCGGGATGTCCGGGCGGGTGGTGGCGTCCGGCGCCGGCGACAGGTCGTCGGTGTTGGTTTCGCCGGGCACCTTGAACACGGTGATGGTCAGGCTTTGCGGCACTTCCGGACGGCTGGTGAACCACTCGGCATCAGCCCAGCTTTGCAGCACGGCGCGGGCATTGGCGTTGCCCTTGTCGGCCTTCTCCTTCACGTCGTGGAAGGCGTCGAACATCAGCAGGGTCTTCTTCAGCGCGTCGGCGGCGACGGTGCCGACTTCGGCGTCGTCCAGCAGCTCGATCAGCGGCGAGATGTTGTAGCCGCCCAGCATGGTGCCCAGCAGCTCGGTGGCCTTGGCACGCGAGATCAGCGCGCACTGTTCCTTGCCCAGCGCCACGGCGGCCAGGTACGAGGCCTTGACCTTGGCGGCGTCGTCGACGCCGGCGGGAACGCGGTTGGAGATCAGCTCAACCAGGTTCTGTTCTTCGCCGGCGGGCGGGTTCTTCAGCAGTTCGATCAGCTCGGCCGTCTGCTTGGCGGTCAGGGGCAGAGGGGGGATGCCAAGCGCGGCGCGCTCGGCCACATGTGCGCGATAGTTTTCAAGCATGGGAACCTGCTGAGTAATTAGGTTTAGAAAGACTCGGTACGTCGCGATTGTAGTCCGAAGCGGCTCCTGGGTCAAATGTCTTATATCTTATATAAGAGTGTTGAAACAAAATCCCATATCAAACAATGACTTGGAGAATGGATGAGTTGTTGTTTTGCATGGACGGCTACCCGAGTAGCGTAGTAGGGAATGCGCAAGACAGCGCGCCGGCCAGCCGCCGCAGGGCCGGCCATAGCGTCCACCCCGACCGGCGATGTTGCGCGTCATCGCGCCGTCCCCTGCCCCGCCGCCCTCAAGTTCCCCGACCAAGCTGCGTTAACCAGCCTGCAGGCGCGCAACACAAAGGCGCCCGCTCGCGTAGCCGTGCCTGCTCCCTTTCCGCTCAAATGGCCAAGCTGAAAGGGTTTCCCCCTTTTTTTCGGCCCTTTGCTGGCCTGCGATTCCGGAAGAATGGCAGGCATTCCGATACAGGCTTCTCATGGCGAACACGGCTTCCCCTCCCCGGACTGGCAACACAGGCAAGCGCGGCCGGCTGCTGCTGATCGGCGCCGGCGTGCTGGTTGTGGCACTGGGTGCCGGAGGCTTCGTGCTGGGCAGCGTGCTGAGCAACCGCCAGCCGGCGGCGCCCGCAGCGCCCGCCGCTCCGGTCATTCCGCCGCCGATCTTCGTGCCGCTGGACGCGTTCACCGTCAACCTGCGCAGCGAGGACGGCGACCGCTTCCTGCACACCGGGCTGTCGCTGAAGGTGGCTGACGCCGCCACCCAGGCGCGCCTGGCCCAGTACCTGCCCGAAGCACGCAGCCGCATCCTGCTGTTGCTGTCCGCGCGGCAGCCGGCCGAGCTGGCCACCGTCGACGGCAAGCGCAAGCTGGCCGACGACATCCGCGACACCATCAGCAAGCCGTTTGCCAGCGGCCTGCCGGCGCAACACGTGCTGGACGTGCTGTTCACCTCGTTCGTGGTGCAGTAAGCGAGAAGCCAGGGCAGCACGTTTCATCCATAACGCCGCACAAGGGGCAGGACACTAGATGGCCTACGACAAGTTCCTCTCGCAAGACGAGGTAGACGAGCTGCTCAAGGGCGTATCCGGCGAGGCCGATACGCCCAAGGCCAGCGAGACTGCGCCCGACGAGGGCGGGGTACGCCCCTACAACCTGGCGACGCAGGAACGCATCATCCGCGGCCGCCTGCATACGCTGGAAATCATCAACGAGCGCTTTGCGCGCTCGCTGCGCACGGCGCTGTTCAACTTCATCCGCCGCGGCGCGGACATCTCCGTGGGCAGCGTCAGGATCGAGAAGTTCGGCGATTTCGCGCGCAACCTGCCGATGCCGACCAACCTCAACCTGGTCCACCTGAAGCCGCTGCGCGGCACCGCGCTGTTCGTCTACGACCCCAACCTGGTCTTCCTGGTGGTCGACAACCTGTTCGGCGGCGACGGCCGCTTCCACACCCGCGTGGAAGGGCGCGACTTTACCCAGACCGAGCAACGCATCATCCAGCGCATGCTGGAGCTGACGCTGACCAGCTACGGCAATGCCTGGCGCACCGTGCATCCGATCGAGACCGAGTACATCCGCTCGGAGATGCACCCCAAGTTTGCCAACGTCGCCACGCACAACGAGGCCGTGGTGACCACCGCCTTCCACATCGAGCTGGGCGCCGTCGGCGGGCAGCTGCACGTATGCCTGCCGTACGCGATGATCGAGCCCCTCAAGGACCTGCTGATGAATCCGCTGCAGGACGAGAAAGAGGTCGACAAGGGCTGGGTCACGCAGCTGTCCACGCAGCTGCGCGCGGCCGAGGTCGAGCTGGTGGCCGAATTCGCGCACCTGCAGAGCACCGTCGCCGAAGTGCTGGCGATGCGCGCCGGCGACGTGCTGCCGATCGAGCTGCCCGAGAAGGTGTTCGGCAAGGTGGACGGCGTGCCCGTGATGCAATGCGGCTTCGGCACCATGAACGGCCAGTACGCGCTGCGGGTAGAACGAATGATCAATCACCAGGACGGCGATTCCCACCTGGATACCGAGGACACCGATTATGACTGACGGCATCGAGGACAAGCCGGTCGACCCGATGGACGACTGGGCCAGCGCGCTGGCCGAGCAGACCAGCGCCACTTCCGCCGAGATCCCCGCCGCTGCCGCGCCCGCCGCCACGCCGGCGGCGGCCACGGTCTTCCCGCCGCTGGCCAAGGAAGCGCCGAGCGGCTTCCGCAACGATATCGAGATGATCCTCGATATCCCGGTGCAACTGACCGTGGAACTGGGCCGCACCAAGGTGCCGATCAAGAACCTGCTGCAGCTGGCGCAGGGCTCGGTGGTAGAACTCGACGGCCTGGCCGGCGAGCCGATGGACGTGCTGGTCAACGGCTACCTGATCGCGCAAGGCGAAGTGGTGGTGGTCAACGACAAGTTCGGCATCCGCCTGACCGACATCATCACGCCGTCCGAACGCATCCGGAAGCTGAACAAATGACAGCTGCAACCCGCGCCCTGCTGGCTGCGCTTGCCGCGCTTCCCTGCGCCGCAACCGCCGCCGAAGGCACGCAGGCGCCCGCCATCGGCGGCGCGGCCAGCCTGGCGCAGGCCGGGCTGGGGCTGTTTGCCATCATCGCGCTGATCCTGGGCCTGGCCTGGATGGCACGGCGTGCCGGCCTGGTGCGGCACGCCACCGGCGGCGCGATGAAGGTGGTCGGCAGCACCATGCTGGGCGCACGCCAGCGCCTGGTGCTGGTCGAGGTCGGCGATACCTGGCTGGTGCTGGGCGTCAGCCCCGGCGAAATCCGGCCGCTGCACACCATGGCGGCAGGATCGCCGGCCGCCGGCCAGACCGGCACGCACGTCGTCGCCGCACCGTCGCAACCGCCCACCGGCGGCAGCTTTGCCGAGAAGCTGCTGCGCTCGATGCAGGCCCAATTCAAATCATGACTTCCCCGCTTGCCACGCCGTGGCAACTGCTGCCGCGCGCAGGTCGCGCCGCGCGCCCGGCCTCGTTGTTGCCCTCGCCGCTGCTGGCCCGGCTGTCCGTGCTGGCGCTGCTGCTGGCCCTTGCCGCGCTGGCGCCCGCGCAAGCGTGGGCCCAGGCGCTGCCCGGCGTGATCAGCAAGCCCGCCCCGGGCGGCGGCCAGATCTGGTCGCTGCCGGTGCAGACGCTGGTGCTGCTGACCTCGCTGTCGTTCCTGCCCGCGGCAATGCTGATGATGACCGGCTTCACCCGCGTCATCATCGTGCTGGGGCTGCTGCGCAACGCGCTGGGCACGGCCACCTCGCCGCCCAACCAGGTGCTGGTGGGCCTGTCGCTGTTCCTGACCTTCTTCGTGATGGCGCCGGTGTTCGACCGCGTCTACAACGACGCCTACAAGCCGCTGTCCGAGAACAAGCTCAGCCTCGAAGCCGCCGCGGCCAAGGCCGCCGAGCCGCTCAAGGCCTTCATGCTGCGCCAGACCCGCGAGAAGGACCTGGCCATGTTCGCGCAGATGGCCAAGGCGCCGGAGATGCAGGGACCGGAGGAAGTGCCGCTCAGCATCCTGGTGCCGGCCTTCGTCACCAGCGAACTGAAGACCGCGTTCCAGATCGGCTTCACCATCTTCATCCCGTTCCTGATCATCGACCTGGTCGTGGCCAGCGTGCTGATGGCGATGGGCATGATGATGGTGCCGCCGGCCACCATCTCGCTGCCGTTCAAGCTGATGCTGTTCGTGCTGGTCGACGGCTGGCAACTGCTGCTGGGCTCGCTGGCACAAAGCTTCATGAGCTGACGCCGGCCGCCAGCGCCAGCCTTTCCTTCGCAAGATCCATGACCCCAGAGACCGTAATGACCATCGCCACCCAGGCGATGAAGATGACCCTGCTGCTGGCCGCCCCGCTGCTGCTGGTGGCGCTGGCCGCCGGCCTGGTGGTCAGCCTGTTCCAGGCCGCGACCCAGATCAACGAGATGACGCTGAGCTTCATCCCCAAGTTGATCGCCCTGTTCGCCACCATGGTGCTGGCTGGCCCGTGGATGATCAACGCGATGGTCGACTACATGCGCGAGGTGTTCCAGAGCATCCCCGCGCTGGCGCACTGACGGCGGCCGCCGACGCCGCCATCCGCCGCTGTCCGCCACCGTTGCCATACTTCACCCCGCCTGCCCGCTGACCCGCCGCCGTGATCGAGTTCACCTCAGCCCAGCTCTACGGCTGGCTCGCGGCTTTCCTGTGGCCGTTTTTCCGCATCCTGGCGCTGCTCGGCACCGCGCCGCTGTTCGGTGAATCGACCATCCCGCGGCGCGCCAAGATCGTACTGTCGGCGATGATCGCGATGGTGGTCTCACCCACCATTGCCCAGCTGCCGGTGGTGCCGGTGTACTCCTTCGACGGGCTGCTGATCATCCTCAATGAAGTCGGCATCGGCCTGGCCACGGGCTTCGTCATGCGGCTGGTCTTTGCCACCGTGCAGCAGGCCGGCGAGATCATCGGCCTGCAGATGGGCCTGTCGTTCGCGTCCTTCTTCGACCGCGCCGCCGGCGGCCAGACCATGGTGCTGTCGCGCTTCCTGAACCTGATCGCGGTGCTGCTGTTCCTGGCGCTGGACGGCCACCTGCTGATGCTGGGCGCGCTGGTCGACAGCTTCAACAGCCTGCCCATCGGCGGCACCCCGCTGTCCGCCGGCGGCGCCATGGCCGTGGCCCGCGCCGGCGGCATGGTGTTCGCCTCCGGCCTGCTGCTCGCACTGCCGATGATCGCCGCCTTGCTGATCCTGAACCTGGCCATGGGCATCCTCAACCGCGCCTCGCCGCAACTGTCGATCTTCGCGGTGGGCTTCCCGGTGACGCTGTCGGGCGGGCTGCTGGTGCTGATGCTGGTGATGCCGCAGATGGGCAGCTACATGCAGCACATGATCGAGGCGGGGCTTGAGGCGGTGGGGACGGTGCTGGGGCAGTTTGGGCGGTAGCACGTCGACATGCCTGCGCCGGCATCCCATATTCTTAGACGTCGAATATTCCTTGACAGGGCCTTACAAGGCGCTAGTATTACGCCATGTACTTCGATCTCTAAGATTATCGGGGTACCGACACCCATCGTTCAGGAGCCCTACATGTACGACCTCTATGCGACCGACAAGCTGATCGACCTCTGGCTGACCGAAGATATCGGCATCTGCGATCTGACCGTTCATACCATGATCGAACCTGGTGAGACCGGCACCTTCTGCATGAATGCCCGCGAGCCGATGATCATCGCCGGTATCGACGTGGCGGCACGCATCTTCAGCCGTTACGATCCAACCCTGTCCGTCGACGTGCGCGTGGCCGACGGCGACAAGGTTGGCAAGGGCGCGGTGCTGCTGAACGTGAGCGGCAATGCGCGCAGCGTGCTGACGGCCGAGCGAACCGCGCTGAACATCATGCAGCGGCTGTGCGGCATCGCCAACCAGACCGCCACCTATGCGCAGGCCATTGCGCATACCCGGGCGCGCCTGATCGACAGCCGCAAGACCACGCCCGGCTTGCGCGCCCTGGAAAAGCACGCGGTGACCTGTGGCGGCGGCCTGAACCACCGGCTGAGCCTGGACAACGGCGTGATGATCAAGGACAACCACATCGCCGTTTGCGGCAGCATCGCCGCCGCGGTGGAACGCGTGCGCCGCAAGCTGCCGGTGCTCACCAAGCTGGAAGTGGAATGCGATCGGCTGGAGCAGGTGCACGAGGCACTGGCCTCCGGCGTCGACGTGATCATGCTGGACAACATGTCGGTGCCCGACATGAAGGAAGCGGTGCAGATTGTCAATGGCCGCACCAAGGTCGAGGCTTCGGGTGGCATTCGCCTCGAAACGATCCGGGCCGTGGCGGAAACCGGCGTTGACTACATCTCCACCAGCCGGATCACGCAGTCCGCACCGGCCGTGGATATCGGGCTGGACGAAGCCTGAAAGCCAGGCCCTGAAGCCCGGCGCCTGCCCACGGCGGCGCTTGCACACTGGTTTCACGCCTTCTACCCAAGGCATTCCCCCTCGCCTGCCGCGCCGGCGGGGGCTTTTTCATTGGCAGTGGCCGCCTCGGGCTACAGGTCCGACAGCAGCCGCCCCATCTCCTGCGTGGACGGCACACGCCTGCCATGCTCCGCCGAGGCGATCTCATCGGCGACAAGGCGCTTGGCGATGGTGATCAAGACGCGGCGCGTGGTCAGCACATCCTCCTCGCTCACTCCCTCCACGCTCAGTTCATTGACCTCGGTGGCCAGCGGTTCGAGCTTGCGGCGCAGCGCGCGTCCGCTCTTGCTGAGGAATACGTGCACCTTCTTCTTGTTGCCGGGCAGGTGCGTGCGTTCCACGTAGCCTAGCGCCTCCAGCGCCTTCACCGCCGCAAACGTAGTCGGCTCGGTCACGCCGGCGCGCTCGCTCAGTTCGCGCTGCGACAGGCCGTCATGGCGCCACAGAATACGCAGGATGGTCCAGTGGCCATATGACACCGAATGTTCCGCCAGGCGCAGTTGCAGGGCCCGGATATAGGCGCGCGCGGCGTCTTTCACCAGGTGGGCAAGCCGCTCTTCATCGGCTTCATCCGGTGGGGTGATCGTGACCGGAGCATCCGGCTTTCTTGTGGCCATAGTGGTAAGCGGGAAGTGAAACGCATCCATGCGGCACCGGACCCGCGGTGCCCGCAACAGCGCACATGATAGCGCTTCCGTCGCACGCGCGGCGCCGCGGTGCGCCGGCGTTCCCCACCGCCGGCGTTGCGTCCACTCCTTCGGTGCACCCTGCGCGCAATCGAAGCACAAAGCACCGCGAGCGCGCACCCCGCTTACCCCGTGTTTTCCCCTACGGATGCGCGAATCCCGCGCACACGCTGGATTTGCGGGCGCTGGCCCGCTGCTTGCATTACCTTAGACATCGAACTTTCCTTGACAGTACCAGAGCCGGTGCTAGCATTTCCAAATAACTTCGACATCTAAGGTATTGGCATGAGCACGAGCGGCACGTTCTTCTTTGTGGTGGGCCCCAGTGGCGCGGGCAAGGATTCGTTGATGGACGGGGCACGGGCAGCGCTCGATGACAACTACGTGTTCGCCCGGCGCGTGATCACGCGCCCCGATGGGGCTGCCGGCGAGGCGCACGAAGCTGTCTCGGAGGCAGAGTTCGCCCGGCGCCAACGCAGCGGCGAGTTCCTGGTAACGTGGGATGCGCACGACCTGCACTATGGCTTGCCCCGTTCGCTGATGTCGGAACTGGAACGGGGACGCAACGTCGTCGCCAACGGCTCGCGCGCCGTGATCGCGGAACTGGCCAGGCGCCTGCCGCGCTTCGTGGTCGTCCTGGTGACGGCGCCGCATGACGTGCTGGCCCGGCGCATTGCCGCGCGCGGGCGCGAATCGGGCGAGCAGGTCGCCAGGCGCGTGGCGCGGACCGGCGCGACGCTGCCGCCGCATGTCACGTGCATCACCGTGTCGAACGACAGCACGCTGGAGGTGGGCAGGGCCCGTTTCGTCCAGGCGCTGCGGCACGGCACGCGCGTATCCGGCAACGGAGCACCGGCCAGCCGCACCAACCTGATGGCCAAGCTCCGCGGCGAGCCGCTCGACGAAGCGGCCTACGTTGCCGTGCTGCGGGACGCCATTGAGGGACGGTACACCGAAGCCGAGCTGACCGCGTTCCTGGTTGCCGCCACCCGCTCGCTGGGCAACGAGGAAGTGGTGGCACTGGCACGCGCGCGAACCGCATTCACGCCGCGCATCGAGTGGGACGAGCCGATCGTCGTGGACAAGCATTCCATCGGCGGCGTGCCTGGCAGCCGCATCACGCTGATCGTCGTGCCGATCGTCGCGGCGTACGGGCTGGCCATGCCCAAGACGTCGTCGCGCGCTATTACCTCCGCCGCCGGCACCGCCGATGCCATGGAAACCGTGGCGCGCGTCGATCTGGCCCACGAAGACGTGCGCCGCTGCGTGGCGGAGGCGCGCGCCTGCATCGCATGGAACGGCCGCCTGAACCATTCCGTGGTCGACGACGTGATGAACGCGATTACGCGTCCGCTGCGCCTGGATTCGCGGCGCTGGTCGGTAGCGTCGATCCTGTCCAAGAAGTACACCGCCGGGGCCACACACGTCATCGTCGACCTGCCCTTTGGCCCGCAGACCAAGCTGGCCACGCACACCGACGCCGAGGCGCTGGGCAAGATGTTTGAGCACGTCGGCAAGGGACTCGGCATGCACGTGCGCGCGCTGGTAACGGACGGCAGCCGTCCGATCGGCCGCGGCGTTGGCCCCGCACTGGAAGTGCGCGATGTCCGCCAGGTTCTTGCCAACGATCCCCGCGCGCCCGCGGACCTGCGCGAGAAGGCCCTGCGCTTCGCCGGCGAAATCATTGCCTTCGATCCACGCGTGGGCTCGCCCGGCGAGGGCTTGCGCATTGCAACGTCGCTGCTGAGCGCAGGCGAGGCAAAAGCCGCATTCGATCGCATTGCCGCCGCGCAGGGCAAGCGTGCCGATCCCGTGGCGCCCAGTGCGCTGACCTGCGTGGTGAACGCACCCGTTCATGGCCGCGTGGTGGCCATCGATGGACAGCAGATCTCCGGCGTCGCACGCGCCGCCGGAGCGCCGCTCGCCCCTGATGCGGGCGTCGACCTGCTATGCGAAATCGGGACCAGGGTGGAGCAGGGACAACCTCTCTACCGCATCCATGCCGGCAGCGAGGCGGCGCTGGCGACGGCAGCCGCACTGGCACGCGCAGGAGGCGAGCGCGGCGAGGCGGTGCGTATAGATCCCGATTGACCGGCTTTCCCCCTTCCTCCACCCTAACCGACGAGGCATATCAATGAGACCCCTATCCGTCGTCCCCAGTCTGGCATCGCTGCTCTTTGTCGCGAGCAGCCTGGCAACCGCTCCAGGTCGCGCCGAGGCGAACATCGCAAGTACCTTCCCGCAGAAGCCCATCCGCATGGTGGTGACCTTCCCGGCCGGAGGAGGGACCGATTCATTGGCGCGATTGCTTGGGGCTGACATCAGCAAGTCGCTGGGCCAACCGGTAGTGGTCGACAACCGCCCCGGCGCCAGCGGCAATATCGGCGCGGAGTTCGTCGCCAAGAGCCCGGCCGACGGCTACACGCTGCTAATCGTCAACAGCAGCTTCGCGATCAACCCAAGTGTATTCAAGAAGCTGCAATTCAATCCCAGGTCCGATTTCAGCGCCGTCATCACCTTCGCTTCGGTACCGTCGGTGATCGCTGTGCCCTCGCATTCGAAGCTCCGCACCTTCGGCGACCTGATGGCCCTCGGCAAGAGCGGCTCGCCACCGAGCTATGCTTCGTGCGGAAACGGCACGCCGCAGCATCTGGCGGGCGAGTTGCTGAAGGCCTCGGCAAAGGTGGACATGCTGCATGTGCCGTACAAGGGGTGCGCCCCCGCCCTCGCTGATGTGCTGGGCAACCAGGCCGACGTCAGTATTAACACGCTTACCAATACCATCCCCTACCTGAAGAGCAACAAGCTGCGCGCGCTGGCCGTCACGTCGAAGGCCCGCTCGCCGTTCCTGCCGGACGTGCCCACTGTCAGCGAGCTTGGCGTGGTCGGTTATGAAGTCGACCAGTGGTTCGGCATTCTCGCCCCGGCCAATACTCCCCCCGAGATCGTGCAGCGGTTAAACGCGGAAATCGCCAGGGCCATTGCCAAGCCGGAGATCAAGGCATCGCTGACGCAGCTGGGCTTTGCCACGACCACCAGCACACCCACTGAATTCCAGAAGCTGGTGAACGCCGACATCGATCGCTGGCAGAAATTCACAGCCAAGATCAGCCTGCGCGTCGATTGACATCCAGAGCACCGCCGACGCCTGCGCTACCCCTTCACGCACACCACCTGCCGCAGCGTATGCACCACCTCCACCAAATCCGCCTGCGCCGCCATCACCGCATCGATGTCCTTGTACGCCATCGGGATCTCGTCGATCACGGCGGCGTCCTTGCGGCATTCCACGCCTTGGGTGGCCTGCTTCTGGTCGGCCACGGTGAAGCGGCGCTTGGCTTCGCTGCGGCTCATGGTGCGGCCGGCGCCGTGGCTGCAGGAGCAGAATGACTCCGGATTGCCCTTGCCGCGCACGATGAACGAACGCGCGCCCATCGAGCCCGGGATGATGCCCAGCTCGCCGGCGCGCGCGCTGACCGCGCCCTTGCGCGTGACCAGCACGTCGGCGCCGAAGTGGTGTTCCTTCTGCACGTAGTTGTGGTGGCAGTTCACCGCCTCGAGCCGGGCCTGGAACGGCTTGCGCAGCACCCGCTGCGCGGCGGCCAGCACCGCCTCCATCATCAGCTCGCGGTTGCGGCGGGCATAGGCCTGCGCCCATGACACCGCGTAGATGTAGTCCTCGTAGTGCGAGGAGCCTTCCACCAGGTAAGCCAGGTCGCGGTCCGGCAGGTTGGCCAGGTGCTGGCGCATGTCCTGCTGCGCCAGCGTGATGAAGGTGGTGCCGATGGCATTGCCGATACCGCGCGAGCCGCTGTGCAGCATGAACCAGACCGACTGCGCCTCGTCCAGGCACACCTCGATGAAGTGGTTGCCGGTGCCGAGCGTGCCGAGGTGGCTGCGATGGTTGGCGCGCGCCAGGTGCGGGTATTTGTCGGTGATGCGGCGAAAGCCCGGCGCCATCTCGGCCCAGGCGGCGTCGACATGCGCCGGCGCATTGCCCCAGGCGCCCTGGTCGCGCCGCCCGCCCTGCGCGCTGCGGCCATGCGGCACGGCGTGCTCGATCGCGCTGCGCAGCTGGCCCAGGTTGTCGGGCAGGTCGGCGGCGGTCAGGGAGGTCTTCACCGCCATCATGCCGCAGCCGATATCGACGCCTACCGCCGCGGGAATCACGGCGCCGACGGTCGGAATCACGGAACCGATGGTCGACCCCTTGCCCAGATGTACGTCCGGCATCACCGCCAGATGGCGGAAGATGAACGGCATCCGGGCGGTGTTCACCAGTTGCTCGCGCGCGGCGCCCTCCACCGGCACGCCGCGCGTCCACAGCTTGACCGGCTTGCCGGCGCCGGTGTCGAGTACGTCGTATTGATGCTTGTCCGCCATGTCAGCCCTGCCCCTGTCGTCACGCTTTGCAGCTTAGAGGCCGGGGCTTGCCAAGGATTCCCTAGCGGCCGCCCTGTCCGACAAAGCCGGCAAACGCCCCCAGGTCCACATTCCCGCCCGACACGATGATGCCCACGCGCTTGCCCTTCACATCGAGCTTGCCATGCAGCACCGCGGCCGCGGCAAGGCAACCGGTGGGCTCGGCGACTATCTTCATGCGGCCGGCGAAGAACTTCATGGTCTCGACCAGTTCGGCGTCGGACACGGTGGCGATATCCGTCACCAGCTCGCGGATCACGGCGAAGGTATGGTTGCCCAGGTACGGCGTCTGCGCGCCGTCGGCAATGGTGCGCGGGGTGTCGATGCGGACGATCTCGCCGCTGCGCAGGCTGCGCTGGCCGTCGTTGCCGGCCTCGGGCTCGACACCGTACACCGCGCAGCCGGGCGACATCGCCTGTGCCGCAACCGCGCAGCCGGACAGCAGGCCGCCTCCGCCCAGGCACACCACCAGCATGTCCAGCGGGCCGGTTTCCTCGAACAGTTCCTTGGCCGCGGTGCCCTGCCCGGCCATCACGTGCGGATGGTCGTAGGGCGGGATCAGCGTCATGCCCCGTTCGCTCGCAATGCGCCGGCCCAGGGCCTCGCGGTCATCCCGGTAGCGGTCGTACAGCACCACCTCGGCGCCATAGCCGCGCGTGGCCTCGATCTTGATCGCGGGGGCGTCCTGCGGCATCACGATCACCGCCTGCACGCCCAGCAGGCGCGCCGACAGCGCGATGGCCTGCGCGTGGTTGCCGGAAGAGAACGCCAGCACCCCGCCCGCCTTCTGCTGCGGCGTGAACTGGGCAATGGCGTTGTAGGCGCCGCGGAACTTGAAGGCGCCGATGCGCTGGAAGTTCTCGCACTTGAAGAACAGCTGCGCGCCGGTGGCGGCGTCGGCGGTGGCCGAGGTCAGCACCGGGGTGCGGTGCGCCGCCGCGCGGATCCGTTCGTGGGCAGCGGCGACGTCGTCGAAAGTAATCGGCAGGGCTGTCATGGCGTTGGCAATAAGGGGGCGGGACCGGCCAGTTTACCCGCCCCGGCGCCCGCGCGCAGCCATGCGCGCCGGCGGCTATGCGCTGGCCAGCCGGTGCGCCGTGCGCCGCGGCGCGGCCAGCGTGCCGGCGCCCGCCGCCACGGTCCCGGCTTCGCCGGGCAGGCGGAAGAACGCCACCACCTCGCTCAGCTCGCGGCCCTGCTCTTCCAGCGCGCGCGAGGCATTGGCCGCCTCGCTCACCAGCGACGCGTTCTGCTGCGTGACCTGGTCGATCTGCACGATGGCCTGGTTGACCTGTTCGATGCCGCGGGTCTGCTCGGCCGACGCCGTGGCAATTTCCTCGACGATGCCGGTCACGCGCGCCACTGCCTGGGTCACCTCGGCCATGGTCTGGCCCGCCTCGCTGGCCAGCGACGAACCATCCTGCACCTGCCGGCCAGACGCCTCGATCAGTTCCTTGATCTCCTTGGCCGCGCTCGACGAGCGCTGCGCCAGCCCGCGCACCTCGCTCGCCACCACGGCAAAGCCGCGGCCCTGCTCGCCGGCGCGTGCCGCTTCCACCGCGGCGTTCAGCGCCAGGATATTGGTCTGGAAGGCGATGCCCTCGATGATGCCGGTGATCTCGGCGATCTTGCTCGAACTGGCGCTGATGTCCTGCATCGTGCCGACCACGCGCTGCACCGTGGTGCTGCCGCGTTGCGCCACATCGGCGGCGCTGCGCGCGAGCTCGCTGGCCTGGCGCGCGTTCTCGGTGTTCTGGCGCACGGTCTCGGTCAGTTCCTCCATGCTGGCCGCGGTCTGCTCCAGCGAGGCCGCCTGCTCCTCGGTGCGGCTGCTCAGGTCGGCATTGCCGCGGGCGATCTCGCTGGTGCTGATGGCGATATTGCCACTGCTGGCGCGCACGCTGGTCACGGTGGCGGTCAGGCGCTCGTTCATGTCGCGCAATGCCGCCAGCAGGCGGCCGGTCTCGTCATGGCGATCCACTTCGATGCGCGCGCCCAGGTCGCCGCCGGCGACGGTGCCGGCCACCTCCACGGCGCGCTGGATCGGGCGCGTGATGGCACGCGTGATCAGCACGCCGCCAGCGAGCGCAATGACCGCGGACACCAGCGAGATCAGGATCAGCAGGTTGCGCTGGCGCTCGTAGTCTGTCTCGAGCCTGCGCTCCATTTCCTTCTGGCGGGCCTTGGTGAACTCCGCATAGGCATCGGTCGACCTGATCAGCGCCGCCAGCAACGGACGGCATTGCTTATCGATCCGGCCGACGGCCTCCTCGATCTTGCGCTCGACCGCCAGCCCGACAATGCCGGTGGCAACCGGACCATACTGCGCCTCGACCCTGGCGACGTCCTCGACCAGCTTGCGCGCCTCATCGCTGACGCCAGGCTGGCGCACCATCTCGCTGAGCCGCGCCAGCCGGGCCTGCACGTCTTCGTGCGCGCGCAGGGCGTCGGCCTTCTCGCGCTCCAGCTCCGCCGCATCCGTCACCAGCACCAGGTTGCGCGCCGCGATGGCACGCCGGTCGACCGCGTTGCGCACCTGCGCGGCCATGTCCGCCCGG
The DNA here is from genome assembly GCF_014191175.1 of Cupriavidus alkaliphilus. Taxonomy (NCBI): domain Bacteria; kingdom Pseudomonadati; phylum Pseudomonadota; class Betaproteobacteria; order Burkholderiales; family Burkholderiaceae; genus Cupriavidus; species Cupriavidus alkaliphilus. Next base: position 287,562 of record NZ_JACHWE010000005.1, on the reverse strand, counting down.
GCGTTCAACCCGTTCAGGTAGTCATTGAAACCCGCCGTCGCCTCGCCAAGCGCATGCAGCGAGTACGCCGACACCACCAGCACCACGCCCGCCAGCGTGCCGAACCCGGCCAGCAGCCGCGTGCGGATAGACAGACTCCTGAAAAAACTCATGATCACTCCCCTTACCGTCCAAGAAGACGTATGCGCTTCCGTTGTTATGGTTCTAACCGTGTTGCATGCCCGACTGCGGCATGCCACTGCGCGCCCGTTCCTGCCGGTCGACACGATATGCGGCATCGCCAGGGCGCATGGCCCTGGCTGGCATTCGTGCTCTTTGTTGCGGGGGCTAACGGTAGGGAGGCGGAGAACTGTTCCCTACTGGAGTGGGGATGGGAGAAAGACGGTATCTATGCCGTGCCGTCGGTGCGCGGCGATTCCCTTGCGGGTGATCAGGGCCGCTCAGTCCGCCCGGATACCCCGCTGCCGGATCAAGGCGCCCCACTTGTCGGTTTCCTTCGCCAGATGCTCGCGCAAGCCGGCCGGCGAACTGCCGATCGGCTCCGCGCCGATCAGCGCCAGGCGCTTCTGCACCGCGGGCTTGCGCAGCGCCTCGAGCATGGCGCGGTTGAGCGTGTCGATCACCGGCTGCGGCGTCTTTGCCGGCACGAAGGCGGCGAACCAGGGCGACAGCTCATAGCCCGGCAGGCCGGCTTCCGCCACCGTCGGCACATTGGGCAGCGCGCTGGAGCGCTTGCTGGTGGTGACCGCGATCGCCGTCAGCTTGCCCGATTCGATATGGGGACGGGCCGAGGTGATGCTGTCGAACATGTAGTCGACCTGACCGCCCAGCAGGTCGGTCATGGCCGGGCCGCTGCCCTTGTAGGGGACATGCAGCATGTCGACGCCGGCCATCGACGTGAACAGCTCGCCCGCGAGGTGGATCGAAGTGCCGTTGCCGGCCGAAGCGTAGGTGTATTTGCCCGGCGCGGCCCTGGCATGCGCCACCACCTCCTTGATGGTGCTTTCCTGGCGCCTCGCCTTGTTGGCCACCAGCACGTTGGGCACCACCGCCAGCAGCGAGACCGGGGCGAAGTCCTTGACCGGGTCGTAGCTCAGGCGGCCGTACAGCGCCGGATTCACGGCCATGCCGTTGGCGACGATGATCAGCGTATAGCCGTCGGCTGGCGCGCGCGCCACCAGCTCGGCACCGATATTGCCGCCGGCGCCCGGACGGTTTTCCACGACGATGGACTGGCCGAGCGTGCGCGACATCTCTTCGCCAAGCGTGCGGGCAATGTTGTCCATGGCGCCGCCCGCGGGGAACGGCACGATCCAGCGGATCGGATGGTCGGGATAGGCGGCGTGCGCGGCCGGTGCGGCCAGCGCCAGGCCGGCGGCCAGTGCCAGCGCCGCTGCGCGGCCGGTGCGTGCCAGCCGCTGGAATAGTGTCTTCATGGTCTCCTCGCTGCGTGATGCGCCGGCGCGCGCGACGCGCCCGGCGTGGAATGGCTTGCCAGCTCAGTGGCGGCGGTAGTGCGCCAGCTTGTCTTCGTCCAGCGCCAGGCCCAGGCCCGGGCCCTCTGGCAGATGCAGGCTGAAATCACGGTATTCCGGCCGCCGCTGCACGATATCGTCCTTGAGCAGCAGCGGACCGAACAGCTCGGTGCCCCACGCCAGCTGCGGCAGCGTGCAGAAGCCGTGCGCCGCGGCGATGGTGCCGACGCTGCCTTCGAGCATGGTGCCGCCATACAGCGCGATGCCCGCGGCATCGCCCACCGCGGCGGTGCGCAGCATGCCGAAAATGCCGCCGGCCTTGGCGATCTTCAGCGCGAACACGTCGGCGCCGCCGATGCGCGCCAGCTCCATGGCATCCTCCGGGCCGCACACCGCTTCATCGGCCATGACCGGCACCACGAAGCGCGCCGCCAGCCGCGCCAGCGCCATGCGCTGCTCGCGCGGGGTCGGCTGCTCGACCAGGTCGATGCCCGCGGCTTCCAGCATGGCGATGCCGGTAGCGGCGTCGGCCTCGTTCCAGGCCTGGTTGACGTCGACGGTGACGCGCGCGCGCTCACCGAGCGCGCGCTTGATCGCGGCCACGTGCGCCACATCGTCACGCACGCTGCGCCGGCCGATCTTCAGCTTGAAGGTGTCGTGGCGGCGCTCGGCCAGCAGTTGCTCGGCCTCGGCAATGTCGCGCGCGGTGTCGCCGCTGGCCAGGGTCCACAGCACCGGCAGCGTCGTGCGCACCGCGCCGCCCAGCAGCGTGGCCAGGGGCACGCCCAGGCGCTTGCCCTGCGCGTCCAGCAACGCGGTCTCGAGCGCGGACTTGGCGAAGCGGTTGCCGCGCGCGACCTTGCCCAGGCGTGCCATGGCGGCATGCACATTGGTGGCATCCTGGCCGGCCAGCGCCGGGGCCAGGTAAGTATCGATGGTCAGCTTGATGCCTTCGGGGCTTTCGTCGCCATAGGACAGCCCGCCGATGGTGGTGGCCTCGCCGATGCCTTCGACGCCATCGCTGCAGCGCAGCCGCACGATCACCAGGGTCTGCTGCTGCATCGTCGCCATGGCCAGCTGGTGGGCCCGGATGGTGGGCAGGTCCACCAGGATGGCTTCCACCGAAGTGATAGTCGGGGTCATACCTTGTCGATGCGATTTGAAGTTGAGACCAAGTATGCGGCTTGACTTTACCGGTGTCCAAGACCGATGATGTCTCGATCAATACCTTAAAGGTATGGAAAAGGATGCCCATGGAACTCCGGCACCTGCGCTACTTCCAGGTGGTGGCGCAGGAACTGAACGTGACCCGCGCCGCCGAGCGGCTGCATATGGCGCAGCCGCCGCTGTCGCGCCAGATCCGGCAGCTGGAAGAAGAGGTCGGCGTGGCGCTGTTCGACCGCATTGGCCGCGGGCTGCGCCTGACCGAGGCGGGGCGCTTCCTGCTGGAACAGACCACGCAGCTGACGCAGCGGCTGGAAGAAACCATCGAGGGCACGCGCCGCATCGGGCGCGAGGAAAAGCGCTGGTTCGGCATCGGCTTCGTGCCGTCGGTGCTGTACGGCGTGCTGCCGGAGCTGATCCGCGAACTGCGCGAATCGGACCGCAACGGCCAGCAGGTGGAAGTCGGACTGGCCGAGATGATCACCGTCGAGCAGATCGAGGCGCTCAAGGCCGGCCGCATCGACCTGGGCTTCGGCCGCATCGCGCTGAACGATCCCGCCATCCGCCAGCAGGTGGTCATGGCCGAACCGCTGGTGGCCGCGCTGCCCGCGCGCCTGCCGGCACCGCGGCGCAAGGCGCTGACGCCGCAGGCGCTGGCGGCACGTCCGTTCATTCTCTATCCGGCCAGGCCGCGGCCCAGCTACGCCGACCACCTGCTGTCGCTGTTCCGCGCGCAAGGCCTGCAGCTGCGCGTCGCGCAGGAAGCCAACGAACTACAGACCGCGCTGGGGCTGGTGGCCGCCGGCATCGGCATCACGCTGGTGCCGGCGTCGATCCAGCGCCTGCACCGCGACGATGTGCGCTACTGCCCCATCGATGCGCCCGGCTTCGTGTCGCCGGTGATCATGAGCTATCGCGAAGGCGATACGTCGCCGTTCCTGGCGCGCGCGGTGGCGTGGGTGATGCAGCGGCGCCAGTAGCCGCCGCCGCGTCACGCCTGGCCGTCTCAGGTCCCGGTAAACCGCGGCTGGCGCTTTTCCTGCCAGGCCAGCGCACCTTCGCGGATATCCTGCGAGCCGTTGGCCGCGCCGATGTCGGCGGCAAGCGCCACGGCATCCAGCCGGCCCTGGCTGATCGCGTTCAGGTGCCGCTTCATACCTTGCACGGCCAATGGCGCCAGCCCGGCCACGGTGTCGCTAAGTTGCTCCACGCGCTCGCGCAGGCGTTCGACGGGCAGCAATTCGGTCAGGAAGCCACAGCGGAACATCTCGTCGGCATCGATGCGCTCGGCGGTCAGGAACAGGCGCTTGGCGTGGTTCAGCCCCAGCCGGCTGACATAGCGTTCCATGCCGCGCTGGTAGAAATGCAGGCCCAGCCGCGCCGCGGGCATGAACATGTCGACCGCCGCGGTGCCGAGCCGGAAGTCACACGCCAGCGCGAGGTCGGTGCCGCCACCGTAGACGCCGCCGTGGATCTCGGCAATGGTGACGGCGCGGCAGTCTTCCAGCGCGTTGACCAGGGTTTCGAAGCCGGCGCCGCGCTGTCCGGCAGCCAGCCGGCCGATGTCGAAGCCGCTGCAGAAGTATTTGCCGGTGCCGCGCAGCCGCAGCACCCGCACGTCGCTGGCATTGACGGCTTCGACATGGCGCTGCAGTTCGGCCAGGTCGTCCGGCCCAAGCCGGTTGGCCACCTCGGGGCGGCGCAAGGTGATGGTGGCGACATGGCCGGCAAGATCGAGCGAAGGAAGGGAACCATCAGTCTGCATGGGCAATACTCCAGTGGGAATCAATGGGCATCGGCGGGTGGCGCGCCACGGCGTGCGAGCGCGATGTCGAAACGTTCCAGCCGCGCCTGCGCAAACGCCGGCCGGTCCTGGGCACGCTGCCACCAGCCAGCCACGGCGGGGGCCGACGACAGCGCGGCGGGCTTCAGTTCGGCAATGCGCGCGACAAACGGTGTCGCGGCAATATCGGCCAAGGTATAGCGGGCGCCGAAGAGCCAGCGGTTATGGGCCAGCATGGTTTCCATCTTCGGCACCAGCATCAGCAGCGCGTCGAGCGCGCAGCGCTTCTCCGCGTCCGTGTAGGGCTGGCGCGCAATGCGCAGCCACGCGTCGCGGCGCTCGCTGGTCGGTATGCGCGCCAGCCGCTCGGCCAGCATGGCATCGCTCCAGCGCGCGGCAACCGGCTGCAACGCGAGGCTCCAGTTCAGCACCAGCAGGTTCGGCAGCGCTTTCTCGTCGGTCCAGCGCACGAAATTGCGCATGACCGCGCGCTGGTAGGGATCGTCGGGCCGCAATGGCGGCAACGGGCTGATCTCGTCGAGGTATTCGCAAATGGTGCCGCTCTCATAAAGAAAGCGGCCATCGTCCAGCACCAGCGCCGGTACCACGCCGTTGGGATTCATCGCCAGGAACGCGGGCGTATGCTGCTCCTGCGCCGCCAGGTCGACCGGCACGCTCTCATAGGCAATGCCTTTCTCGGCCAGGCACAGGCGTACCCGGCGCGACGCGCTCGACAACCAGCCATGGAACAGTTTCATGGTGTGCTCGCCGGGCTCATGGGATCAGCACGGCCGAACCCGTGGTGGCACGGCCCTCCAGGTCGCGGTGCGCGTCGCGCACGGCGGCCAGCGGATACCGGTGGTTGACTTCCAGCCGCAACTGCCCGGCCGCGACCGCGGCGAACAGCGTGGCCGCGGCACCGGCCAGCGCCTGCGGGCTGGCAATGTAGGTGCGCAAGGTGGGCCGCGACACGATCAGCGAGCGCGCGTGCAGCAGCTGCAGGTCGAAGGCCTCCACGTCGCCCGACGCGGTGCCGTAGTTGATGGCCATGCCGCACGGCCGCAGGCATTGCAGCGACGGCACGAACACGTCCTTGCCGACGGCGTCGTAGACCACGGCCACGCCCTCGCCGCCGGTCAGCGCCAGCACCGCGTCGACGAAGCTGCCCTCGCGGTAGTTGACGACGTGGTGGCAACCGTGTGCCAGCGCTACCGCCCGCTTGGCCTCGCTGCCCACCGTGCCGATCACGGTCGCGCCCAGCGCGCGCGCCCATTGCGACAGCAGCACACCCATGCCGCCCGCCGCCGCGTGCACCAGCACCACGTCGCCGGGCTGGACGGCGTAGAGCCGGCGCAGCAGATACTCGGCGGTCAGGCCGCGCAGCAGCGTGGCGCCGGCTACCTCTTCGGCAATCGTCTCCGGCAAGGGCACGAGCCGGCCCGCCGGCACGTTGCGCGTCACCTGGTACGCGCCCGGGTGGATGCAGGCAACACGCTGGCCGACCCTGACACCCTCTACGCCAGGACCGATCGCGGTGACCGTGCCCGCGCCGACCGAGCCCAGCGTGATGGGAAACGGGGTGGCGGAATGGGGGCCATGCGCGCCTTTGCGCTGATAGATGTCCGCGAAGTTCAGGCCGATCGCGGATTGGCGCAACTGGGCTTCGCCTGGGCCCGGCGCCGGCACCGCGATCTGGCACGCCTCAAGCACCTCGGGCCCGCCGTTCCTGTAAATACAGAAAGATTCTGAAAGCATACAAACCCTGGTAAAGGCTGAAGAGGTGGGATTACGCGACGCATGTGGACGGCGAGGCGGCAAAAAGCGGCGCCTTGTACCTGGACCGCGAAGCAAGGACCTCGGCAGCGTACGGCATTCCAGCGCGCAATGCATCGTGGAAAGTCCGTATACGTATTTTTATACATTCTCTTTGTATACTCAACGCCGCCACCCATCGCTGAGGATTCGCCATGACATCTTTGCCGCCCGCCCCGGGCACGGACCTGCCGCTGTCGGGCATCACCGTGCTGGACCTGTCGATCGCGCGCGCCGGCCCCGCTGCCGTGCGCCTGCTGTCGGACTGGGGGGCCGACGTGATCCGCGTGGAGCCGCCGCCGCCGCAGGATCGCGGCTCGGTAACCGGGCGGCGGCGCGGTTCGGACGAGCAGAACCTGCACCGCAACAAGCGCAGCCTGTGCCTGGACCTGAAGACGCCGCAGGGCGCCGAGGTGCTGGCGCGCCTGGTGCGGCGCGCCGACGTGGTGGTGGAGAACTTCCGCTCGGTGGTCAAGGAGCGCCTGGGACTGTCCTACGAGCGGCTCAGCGCCATCAATTCGCGCGTGATCCTGGCCAGCATCTCGGGATTCGGCCAGGACGGACCGTACTGCGAGCGCCCGGGCCTGGACCAGATCGTGCAGGGCATGTCGGGACTGAGTTCGGTCACCGGCGAGCCCGGCCAGGGGCCGCTGCGCGTGGGCATCGCCATTTCCGATACCACCGCCGGGATGTTCCTCGGCCAGGGCATCCTGCTGGCGCTGCTGCACCGCGCGCGTACCGGCCGCGGGCAATGGGTGCATACCTCGCTGATCGAAGGCATGCTCAACAAGCTGGATTTCCAGGCCACCCGCTACACGGTGGACGGCGAAGTGCCGACGCAGCAGGGCAATGCGCACCCGACGCTGGTGCCGATGGGCACCTACCGCTGCCGCGACGGCGTGGTCAATATCGCCGCCAGCACCGACCGCATGTGGGCCAACTTCTGCCGCACCGTCGAGGCCGGCTGGCTGCTGGACGACCCCGCCTTCCAGACCGCCGCCGGCCGCGCCGCCGAGCGCCATCGCCTGGACGCGGCCATCAGCCAGTGCACCGCCGCCTTCACCGCCGCCGAACTGACCGCGCGCCTGAATGCGGCCGGCGTGCCCTGCGGTCCGGTGTTCGATATCGGCCAGGCCTTCGAGGATGCGCAGGTGCGGCACCTGCGCATGACCCGGCCCGCCGAGCACCCCGTGCTGGGGCCGCTGGCACTGCTGCGCTCGCCGATCAACCTGTCGGCCGCGCCGCACCCGGAGCAATTCACCCGCGCCGCGCCCGATCCCGGCGAACACACCGACGAGATCCTGCGCGCGCTGGGCTACGACGAAGCCGGCATCGCGGATCTGCGCGCAGCCAGCGTGGCGTCCTGAGGCGCGCAAGAAAATACAACCGCGACAGCGAACACACCAAGGAGACAACCATGACCCATGCTCTCGGGCGCGCCGCCATCGGCGCGGCCCTTGCCGCCCTGGCGGCGTTGCCCGCCCTGGCCGGAGCGCAGGAATACCCGGCCCGGCCTATCCGCCTGCTGGTGGGCTACACGCCGGCGGGGGCGGCGGACTATGTCGCGCGCGTGTTCGGCGAAGCGCTCTCCCGGGAACTCGGCCAGACCGTGGTGGTGGACAACAAGCCCGGCGCGGGCAGCACGCTGGCCTCCGCCGCGCTGGCGCAGGCCGCCCCGGACGGCTACACGCTGGGCCTGGCCACGGCGACGCTGTACGGCATCGACCAGCAGTTGTACAAGGCCCGCTACAAGGCGACGGACTTCACCCCGGTGACGCGGCTGACGGTGTCGCCGCTGATCCTGGCCGTCAACAAGAACCTGAACGTCAGCGACGTCAAGACGCTGGTGGCCAGGGCCCGGGCGCAGCAAGGCAAGTTCAACTACTCGTCGTCCGGCATCGGCGGCTCGCCGCACATCGCCGCACTGCAGTTCGAAAAGGCTACGGGGGCCAAGATGACCCACGTCCCCTACAAGGGCGGTGCCCCGGCACTGCAGGCGGTGGCCACGGGCGAGGTGGAACTGTCGTTCGGCACGGCGGCGTCGGTGCTGCCGCTGGGCACGCAAGGCGTGGTGAAGATGATTGGCGTGACCACGCCCAAGCCTTCGGCGGTCGCGCCAGGCCTGCCCGCGCTGGCAGAGATGGGCCTGCCGGGCTTTGACTTCACCTTCTGGTTCGGATTGTATGGGCCGGCCGGACTCCCCGACGGCATCCGCGACAAGCTCTTCGCCGCTGCGACCAAGGTGATGGCCGACCCGCAACTGCGCGCGAAGCTGGCCTCCAACGGCAGCGAGGTAGCGACCTCGGCATCGCCCGCGGCGTTTGCCCAGTGGGCCGCCGCGGACGGCAAATCGGCCGTGATGCGGATCGAGCAGGCCGGCGTGAGGCTGGAATAAGCCCACCCGGTCGCGGCGCCGCGGGCTAGCGGCGGCCGCGCCGGCCGCCGGCCTCGTCGTCGGGCATGGCAGCGATCATGTCCGCATAGACATCGCCGCCGGTGGCGATATGCCGGACCATGGCGGCCGCGGCATCGTCTTCGTTGCCGCGCACGATCGCGTCCATCACCGCTTCATGCTCGGCCAGCGATGCCAGGATGCGGGCCGGCTTTTCGAAGCGCAGGTCGCGCATGCCGCGCATGCGCGCGCGCATGGTGCGGATCTGCCGCGACAGGATGTCATTGCAGCAAGCGGCGTAGATGACCTCATGGAAGGCGTCGTTGGCTTCGCGGTAACGATCGGAATCGGCGCGCTGCCCCGCCGCGCGGCACGCATCGAAGGCCTGCTGCAGCGCCGTGCGCTGCGCCGCGGAGATGCGCCGCGCCGCCAGCCGGGCCGCCAGCGCCTCGAGCTGGACCAGGATCTCGTTCATGGCAACGTATTCGCGCAGCGTGATCGACGAAACGATCGCGCCCTGGCGCGGCACCAGGTCCACCAGGCCTGCCGACTCCAGCTGGATCAGCGCCTCGCGCACCGGCGTGCGCGACACGCCGAAACGTGCCAGCAACTGCTGCTCTTCCAGTTGCGTGCCGCTGGGAAGTTTTCCGGAAAGAATCTCCTGCTCGATCGCGGCGCGGATGGTTTCGGACAGGCTCTTCTTTTCTTCGGACATGGACTGCGGCACGCAGGGAACAGGGATAGGGGATTCTAACCTGCCCTGCGTATCCACAGGCCTGCGTTGTGTGCACACGGCCGGCGCCCGCGGGGGCGCCGGCACCCTTTCCCGCTATGCCAGCATCCGCAACTGCGGCTCCCGGTCCCACTGCCGCGTCTTCGCCGCGGTGATAAAACGGTCCGGATCGCTGGCGGACACGATGCCCTGGTCCGGCGCCAGCCGGGCGTGAGCCAGCAGCGCATCCCCGCCCGCATCGACGGCAATCGCCTTCAGATGGGCGTAGGCAAAGCAGACAAAATCCAGCGCCGCGCTTTCCTGCGCCAGCATCGCGGCACCGTCGGCCGACAGCACCACGGCCACGGCATCGAACATCACCGAAGGCGTCCCGGCCAGCTGTCCGTCCGCCGGCAGCTTCGACCCATCCGCCAGCACCGCGCCGCCCACCTTGGGCGCGACGATCTTTACCGTGGCGCCGGCGGCGCTGGCCGCCTGCCGGATCGCCTCGACCGTGGCGCCGTCCGAGCCGTCGGCGACCAGGATGCCGATCTCGCGCCCCTGCAGCGTGTCTTTCATCTTGCCGATGATCTGCAGCGCCGGCGACGGCGGCAGGTCCTGCACCGGCGCGGCGGTGGGCAGCGGCTCGGGCACCTGGTCCAGCGCCAGGCCATCGGCCACGCGGCCGCCCAGGTCGGGGTCGATATTGAGCAGGTGGGCCACCATGCGCTCGCGCACATGGACGTGCTCGACCTTCGACAGCTCGAACACCAGCGCCGAGGCGATATGCGCCTGCTCGGCGCGGGTCTGGCTACGGTAGAACAGGCGCGCCTGGCTGTAGTGGTCGGCAAAGGTCTCGGGGCGGATGCGGCCCTTGTCGCCCTGCTCGGGCACCAGCGCGTGGCGGAAGCCCAGGTCGGGAGCCTCGCGCGGCGAGTCATCGGACAGCGAGTTGGGCTCGTACGCCACGCGTCCCTTGGGCTGCTGCATCTGCATATGGCCGTCGCGCTGGTGGTTGGCAAACGGGCACTTGGGCGCGTTCACCGGAATCTGGTTGAAGTTGGGGCCACCGAGGCGCAGCAGTTGCGTGTCGAGGTACGAGAACAGCCGGCCCAGCAGCAGGGGATCGTTGGAGAAATCGATGCCGCGCACGATATTGGCGGGGCAGAACGCCACCTGCTCGGTCTCGGCAAAGAAGTTGTCGGGCCAGCGGTCCAGCACCATGCGGCCGATGATCTTCAGCGGCACGGTCTCTTCCGGGATGATCTTGGTCGCATCGAGATGGTCGAACGGAAACTTGGCCGCATCGGCTTCGGTGAACAGCTGCACGCCCAGTTCCCATTCGGGGAAGTTGCCGGACTGGATCGCGTTGAACATGTCGCGGCGATGGAAATCCGGATCGGCGCCGGCGATCTTGACGGCCTCGTCCCACACCGTGGACTGCAGCCCCAGCTTCGGGCGCCAGTGGAACTTGACGAAGGTGGACCGGCCCTGGTCGTCGAGCAGGCGGAAGCTGTGCACGCCGAAGCCTTCGATCATGCGCAGCGAACGCGGGATGGTGCGGTCCGACATGATCCACATGACCATGTGCATCGACTCCGGCGTGAGCGAGATGAAGTCCCAGAAGGTATCGTGCGCGGTCGCCGATTGCGGGAAACCGCGGTCGGGCTCCATCTTGACCGCATGGACTACGTCGGGGAACTTGATCGCGTCCTGGATAAAGAACACCGGGATGTTGTTGCCGACCAGGTCCCAGTTGCCCTCCTTCGTATAGAACTTGACCGCGAAGCCGCGCACGTCGCGCGGCGTGTCGACCGAACCGGCGCCGCCGGCCACGGTGGAAAAGCGCGCAAACACCGGCGTCTTGACGCCGACCTCGGTCAGGATGCTGGCGGTGGTGAATTGCGCCAGCGAATCGGTCAGCTCGAAATAACCATGCGCCGCGGTGCCGCGCGCATGGACGATCCGCTCGGGAATGCGCTCATGGTCGAAGTGTGTAATTTTTTCACGCAGGATGAAATCTTCGAGCAGGGTCGGGCCGCGCGGATTGGCCTTGAGCGAGTTCTGATTGTCCGCGATGGGCGCGCCCTGGTTGGTGGTCAAGGGGGCGTGCGTGCCGCCGGCAACCTGGTGCAGCTCTCCGCCAGTGCCGCGCTGGGCATCGCCATAACCGGCCGGAGCGCCCTGGGCTGTGGTGGCGGGTGTGGTGTTTGACGTGGGCTTGGCCTTGGCGTCGGACCTGTCGGGCATAGCGGTCTCCTGTATCGGGGTTGAACGGATGAATGGCTGCAACCCGGCAGTGCCTGCAATTGCCACGCCCGCTGCCTGACACGTTTGGTTACAAAGCCAAAGTGCCGAAAGTGCGCCCTGTCAAACATCTGACATTTGACCCGTCAACAATCGCCCGCTGTCGCGACAAGCCACGGCCATCCGCGCAGCAGCCGGCCAGATCCCGCTTGTCATCCGCCGCGGCGGAAGTCCATGGCGCGCAGCCGTCTGACGGCGCAAGGGCGCATGGGCGCGGCCACCGTTCTCTCCCTCAACCAAAAGAAAAGGCCCTGCACCAATGAGACCCACCTTGCTGTCGCATTCCGCCCGGCCCTGGCTGGCCGCCGGCACCCTCACCCTGGCATTGATGCTTGCCGCCTGCGGCGGCGACGACTCGCCCGGCGCCGCCGGCGGCACGCTGCAGCCCAGCGCCGCCAACGGCAACGCGCCGGATGCAGCCGGCAAGCCCGGCCACACCGGCAAGCCTGGCAACTGCAGCTCGCGTTGCGCCCCCTGATGCGGGCCGCTTTCCGATCCAGCGACAGAACCACCCAACCCACGCCATGACCTTCAATCCGTCCAAGCGACAGTTCCTCAAGACCAGCCTCGGCACCGGCGCCGCCGCCGCGGTGCTGGCCAGCTTTCCGCCCAGCATCCGCCGCGCGCTGGCGATCGAGGCCAACAACGCCACCGGCACCATCCAGGACGTCAAGCACGTCGTGATGGTGATGCTGGAAAACCGCTCGTTCGACAACTACTTCGGCACCTTCAAGGGCGTGCGCGGCTATGGCGACCGCTTTGCGATCCCGCTGCCGAACGGCAAGAACGCGTTCTACCAGACCGATGCCAACGGCAATACGCTGACGCCCTACCACCTCGATGAAACCCAGGGCAACGCGCAGCGCGCCGGCGGCACGCCGCACACCTGGCCCGATGCGCAGGCCGCCTGGGACCACGGCCGCATGGATCGCTGGCCGGTGGCCAAGAAGGCGCTGTCGATGGGCTACTACGACAACGCCGAGATCCCGTTCCAGCGCGCGCTGGCTGACGCCTTCACGCTGTGCGACGCGTACCACTGCGCGATGCACACCGGCACCATCCCCAACCGCCTGTTCTACTGGACCGGCAGCAACGGTCCGACCGGCGACAACGTCGCGGTGATGATCAATGAGTTCAACGCCGGCGCCGACGTCGGTCCGTCCACCGAGGGCTGGACCTGGAAGACCTACGCCGACCGCCTGCAGGGCGCCGGGGTGAGCTGGAAGGTCTACCAGAACGTGCCGGACAACTACGGCTGCAACCAGATGATGAGCTTCCGCCACTGGCGCGCCGAGATGGAAAAGATGCCCGAGGGGCGCAAGCTGTCGAACACCGCCGGCACCGGCGTCAATCCGCCCTACAACCCGGATATCGACGACCAGTACAGCCCGTTCGCCAAGGGCTTCTGCAACACCATGCCCGACGGCGGCTTCCTGCAGTCGCTGCGCGACGACGTGCAAAACGGCAGGCTGCCCGAAGTGTCATGGATCATCCCGCCGGCCGAGTTCAGCGAGCACCCCGGCCCGTCCAGCCCGGCCAAGGGCGGCTGGTATGTGCAGGCCATCCTCGATGCGCTGACGGCATCGCCCGAGGTGTGGAGCAAGACCGTGCTGCTGATCAACTTCGACGAGAACGACGGCTTCTTCGACCACAGCCCGCCGCCGACCGCGCCGTCGCGCAACCCGGACGGCACGCTGGCCGGCAAGTCGACCCTCGACGATGCGCAGATGGCCTACGAGTACTTCAACTACCCGCCCGCCACGCCCAAGCAGCCGCCGCAGGATGGCAAGCCGTTCGGGCCGGGGCCGCGCGTGCCGCTGTGGGTGGTGTCGCCGTGGAGCCGCGGCGGCTGGGTCAACTCCGAGGTGTTCGACCACACCTCGGTGCTGCGCTTCCTGGAAGCGCGCTTCGGCGTGATGGAGCCGCAGATCAGCGCCTACCGCCGCGCCGTCTGCGGCGACCTGACCAGCGCCTTCAACTTCGCCACGCCCAACAGCGAGACGTTGCCCGTGCTGGCGGGGCGCACCACGCGCGCCGACGCCACCAGCCTGACCGCCTGGCAGCAGACGCAGCCCGCCATCGCGGTGCCGGCCACGCCCGCGCTGCCGGCGCAGGCCACCGGCTCGCGCCCGTCGCGCAAGCTGCCGTATGAACTGCATACCAGTGCGCGCGTCGATGCCGCGTCGCGCACCGTGCGCCTGCTGTTCGCCAACGGCAGCGCGCACCAGGCGGGCGCGGTGTTCCATGTCTACGACAAGCTGCACCTGGACCGCATCCCGCGCCGCTACGGGGTCGAAGCCGGCAAGGCGCTGGACGATGCGTGGGACATCAATGCCGACGGCGGCAAGTACGACCTGTGGGTGCTCGGGCCCAACGGCTATCACCGCGCCTTCTCCGGCGACATCCACGAGGCGGCGACCACGTCCGCCGAAATCCAGGTCTGCTACAACCCCTGCAAGAAGCCGACGATCCAGGTCAAGCTGCATAACGGCAGCGATGCCGACGTGACCTTCACCGTCAAGGCGCTGGCCTATCGCGACGACGGCCCGTGGACGCAGCGGGTCAAGCGCGGCAAGGTGGAAACGCTGGAATGGCCGGTGGCGGAAAGCGGCAACTGGTACGACTTCGTCGTGACTTGCGAGGCCAGCCCCGCGTTCGCGCGCCGCTTTGCCGGACGCATGGAGACCGGCGAGGATACGGTCAGCGATCCGGCGATGGGCGTGATCTGACGATCCGACAGTAAGGGTCGCGGGCACGCCGGACGCACGATCCGCGCAAGGCCAGGGCTGTTTCGTCCGCAAGGAACGAAACAGCCCGTCGTTCTCGATGATGCGAGACTGCCTTGCCCCCGCTCCCCCCTCGTTATTCCTCCTGGAACGCCTCTTCGCGCTTGGCCTTGATCGACGGCAGCGCCACCACCGCCACCAGCGCCGCCGCGGCCACCAGCAGGCCCAGCGACAGCGGACGCGTGGTAAACACCGAGAAATCCCCGCGCGACAGCAGCAAGGTGCGGCGGAAGTTCTCTTCCATCATCGGACCCAGCACGAAGCCCAGCAGCAGCGGTGCCGGTTCGCAGCGCAGCTTGTGGAAGACATAGCCGATCAGGCCGCAGCTGGCCGCGGCAAAGACGTCGAACACCGTGTTGTTGACCGAGTAGACGCCGATGCTGCAGAACACCAGGATTGCCGGGTACAGGAAGCGGTAAGGCACGGTCAGCAGTTTCACCCACACGCCGATCAGCGGCAGGTTCAGCACCACCAGCATCAGGTTGCCGATCCACATCGACGCGATCAGGCCCCAGAACAACGCCGGATTGCTGCTCATGACCTGCGGGCCGGGCTGGATGTTGTGGATGGTCATGGCCCCCACCATCAGCGCCATCACCGCATTGGGCGGAATGCCCAGCGTCAGCAGCGGGATGAACGAGGTCTGGGCCGCGGCGTTGTTGGCTGATTCCGGACCCGCCACGCCTTCGATCGCGCCCTTGCCGAATTCTTCCGGGTATTTCGATGCCTTCTTCTCCAGCGAGTACGCCGCGAACGAAGCCAGCGAGGCGCCGCCGCCCGGCAGGATGCCCAGCGACGAACCCAGTGCGGTGCCGCGCAGCACCGCCGGGATCATGCGCCTGAAATCTTCCCGGGTCGGGAACAGGTTGGTGACGCGGTCGGTGAAGGTCTCGCGATGCTCCTTCTGCTCCAGGTTGGCGATAATCTCGGCAAAGCCGAACAGCCCCATCGCCAGCGCGGTAATGCTGATGCCGTCGGTCAGCTCCGGCACGTCGAACGAAAAGCGCGCGGCGCCCGAGTTGACGTCGGTGCCGACCAGGCCCAGCAACAGCCCCAGCACGATCATCGCCACGGCCTTGACCAGCGAGCCCGACGCCAGCACCACGGCGCCGATCAGGCCCAGCACCATCAGCGAGAAATACTCGGCGGGACCGAACTTGAACGCCAGCTCCGACAGCGGCGTGGCAAACGCGGCCAGGATCAGCGTGGCCACGCTGCCGGCGAAGAACGAACCCAGGCCCGCTGTCGCCAGCGCCACCCCCGCTCGTCCCCGCCGCGCCATCTGGTAGCCGTCCAGCGTGGTCACAACAGCCGACGATTCACCGGGCAGGTTCACCAGGATGGCGGTGGTCGAGCCGCCGTACTGCGCGCCGTAGTAGATGCCCGCCAGCATGATCAGCGCGGCCACCGGCGGCAGCGTGTAGGTGATCGGCAGCAGCATGGCGATGGTGGCCAGCGGCCCCAGGCCCGGCAGCACCCCGATCAGCGTGCCCAGCACGCAGCCCAGGAAGGCATAGGCCAGGTTCTGCAGCGTCAGCGCGGTGGAAAACCCCAGCGCGAGATGACTCAGCAACTCCATCCGATATCCCCTAGTTGACGAAAGCGGCCGGCCATACCGGCATCTGCAGGTTGATGCCGTAGACGAAGGCCACGGTGCTGATCAGCACCAGGATCGCGGCGTTCAGGATGGCGCCCTTCCAGGTGAACTCATGACTGGCCATCGACGACACCAGCACCAGCGCCAGCACCGACAGCACCATGCCGAGCGGCTTGAGCACCAGCCCGAACAGCACCACCGAGCCCAGGATCCACAGCAGCGTCTTGATGTCCCAGCGCGCCATGCGGTCCGCTTCGCTCTTGTGCGACAACGATCCGGCGGCGACCACGGCGCCCAGCAGCGCCAGCACGATGCCAAGCCAGAACGGGAAATAGCCCGGCCCCATCCTGGCGGCGGTGCCCATCGAATAGCCGCGGGCAACGAAGGAAAAGCTGAGGCCAAGGATGATGAACATCAGGCCGGAAAGAAAGTCGGTTTGCTTGCGTATGCGCATGCAGGCTCCTTGAAGCGGGGGGCGACGCGACGACACCAACGGGCGGCGTCGGCTTCGGGAGTTCCGAACAATACATCATGTCGTGATATATTTTTCGGCCAGCAAGGGTTATTCCCTACGAATTTGCTGCAGGTGCGCCATGGCGGTTGGCTGCCGCAGGCGTCAGCGTGACACGGTGGAGTTGGGAGCGTTACTGCTGCGCGCCGGCGCCCGTCAGGGCACCGGCGGAGGGAAGGTATTGGACGATGCCGGGATTCTTCCGGCGCGAGACCCGCGGGCCGATGGGGAAGACCGAATGCTTCGCCTGCGCGCCGGCGTTGGCGGCCAAGGCCGGCAGAAGTCCCGCGGCGCGGGACTTTCCGGGTATATCGCGAGGTAGGCGGCGATCGCCTTACCGCGCGGCGGGCGCGCCCGCGCCGCCGATCACCGCCGCCACGTTCAGCGCCTGCTGCTCGCTGCCCATCGGCACGAACAACAGGCCATTGGTCACCGGCCGCGCGATCCGTGGCGTCGCCACCAGATTGCCGTTGATCGTCAGTACCAGCACTTTGCCGGGAAAGCGCTGCGTCACCGCCGCCAGCTTCTGCGCGCCGGCCTGCGTGAAGCCAAAGCGCACATAGGACTTGCCGTCCTTCGCCTTGACGGCCACCACCGTGTTCAGGTCGCTGCGGCTCAGCGCCGGCTGCGGTGCGACCCACAACGTCGCATTGGCCATGCGCAACTCGTTCAGACCGGAGGCGCGCTCGGGCTGGGCCAGGCGGAAATCAACGCTCGGCAATGGCGCGGCGGCGCGTGGCGCGGGCTGCGCTTGCGCCGGGGCCTGGGTCGGGGCTGGGGCCGGCACCGCGGCGGGCGCCATCGCACCAGGCTGGGCAGCCTGCTGGGCGGGCATCTGTTGGCAGGCGCCAAGGGTGAGCACGGCAAGCAGCGATGCGGCGATCGATACGGCGCGATACATGACAACTCCAAAAAAAAGGGCCGTGGCCGGCCCGATAACGACTGTGTTCCCCGCGATAACGGGGACCCGCATGCTACCTCAAGTCGCTGGGTCCCCGCATGCGCGGCGACGACGAATCAGGCGCTGGTCTTCTTCACCAGCGCCTTGGCTGCTTCCTCGCACTCCGTCTCGCGCCACAGGAACTGCTGCGCGTGCGTGTCGCGGTCGAACAGCACCTTGTATTGGCAGGCCTTGTCCCCGGATGGCGTCTGCAGGTGGAACAGGTAGTCCCATTCGCGCACGAAGAAGAAGCCCTCGAGAAAGTGCGGGCGGCCCAGCAGGTGGTACAGCTGGTCCTTCGTCATGCCCGCCTTGACCAGCGCCAGCTTGGCGGGATCCGGATGGATGCCCTCGAGCAGCGTCATGTTCTCGACGTCCATCTTGGGCCAGACCGGCGCGGCGCTGTGGCCCTTGTCGTCGATCTTGCTCAGGTTGCCGCAGCCGGCCAGCAGCAATGCCGCCAGCGCGGCAACGCAGGGGGCGGCATGGCGTTTCATCGAATCAAACATGGTTTCCAACTCCTTGTCCCGGCATGGCGTCATCGCGCCGACGGGACGTTGATGATCGGGTAGTGGCAGGACGTGCGCCAGCTGGAGGACTGGCGCACGCCCGTGCTACAGGGACAGTTCCGTCCGGGTTGCCACTAATCGGCTTACCACTGATAGCCGAGGCCGACGGCACCGCCGTAGTCGCCTCGCGAGGTTGCGGCACCGGACGCCTTGTACACCCACGAGCCGTTGTCCGACACGCGCGACAGGCCCAGCGCGTAACCGGTCTCGCCATTGAACGTGGCGGTACCGATCGCCATCATGCTCTTGTTCGGCAGATAGGCCTGCGGCAGACTCGCCATCGCCATCGCCGAAGCGATACCGGCATTGGACCGGTTCTCAACCGCGCGGATACGGCTGTCCATGCCCGCGAGCCGCTGGTCGATGCCCTGGCTGACGCGATTGAGCTGGTTGACGTTGACGGCATCGGTCGGTGCCTGCCCTTCGGCCACGCCCGTGATGCGGCGATCGCCATCCTTGCCCGCCATGTTGATCGTGGTACCGCCGGTGTCGCCCCCGACCGAGATCGGCGCGCTGCTGTTCTCCTGCTTGACGATACCGACCTTGCCCTCGACCAGGTTGTTGACCGTGGTGTTGGTCTGGTGCAGTTGCGAGCCATTGACGGCGTCGGTCGAGTTCTGGCTGATGTTGCCGGCGGCGACGTTGGTGATCTTCGTGCCGTTGGTGCCGCCGAGCGTGATCTGCGAGCGATCCGCGTTGTCGTACTGGATCGAATTCTCGACCTGACCCGCCGTGTCGCCGATCGCGTCGGCCACGTTGGCGTAGGTCTTGCCGTTGACCGTGAAGCCGCCGCCGATGGTGCCGGTCGCCGGGTTGTAGGTCGTACCGCCGCCAAGGTGGTTCGCCAGGCTGCCGCCCTGGTTCTTGACGATGGTGTCCTGCGCGGCCAGCGCGTCGCCGACGTTGTTGTACGTCCCGCCGCCGACCGAGTACGTCGGTGCGGTATAGGAACCGGTGGTCGAATCGTACGAAGCGCCGCCGCCCAACGAGGTCGCCGTGTTCTGCGCGACCTGGTTCAGCTGGCTGACGTTGACAGCATCGGTCGGCGCCGAGCCGGCGGCGACGTTGGTGATCTGCCGCTCGGCACCGACGTTGCCGACCGACACTTCGCCTACCGAGTTCTGGCCGCCACCCACGCCGTAGCCAGTGTAGCCACTGCGTGCGCCCACGGTCGTGACCGAACCGGCGCCCAGCGCGACGCTGTTGGCAAACACCGCCTGCGAACCGGCGCCCAGCGCGAGAGACTGGATCCCCTGCGACTGCGCGTTGGTACCGAGCGCAACGCCATCGGCCTGCGACACCAGCGAGTTCTGGCCGATCGCGGTCCCGCCAGGCGCGGTCTGTGCGACCTGCGCGTTCTTGCCCATGCCGATGCCGTTGTCGCCGTTGACGATCGTCTCCGGGCCCACCGCGATCGAGTCGACACCGATTGCAAGCGAATCGGCCAGCGTGGAGTTCGCGTGGAAGTACTTCGTCCCGGTGGCAGTGACCGAGCCGATCGCGCCTTGCAGCTGGCGGATCGTCACGGCGTCATGCGCGCTGGTACCGTCGGCCACATTGGTGATCTGGCGCAGCGTGTTGGTCGCGGCATTGCCGACCGACACCGCACCGGCCAGGTTCACGTCGGTGGTGTTGTACGGCACCAAAGCGGTACCGGCCGTGATGGTGCCGCTGACCGGCGCCAACGCGCGATCCGACACCGAACCCGACCCCAGCGCCACGCCGCCATCGACACTCGAGATCGCGCCGTTGCCCATCGCGATGCTGTTCGTGTTGTTGGCCACGGCTTGCGGACCGACCGCGATGCTGTCGAGGCCCAGCGCCTGGCTGTCCGGCAACGTGGAGTTGGCGTGGAAGTACTTGATGCCCGCGCCGTTGTTGATATCGCCGATGATGTTGTTCAGGTTGGCGATATTGGTCGTGTTGGTGGCGATGTTGTTGGTGTTCAGGTCCACCTGCCGGTTGGTCGCGTACAGCTGCGAGCCGTTCACCGCGTCGGTCGACGTGTCGCTCAGGCGGCCCGCGGCGACGTTGGTGATGGTCCGCTCCGCGCCCACCGCGCCCACGCTGACCGTGCTCGTCGGGTTGGCACCTGCGAAGGTGTAGGCGTTGCCGCCAATGGTCGCACCCGCGGTACCCACTGCCACATCGGTGACCGAGCCCGCGCCCAATGCGATGTCGCCCGCATGGTTTGCCACGGCGTTCGGCCCGATCGCGACCGAGTCCGTGCCGATGGCCTGGCTGTCCGGCAGCGTCGAGTTGGCGTGGAAGTACTTGATGCCGCCACCGTTGTTGATATCGCCAATGATGTTGTTCAGGTTGGTGATATCGGTGGTGTTCTGCGTCACCTTGGTGTTGGTCGCGTACAGCTGCGAACCGTTCACCGCGTCGGTCGATGTGTCGCTCAGGCGGCCTGCGGCAACGTTGGTGATGGTCCGCTCCGCGCCCACTGCGCCCACGCTGACCGTCGAGGCCGGGTTGGCGCCCGCGAACGTGTAGGCAGTGCCGCCGATGGTTGCACCAGAAGTACCCACTGCCACATCGGTCACCGAACCCGCACCCAGCGCGATGTCGCCAGCGTTGCTGGCAACGGCGTTCGGACCGATTGCGACCGAATCCGTACCCAGCGCCTGGCTGTCCGGCAAGGTGGAGTTGGCGTGGAAGTACTTGATGCCCGCGCCGGTGTTGATATCGCCGATGATGTTGTTCAGGTTGGCGATATTGGTCGTGTTGGTGGCGATGTTGTTGGTGTTCAGGTCCACCTGCCGGTTGGTCGCGTACAGCTGCGAACCGTTCACCGCGTCGGTCGACGTGTCGCTCAGGCGACCCGCCGCGACGTTGGTGATGGTCCGCTCCGCGCCCGGCGCGCCGACGCTGACGGTCGAGTTGGGTGTGGCACCCGCGAAGGTATAGGCGTTGCCGCCGATCGTCGCGCCGCCGGTGCCCACTGCCACGGCCGTTACCGAACCCGCCCCCAACGCAATGTCGCCGGCGTGGTTGGCCACCGCGTTCGGACCGATTGCCACCGAGTTGGTGCCGACGGCCTGGCTGTCCGGCAGCGTCGAATTGGCGTGGAAGTACTTGATGCCACCGCCATTGTTGATATCGCCGATCGAGTTGTTCAGATTGGTGATATTGGCGGTGTTCTGGTTCACCTTCGAGTTGGTCGCGAACAGTTGCGAGCCGTTCACCGCGTCGGTCGACGTGTCGCTCAGGCGGCCTGCGGCGACGTTGGTGATGGTTCGCTCCGCGCCCACCGCGCCCACGCTGACCGTCGAGGCCGGGTTGGCACCCGCGAACGTGTAGGCCGTTCCTCCGATGGTCGCACCGGCAGTACCCACTGCCACATCGGTCACCGAACCGGCGCCCAGCGCGATGTCGCCCGCGTGGTTGGCCACCGCGTTCGGGCCGATCGCCACCGAGTTGGTGCCAATGGCCTGGCTGTCAGGCAGCGTCGAGTTCGCGTGGAAGTACTTGATGCCGGCACCGTTGTTGATATCGCCGATCGTGTTGCTCAGATTGGTGATATCGGTGGTGTTCTGCGTGACCTGCGTGTTGGTCGCATAGAGCTGCGAGCCGTTCACCGCGTCGGTCGACGTGTCGCTCAGGCGGCCCGCCGCAACGTTGGTGATGGTCCGCTCCGCACCCACTGCGCCCACGCTGACCGTGCTGCTCGGGGTCGTGCCGGCGAAGTTGTAGGTCGTGGTACCGATGACGGTGCTGGCGGTGCCAACTGCCGCATCGGTCACGGAGCCCGAGCCCAGCGCGACGTCGCCCGCATTCGCCGCGGTCGCGGTGTCGCCAAAGGCAAGGGCACCCGCCGCGCCTGCACGCGAGGCATTGCCCAGCGCGACCGAGCCCTGGCCGATGGCCGTATTGGCATTACCGATTGCCACCGCACCGTTGGCCGCGTTGGCAGCCGTTGCGGTGGCCGTGCCGTCCGCGTTGGCAATGTTGTTGGCACCGCCGACAAACGCACCCGTACCGCTGGCATAGCTCGGATCGCCGATCGCCACCGCGCCATCGCCAAAGGCGACGTTGTTCGCGCCGATGGAGACGGCCTTGCCGCCGGTAGCGCGGGCGTTGGTACCCATCGCCACTGCGTCCTGGGCATCGGCTACCGCGCCGGTACCCATTGCGATGGTATTGATCGCGCTTGCCGCAGCGCTGCTGCCCACGGCAACGGCACCGGCGGCCGACGCATCCGACAGCACACCAGCGGCGACAGCACCGCTGCCCGTCGCAGCGCTCGATCGGCCGATCGCGGTGGCATTCACGCCGGTCGCGACGCTGACGGCGCCAAGCGCGGTACCGCCCGCATCGGCCTGGCTGTCGGCACCCAGCGCAACGCTCTGGAAGTTGTGCGACTGCGCCCCGCGGCCAAGGGCGATCGTGCTATTGCCGTCCGACACCGAGTCCAGACCCATCGCAATCGTCGCGTAATTCGACGCACTGGCGTTCTGGCCGATTGCCGTGGTGGTGTTGCCGGCCGCGCTGCTGGCGGAGCCGAGTGCGAGCGAATTGGAGCCCACCGCCGAGGCGTTGTAGCCGAAAGCCGAGGATTCCGGACCGGTGACCCTGGCGTTTTGGCCGACGGCGAGCGTCTGCACGTTGCTGGCGACCGCGCCGGAGCCGATCGCCATTGCGCCGGCGTTGCTTGCTGCCGCGTTGGCGCCAAGGGCAATGCCTCCCGGGGAGTTCGCCACCTTCGCGGCAAAGCCCACCGCGATACCGGTGGTCGAGGCCGCATCCACGGCAACGCCCATGTTCGCGCCGATGCCGATACCGCCGGCGGCTGCCACCTCGACCTGGTTGCCCAGCGCGGTGGCATTCACTGCGGACGCGTTGCTGGCGTAGCCAAGCGCGGTGCTCTCCAGGCCGCCGGCACTGGCGTTGTAACCGACGCTGGTTGCCTGCTGCCCACTGGCCGTGGCGCCGTAGCCCGCCGCCAACGACAGTATCCCTGTCGCACCGTCGTTGTTGTAGTTGGGTCCCGGTGTGACGCCGTTGCCCGTAACGCTGAAGTAATGCGGCGACGAACCGCTGACCACCGACTGCAGCGACTGCTGCACGGCATACAGCTGCGAACCGTTGATCGCGTCGGTGGAGTTCTGCGCGATGCGGCCCGCAGCGACGTTCTGGATCTGACGTTCAGCACCGGAGGCACCGATGGAGACGACGCTAGTGGGTGTCGCTCCGGCAAAAGTGTAGGTCGTGCCGCGGATCACCGTGCTGCCGGTTTGCACCGGAGCCGAAGTCACCGATCCGGAGCCAAGCGCGACATCCCCGGCATTGTTCGCAGTAGCCGTATCACCGAAGGCCAGCGAACCGGCACCCATCGCCCTGCTGGTGTTGCCGATTGCCACGCTGCCTCGGCCGACCACGGTGTTTTGGTAACCAATACCAACCGCACCCTGGGCGGCAGTGCCCGGCGTGCTGACGGCTTGTCCGCCGCCACCGACCATGTTGGTGTTACCCATCGCGACCGACCCATTGCCGGTCGCGGTGTTGTCCATACCTTGCGCCACCGCGCCGTCGCCCGTGGCCGTGTTCGGGTCACCGATCGCCACTGCGCCGTTACCGCTCGCGACGTTGCCCGAACCGATCGAGACGGCCTTGCCGCCGGTGGCCCGCGAGCCGTTACCGATTGCCACGGCGTCTGCGGAATCGGCAATCGCGCTGGTACCCATGGCGATCGCGTCCGCAGCCGACGCCTGAGCGCCAGCGCCCAGTGCCGCAGCGCGATCGGCGCTGGCCTTGGCGTTGTAGCCGATTGACGTCGTTGCATTGGCACCGACGGCAACGCCAGCATTCGTGCCAATTGCAACGTTATCGTTGCCGGTGACCCGGCTGCCGGTGGACGCCGCAATCGCGCCATCATAAGTTACCGTGCCATCGCCCGTGCCGAGCGCCACGTTCCGCGCACCCGTAACGCCTGCGCCGGCGCCGCGCATCACACTGTTAATACCCGCGCCAACGGCCGTGTTCTGAGCGCCTTCGACGAACTGTCCGGCGGCCACACCCAGGGCAACGGAGTTGGCGCTGGCACTCGTTGACCCGCTCCCAGCACCATTGCCGATGGCGATCACATCCTCTGCGGCAGCGCTCGCGGACGGGCCCACAGCGACACCACGCAGGCCATCAGCAACGCTTTGCGTGCCGAGTGCCAACGAGTTGGTCCCATTGGCGGACGCAGCTTGGCCGAGCGCAGTCGAGTTTATCGCGGACGAAACGGACTCCCGACCCACGCTGATCGCATTGAGACCGCTCGCGACGGATCCATAACCAGAAGCGACGGCAAAGTTGCCGCTGGCCGTGGAGCCGACACCGACCGCAGTGGAGTTTCCTCCCAAAGCATGCGAATTGGTGCCCAGGGCGCTGGCCCCGGCTGCAGTGGCTTCGGATTGAACGCCGATCGCTACCGTATTGATGTTGCTCGAGACGGCGCCGCCGCCCAGTGCTACCGCGCCGCCGCCGCCCGAGGCCACCGCGTTCTGGCCAATAGCTACCGTGTATTGGCTCGACGAAATGGCGCGCGTCCCGATCCCGACCGCGTTGAGTCCGGACGCGGTGACGTCCGTGCCAATCCCGACGGCACCTACCGCCGTGCTGCCCGAGCTCGGGACGGTCCGTGCGCCAAGGTAGATGGAGTTCAATTCGGTCGCATACGCCTGGAAACCGATGGCGATGGCATTCTGGTCGCCGGCCCTTGCGTTGGTGCCCTGGGCAATCGAATCGATGCTGGCAGTCAATGCGCCACTGCCAACCGCGATGTTGCGCAAGCCGGTGGCATTGGAGCCGGGGCCGACCGCAACAGAACTCCCACCAGTCGCTGTGCCACCGCCCGCCGCATACTGCGCATGCGCCGGCGCGACCAGCGAGGTCATCAGCAATAGCCCGCCCACGCCGGCAAGCAGCCCGCCGGCATTGCGCGCCGCCATGCCTTCACCGCCGACTGCAGCGGCGGACCCCGACGCTGTCACACCGGCCGTACCCAACGCGCCCAGCGCACCCAGGCCGAGCCCATCCCGATTCATGCCGAGCACACGGTGTGCCCGACGCAGCGCCGCGAAGATGCGCCGTCGCACGGAAGGATGCATGTCATTCGTGACCGCAATCGGTGTTCCGGAAAGACCGGCCCGAGCGCCCGCCCGTGCCCTCATATTGGTTTGATGCATGGCGACGACCCCCAGAAAGTTCGCCAAAAAACTGAACGAGCCCTTCGCGATGGCAAAAAGCCCCCCTGCCCCGGCGCCAGCCGGAGTTCCGATTCCCAAATCGCAATTGGATGTCGCCCGGCCTGACTCGGCCGGTGGCGATTTGATTTGATGTGGTGCTGTGGCTACCTGGCCCGCTTCATCGGCGTTCCATTGCCCTTGCTACGGTTACGACTACACAACCGGCACCGCTGGGAACCAGCAGTGCCTGCCCCTGGTTGCCGCCGAGGTTGTACAGCGGCGTACCGGAAAGCGTCGTGGCGAGCGTGCTTCCCTGCGGCATCTGCCGGACGACGTCCGGACACGACTGCGGGAACGGCGCCACGCGCACGATATTGCCTTCACAACCGCCGGCCTTGGTCGGCGCGGTCAGTACGATGCCCGCGGCCTGGCCCTGGTAGTTCGGCGTGTCGTATTTCATGCCGACGACGGCTTGTGCAGCGTGGTCGTTCGGGGAAGTTTTCTGTGCCTCCATGTTGAAGGTGTAGGCGGTGCCGCGGGTCAGGCTGTCGCCCAGGCTCGCGAACAGTGCGGTGCACGACTTGACGCCCAGTTGCGCGGCTTGTGCATGGAACGCGTTCCCGGCCGGTTGCGGCGCGGCCGCCGGTGCGGTGGCCTGCGCGGCCGCATCCGCCGACACCCCGATCAGGCCGATCCATGCCGCGGCGGCCAATGCGATGGCGGGCACTCGCAGGCTTGCGCCCTCCTGCCGGTACAGCTTGTACATCTCGATTTCTCCTTACCAAAATTGCCAGGTTCGATCCCGGTCTCACCGCCCGGCCATACCAAACCAGGTAATACGTACCAGCGCGGGTTCGGCTCAAATGTATTTATTGAATTAATGTTAATACATTACCTGCCTTGTGAAAAATCATAGCGGCGAACCGTGAATCAGAATTGAAACGAATGTGAACGTTGGAAAACTGTCGTTTCGTTCAGACGGTCGGGACAGCTCGGGCGGCGTTACGACATCGCGTCAGTGGCGACGGCGAGCACAAGCCGGTCAGAGCCGAGCCAGGCATGCCAGCCGTGAAGAGGCGGACCCGGGGTTCTCCGGGCATATAAAGTGGAGCGGACGCAACTGGGAGACACGACCGCGCCAGGATGCGAAATCGTGGAGGTGGCGGGTGTGCATGGAATGGCTCGATGGCACCCTATTCGGCTTGTGCATACAGACTTCTCCCAACCGATACGCCGGGTTAACCCGGTCTAGACCCTTTGCCCAAACTACCCGTAATAGACGATATCCCTGCAAGCCGCACGGGTGCTGCCTTGACCCATCCGAGCGCGCGAGCCGAGGCGCGCGTTCGGAGATTTCCCTTTGTAACGGGTGTATCAGCGGCGTTACACTTGTGTACCCGCGATCATAAGGCTGAATACTTGAACTTTCATACAGTAATTTTTAGACCACATTTAAGTAAGTCTTTATTTGACATCTGGCACGTTTTAGTGCCTTAGCCGCCTCTCTAAAAAGACACTTTGCCAGCACTCGTGAATGCCCCGATACCGTCGAGGCGTCGCACCTCTTCCTACCGCTCCTGTGTGCATCATGGACCATACAAGGCTCTACCGACACGCAGGCGTCGCGAAGAACTGAGGTGTCATGAGCGGCTGGGTAAAGGAAATTGACGAGCGGACCAACCCGCCCGACACGATAATCCGTTCGAGTTATCGCTGTTTCGGTTGGGAAAGGCCGGGCGCTCGGCCCAGGGTGAAATCCTCGGTACGCTTCGGTATCAATGTATTCAAGCTCGCCTGACGCCACTACCATGCGCAGCCAGATAATCAATCCTGCTGCCCGCCCACCACCAGAAACACCGCGCTGGTACTCGCCACCGGCTTGCCGCCGGCGCTGATCAGTGCCTTAGCGAACGCCAGCCGCGAACCCGCCTTGATCACCTCGACCTGCGACTCGATCCAGTCGCCCAGCTTCGCCGTGCCGACATAATCGATGCTCAGGTTCGCCGTGGTCATGCGCAACGGCGGCTGTTGCGAGGTCGCGGTGACATAGCCCAGCGAGACATCGGCGAGCGTGGCGACCAGCCCGCCGTGGACGGTGCCCGAAGCGTTGGTGTGCTTCTCCTCCACCCTGAGCGCCACCGTGAAGCCCTGCGCAAGCGGCTTGTAGAAATAAGGGCCGGTCGCGTCCAGGAACGGGCTGGTGCGGAACAGCGGTTGATAGCCTTCGGGCAGCTCGGCAGGTTCCATGGCGTAGCTCCGTGTCGGTTCAGGTCGGGACGGGTCGGGACGGGTCGGGAACGGATCCCCGCCATCATCCACCAGCCCCGCCCGCCGCGCCACTGACCGGGGCGTGTAAACTGCTGCATTTTTCGAATCCAGCGGAATGTTACAAGTGCCCCGGCGCACAGGCTTCAGCGGCCCGACCCTCGTTCGCCTGCTGGCTCGCCTGGCTGATGCCGATGCCCCTCCTCCTGCAAGCTCGCTTTCCAGCCAGCTGAGCCAATGGCTTGGCTGGGCGGATGCGATCGCACTGTCGTCGGCGCTGAAGGCCCAGGCGCCAGCCATCGCGGCCATGCCCGCCGCGGCAAGTGCCGGCGGCGCCACCGAAGCGCAGGAATGCGCGCGCGTGCGGGCCCGGCTGGCCGGCGCCATCGCCGAAGACACTGCGCCAGCCGGCCGACGGCGGGGCCCGGCGCGCCCTTCGGCGCTGCCCGACCCGGTCGATGCGCAGGTCGACTACGCCGTCCATCGCCAGCGTTACCTGACGCTGCAGCAGACCATGGAAACCGCCATCGGCAGCCTGCGCGCACGCTTGCGCGCCGCGCTGTCGGCCCGGACGCCGGCCATGGCCAAGCTGGCCATGGTCGACGCGGTGATGGAGCGCGCGCTCGGCGCGCGCGAGCAAAACCTGCTGGGCGCGGTGCCGAATCTGCTGGAACCGCACTTCCAGCGCCTGCGCCAGGCCGAAGCCGCAGCGCTGGCGGACCAGGCCCAGGCAGCAGGACAAGCCGCGGCGGCGCGTCCCGGCGCATGGCTGGGCGTGTTCCGCAAGGATATGCAGAGCGTATTGCTCGCCGAACTCGAGATTCGCTGGCAGCCCGTCGAAGGCCTGCTGGCGGCGCTGCAAGACAGCTAACCCGGACATCATGACCCGATACCTATCCCATATTGTTGCGTTCCTGGCGGGCCTGGCAGTCGTCTGCTGGATTGGCGCGGGCTATGCCGGCACCAATTTCCTGGCGCTGGTCGTCACCCTGCTGATCGGCGGCTTCTACGTGGGCGGCGCGCTGGAACTGCTGCGCTACCGCCAGGCCACCGTCACGCTGGCGCAGGCGCTGGCCGGCCTGGCCGAAGCCCCCGCCAGCCTCGGCGGCTGGCTGGAACGCCTGCACCCGAGCCTGCGCGACAGCGTGCGCCTGCGCGTCGAAGGCGAGCGCGTCGGCCTGCCCGGCCCCGCGCTGACGCCCTACCTGGTCGGGCTGCTGGTGCTGCTGGGCATGCTCGGCACGTTCCTCGGCATGGTGGCCACCTTGCGCGGCACCGGCATCGCGCTCGAAGGCGCCACCGACCTGCAGGCGATCCGCGCTTCGCTGGCGGCGCCGGTCAAGGGGCTGGGCTTTGCCTTCGGCACCTCGGTCGCGGGCGTTGCCACCTCGGCCATGCTGGGGCTGTTGTCCGCACTGTGCCGGCGCGAGCGCATCCAGGCCGCGCAGGCGCTCGATGCCCGCATCGCCACCACGCTGCGCAGCTATTCCCGCGGCCACCAGCGCGACGAAGCCTTGCGGCTGCTGCAGCGCCAGGCCGACGTGATGCCGGCGCTGGCCGAGCAGATGCAGGCCATGATGCATGCCATGGCACAGCAGAACGAGGCCCTGGCGGAACGCCTGGCGGCCAGCCAGGCCGCGTTCCATGCCAACACCGAAACCGTCTATGCGCGCCTGGCGTCATCGGTGGAGCAATCGCTGAAGGACAGTATTGCCGACAGCGCCCGCGCCGCGGGTGCCGCGATCCAGCCCGCGGTGGACGCGACCATGGCCGGCCTGGCCCGCGAAACCACGGCCCTGCGCGACACCGTCACGCAGGCGGTGCAACAGCATCTGGACAGTGTTTCGAGCCGGTTCGAGAACGCCACCGCCGGCGTCGCCGATACCTGGCAGCAGGCGCTCGCCGGCCATCAGCGCACCAGCGAGGCGCTGGCGGCGGACCTGCGCACTTCGCTCGATGGCTTCAGCCATACCTTCGGACAACGCTCGGCCAGCCTGCTGGACGGTGTCGCCATCCGCTTCGACGCCGTCGCGGCCAGCACCGCCGAAGCCTGGCGCGAGGCGCTGTCGCAACAGCAGCAGGCCGCCGAAAAGCTGGCCGGCGACAACCAGCAAGCGCTGGCCGCCGCCGCGGCAACGTTCGGCGATAACGCCGCGGCGCTGGTGCGCAACGTGGACGCCTCGCATGCCGGCCTGCAGGCACAGCTGGCCGCGCAGGACGCGCAGCGCCTGTCGGCCTGGGCCGACACGCTCGGCGGCATGACGGCCACCCTGCGCCAGCAGCTGGAACAACTGAACGCGCATACCGTCAGCCGCCACGACGAAATCAGCACCACGCTGGCGCAGAGCGTGCGCGAGATCTCGGCGCAGACGCAGGCGCATGCCAGCAGCACGCTGGCCGAGATCGACCGCCTGGTGCAGGCCGCTGCCGAGGCGCCGAAGGCCGCCGTCGCGCTGCAGGCCGAACTGGCGTCGCGCGATGAAGCGCGCTTTGCCGCATGGGCCGATACGCTTGGCAGCATCACGGCATCGCTGCGCCAGGAATGGCAGCAGCTGAACGCGCACACGCTCGCGCGCCAGGATGAAATCAGCGCGGCGCTGGCGCACAACGTACAGGAGATCTCGGCGCAGACGCAGGCGCATGCCAGCCGCACCCTCGCGGAAATCGACCGCCTGGTACAGGCCGCCTCGGAAGCGCCGAAGGCCGCGGTCGCGCTGCAGGCGGAA
Organism: Cupriavidus alkaliphilus; assembly: GCF_014191175.1. Taxonomy (NCBI): domain Bacteria; kingdom Pseudomonadati; phylum Pseudomonadota; class Betaproteobacteria; order Burkholderiales; family Burkholderiaceae; genus Cupriavidus; species Cupriavidus alkaliphilus. The sequence goes on along the minus strand of NZ_JACHWE010000005.1, from coordinate 257,345 downwards.
CTGGCAGCGCGCGATGAAGCGCGCTTCGCCGGCTGGACCGAGACCCTCGGCAGCATCGCCGCGACGCTGCGCCAGCAATGGGAGCAGTCCAGCACGCATGCCGCCGCGCGCCAGCAGGAAGTCTGCGAGGCGCTGGCACAGACCGCGCGCGCGATCGCGACCGAAACGCAGGCGCACGCCAGCACCACCCTCGCCGAGATCGACCGCCTGGTCCAGGCCGCGGCCGAGGCACCGAAGGCCGCCACCGCCCTGCAGGCGGAACTTGTGGCGCAGGACGCGCAACGCCTGGCCGCCTGGACCGAAACGCTGGGCACCATGGCGGCTGCGCTGCGCGGCGAATGGGAACGGGCCAGCGCGCACGCCACCGCGCGCCAGCAAGAGATCTGCGAAACGCTGGCCGTCACCGCGCGCGACATGGCGGCGCAGGCCCAGGCCCAGGCCACCGGCACCGTCGCCGAAGTCTCGCGCCTGCTGCAGGCCGCGAGCGAAGCGCCCCGCGCCGCCGCCGAAGTCATTGCGCAGCTGCGCGAGAAGCTGACCGAGGGCATGGCGCGCGACCACGCCATGCTGGAAGAACGCAGCCGCATGATGGCAACGCTGGGCACGCTGCTTGACGCCGTCAACCACGCCTCCACCGAGCAGCGCACCGCCGTCGATACGCTGGTCGCCACCACCGCCGACCTGCTCGAGCGCGTCGGCACCCGCTTCACCGACAAGGTCGAGTCCGAGACCGGCAAGCTCACCGACGTCGCCGCGCAGGTCACCGGCAGCGCGGTCGAGGTGGCCAGCCTGGGCGAGGCCTTCGGCGTGGCGGTGCAGCTGTTCAGCGAATCCAACGGCAAGCTGATCGAGCATTTGCAGCGCATCGAGGCCGCGCTCGACAAGTCGATGACGCGCAGCGACGAGCAACTGGCCTACTACGTGGCGCAGGCGCGCGAGGTGGTGGACCTGAGCATGCTGTCGCAGAAGCAGATCCTGGAAGACCTGCAGCTGCGCGCAGCCCGGCCGGCGCCCAGCGCAGAGGCGGCATGAGAGAGGAACTCGACGCCGGCGTTGAGCCCACCGTGCCGGCCTGGGCGGTCTTCGGCGACCTGATGTCGGTGCTGCTGGGCGCGTTCGTGCTGGTGCTGCTGGGGGTCATCGGCGTGCAGATGGAGCTGTCGGCGCGGCTGGAAGCCGAGGTGAAACAGCGCCAGGAAGAAGCCCAGCGCCGAGAGACGCTGGAAAAGGCGCTGGCCGGCCCGCTCGCCGCCGGGCGCGTGACGCTGGTGAACGGGCGCATCGGCATCAGCGGCAGCGTGCTGTTCGCGCTGAATTCCGCCGAGCTGCAGCCCGAAGGCCGCGACCTGCTCAGGAGCCTGGCCCACCCGCTGTCGGCCTACCTGCGCAGCCGCGACGAGATCCTGATGGTCAGCGGCTTTACCGATGACCAGCAGGTGCGCGAGGGCAACCGGCGCTTTGCCGACAACTGGGAACTGTCGGCGCAGCGCGCTTTGACCGTAACCCGCACGCTGATCGATGCGGGCATCCCGCCGTCGTCGGTGTTCTCGGCCGCGTTCGGCTCGCAACAGCCGGTGACCCCCAATGCCGACGCCGCCGGCCGCGCCAAGAACCGGCGCGTGGAAATCTCGCCGGTGCCGCGCGTGACCACCGGCACGGTGAAGGCGCATGGCTGAGCTCGACGCGACGGCCGACGCCCGCGCGCAACTCGACGCCTGGCAGGCCAGCGGCGCCGACCGCGCCGACCCCGTGCGCTTTCGGCTGATGCAGGCACTGGCCGCCCGCGCGGCCGCACACGGCGGCGCGGCGCGGCCGTTGCTGGAGGCGCGCCTGCAGCAACTGGTCGCCGCCTATGCCGCCATCGTGCCGGGCAACGCCGACAACGCTGGCGAGACCACTTGCCAGCCGGCGCCAACGCCAGCCGTGAGCGCGCTGGGCGCACTGGTCCACGACCTCGCCGCGCGCGCCAGGCCCGCCATCGCGGCGGCTTCGAACGATGCCCGTCCGCCGTCGCCGGCACCGGCGCCAGCCATGGACACGCCGCTGGTCGACACCCTCGCCGACTACTTCCGCGAGACCTGGGCCCGGGTCAGCGTCGAGCAGCAGTTCCGCCAGTCGCTGGAGCGCGTGCCGGAGAACGCCGGACCGCTCAATACCGACCACCTCGTGCATCGCTCGCTGTCGCTGATGCGCGAGACCTCGCCGGAATACCTGAGGCATTTCCTGTCGTATGTCGAGGGCATGGCCTGGCTGGAGCAGTTGAGCGCGGCCGCGGCGGCGCAAAAGGAAGCGGCCCGCGCCGCCGCCAGGAAGAGTACGCGCGGCAAGGCTCGCAAATAGCAGCATGGCCGCGGCTCCAGCGCCGGCGGCCCTTACGCCTCTGGTTCATCCACCGCAAACCCGTACAACGCCGCGGCGTTGCGCCATCGCAGCGCCGCGGACAAAGCCGCGCCAGACTCCGCCTGCCACGCGGCGAGGCTGCGGCACTCATCCAGCCGGACCGGCGCCTCGTGGTTGGTCCAGGGCCAATCGCTACCCCACAGCAACCGGTCATCGCCTACGATGTCGCGCCATGCCTGCGCCAGCGCGGTCCAGTCGTGCGGCGATTCTTGCGGCGATGGCAGCCGGTATGGCGCGCTGATCTTCACCCACACCGGGCGGCGCGCGCGCACGGCCGTGGCGACCTCGAAGACTGCATCGGCAATGCCCGCGTGGCCAGGGCGGCCGAAGTGATCCAGCACCACCGGCGTGCCGGCATCGCCAAGGGCGGCATCAAGGCGCGCCAGCACCATGCCGCCGTCGCCATTGCGGGTATGGAGCTCGACGTGCCAGCCCAGCGCGTCGATCCTGCGGAACAGCCCGCGCCACGGTGCGGTGGCAATGCGCTGCCAGTCCGGATCGCCGTACAGGTTGAGGCGGATCCCACGCACGCCGGCGGCCTGCAGCGTTTCCAGCTGCGGATCGGCCACCGATGGCTCGACCACTGCCACGCCGCGCAGGCGCTCGGGCCGAGCCTGCAGCGCTGCCAGCAGCGCTGAGTTGTCAGTGCCCAGAAAACTGGTCTGCACCACCACCCCATACAGGTCGCCCAGGCCGCCGAGCGTTGCCCGCCATTCGTCCAGGCTGGCGGCATAGGCCGGCCGGTAGCGCACCGAAGCCGTGGCCACGCCGTTATCGAAGACGTGGAAATGGGTATCCACCAGCGGCGAAGCGCGCCTGCTCATCATCAAGCCTCCGTGGGGCGGGTATATCCGGATATGGCACCCAGACCCGCGTCAGTATTCTAGTCCTCTAGAGGACATAAGCATTCAATCAATTTAGCACGGCTTCGGCATGCCAGACAACGCACCGCTCCAGACCACCACCGCCACCGCGGGGCTGAGCCGATACGGCCAGATCGCGGCGGCACTGCAGGACCGGATCGTTTCCGGGGCCTGGACCCCGGGCAGTGCCATCCCGGCCGAAGGGGCGCTGGCCAAGGACTTCGGTATAGCGCTGGGCACCATCCGCCAGGCCATCGCCGTGCTGGTCCAGCAAGGCCTGCTCGAGCGCGTGCAGGGCAAGGGCACCTTCGTGCGCAAGGGGCTGAGCGGCGCCAGCCTGATGCGTTTCTTTCGCTTCGGCGGCGCCGATGGCGCGCCCGTGGTGCCCCGCTCTGAAATCCTGTCTTGCCGCGCCGTCCGGCTGGACAAGGCCATGGCCGCGCGCTTCGGGCTGGCAAGCGGCGCGCGCGGGCTGGCGATCTCGCGCCGCCGCTGGCTGGAAGAGACACCGCGGCTGCTGGAGTCGATCTGGCTGCCGCTGCCGCGCTGCGAAGCCCTGCAGCAACTTCCGCCGGCGCAGTGGGGCGACCTGCTCTACCCGCTGCTGGGGAGCGCCTGCGGCGTCACGGTCCATCGTGCCGTCGACGAGGTGACCTTCCGCACGCTGGCGACGGACGAGGCTGCGTTGCTGTCGCTGCCCGATGCGCATCCCTGCGCGGTAGTGACCCGGCACGCCTTCGACCTGGCCGGACATTGCATCGAATACCGCCTGACGCGCGGCGACGCCTTCGCCTTCCGCTATACCGCCGACGTCCGCTGACGGACCGTTGCCAAGGAGACAGACCCATGCACGCATGCCACGCGATTGCCGCCGCGGCCACCGCCATGATCGCCATCGCCACGCCGGCGCAGGCCGCCGACAACGCCGCGGGCTGGCCGGCACGTCCCATTACCATCGTGGTGACATACCCGCCGGGCGGCGGCGCTGACCTGATGGCACGGCTGATCGCGCCCGGCCTCGGGCGCGAACTGGGGCAGACCGTGGTGGTCGAGAACCGGCCTGGTGCCGGCGGGCAGATCGGCGCGGCCTATGTCGCCAAGGCCGCGCCCGACGGCTACACGCTGATGGTCGATGCCTCGTCCTATGCCGTCAATCCCAGCCTCTATCCGCGCCTGCCCTACGATCCGGACAAGGCGTTCCGGCCGCTCGGCGTGCTGGCGCGCTATCCCAACGTGCTGGTCGCCACCGCCAGCTTTCCGGCGGGGAAGGTCAGCGAAGTGGTGGCCATGGCCAGGCAGAAGCCGGGCTCGGTTGCCTTTGCGTCTTCGGGCAACGGATCGGCGCAGCATCTGGCCGGCGTGCTGTTCGAGCAGCGCGCCGGCGTCGACCTCCTGCACGTGCCCTACAAGGGCGGCGGCCCGGCCATGACCGACGTCATCGCCGGCCAGGTGCCGCTGTTCTTCGCCAACGTGGCCTCGAGCCTGCAGCACATCCAGGCCGGCAAGCTCAAGCCGCTGGCCGTGACCAGCCCGTCGCGCACCCCCGCGCTGCCGGCGGTGCCGACCATGCAGGAAGCCGGCGTGGCCAGCTACGAGGTCTATGAATGGAACGCGGCCTTCGTCCCCGCCGCGACACCGGAGCCGGTCGCCGCGAAGCTTGCCGACGCGCTGCAGAAGGTCATGACCAGCGCCGAGATCCGGCAGCGCGTGGCCGAGCTTGGTGGCGAAGTCGTGGCGGCACCGCCGGCACATGCGCGACAGTTCATCGTGGGCCAGGCACGGCTATGGGCCAAGGTGATCCGCGACGGCAACATCCGGCCCGAATAACAACCCAGTCGCCCCTATCGCCCCTATCGCCCTTGCCGCGCCACGGCGCGGCTACCGCAACCGCAAACCGCAGGAGACAAGCATGACCGCAGCCAACCCTTTCCGCCGCCAACTGCTGAAGGCCAGCGCCGCGCTGGGCGCGTGCGCGCTGGCGCCCACGCTCGCGCGCGCCCAGGCCTGGCCCGCCAAGCCAGTCCGGCTGGTAGTACCGTTCGCGCCTGGCGGCAGCTCAGAGATCGTCGCGCGCTCGACCGCGGCGGAGCTGACCAAGCTGCTCGGCGTATCCGTATTCGTCGAGAACAAGCCGGGTGCCGCCGGCAATATCGCGATGGGCGAAGTCGCGCGCGCCGATGACAACCACACGCTGATCCTCGGCCATATCGGCACGCTGGCGGTCAACCCGTTCATCTTCCCGAAGCTGCCGTACGACCCGGTCAAGGACTTCCGCGCGATCTCGCTGCTGTCCAAGGTGCCGAGCCTGTACGTGGTCCATCCCGACGTGCCCGCGAAGAACCTGAAGGAATTCGTGGCGCTCGCCAAGAGCAAGCCCGGCAAGCTCAACTATGGTTCGGCCGGCAACGGCAGTGCCGGCCACCTGGCCTTCGAATACCTGAAGGCCGCCGCCGGCACCTTCATCACCCATGTGCCATACCGCGGCAGCGGCCCGCAGATCACCGACCTGCTGTCCGGCCGGCTGGACGCCGCCGCGGTCGGCGCGCCCGCCATCCTCCAGTTCATCAAGGCCGGCAAGGTGCGCTGCATCGCCACCGGCACCACCCAGCGCATCGCGCAGTTGCCCGATGTGCCCACGGTGGCGGAGCAAGGCTATCCCGGCTTCGAGATGACGCAGTGGTATGGCCTGCTGGCGCCGGCATCGCTGCCCCAGGCTGCCGCCGACAAGCTGGCCGACGCCACCATGAAAGCCGTGAAGAGCCAGAGCTCGGTCGAGCGCCTGAGCGCGGACGCGGCCATCGTGGTGGGCGGCACGCCGGCGGAATTCTCGCGCTTCATCGCGCAGGAGCAGCAGCGCTGGAAGCCGATCATTGCGCGGGCCGGTATCAAGCCGGACTGATATCGGCCACCATTTCCCGGCGCCCCACGGCTTCTCCTGGCTGCAACGGAGCAAAGGACACGGCACTTGGCCGATGCCGGCGGCCGTCGGGTGGAAGCCGAACGCGCTACATGCACCATTTACAAACGATGCGGCTTACGGGCGCCGCAGCAACGCGCCGCGACGGTGGCCCGGAACCTGCAAGGGCTTGCTGCCCCGTTCCACCCTTCAGGAGCCCGCCATGAGCATCTTCAAGGACATCCTCAACAAGCTGCTGGGCAAGGACAAGCCCGCGGCCACCACCACCGCGACCACCACCAGCACCCCACCCGCCGCCGGAACGCCGACGGCCGGCACTGCACCCACCGCCGGCACCGGCGCGGCGCCCGCGGGCAACGTCCAGGGCACCACCGGTACGCCGGCCGGGGCGCAAGCCACGCCGCTGTCGGGCGTCGATGTCGAGGCCATCATGGACCGGATGGTGCAGCAGAGCGGACAGACGCTGAACTGGCGCACGTCCATCGTCGATACGATGAAGGCGCTCGGGATCGACAGCAGCCTGGAACACCGCAAGGAACTGGCGCGCGAGCTGCACTACACCGGCGACATGAACGATTCCGCGGCGATGAACGTGTGGCTGCACAAGCGCCTGATGCAGGAGTTGGCCGCCAACGGCGGCAAGCTGCCGAAGGAACTGTCCTGAGCGATGCAGTGGAAGGCGGCGCCGGGCCGGCGCCGCGGCGGTCTCAGCCCGCGATGCCGGCCCAGCGCAGGTGCTTCGCCCAGTCGCCCTCGCTGATCACGCCAGACACGCCCTGGCGCTGGCCGTCGGCGCGATAGAAGTAGGTGCGCGGCATTTCACCCATCCAGTCCGGGTCGACCGCATAGCGCAGCCGCTCTTGCGGCTCGTGCCCGAACACCCACGCGTTGCGCGACAGCCTGACGCGATCGAGCACCTGTTGCACTTGCGGTGAGGCCTCGGCCCTGTCGGTCGCCAGCGTGACGACACGCAGGTCCGGATGCCGCGCCCGCAGCTTGCCGAGCGCGTCGAAGTTGCGCTTGCAATAGACGCAATCCAGCGACCACATCACCAGCACGAAAGGCTTGCCCTGCTGGCTGGCGGCGATGCGCGCGGCGCTGGCGGATTCGAACACCGCGATGCGGTCGGCAGCCTGGCCGGCGGCATTGGCGGTGCCGAGCATCAGCGCGCATGCGGTCACGGTGGCAGCGGCGGCGGCCGCAAGCCGTTGGCGGCGCGATCGCATCATGCACCCTCCTGGCCGAGCGCGAAGACCTGGAAGCCTTCGGCCTCGGTGCGCCACAGCACGTAGGCGCGGCCGGCGTGCTGCAGCAAGTGGGGCTGGTCAGAGTCGCGTTCGGTGCCGGCCAGCTTGCGCGTCTGCCAGGTCTTGCCGCCATCGCGCGAGAGCATGGCGGAAAGCCGCGTCTGCTGGCCGTCGAACGACTTCCACACCACCGCGATGTCGTTGTCGTTCAGCGCGACGATATCGGCATGCTGCGCACGCGGGTCATCGAGCGGGCGTTGCGCCTGCAGCTTGCCGTCGCGCCAGCGCCCCACCGCCACCGTCGGCTTGCCTGCGCGCACGCTGAACCAGACCATGTGCAGCGTGCCATCCGGCGCCACCGAAGCGCCGGGGCCGTGGTGCGGGCAGGCGTCGATGCGCCAGTCGTCGAAGGTGGCGCGTTGCATCGGCGTGGCCTTGCCGTCGGCGCCCAGCAGCGCCAGCGCGTGGTCGCGCGCGTTGGGCGGAAACACATGGCGCCACAGCGCCAGCATCCTGCCGTCGGGCGTGGGCGTCAGCGCGATGCGGCAGCATTCGCACGACTGGTCGGCAATCTTGTAGTCGCCCTGGAAGCTCTTGCCGTGGTCGGCCGATACGGCGTAGTAGATCGCGGCGCCGGCATACGGCTGCTTGCGCGCCTGCGCGGCGGCCACGTCGCGTTTGTCGATCCAGCTGACAAAGACGCGCCCGGCCGGATCCACCGCGATGGCGTCGAAGCGGTGCGCGATCTGGTCGCGGTTGGCATGCACCGTCAGCGGTTCGGCAAAGGTCTTGCCACCGTCGGTGGAGCGCGCAAAGCGGATAAAGCCGGTCCATGGCTTGGGCAGCGGCTGGGTCCAGGTGACGTAGACCTGCCCGTCGGGTCCGGTGGCCACCTTGGGGCGGCTTTCATGATCGGCGGCGACGGGCTCCGGCGTGGCGTTGACATGCCGCGCCGTGCTGAAGGTGCGACCATAGTCCGTCGACGCGCGCACGGCAACATGCTGGCCGTCCTTGTAGGCGATCCACAGCTTGCCGTCGCGGTCGAAGGCGGCGCCGGTACCCAGCTCGCTCGTTTTCGGCCTTTCCTGGCCGCCCTGGCCGCCGTGGCCGGCGTGCGCCTGCGCGGCCGCGACCACCGGCGCCAGCGTGGCGCAGGCGACCAGTGCGGCAGCGAGCAGGCGGACAGCGCGGCGGGCGCCAGGCAGGAATGGGGTCAGCGTGTTCACTGGCTCAGAAGGAAAGTTTGGCCTCGGCGTAGAACGTCCGGCCCGGGTACGGGTGGTAGACGTAATAGCGCTGGTCGGTGAGGTTGTCGATGCCAAGCCCGAGCCGCACATTGCGCGCGGGCTTGTAGGTCACCTTGACGTCGAAGGTCAGGAAGCTGCTGGTGCCGCCGAAGGTGTCGGGGTTGGTGTCCGAATTGTCGAGCGTATTGTACTGCCGGCCCGAATAGGTCATCGCCAGCGTGCCGGCCCACGCCGGCGTAAAGCGATAGGTGCCCGCGAGGTTGGCGCGCCACTTCGGGATGCGGTAGAAATACTTGCCCACCGAGGCCGGATTGTTGGCGTTCTCCAGCGTCTTCGAATGGTTGTAGGCGCCGCTGGCCGACAAGTCGAAGCCGCGCACCAGCACGTCGCGCCCGTCATAGGCGAGCTCGATGCCACGCGTGCGCACCCGGTCCACGTTCTGGAAGCTGGTGACGGTCGGGAATACCGTGGTGTTGGTCTGGCTGACCAGCGCATCGCGGATATCGTCCTCGTACAGCGAGACCCGGAAATTCGACGCCTCCACCGTGCGTTCGAAGGTCAGGTCCTTCGAGAACGATCGTTCCGGCCGCAGGTTGGGATCGTTGTTGATCAGCGCCGTGCCGGTGATACGGCCCTGGAACAGCTCGCTGACCGTCGGATAGCGATAGGCCTGGCCCAGCGACAGCCGGCCCAGCCAGTCCTGCCCGAACGCCTTCTCCAGCGCCAGCTTGGGCGACCAGTTGGATTCGCTGCGCACCGGATAGCCGATGTCCACGCCAGGCTGGCTGCGGCTGCCGTCATAGGCGCGCCAGTGCTCGTAGCGCAAGCCCGGGATCAGCTTCCAGTCCTCGGCGAAGTACCAGGCGTCCTGCGCGTAGAGCGCCTGGGTCTCGGTCTTGCCGGTGAAGGCATTGTTGAACGCGGTGATGGTGGCCGCGCGCCAGTCCGAGGTGTTGTAGGTGGTGTTGCTCAGCCGGTAGTTGTCATAGTGGTAGCCGAACGTGACCCAGTGCCCGCCCTGCAGGCGCTGCGGGCGGTAGTCGGCCTTCAGGTCGAGCGTGCGCCAGCCGGTGCCGTCGCCATAGGTGACCGTGCCCGGCCCATTGCCGACGGCGTTGGCGCTGCGGCTCACGTCCTTGCTGACATCGAACAGCGACGCCACGCCGGAAAAATTCCAGCCGGTCTGGTTGCGCGTGCGCAGCGACAGGCCGTAGAGCCAGCGCGCATCCTCGCCATTGCCGGGCGCAAAGGCGTTGGCCGGAATCACGTACTGGTAGCCGCCGATGTTCACCGGTCCGCCCGACACGACGTTGCCATTGGCATCGCGCAGGTAGCTGCCGGTGGTGTTGGAGCGGTCCTGCTGCCAGTAGGCGGCGGTGAACTGCGCCTGCAGCGTGCTGGTGATGTCGTAGCCGAGCTTGAGCTTGAGCTGGTCCTGGACGGTGTGCGTGACGCCCTCGCTGTTCACGCCCATCACCACGCGGTCGCGCCCGCTCTGGTCCCGGTCCAAATAAGCGCCGGAAACCGGCGTGTCCGCCGCGCCCGCGGGCCGCGTCGAGCGCGACGCGGTATAGAAGCTCAGCGGCTGGCTCTTGCTGTCCTGCCGGTCCACGCTGACCAGCCAAGAGAACGCGCCGACGCGGTCGCCCACATAGGCGTTGGCATGCACCCCGTTGAAGTTATCGTGGGTGCCGTACAGGTTGAAGCGCTGGGTGAACCACTGCACGCTGGCGTCGCCCTCGAACTTCTCCGGCGTGCGCGTGGTGATCAGCACCGTCGCGCCCAGCGAATTGCCGGGATACAGCGCCGAATACGGGCCGTACAGCACGTCCATGCGCTCGATCTCGGCGGCATTGACCAGCGACCAGCGCGGCGGAAAGCTGAAGTCCGAGCCCAGCAGGTTGGACAGCAGCAGGCCGTCCGCATAGACCAGCCCCCGCGCCGACTGGCGCGAACTGGTGCTGCGCACCGAGATGATCGAATTCATATCGCCGATAAAGCGCTTGCGCACGGCGAGGTTGGGCGCGTATTTGAGGGCGTCTTCCGTATTGACCACGTTGAAGTCGGCCATGCGGGCACTGCGGATGCCGTAGGCCGGCGACGGCGTGTTGGGCGGGATCGCCGGCGTCTCGCCGCGTTCGGGGCTGGCCGATACCACCACCTCCTGCAGCGGCGCGGGCGCCTCCACCGCCTGCGCGGCGGCCACGGCGGGGCCCATCAGCACTGCCGAAACGGCCAGCGCAATGCGATTCTTCTTCACTGGAAAACCTTGTTGTCGTCTTTTTTTGGCTCGCTGTCCTGCGCAGCATGAGGCGCACCTCCCGCGCCTCCGCCGCACCTCCGCCACACGTCCGAGATAGCGAGCGCTGACATTTTATGGGCCGAGGGCAGCCGCGCCGATGCGACATAGCGACGCGGGCCGCCGGCAATATCAGCGTTAACCCGTATACCCAATACACGGCCATGTCACTACATTGCCCCGACTGGCCTCCAGCCAGCGTGATGCAGGGAGAGACTGTCGCGGCGCCCGCCGCGCACGGCGCCGAAGGAGCAACCGCCCCGGAAACTCTCAGGCAAAAGGACCGGCATCACCCGTCAGTGCACTCTGAAGAATGCCGGACGCCATCGTCCGCCCGGCATACCGAAGGAGCAAGCGTGCCCGCCCCCCGCGGCGAGGCGTCGTGAATCTCTCAGGTCCAGAACAGAGGGGGCGTCCTCCACGCATATTGCGTGCGGACTCCTACCCTTCGACGTTCCTGGATCCTGCAGATCATGAAGACAATCGCTGTCATCGGCGGTGGCATCACCGGTGTCACCACGGCCTACGCGCTGGCCCGGCGCGGATTCTCCGTCACCCTGTTCGAACGGCACCGCTATGCCGCCATGGAGACCTCGTTCGCCAACGGCGGACAGCTCTCCGCCTCCAACGCCGAGGTCTGGACCCACTGGTCCACCATCGTCAAAGGGATGAAGTGGATGCTGCGCAACGATGCGCCGCTGCTGGTCAATCCCCGGCCCAGCTGGCACAAGCTGTCGTGGTTCGCCGAGTTCATCGCGTCGATTCCCCACTACCGCCGCAACACCATCGAAACCGCACGCCTTGCCATCGCCGCGCGCGAGCACCTGTTTGCGTGGGCGGCGCAGGAAGGCATCGACTTCGACCTGAAGCGCGCCGGCATCCTCCATATCTATCGCGACCGCGCCGGCTTCGAGCATGCCGGCCGGGTCTCCGCGCTGCTGGCGCAAGGCGGCCTGGAGCGGCGCGCGGTGACGCCGCAGGAGATGCGCGCGATCGAGCCGACGCTGGCGGGTTCCTACTACGGCGGCTACTTCACCGAGAGCGATGCCACCGGCGACATCCACAAGTTCACCAGCGGCCTGGCCGCCGCCGCCGCACGCCTGGGCGTGCGCTGCCTGTATGGCCAGGACGTGCGCGCGGTCAAGACCGACGGCCGGCGCGCCACCATCACCGTGCAGGATGGCAACGACAGCACCAGTTCCACCTTCGACGGCGCCGTGATCTGCGCCGGCACCGCCAGCCGCGCACTGGCCGCCGCGCTGGGCGACCGCGTCAACATCTATCCGGTCAAGGGCTATTCGATCACGGTCAACCTGACCGATGAAGCCAGCCGCGCCGCGGCACCGGTGGTCAGCCTGCTCGACGACGAAACCAAGCTGGTCACCAGCCGCCTGGGCGACGACCGCTTCCGCGTTGCCGGCACCGCCGAGTTCAACGGCACCAACCGCGATATCCGCGCCGACCGCATCCGCCCGCTGGTGGACTGGGTGCAGCAGTGCTTCCCGGGCGTCAGCACGCGCAGCGTGGTGCCATGGGCCGGACTGCGGCCGATGATGCCCGACATGCTGCCGCGCGTAGGACGCGGACGCGCGGCCTGCATCTTCTACAACACCGGCCACGGGCACCTGGGGTGGACTTTGTCGGCGGTGACGGCGGACATGGTGGCGGGGATTGTGGACCAGGCACTGGGAAGCGCCCCGGCGATGGTGCCTGGCGCGGCCCTGACGCCGGTGCGGGCCTGATGCTGCGGAGGTGAAGGGCTCAGCCCGCACGCGCATTTTCAAGAGTCAGCGATTTCTGAATCCGTTGCCCGGATCCAAACTTCGCGCGCCCCTGGAAATGCGACATCTCTCATCGATTCCCCGGTACCGACAAGAAATACTGGTGGCGTCATCGGACCAACCGATGATCGGGTGTGGAAAGCCCGGATGTGTGAGGTGGACATGCGTTGCGCTTGTAGCGGGCAACGCCTGTGTGTTCGCACGAACCAAGCTGGCTCCCTGGCGGGCCGGGCGAGGCGGCCGCAAGGCTGACCGGTTCCCCACCTCAGACCGGCTTTCCACCCTCGCCGTCTGGCCCGCCGCCCTCATGTGGAAATGAGTGGCGCGCTTTTACTAGTGGGGAATCAATGACAATGATCGATGAAATCACCAACGAATGTCTTCAGCAGGTTCGCGCAGGAATCGAAGGGGTTCTCGTACTCCTGGATCACGAAAGCGAACGCTCGGAGGGCTGCTTTAGTGCGCTGTGCCTGCTTGGCATGGTGAAGATGCAGCTTGATGGGCTGATGGTTGAAAGAGAACGGTTGCAATAGCGGCTCGCGAGGTGTGACGGTGACGCTGCGCTGTCACACCTCGGCCTGCGGGAATCGAAAACTGGTACACCGCCTGCAATCCAGCCGCCACCGCGACCGCATGGAACACATGGCGACTTTCAGGCAGCCGGCTCCCGCCCGGCGCACCAACGCGCGGACGCCACGCACGTTCCGCCTGATCCTGAACCCTCGCACGAGCCGGCATGCCGCCCGGACGGCACGCCGGACTGGTCGGCCATGATGGCCCGCGCACAGGCAGGAGACCGCGCGGCGTACCGGCGCCTGCTCGAAGGCATCACCCCGTTCATCCGGGCGCTGGCCGCACGCCAGGTCCGCAATCCAGGCGACATCGAGGACATCGTGCAGGATGTGCTGCGCACGATCCACACCGTGCGCCGCACCTACGACCCGGCACGCCCGTTCGGCCCGTGGCTGGTGGCCATCGCCCGCCGGCGCATTATCGACTGTGTGCGCTGGCTGGCACGCACCAGTGCGCGCGAAACACCCTTCGACACGGAATCGGAAACCATTGCCGCCCCCCGCTGCGAACCTCAAGGAAACGGCACTGGACGCGCGGGCAGTGCGTGACGCGGCGGACAGTCTGCCTGCCGGACAGCGCGAGGCGCTGCGCATGCTGAAACTGGAGGAAATGTCATTGAAAGAGCGGAAGGCATCTCCCCCGGCGAAACCGCGCGCTGCTTCGCCACGCTGGTGGCGGTCAGCACGCCGCTGGCCATTGCCTTGACGGCCATGCTGCGCCATGTGGCGCGCCTCTCGCCAACGCCGGTGGCGATGTATGCGGGCCTTGCCGTTGCCGCGATGGCGGCAGCGGGCCGGCTGTCCATTCATCCGCTGGATGCCAGCGCGCTGGTCTTGTTGTGGAACCTGGGGGTCGCGCTGCTGTTCGTTGGTGCAGGTAGTCTGGTTGGATATCGACCGTTCGGGCGGATGGCGGGACATTGAGGTGGCACGGCGGCAGCTCGGCAGACGAGGCTTGTGGGTGGCTAGCACTTGACCAAGACGCCCTCCGGATGGCCGCTTCTCGCCACGAGCAGACCTTCGACAACGGCGTGCAAAATGTCGACAATCCCCGCATGTACGGCCTAACGTAGGTCCCCTTCCAAGGAACGATTGCGAAAATGATGAGTTCGACGACGTCCGGCAATGCCGAGCCTTCCACCGCGCATCGTCTTGTGATCGTGGAGGGCATTATGGGTTCAGGCAAGTCAACGACGATGCGCCTCATTGCGAAACATCTACAAGAGGCGGGGCAGCCAGCGTTGCCGGTTCACGAGAGGACAGAGCCCCACCCCGTGCGCGCGACAGACGAACTTGAACACTGGTTTGAACCGTGGCGGGACGCGACACCACAGCATCTCGCGGACCGTGCTCTAGCTAGGTGGAAAGGCTTTGTCGAGGCGACACAGGCGGAGACCCCCATCCCAGTAATGGACGGTCAACTGTTTCACGGAGACCTGACTCACCTGCTGCTGATGGAAGCCGAGTCTGCGTTGATTTTCGACTACGTACAGGCGCTGGCCGCAGTCACTGCTCCGCTCAATCCGTTCGTCCTTTACCTTTGGCAGGAGGATGTCGAAAAAGCTGTACGGACTGTCTGTGCGGAGCGTGGCGCGGAATGGATCGAATATCAGACGAACTGGAAGCTCGCGGCCCCTTACTGCGTGCGCAGGGGCTACAAGGGATTAGAAGGCCTCATTCTCCTATATCGCGATTACCGCCGAATCACCGATGATTTGTTTCGCCAGCTACCATTAGCCAAGCTCGCGATTGAGAACTCTGCAAGGGACTGGCCAGCCTATGAGAGGCAAATTCTGCGCGCATTGCGGCTACCGGGTTGATTAGGTCGACGCCAATTGAACGGTCATTTTGTGCAGTCATTGTATGACTGCCGATGCCGAGTAGACACTTCCAACGACCGCTTATCGGCAATGTGTATGTCTCTTGAGGGTCGGTAGCGTCGCTGCACCACGCGGCACGCAGCAAGTGCCGCTGACGACCGGGATCGGCCACTTTCCGCCGCTCGCGATCGCTGTGGCTCGGTCATTCGAGTGGCGGCTCCGCTCGAACAGCGGGCCTTCACGGGCATCGTCGTCACCTCACGGATGACGCCCACGCCGCCGCCTATCTGTAGGTAGTACTTCATCGGTCCGGACGGGGCGCGCATCTCTATGGCACTCATGAACTTATGGAGTCCGCGGCGCTTTTTTAGCTTTCGACCTTACTTGTTGGTTCGCTCGCAGTGATACGGCCGGGATTCACACCTACCCGGATGGCGCGGCCGTCAATGCTGACCGTCTTCTCTTCGGTAGTAGTATCGCCCCCGCAATGCGCGACAGCATTCAATCGAGCGTTCAAGCTCTGGACCGGCAGTACGCCAGGCTTCTATCGGCGCCGAAGTTGGGATGGCCGTATTTCCCGATCAGCCTGACAAGGGCCTGACGATTTAACAGGTGATTGGATTCGGCCATCGTACCGGTGTCGACATTGAATCCGCTTTCGAGTACAAACAAGGCCTTCAGTCCCGAGCTGAGATCCTCGAAACCGCGCAGCCCCGCCGAGATCTGTGCCACTAAGTAATAGACGCGTACTAAAGGTCGCCTACCAGGCCATGTATGCCGTTTTCGCGTCCATTGCCGGAGGCCTGCTTCGAGAATTGCCTTCTATCCCACACGGGTAAGGCATGTCAGGCGCGCAGCGACTAACATGCCGCCGCTGCGAGCCACATCTGCGTGGGATGACTCAGCCTTCGTCAGCCTTCAGCGGTCAGATCCGCCCACAGGGCCTTGCCGCCTCGCGCGATGGCGGCGCGGCCAAGATACTCGGCCCATTCACCGTCGCTGCCATACTCGGCGCGCCAACTCCACAGGCGCCGTGTACCGAAGTGCAACGAGTGCTCGTAGGTAAAGCCGATGGCACCGTGCACCTGGTGCGCGATTGCCGATGCACCGCTGGCGGCCTGTCCGCAGATCACCTTGGCGATTGCTGCCTGCCGTTCCCAGTCCTTGCCGTCCATTGCCGCGCAGGCGGTCGCCACCGCCATTCGCGCGGCGACCACATGATTGGCCATCTGCGCCAATTGTTGCTGGATCGCCTGGAATTTGCCGATTGGACGGCCGAACTGCACGCGCTCGTTGGCGTACTGCACCGCCTGATTCAGGATGCGCTCCAGTACGCCAGCTATCTGGATCGACTGCTGCAGCGCGCCGAACAGCTTCGGGTCGCCTGGCAGCCCCACACGTGCCGCCACGGCGCGCGCATGCTCGAACACTAGCGTATCGCGCGGCTGCGCAGCGGCGTTCGTGTCCTCGCGCACCTTGGCATCTGCCGTCGGAAGTAGCAGCCACAGCGGCACGCCGTCGCGCGCCACCGGAACCAGCACGTGCGTCAGCACGCGACCCCATGGCGCCGCCACCGCGCCGGTAAAGCGCCAGCCCTCGCCTTCCTGCCGCTCGTTCACCTCGCCTTGCGGCAGCGCCAGCGACATCGGCCCATCAGGCATCGCCATGCGCAGCCTTGTCAGCAAGGCGCCACTCACGACCGTCTCGGCGAATGGCACCGGTGCGAGGTGCTTAGCGGCCAACAGCAGCACCGGCAGCGCCTCGCTCCAAGTCGCCGCGGCGCCACCCTGCTCCTCCGTGGCGAATACACGGGTCAAGCCGCTTTGCTCCAGGCACGCCCACAGGCTGGCCGCCCATTCACCCCGCTCCGCCGCGTCGACTTGGGCCAGCGCCACTTCATTGGCAAAAATGCGGCTGGCGCTCTCAGCCAGCATCGTTTCGAGTTCGCTCATCGCAGTCCCAGTCCCTTGGCCGTAATGCCACGCAGAATCTCGCGGGTACCACCGCGAATCGAGAAGCATATCGCGTGCTGCGTCATAAATGACTGCGTACGGATAAAGCGGTCGCCGTCCGGGCGCAGTTCGGCGCCGAATAGCAGGTGCGCCAGCTCGGGGATGCGCTGCTCGTGCAGCGCGCCGGCATCCTTTACGATCGAAGTTGCCAGGCGCGGATCGTCGCCGTTATTGATCATGTTGGCGATGCCGCGTGACATCGCGCGCAAGTTGCTTAACTCCGCTACCGCACGGCCCAACTCGATCGCGTGATGCTTCTCGCCGGCGTCGGCGTGGTCCAGCAGCTCGGCCATCAACTGCGTGGAACTCAGGTACCGGTCCGGACCGCTGCGCTCGAAGGTCAGCTCCGTGGTGACCTGCCTCCAGCCGTCCCCTTCATTTCCGATCAGGTGGGAATCCGGAACGAAGACGTTGTCGAAGACCACCTCGGCAAAATCGGATTGGCCGACCATGTTGCGGATGGGGCGTACCGTCAAGCCTTCTGTCTTCATGTCGACGACGAATTGCGACAGGCCGGCGTGCCTGCTTTCCACGCCCGGCGTGGTACGCACTAGCGCGCTCATGAAATGTGCACGCGCAGCATTGGAGGTCCAGACCTTGGCGCCATTGATGACCCAGCCGTCCGGGACCTTCTCTGCGCGGGTGCGGATCGACGCAAGGTCGGAACCGCAATCCGGTTCGCTTAGGCCGATACAGAAGTAAAGCTCTCCCTTTGCGATGCGCGGTACGATCTGCTTGCGCAGTGCCTCGTTGCCGTAACGCATCAGCAGCGGGCCGCACTGGCGTTCCGCGATCCAGTGCGCTGAGACCGGTGCGCCCGCGGCCAGCAGCTCTTCCAGCACCACGAAGCGCTCCAGTTGCGGCCGCTCGCGGCCACCGTATTCCTTCGGCCAGGTGATACCAAGCCAGCCGGCTTCCCCGAGCTTGCGTGAGAATTCTGGATTGTATCCGTTCCAACAGTTGACCTTACGCGGCGGCAAGCTGGCCAGCGCTTCCTGCAAGAAACTGCGAAACACGCGTCGAACTTCCTCCTGTTCCGGCGTGCTGGTGGCAGGCCGGATGATGATGCTCTGTGCAATATCCATGCTTAAGGATCTCCTCGTCGGGTGGACACTTGCGAGTCAATATTAAAGGCGCAGCGGTCCGCGTCCGGACGGTTGCGTGTTTCGCACCAGTAGTGCTGGCGGCTGGCGCGATTTATGCGCTTTTGGCGACCCGCTGCTGATTGAACGGCACGTCCTTGTCCACGCGCACGTCGCCGGGCAAGCCCAGCACACGCTCGGCGATAATGTTGCGCAGAATCTCGTCGGTACCCCCCGCGATGCGCGAACCGGGCGCATAGAGCATCGCGTTCTGAAACCAGCCCTGCATCGGTGACAGGGCGGCGTCCATCACCGCACCCGCCTGCCCTGCCAAGTCCATGCCGAAGGCGGCGATTTCCTGCAGTTGGCTGACGCTGACGACCTTGCCGATCGACGCCTCCGGGCCTGGCGTCTCACCGCGGGACAGCCGGGTCATCGTGCGGCAACGCGTGTACTTCAGACCCTGCGCCTTGACGTACCAGTCGGCCAAACGCTCGCGCACGGCCAAGTTCCGCAACGCGGGAGCCCCGTCCAGCTCGGACTCGCGCAACAGTTGAAGCAAGTCGCCAACATTTGGCCGCGGCGCCTCGCCAACTGCAAGGCGCTCGTTCATCAGCGTGGTCAGCGCGACCTTCCACCCGTCGTTGATCGCGCCCAGGCGCTGTGCATCAGGGATTCGCACGTCGGTGAAGAACACTTCACAGAAATGCGAAGTGCCGGAGATCTGGCGAATACGCCTGACCTCCACGCCTGGCGACTTCATGTCAAGGAAGAACGCGGTTAGCCCCCCGTGCTTGGGCTTTGACGGGTCGGTGCGCGTGATCAGCAGGCCGTAGTCGGCATAATGCGCACCTGAGGTCCAGATCTTCTGGCCGTTGACGATCCAGTGGTCACCGTCATGCGCCGCACGCGTTCGCAGACCAGCAAGATCCGAACCGGCCGACGGTTCAGAGAACAGCTGGCACCAGATCTCCTCGCCGCGTAGCGCTGGGCCAACGTGGCGATCCAGTTGGGACGGCGTCGCATACGCCATCATGGTCGGGATGCACATGCCGAGGCCAATGCCGAATACGCCGGATGGCACGTCGAACTGCGCTTCCTCCTCGTTGTAGATTACCTGCTGGATCGCCGTGCCGCCGCGCCCGCCCCACTTTTCATCCCACATGATGCCAGCGAAGCGCGCGGCTGCCTTCTTCGCCTGCCACGCCTTGGCGCGGGTCAGCGCCTGTGAGTCTTCCTCGTAACGCTGGCGACTCTGCGGCACTTCCCTGTCGCGGCGCGTGGCATTGGCTTCCAGAAAGCGGCGGGCCTCGGCCCGGAATGCGGCTTCCGCCGGAGTATCGTTAAAGTCCATGGCAATCCTCTATGTGCGACGGCTTATTCAATGGCGCTGTCGGTCCAGTGCGTGACGACGCGCTCCTTCCAGTAGCTGACGCTGCCCAACTGCATTGCGAGCGTGCTCGCGCGGCGGTAGTACAGGTGGCAGTCGAGCTCCCAGGTGAAGCCCATTCCGCCGTGCGTCTGAATGTTTTCGCGCGCGGCATGGCGAAAAGCCTCGGTGGCCGACACGCGGGCAGCGGCTGCCGCCAGCGCCAGCTCGGGGGCATCGGTGGACAACGCCCACGCGCCGTAGTACGCGTTCGAGCGCGCCAGTTCAGTCGAGATGTAGATATCGGCCAGCTTGTGCTTGATCGCCTGGAACGAGCCGATCGGCCGACCGAAGGCCACGCGCTCCTTCGCGTACGCGGTGGCCATCTCCAGACACGCGCTGGCGCCGCCGACCTGCTCGAATGCCATCAGCACCGCCGCCTTGTCGAGCAGCCGACCGATCGCCGCCCAACCGCACTCGCCACCCAGCCGCTCGGCGGGCGCACAATCGAAGACCAGCTTCGCCTGCGGGCGGCTAGGGTCAATCATCTGCAACGTGCCGCGCGTGACGCCGCCCGCCGTCGTCTCCACAAGGTACAGCGCTGGTGCGCCGGCATCGTCCACCGCCGCTACGATCACCACATCCGCCTGCTCACCATCGCTGACGGGCCACTTTTCCCCGCTCAGACGCCCGCCCGACACGCGCGCCCGCACCGCTTGGGGGCGCGGATTTCCCAGCCCCTCCGCCAGCGCGAAGGTGCCGACAATGTCGCCGCCGGCCAGACGCGGCAGCCAGGCTTCCTTTTGCACTTCACTGCCGCACGAGAGGACGGCCTCTGTCGCCAGATAGACCGAGGACGCAAATGGCACCGGCGCCAGCACACGCCCTAGTTCTTCGGCCAGCACGCACAGCCCTTCATAGCCGAGCCCCGAGCCACCGAACCGCTCGGGGACAGCCGCACCGGCCCAGCCCATCTGCGCTACTGCGTTCCACAGCTTGCGGTCAAACCCACCGGATTCGTCCAGTGCCTTCCTGACTACCGTGGGTGTGCACTGCGCCGCCAGCATCCTGCTCGCCTGCTGGCGCAGCAGATTCATCTCTTCTGCGAAATCAAAGTTCATGCTCGTCCTTCATATCGTGCAAAGACCATTGCCGCTACGCCGTTATCACTTGCCCTGGAAAACAGGCTCCCGGCGCTCCGCCATCGCGGCCACGCCCTCCTTGAAGTCGTCCATCGCGAACTGCCAGCGCTGCTCGACGAACTCGCGCTCGGTAGCGCGCTCGACTTCGTCCGCCAGCCCGCGTCGCAGCGTTTCGCGCACCGAACACACCGACCGCGGCGCCGACATGGCGATCTCAGCGGCCAGTTGCCATGCGGCGCTGCGCACTTCTGCCTGTGCCACCAGCACATCGGCCAGGCCAATCCGCACCGCTTCTGTCCCACTGACCCGCCGGCCGGTATAGATCAGCAGCGCTGCCTGTTGCGGCCCGAGCAGCCGCGGTAGCGTGGCCGTCAGGCCAAAGCCGGGATGCGTGCCCAAACGCGCGAAGTTCGCGCTGAAGCGCGCCTCCTCACATGTCACGCGGAAATCTGCCGCGAGCGCGAGGCCGAGACCTCCACCGATGGCAGCACCATGCACCGCCGCGACCACGGGCTTGCGCGCACGGAACAAGCGCAGGGCCTCCTTGTAAAGATTGTCCGTGTCAGGCTGCCGCGGTCGGTCGCTAGCGCGCGAGCTGAAGTCAGCGCCGGCGCAGAACGATTTGCCTTCGGCCGCCAGCACGATCGCGCGGCAGGCGGGATCGCGGTCCAGTTGCTCGAACGCATCGGCCAGGCCCGCGATCAGCGCGAAGTCAAAGTGGTTGTGCGGCGGGCGCCGAATTTCGACAGTGGCGACAAACTGCGCACATTGAACATGGATGTCGTTGGCATCGTTGCCGTCATGCATGGCGGATCTCCAGTGTGCAACGGGCTGTCTGCGGTTCATCCGAGCGCGACCACGGCCTGGCCGCTGACCTTGACTTCGCCGTTCTGATTGGCGCATTCCACGTCAATGCGCAGACGCATCTCGCCGCCGTCCACGAAGCGCTCTGCCACCTTGCCAGAGAGATGCGGCACGTCGTGCACGTTGGTGATGCCGATGAAGCGTAGCGTCAGTGAACGCAAGCGGTCTGCGCCCGCCCAGTCCGTCACCAGTCGGCCCACATAGCCGGCCGACAACATGCCGTGCGCGAACACATCGTCGAGCCCCGCGGCGCGCGCGAAGTCGATGTCGATATGCATCGGGTTGTGATCTCCGGACGCGCCGGCGTATAGGGCCAGACTTGTGCGCGAGATCGGCGGCAGTTTCATCGGCGTAAGTGCGTCGCCTGCCTTCAGGGTGCTCAGTTCATTCAGGTTGTCGGATGCCATTGTCGTCTCCTTAAAGTTGGCGTTGCACCAAAGATTTGCGTACGTCGGCGACATGCACGCCATCCTGGTTCGTGACGCGCGATTCGGTTACGATGAATTCGAGCGCGCCGCCTTTCTTGTCGTAGATGTCACTGATGTGCGTCTCGAAGGTCAGCGTATCGCCGGCAAATGCGGGCGCGTGGTAGACGAAGGACTGCTCGGCGTGCAGGATGCGCTTCGTGTCGAAATTGACGACCGCTCTTGCATCGGCGCCGACGCCAAGCCTGCTTTCAAGGCAGAAGAAGAATGCGGGCGGCACGCGCACCGACGGATATCCGGCATCGCGCGCGGCGGCCGGGTCGCGAAAGACGGGGTTGGTTTCGCCAATCGCGTGCGCGTAGTTCTGCACCGCTCCGGTCTCGACCAGGATGCTGCGGCGGCCGAAGGAGTGGCCTACCAGGTTCTTGTCGAACATCTCTTCTCCATAATCAGGTTGGGGGGTGGCGGACAAGTTCAGCGGCCGGCCACGACCGGGAATGCATCCGCGGTGCGATAGCGTTCGCGCAGTGCCTGCTTGTAGAGCTTGCCGGTCGGCAGGCGCGGCAGCTTGTCCGTGAAATCGATCGACTTCGGCACCATGTAGCGTGCGACTCGTCCGCGCAGGTAGCGCAGCAGTTCTTCGGCCAGTTCGGCCGAAGGCGCCACTCCCTCGGCCGGCTCAATGATGGCCTTGACCGTCTCGCCCATTTCAGCATCGGGCACGCCAATAACAGCTGCGTCGGCGACCTTGCCATGTGTCACCAGTGCATCCTCGATCGCCTGCGGATAGATGTTGACCCCGCCAGAAATAATCATGAAGGTCTTACGATCCGTCAGGTAGAGGAATCCATCCTCGTCCACGTAGCCCATGTCGCCCACGGCTGTCCATGTCGGATGTCGGGGATGCTGCACCGCCCTGGTCTTCGCCGGGTCACCGAGGTAATGGAACGGCATGCTGTCACGCTCGAAGTAGATCAGCCCCGATTCGCCCGGTGGCAGTTCGCGCCCTTCGTCGTCGCAAACATGGATGACGCCCAGCACAGACCTGCCCACGGAGCCCGGATGGGACAGCCAAGTCTCGCTGTCGATCATGGTGAGTCCGTTGCCTTCGGTGGCGCCGAAGTATTCATGAATGATTGGCCCCCACCAGGCAATCATCCTGCGCTTGACGTCCACGGGGCATGGCGCGGCAGCATGGACTGCCATGCGCAGGCTGGACAGGTCGTGCCTGCGGCGCTCGCCTTCGGTAAGTTTGAGCAGGCGCACAAACATCGTCGGCACCCACTGGCTATGCGTCACCCCATACCGTTCGATCAGTTGCAGCGCGTGCGCCGGATCGAACTTTTCCATGTATACGACGGTGCCGCCGATTGCCGCGGTCTGCAGCGCCCAGCCCAACGGCGCCGAGTGATACAGCGGAGCGGTGGATAGGTAGACCATATCCTCCGAGAAACCGTATGGCGCAACCTGCGCGCGGCGCGCTTCTGGGATGAAGTCCCTCATCGCCTTCGATGGCTTGACCCGCACGACTCCCTTCGGCTTTCCGGTGGTACCGGAGCTGTACAACACCATCGTGCCGAGCGTTTCCTCCTCCAACGGATTCGCCGAGAAGGCGGCAATGCAAGTCTCGTAACTGCGCCAGCCGTCGATCATCCCGTCCACCATCAGTCGCACGTCGCAGGCCGACACGCGCATGGCAAGGCCCTCTGCCAATTCGCGCATAGCCAGCGAACTGACGATCACCTTCGCCTTACAGTCGTCAACAATATAGGCCACCTCATCGGGCGTCAGGAAGCGGTTGATTGGCGTTATGCACAGCCCGGTTCGCAGCGCCGCCCAGCAGATCTCGAAACAGCGGATGTTGTTTTCCAGAACCATTGCGATGCCGTCGCCCGGTTCCAAGCCAAAGCTCTGCAAGGCACGTGCGAAACGGATCGAACGCTGGTCGAGTTCGCTGTAGGTCAGCCGGGCGCCTGTATTGCCGTTGATGACGGCCAGCTTGTCCGGGGTCAGGCGCGCATGCTCGCCCAAGTAGGACCAATTTTCCATTTATGTTGTCTCCATGGATGAAAGGCGGAGGGGGAACAGTCGGGGGCGACGGCCCCTCCGCCCCTGCTATTGCGGCTCGTTCGACAACACCAGTGCCGAGGCGGCCGCGAACATGCCGCCCACACCCTGCACAAAGCTTGTGCGCACGCTCTCCACCTGCCGAAACGCCTCACCGCGCAGTTGCCGGACCGCCTCCAGAATGGCGAACATGCCGTACATGCCGGTGTGCGTGTACAGGATGCCGCCTCCGTTGGTGTTCATCGGCAGCCTGCCCCCGGGTCGCGTGTGGCCCTCCTCGATGAAGCGTCCCGCTTCACCGCGTTCGACGAAGCCACAGTCGGCCAGCCCGTACAGCGGCAGGTGCGCGAAGGCATCGTAGATCATCAGGTGGTCAATATCCTTCGGCGCGAGGCCAGCCTCTGCAAAGGCCTGCGCGCTGGACAGGCGGAACGCCTTCGAACGGGTCATGTCGTCCATCATGGAAACCATGCCGCTGTCGCACGCCTCGCCGGTGCCCAGTACGTGGATCAGCTTGGCCGCCGTTCTCAAGCCGCGCGCCCGGTCAGCCGACGTGATCAGCAGCGCGCCACCGCCATCCGCCCGCACGCAGCATTCGAGCTTGGTGAACGGCCACGCGATTATCGGTGCGGACATCACGTCCTGCACGGTCAGCAGCTTGTTGCGTGCGGCGCGGGGGTTGCCTTGCGCCCAGTGGCTCTGAGCCACCACCACTTCGGCCAACTGCTCGTGCGTGGTACCGGTCTCCCGCAGGTAGCGCAGCACCGGCAGCGTGAAGGTATTAGGCGGTACCCCCGAACCGAACGGGATCTCGAACTGACCGAGCATCGAGTCCGATGCCACCGAGCGCGGAGCCCGGCCTACGCGGGACAGCCCTGACTCACCATGCAGCACCAGCACGGTCGAGCAGAGCCCCGCGCGAATCGCGGCGGCGGCATGGCGCACGTGAATGAGGAACGAGCAGCCGCCGACCGAAGTGCCGTCATACCACTTCGGCGTCACGCCGAGGCAGTGCGCGATGTTGATCGGGCTGTCAACTGCGCTGGTGATGCCGTCGACATCGGCCAGCGTCAGGCCCGCGTCGGCCAACGCACGGTGCGCGGCGTCGACGCGCAGATCCATTTCGGAAAGATGCGGCAGCTTTCCGATGTCGGTCTCGGCCGCGCCGGCGATGACGATGGATTGGTTTAGTCTGCTCATCGCGCGATCTCCGCAATGTCGCGCGCCGGCTGAAACACCGGCAGCATGCGTTCGCCGCGTACCTCGAAGGCGACCTGCAATGGCATGTCGAGCCGCAGTTTGGCGGGATCGGCCGGCACGCCAACCAGGTTGGTCATGATGCGCGGACCCTCTTCCAGTTCGACAATGGCGATCACGTAAGGGGTATCGCCAGCCCAGCCCGGCATGGCCATGTGGTTGATCACGTAGGAATACAGGCGGGCGCGGCCGCTGGCACGCACCCACGTCAGCGCGGCGGCGCCGCACGCCGGGCAGTGCGTGCGCGGATAGAACACATGCTTGCCGCAGCCGCCGCATTGCTGCAGCCGCAGCTCGCCGGCCTGCGTGCCTTCCCAGAATGGCATGGTGACGG
Organism: Cupriavidus alkaliphilus; assembly: GCF_014191175.1. NCBI lineage: Bacteria > Pseudomonadati > Pseudomonadota > Betaproteobacteria > Burkholderiales > Burkholderiaceae > Cupriavidus > Cupriavidus alkaliphilus. Next base: position 231,647 of record NZ_JACHWE010000005.1, on the reverse strand, counting down.
GCGTGGGAACGGGAACCGGCTTGTACAGGCCTGGCTTGAGACTGTTCATGTCGTCTCCCGTCAAGCGGCGGCCGCCTGCGCGGCGGGCTTCCTGGCCGGAATTTCGCCCGAGGTCAACGCGTTGGGCGCGGCCTGGTCGACCAGCGATGGGACCAGCGCCCCCAGTTCGCCCGGATCCCAGCGGCCGTCCTTCTCGATCTTCGGGCCGGCATGCCAGCCTTGGGCCACGGTGATCGAGCCGCCGCGCACGCCGAACACACGGCCATTCACCCCCCCCGACTCCACGCTGCCCAGCCACACCACCAGCGGCGCAACGTTGCCGGCGTCCAGGGCGTCGAAGCCGCCGGCCGCCTTTTTCTCGGCCGCCTTGGCCACCATGCCGTTCTGGGTGAACAGGTCTTCGGTCAGGCGGCTCATCGCGGTCGGGTAGATCGCATTCACGGTGACGCCATAGCGCTCCAGTTCGCGCGCCGCCACCATCGACATGTTGGCGATGCCGGCCTTGGCTGCGCCGTAGTTGGTCTGGCCAACAATGCCGTAGAGCCCCGACGACGACGAGGTGTTGATCACCCGCGCCGCGCGCTGGCGCCCGGCCTTTGCCTCGCCGCGCCAGTACGCGGCGGCATGGCGCATCGGGCAGAAGGTGCCGCGCAGGTGCACGCGGATCACCGCATCCCATTCGTCGATGCTCATGTTGACCAGTGTCTTGTCGCGCAGAATGCCGGCGTTGTTGATTAGCACGTCGAGACCGCCAAAGGTGTCGAGGGCGGTACGGATCAGTCGGCCCGCGCCTTCGAAGTCGGAAACGTCATCGGTGTTGGCAACGGCCTCGCCACCGAGCGCGCGGATTTCCTCAACCACGGCCTGCGCAGGGCCTGCCTGTGCACCTGTGCCGTCGGCCGCGGCACCAAGGTCGTTGACGATAACCTTCGCGCCCTGGCGGGCGAATTCGAGCGCGTATTCGCGGCCGATGCCGCGGCCTGCGCCGGTAATGACGATGATGCGGTCCTTGCACAGCGGTTTCATGTCGTCTCGTGTGGATGTTGTTTCCATTGTCATTTCGGGCGCCGAATCAGTTGCGCTACCGCCTTGCGGTAGCGTTCGGCCTCCCGTGCGTATGTATTCCTGGCCTCGGCCCCGGTGATCGCCAACACTTCCCCTCCCGGACTGCGCTTGAGCGCGTAGGCACCGAATTCCGGCGACTTGAGGATGACGTCCAGTTCGCGTTCAAGGCGCTGCACCGCCGCTTCCGGCGTGTTGCTGCGCACTGCCAGCCCCGTCCAGATGTAGAGATCGAAGTCGGGAAAGCCGGATTCACGAACGGTGGGCACGCCTGGCAATTCCGGCATACGCGCCGTGGTGGCAAGCGCTAGCGCTCGCATTTGCCCGCCCCTGATCATCGGGAGCGCCGCCCCCGCATCTACCAGCGCGACATCGACCGCACCGCCAATGGCATCGGATGTAGCTTGCGAGACTCCCTTGTAGGACACTGTGTTGAACTCGGGGCCGCCTTGCAGCGCGAGCAGCGCGGCCCCGACGCGATAGCTGTTGCCATAGATCGCCAGACTGACCGAACCGGGCTTGGCGCGGGCTTCGTTTACCAGCTGCGCGAAGCTGCCGAAGCGCGACTGCGCGCCGGTGACGAAAACGGCGGGTCCGCGCGTCAGCATCGCGATGATGCGGAAGTCGCGCATCGCATCGTATTTCGCTGCCGGCGTCATCAGCGGAATGGTCACCAATGCCGGGCTGGTCAGCAGCATGGTGTAGCCGTCGGCAGGGCTGGCGAGCACAGATTGCGTCGCCAGATAGGTATCTGCACCTGGCTTGTTTTCGACCAGCACAGGCTGCCCGAGCGCTGTAGACAGTCGCTCGGCGATGAAACGCAGACTCAGGTCGCCTCCGCTGCCGGGCGCGATCGGCGTGACCGCGCGAACGGGGCGGTTTGGAAACTCGTCTGCCAACGCAGCTTGCGTGCCTGCCAGCAACATCGATACCGCCAGTGCGCCGGGCAGGCTTCTCAGCAGTGAAGCTGGCCGGTCTAGCAGCGCCTTTCGTCGTGACAAGTCAAAGGGCCAGATTTGCATGATCGTCTCCGTCTTCATTTGATGTTGTCGTAATGTTGTCGCTTGGCTAGCCTTGCAGCGCCGCCTGCCAGCGTCTGACCTCGGTTTCGGGAAACCACTTCCCCAGCGCATGGGCGAAATTCATGGGCGTGGCTTGTTCCGGCGCGCGCGGCACCGGGTTGGGTGTGCGCGAGAAACGCGGCGCCGGCATGGGCTGCACTACCCCAGCCACTTCGACAAAGCTACCCCGCGCCTTCAAGTGCGGGTGCTGCGGCGCCTCGCGAAAATTCAGCACCGGCGCGAAGCACACATCGGTGCCTTCCAGCCGCGCGCACCATTCGTCGCGCGTGCGGGCCCTGAATGCTTGCGTGAACGCTTCGCGCAGGCGGGGCCAGTTGTTGCGCTCGAGATGGCGGCCAAAGGCCTCTGGCTGCAGGTTCAGTCGCTCCAGCAGTTGCTGGTGGAAGCGGGCCTCGATGGGGCCGATCGAAATCCACTTTCCATCCTGGCACTGGTAGACGTCGTAGAACGGCGCGCCTGAATCGAGAGTATTGGTGCCGCGCTCCAATGACCAGCTGCCGCTCGCGACGCTGCCGTAGAACGACGTAGCCAAGTTGGCCGCGCCCTCGGCAATGGCGGCATCCACTACCTGTCCCTTTCCCGAACGCCCGGCTTCGTGCAAAGCCGCGAGCACGCCCGCTACCAGGAACATCGCACCGCCTGCCATGTCGCCCAGCAGCGCAAGCGGAATCGCGGGCGGTTGCTCCTTGCGACCGATAGCGTCCAGGACCCCGGTGATCGAGATGTAATTGATGTCGTGGCCCGCGGCCTGCGCGAGCGGGCCGTCCTGGCCCCAGCCTGTCATGCGGCCATACACCAGGCGGGGGTTGCGCGAGAGGCACGCATCTGGACCAAGGCCGAGCCGTTCGGTCACGCCGGGGCGGAAACCCTCGATGAGCACGTCGGCCTTCTCCACCAGATCCAGGACAAGTTCGATCGCCTTCGAATCCTTCAGGTCCAGCGCGATGTTGTCGCGGCTGCGGCGCAGCAGTTGGTACTTGAGCGCGCCCTTTGGGGTGCCCAGGTCGGCCGCCACGGTGCGATCAATGCGAAGCACGGTGGCGCCCATGCCAGCCAGTATCGTGGCCGCCATCGGGCCAGGGCCGATGCCGGCCAATTCAATGATCTTCAAGTCCGAAAGTGGTCCCATGTCGTTTGCTGCTCCTCGTCGTGATCGGTTCGGCTTATTGGACGCTGATGCCCGTGGTCGCTATCAGCCGCTTCCAGCGCTCTATTTCCTCGAGCTGGAAGCGCCGCATGCCGGCGGCCCCGGAATACAGCGACTCGCTGCCCATCCGCGCGAGACTGCTTAACACCTCGGGCTTGCGTATCGCCTCCGAGAAAGCGCGCTCAAGCTCGCGCACCACCGGCGCGGGCGTGCCGGCGCGCACGGCTACCGCGCTCCATGCCAGCGGCCCGAAGCCGTCCACGCCGGCCTGGGCCGAAGTCGGCACGCCGGGAAAGTTCGGATGGGGTGCCTTGCCGGTGTACACGAGTGCCCGCAAGCGGCCACTTGCCACCATCTGAGACGTCGTGCCGGCGCCGATGATGGCGTAATCGACCTGGCCGGAGACAGCGGCCGTTGCGGCGTCCCCCGAGCCTTTGTAGAAAATATTGGTTGTCTTGATCCGCGCAATCTCGCTGAACCACTCGTTCCACAGGGCATAGGTGGGCGAGCCGGCGGCGTGGTTAAGCGCACCTGGACGTTTGCGCGCCTCGGCAATCAGGTCGGCAAGCGTGCGGTACGGTGACGTGGCTGGCACCACCAAGACGCAGTAGCCGCCATCAAGCACCGAAATCGGGTCGAAATCGCGCAGAGGGTCATAGGGCAAGTCGCGAATCACCGCGACGTTGGTGGTCAACGTCGAATTGCTGGCGAAGAAGAGCGTGTAGCCGTCGGCTGGCGCGTTCAACACGGTCTTGGCGCCAATGATGCCGTTCGCGCCCGCCTTGTTCTCGACAACTACCGACTGTTTGAGCACGTCCCCCAGAGCCTTCGCGTAAAGGCGCGCCAACGTGTCGGTGCCGCTGCCGGCGCTGAATGGCACCACGAAACGGATCGGCCGATTTGGATAGCCCCGCTCTTGGGCGAAGGTGGCACTTGGCATCAGGCCAGCGAGCGATGCGACGCCGGCGGAGACAGTCGCGGCAAGCAGGCTGCGGCGCGCAGGCTGGAATGTATCGGTCATGCAGGTCTCCTCATCTTGCCTTCTCGTCTAAGTTACCGGTGTTCAGTAAACCGGCTCAGTCTTGCCTTGGGCTGGCAGTTCCACGCCGGCTTCCAGCAGCACCTCCGCGGTGTGCTGCCCCAGCACTGGCGCGTGGCGTCGAAGCGTCGCGGGCGTGACACTGAAGCGCACCGGCGGGCGGATTTCGCGGATGCGGCCCTCAGTCGGATGCTCCGTGTCCTGGAACAGGCCCACAGCCGCCAGGTGCGGATGATCGAGCACCGACTCCAGACGGAAAATTTCGCCGGCGGCGATGTCCAGTGATTCGCACAGCGCCATCAGCTCGGCGTTGGTCATCTGCCGTCCGATATCGTCAAGCGCGCCGTTCAGCGCCGTGCGGTTGGCGCTCAGTTGCGCCCGGGTGTTCAACTGGTACTTGTCAGCCAGATCACTGCGGCCGCGAACCGTCAGCAGGCGCTTCCATTGCTCGGGCGAGTAAGGCAGCACGCAGACCCAGCCGTCCTGCGTGGGCACCGGGTGGCGGCCTTCCAGCATGCGCGCATAGCCCGCCGGCGCCGTCGATCCATGGAAAGTCAGCCCGCCCATGTGCTCGGTCAGCGTAAATGCGGCCATCGTTTCCAGCATCGGCACCTCGACGTACTGGCCGATGCCCATGCGCGCCAAGTACACCAGCGCGCCCATCACGGCATTGGCCAGCACCAGCCCGGTCACCTTGTCGGCGATCGCGGTGCGCATGTAGGTAGGCGTGCCGCTGTCGCAGCCATTCAGGTCGACCAGCCCGCAGGCGCCCTGGATGATGTCGTCGAAAGCCGGCTTCGCGCGATGGGGACCGTCCTGCCCGAAGCCGATCGCGGCGCAGTAGACGATCTGCGGCTTGATCGCCGCAACCGCTTCGTAGCCGAAGCCCAGGCGCTCAATGGCATCAACGCGCATGTTGTGAACGAACACGTCGGCGGTGGCGATCAGCTTGCGCAGTGCTGCCCGGCCCTCGCCAGTCTTCAGGTCAAGCACCACCGAACGCTTGTTGCGGTTGGCGGCCAGGAATATCGATCCCATGCCCGGGCGTTGGACCACGCCATTGCCGCGCATCACGTCGCCCTCGGGCGGCTCGATTTTGATGACATCGGCGCCATAATCGCCCAGCACCTGCGTGGCCACCGGGCCCAGCAGCACCGCCGACAGGTCCAGCACCCGGATGCCGCCCAGCGGGCCGCTCGGCTTCCGTTCTTCGTTAGCTTCATCGTCATTCATCAGTGGCTCCTATTTGCGCTGAGGGCGTACCGCAATGGCGAGTATTGACCGCGTAATGAGACGACGCTACATTGGTGTTTCGTATTTCGAAATACGGAAATGGGAAAGATCTCGGACGATACTTCGTCGACACGCCGGCTGACACGCGAAACCGGCACCTTCACCCGCAGTACCGCGGGCAGCCAGTCGCTATCGCGCGGGCTTGCGCTATTGCGCACATTTCTCGCTGGCGCACCGGTGCTGACTAACTCCCAACTCTCGGACCGCAGCGGTTTGCCCAAACCTACGGTAAGCCGGCTTACGCGCTCCCTCGTTGAGGCCGGCTTTCTCGAATACGAACGCACCTCGGAGGGCTACCGGCTGTCGCCGGTGTGCTTGGCCTTCGCTAACGCCTTCCGGCTGAGCCGCACGGAACTTAACCTGGTGCTACCTCTGATGCGGAAGGTGGCTGTGGAGGAGCGGGTCAACGTCGGACTTTCGACCGCGGACGAGCTGACGATGATCTATCTCGACACGCTGCGGGAGGGGCACGGCCCGCTTCGCCGCACGGTGAGGCCCGGTGTGCGCCTGCCAATGGAAACCAGTTCACCAGGACATGCCTATCTGGCAGCCTTGCACGAGTCAGCGCGCAAGCCGTTGATGTTGGAACTGGCAAAAAAATGCGGACGCAAATGGCCACGATACCAAGCGACAATCGCCGAGTCAGCAGCCATGCTAAGCAACCAAGGGTATTGCCGCTCAAAGGCGTCGCTGGGAGTCGAAGGTATCGCCTGCGCCGTGACGGGGCCGGATGGCGTAATCTACGCGTTGAACCTTAGCTTCTCGGCGGAAGATTTGAACTATGAACCGTTGGTCGCGTACTTCGTTCCAGTACTGCGCGGGCTCGCCAGCCGCATACGCCAGACTTGGGATGAATTCGCGCTGGCGGAATCGGGCACTGTTAGAGATCGTCGTTCGTAAGCGATGCCCGGCTTCACAAGCTGGTCACTGCTGCGGATTATTTCGTGTGGTGGTGAAGTTGGATTAGGAAGTGACCTTGCCATAGTCAAAGAAAGCTTGATTCAACACCCCGTATCCGAAGGCCGCTGAATCATCATCCGGGTCCGTCGCAACCCAACACTGCACGGCGAGAACCGTTTTTTCGATCAACGCTTTTCGCTGGATGTCACGGTGTGCGATGGCATCCAGCTCGATTAGCGATCGCAATACCCCGGCGCTCAGCGACTCGATTATTTATCGATGGGCTTTCATGTTGATGGTTGGGGCGCTGGTATCGTCAGCATAGCAGCGGTTTGCGGAGTCCATCCCCTCGCTCAGCGCATGAATTCCGTTTTTCAGGCTATCTGAAGGACCGCTCCGAGTCGATGAGAGATGGCAGCAGCTTGGCGGTGAGAGGCAGCTGAGACCGGCCAGAAGTGGTCAGCAGGCGCAGGCTAGCGAAGGACTAGCTCGGCCAGCGGGCTGTTGTACATCGGAAGCGGTCGCTACTGCGTCCCAAGTTTGAAAGGCGCTTCGGGGTCGGTCGCCGCCACTACGCCACGCGGCACGCAGCAAGGGCCGCTGACGACCGGGATCGGCCAGAAGCGGCCGGTCAAGCTAGACTACTTGGATCAGCCAGGACCGGTCGTTCAGTGGTGCTCGCATGCATAATGGGTACCACAACCACTTCCACCCACTAAACGATGAGTCAGGCCAGTTTTGAGTTGCATTCCAAAGTGGATGAGGACGGCTTTGTCGCCGTCGTTTGCCCCGACGAGTACTCAGGATACATCGGTGAGAACTGGACCCTTCAACAAGTGCTTGTTCTCTTTACCGAACAGATGAGCAACGGAACGTTGTTTTCTGTTTGCACAGGCCCGGATCTGGCTGACATGCCGCTCCGCATCGCCGACGCACCCTCTAAGCCCAACGCTCAGCGGGAAGTGTCCGGATTCTTACGCGTTCACGACGGTGGAGCATGGCTCACCGACTACGGTCAATTGACAATGGCCGCACAGTTCAGCGATGAACGTCCGCTGAGTCCGCTTCACATCCGACTACCACTTCCCCCTGGCGAGTACCGGGCAACGCTTCGTCAGTTTGCCCTTTCCTATGAGGACCGCGTAGAACCAGCGGCGGAATTGGTCATTAGCAGCGCGGATCCTGGCGATAGTCCTTCGAAATTTGATGCTTTGCCATGGTTTAACTAGTCGCATGAAGCAGTGTACTGGTCGTTCGTGGGCGTGCCCGGGCGAAGTCCGCGCCCGGCCATCAACCGCCATTCGTGCCGAGCTCCTACTAGGTCAAGAACGGCTGCGGGCGCACATGCCCCTTTCCCCGCGAGCGCCATAGCAATAATATTGGATGAGAGACTTAGGAGCCAACGTTCTGACTTGAAGTGCCACTCTCCCAAGGAACCCTCGATAATCTCATTCCATGCTTAGCATTGCGATAAGTACCGCCACGGCGGAAGGAGCAAGCGGTATCGGTGCAAATTTGCGGTCAGTTCAACAGAACGTCAATTGGCGACTATGATATCCAACCAATTCGCTTGATAGCTCGCATGCCCGAGGGGCGTATAGTTGGCAGCCTCAATGGGCACCTCATGATGCAGTGGCTTGCAGTAAATGTCATCTGGATCGCCGAAGATTTAAGAGGCCATGGGATAGGCTCACGCCTCCTGTTGCAGGCCGAATCTAGCGCCAGGGCACTCGGCACGCATGGCGCCCACTTGGATACTTTCGAATGGCAAGCGGCATCGTTCTATTCGAAGCACGGATACGCAGAGTTTGGTAGGCTAAACGACTTCCCTCTTGGCTCGTATCGGCTTTTCATGAGCAAGCGTCTCTGATGCGCTTTCTTGCTGGCTGCTGTCGGCCATATTGCGGCCAGTCTACGTATTGGTCAGGATCGTTGACAATTGATCAGGTGGCGATATGTTGATCCGAAAAATTCATCCCACCAGTATTCACGCTCAAGATCATGATTTGATCTCTGAGTCAACAAAGGCAAAACAGAAGCTCACAAGAATATGATAAATCTGACCAAGCGGGCCATTCTCGACGGCACCCTGTCTCGTGAGGAGCAGCAATCGATTGCTTCAATGATTGCGCAACTGGGCGATGCAAAGATGACCAGTACCTCGCACGGTTATCTTCTTGGAACGGACGAGACAATTCTGGAAGCTGCCCTGCGAGGTGCTGCGAACTACACGACCAAGAGTCAAGCCAGTTCGGCGATCGCCATCATGGACGTTGTTCTTGCCGCAAATCGTGACTACAACAGAGTTGTCAAAGGGCACGTTATTGCTATGCGCGAGCGCTTTGGGCGGCTGACGATCAAGCAGTTGGGGGAAATGGTTGGCGCGGCTACAGCGAGTGAATTCAAAAACGTGTGGGGTCACGATGACGCACGGAAGTTTGAGATCCTGAAAGCCTTACTGGAGATTTTTATTCCCCGCCTGAAACGAATCGATACCCCCGAGAACGACTTTCTGGTCGTCTCTGAGTGGGCGAGAACTGCGCAATTGTCAAACAAGGCCCAAGATCCGGTTGGAAAGATCAAGGATATCGGTATCGCGACGTTCCAGCATTTGCGAATGACTTTCGGCGCAGATACGATCAAGCCTGACCTTCGCGTAAAAAATGTGTTGGAGCAAGAATTTGATTTGCGCTTGTCGGATCGAGATTCCGTGCTGGTTGTTGAGCAGATGGCGAAGATCGTCGGGCGCACTCCGCTTTTAATCGACCAGATATTTGTAAAGTATGGATCGGGGTACTACTACCGGACGCAAGCTGATGCCGTCCGTGTCGCGGTAGTGCACATCGTGCGCAAGCTGAAGAAGATGAAGATGCCGATCGAGAAAATCGCCGAAGTTACTGGATGGTCCACGCGCGACATCGAAGGCGCATAGCCGCACATATCTGATCAAATTGATCGAAACTCACTCAGGCCGAAGGGCCGCCTTTGAGCAATCTGAATGTCGCTTTCGGGTCGGGAGCTGCCTCTGACGCCAACTACTCCCGCACCAAGAGAGGCCGAAGGCCCAGGCCGGCCGCAAGCGCTCCGCCCCCAACGAATGCGGCGCTGAAGATGTCGCCAGCGGCTTCAGTTGCTAACCGAGATTCGGCATAAAGTGGCCGATCAGGATCCCGGCGACGATGCCGATGAGAACCTGAACGCAAAGCTTCGAAAGTTGTTTCCTCAGGAATGAAGACCGCACTGTTGCAGGTGCGATTCATGATGCAATCGCCAGGCTTCGGACGCACGGGGCCCCTATGGCAACTCCACTAAATCAGAGCCGCCCGGCAATCATTGATATGGGGAAAGGAAAACGGGCTCCATTGTGGGTGTGATGGTGGCTCTGCGCTATCACACCTCGGCCCGCGGGATCAGTACTGATACACCAATTGCATCCCAGCCGTCACCGCGGCCGTATGGAACGTCACAGGCTTGTAGACTGGCATACCGACAAACACGTCATACGAGACTGAACCTGCGCTATAGCCCAGTCCTCCGCGGAGTCCAATCACCGCTCCGGCCAGTTGAGTGCCTGCCAGCGCAGTGGTGATCGGTCCAAAGACCTTTCCGTAATCGAGTCCCGCATACAAAGCTTGCCCGCTGGCGCCAAGGGGGGCCTGCAGCTCATTGCGCCAATAGAATCCGCGCTCGCCGGCCAGCAGGCTCTCGCCATCGAAGCCACGCACCGTGTAGCGGCTGCCGATGGTGAGCGCATCAATGTAGTAGAGCCGGTCGTTGGTGAACTGGCCGTGGAAAGTGGTGACATACCGCAGCGGCTGCTCGCCCAGCCCGAACGGCACCGACAGGTTGGCATCCGCCACCAACATCCGAAAGCGCCAGGTGGGGCCGCCACTGTCGGCCCGCACATCGTCCTGCGCACCGAACGCGCCGATGCCTTGGCGGTACGCCAGCGTGCCGTCGAACTGCGCCGCACCGAAGTAGTGGCGATCCGTGATGCCTGCCTCAAGCATCGTATGGTTGCGGCGCTGCTGCGCGATCTCGGTGTCCTCGATGAAGCTCTTGCCAAAGCGCCGGGTCAGCCTGAACTGCATGCCGAACACATCGTTCTGGCTGCGGCTGAGCACGCGGTGCAGCTTCAGGTCCGCAGTCTCCGACTTGCCGCTGGAGATAAAGGTCTGGTTGACGCCGGCGATCTGCTGGAAATAGTTGTTCGAATACGCCGACACTGTCGCAGTCCAGTACCCCCAAGGCATCGAGTAATAGCCATTCCAGCCACGCGTGCCGTGTTCCTTGTTGGCAAAACCCAGATCCTGGTTGTAGCCGACGTTGAACAGGTCGTTCAGCCCAAGCGGATTGTCCAGACTCACGCCCAGGTTGCCCTGCCACTTGCCGGTCGAGCGCGTGCCGGAATTGTCCACCGAGGCCACCACCGTCCAGGGCTTGCCGCGCTTGACGGCAATCACCACGTCGCTCACGCCCGGCGCCTTGGTCGGCACGATCTGCATATCCACGTCCTGGCTCGGCACACGCTTCATCTGCTCCAGGCCTTGCTCAAGGTCGCGCAGGTTCAGCAAGCTGCCCGGGCGGGCGGGGAACGCCGATTTCCAGGTGCCCCAGAGGTCGGGCTCGGCGAAGCGCAGTTCGCCGATGACGCCGGGAATCAGTGCCAGCTTCAGTGTGCCGGCGCTCAAGTCCTGCTCGGGCACAAGCACGCGGGTGGTGACGTAACCCTTGCTCAGGATGGTTTGAGTAACGCCCTTGACCAAGAGGTCGATGCCTTGTTTGCCGATGCAGGTGCCTTGGTAGTGGTCTAGCCAGGTGCGGGCGAAGGCGAAGGGGTCTTGGGGGAAAACTGAAGCACCCTTCGCCCGCACGTCGGCTGAGAGGTCGGGCGGGACATCCAGCGAAATTCGGTCGATAAGGAAACAAGGCGTCTCGGTGGGCAGTGGCGGGTAGTCGATCGGCACTACCTCTCCAGGGCGCACGGCTGTAGCTTGCACGGATTGGGCTCGCTCGCGAGCTTCTTGTTGCTGGCGGGTGCGCTGGTCTTGTTCGGCGCCAGTCAACGCAACAGACTCCGCTGTGCCGGGTGGCAAGGCTTGTCCGTGAATGGCGGGACTGAGGAGCATCATGGAACCGGCGAGTGCCGGGATCGATGCCACAAATCTCCTTTTCCTTTGTTTCACTTTGAATTTCACCGGATTAATCGAATATAGCTGCGGAGTAGTTCTGGCACCCAAAGAACTTAACCACTAAACATTGTTGGCAACCTATTCCCATGGCATCAATCAAATTCCGCCGATCGTAGAATTTAACCATGACCATATCTTCTCGCACCGTAGCCAAATGATTTTTACCACTGCGGACCCTTGATTAAACACCAAACAGAAGACTGCCTTGATTGATACCATATGGCGCCATGGGTGCCACGCGCTGAGAATGCCGCCAGAGGTAGCGCTATAGTCCGAGTGATTTTGAAAATCGTTCCAGCTCAGCGTGCCAGTGGTCAGACTAGCCGATTGTCACTGGCGCAATTTGATCGCCCACAGGACGGCGGCAATGGGGAACGCTATGACAACAAAAGATCAATAGACTCCTTAGCATCTCGGGACAACTTCTTGTACTGCTCGTCCGTTGGACCTGGTAGTCCAACCATCCATTCCCCCATTTCTTTCCACCGACAACGGGTATCGAATATGATCCGGGGCGGGATTCCCGCAGAGATGGGTCCTGGTGGATTTTCATGGAATCAGGAATACCCATTGAGAGCGAACAAAATTCACAACTGCGGAAATTGATACTGCAATAGTTATTGCTGCCCAAAACCCAATGGATGGTTCCTTATACAAGAGCCAAGCCAACAGGACACCACCGGTGATGAGCGTGGATTTAAACCAATATAGAAATCTTTCCTTGCCACTACCGTTTATTTTTTTTCCAAAAATTAACCGAGTTAAGATTAGTGATATGGCTGTCAATATGATCGTTCCGACTTCCAAGCTCATTGCTTTTCTTCCTTAATTTTTTTGATCGTATTGTCGAGCCCCCACCACGAATTGGTTGCAGGGTCTAGTAATGGATCAAGAGAGCCACCTAGACTTGTTGCATTTCCGACCGGCACCCCAATTTGCTTTCCGGCGAATATTGGCGCAGCTTTTGTAATGCCCAAGACAACTTTCTCAAACCAAGCCCCGACCTCTCCCGCCCAACTATTGAGATTCGCTCCGTAGGATGCGCCAACCGCTCCCCCCATTGCGGCACCAATTGCTTCCGCAGTGGATACGGAGCTGCCCGTAACATAATTGATTGCTCCCGCTGCCCCTAGGCCGGTTGCCGCAGCTTGGCATGCGGCGCCCCCAGAAGCAACGCAAGCAGTGGCAGCCAAGGCTCCCTTTCCAATTCGCTCGTAAACCAGATTCTTGTCTCGAAGCTCCACTTCAGTCAGCCCGGTTCCAATATTCTGCTGCCCGCGATCGTATGCAGTCTGATTGCCGGATATGTGCTGGCTGTTGTAGTCAGGATTCGAATAATTCGGATCAGTCTTTGAGCCGTCACAATTGAGGTTCAGGCAGCCGACGATACTCCGCACCTCATAGTCGTGCTTACCGTCGGCGGCATCGGCAGTTTCCTTGTCCGAGTTTCGGAGTATTTCCGCCACGATGCGGCCCTCGGCCTCCCGCTCGGAGATACCAAGCTTCTGCGCAACGACTTTGGCATTCTTCTTGGCAAAGTCATACTCGCTTTGGTGTAACTGTCTGTTGAAGCGATCGACGTTCGTTCCCATCGCCGCCCCCGCTCCACCGCCCACCACCACGCCAAGCCCGCCTGCCGCGATATTCGCCGCCAAGTTGCCAAGCGCCTCGTTCAATCCGGCATTACCTGTATCCACGCTATCAGCCACCAAATTTCCGAACGTTTCGAGCGCAGGTGCCGCCAACGAAGACGCCCCGGCAGCAGCCGCACCAGCCAGCGCATTCCCGCCACCCAACCCGGCCACCAACGCGCCACCCGCCGCATGCAGCGCCGCACGATAGCCCCCACCCTCCTTCCAGCCGTCAATGGCCGTCTGGGCATCAGCCATAGCCGCGCGGTTACCGTCACTAGGATCCTGTTCGTAAGCAGCCTTGGCCTGATCAAAGGCCTTCTGCGCCTCCTTTTGCTTGTTGGTCGCAATATCGCCCACCGTCCTCGCTACCGCCTCGCCCGCAGACTGTGCTGCTGCCATCATATCGGCCTGCTTGTTGAGGGTGTTGGCCACATCCGGATTCTTGCCCACCGTACTATTGGTATTGACTGTATCCCGGTTCAGGCTCGCCAAGTCCTGTTTCTGATTGTCCGGAACAGTGATGTTGATCGTGCCCGCCGATACGCCAGCCTGGCCGACGCCGCGCTGGCTGCCACTGTCATGCTGGGGCACCATCATGCCGATACCCGCGGTATTGCTGCCAGAGGTCGGACCACTGTTGCTCTGCCCCACCGGGCTTCCAAAGGCGCCACCCGCTGAGATGCCGCCTGAGGTAGCCCTATAGTCCGAGCGATTCTGAACATCGCTCCAGCTCAACGTGCCGGTGGTCAGCCTGTTCTTGTCGGCACCACCCGTACTGGCGATGACCCCGCCCTTGAGGTCCGTATTGCCTTTGACTTGGATGTCGAAGCCACCATGGCCCGCGCGGATACTGGACTGCTCGCTGACGTTGGCGTAGCTGCCATCGGCTTTACCTTTGGATGCTGAAAAGCTGGCCGACCCGCCGCCCTGGCTTATGCTGAACCCACCGCCCATGCTTTGCTGGCGTGCGTGCATTTCCTGGGTGTCCTGCCGGCTGGCAAGATTCAAGTCGCCGCCGACGTCTGCCGAGACCTTGCTGCCGCTCACAACGCCGCCAAGGATAGTGGTGTCGTTCCCCGACGCTATGGTGACGGTATCGCTACCGGTCACATGGCTGTTGACCTGGGTGGCGCCAGCACTGTCCGAATTGCCCTTGGCCTTGGACGCCGAGGCCGATACACCGAAGCCCTGTGCTCCATACGAGATGCCGACGCTCGCACTACTCGATTTGTTGGTGCTGTGGCTCTCCTCGGTATCGGTAGCCGACACGATATTCACGTCGCGCTTCGCGCTCAGTGCGACCTTGGCGGCAGACACATCCGATCCGACGATGTTCAGGTTGCCGGCTGTCTGGTTGCCGTTGGCGTCGACGCCGATTGCCACAAAGGCCGCGTTGCCGCCTGCCGTGACGCGCGAGCTGGTGTGTGTAGTGCTCTGTTCTGTGAGGGTCTGCTTGCTCTGGCTGCTGCCAAAGGAAAGTGTCACGGCGGCTCCGGCGACCGGATTGGCTCCGTTCGCGAGCGCGCTGCCGGCATCGTACGCATCGCGTGCGGACGCGATGCCCCACAGGGCCGCGGCGCGACCGTCCTGGCTCTTGCCGGCCAAACTGATCTTGTTGCCAGCATTGATGGCTGCACCGATGGCGCCGCCTGAGACGCCCAGCGTGAAACCGCTTTGCCTGACCTCATGCGTCTCATCGTGGTACCGCGTGCCCGCGGCGGCTTCGACGGTCACGTCAGCGCCAGTCCCGGTAATGTCCCGCGCCGCGATCAGTTCGCTGCCGGTCACCTTCAATGCGCTGCCTGCCTTCAAGTGCACGCTACCATCGGTACTGCCAACCAGGCTGGCGGTCGGCGTCAGAGCGCTGTCGTTGATCGTGTCCTTTTGGTCGCGCTTGCCATAGGAGAGCCCTGAGCCGGTTGCACCCAAGCCTGACTTGGCGGTGCGTTCGAAGCTGTGGCTGGAACTGGTGTTTTGCGCACTGGTGATGGTGAGGTCGCGGCCCGCATCCAGGTTCACATCGTGGGTTGCGGCCACGGTGGAGCCAGCGATAGTCAGGTCGCGCCCGGCGCTGCCCTCAACGTTGTCCGCCGATACGACCGAGCCAACCGCAACCTCCTGTCTCTGGCTGCTTTCGCGTGTCGTCTGCTCCTTCGACAGGAAGCCGGACTTCTTCTGCTCCGACCAGTTCTGCGCGTCGTGCGTCTCACTGACCGTGCCGATCCTCACATCACCCGCTGCAATCAATGATGCGGTGCCGCCACCGTTGCCATCCTTGCCGGTGCTCACCGAAGAACCCAACACCGCCAGGTTGCCGGCCCCTGCATTCGACGCCGCATCCGGCGACACGTCCAGGCCCTTGCCCTGCAGCACCGCAGTTACCAGCGGCTCCTGTCCGGCCGCCAGCGTGGCGTTGGTGCCGGCGTGAACCTGGCTGCCGCGAGCGGTTTCGTCGTAGGACGACTGCGTGTATTGCGCACCCTTGCCGCCCAGCGATCCTTCCCTGTGCGTATGCGTGTCGATCGCGGCCGTGACGGTGGTGTCGCGGCCAGCGACCAGCGCAGCATTGTTGCCGGCCTGCAGGCTTGACCCGGTGAGGGTAGCATCGCGTCCCGCCACCGCGACAACGTTCTTGCCCGCCTGGACCGTGCTGCCCACGTGCGTGGTGGTCTGGTCGTGGCTGTAGCTCCGCCCGCCGCGTGATGCCGTATCCTGCATGGTCCCCAGCGCCACCGTGCCCAGGTTCAGGTCGCGCCCGGCGGCCAGCAGCGCGCTCTCGCCGGCGTCGATCGCACCGCCGCGCTGGTTGATATCCCGGCCGGCCAGCACGGCCGTGGTGCCCGTCGCCGAAATGCCCGCCACCGCCCCGATGCCGGTTGAGCCAGCGCTATAGCCGTTGGCCAGTGTCCTGACCGCCGTGATGGTCTGGGTCTCGTTGTCAACGTCCCGCCCGGCCGCCACCAGCACATCCTTCCCCGCAATACGTCCGCCCAGATTGCGCACGTCCTGGGAGGCCTGCACGACGGTCGAACCGTCGCCCAGGCTGTCAATGGCCCCGCGGTTGACGATATCGTGGCCCAGCACCTGCGTCGCCACATCGCCCACGATACGGCCGCTGTTCTGGACGGCACCGGTAGCGTTGACGGCGACGGTGTTGCCCAGCACCAGCGCACCGGATGCGTTCAGGTCCACCGTATTGGCTTGCGCCAGGTAGAGCTTGGGCACCAGCACGGACTGCCGGCTGCCATCCGCCAGCGTGACGTCTTGCGCGACCAGCCAGACCATGTCGGTGGTGAGCTGCGCCATCTGCTGCTCGGACAGGCCGATGCCGGGGGTCAGCCTGAAGCTCTTGGCGTAGGCGGCGCCATTGGTCATCAGCGCCTTGTATTCCTCCAGCTGGTCGGTGTAGCCGGCCAGGAAGGTACGTCCGGTCAGTGCGGTGACCTGGTCGCGGATCAGCTTCGTTTCATAGAAGCCGTCGCCCAGGCGTTTCTGGATCTTCTGCGGATCCCGTCCCAGTTCGCCCAGCATGTAGTCGCTGGAGATGAACGACTTGTATTGCGTGAAGCGCGCGTCGGTGGCAATCAGGTAAGCAGCGTCCGGTGCCGTGCGATAGGTGAAGAGACCGTTGGTCGGCAGTGTCAGGCTGGGGATGCCGCCCTGCGCGGTACCCAGCGTCTGCGGCCGACTGGCCTGCCCGCTGGCGCTGCCGACTGCGGTGCCTGCGTCGCCGCCACCGCTTACCCCGCCGCCGGTCACGGTCTGGCCTACACGGTTGACCGTGGTGACCGAGACGTCCTGCGCCGTGGTCTGCACCGCCTGGTTGGACGACGCCATGGCAGGCAGCGCCTGCACGGTGGTCGGGTTCTGCGGCGTGGTGGGATAGGGCACTACTTGTGTGTCGCTGTTGCTGCCCGTCTTCTGGTGCCAGTAGAAGGTCGAGGTCTCGGTCGTACTGACCGACTGCTGCAGCACGGTACCGGTATCCTGCACCGTACCCCCCGTTGCGCGGCGCACCAGGTCGCCGCCGGCGGCCATGATGGACGACTGGTTGACGATGTTGCCGCCGTCGCTGTTGATGCGGATGGTGCCCTGAGCCTGGATCCTGGCCGGATCGCTGGCACTCACCAGGCGATCCGTCGCGGTGGTGGTGGCCACCGTGCGGGAGATCTCGCTGTAGTCGTGGCTGTCCGTGCCCAGGTCGTAGCGGGTGCGCACCTGGTCCGGGCGGATCTGCGTGGCCGGATTCCAATCGGGCCAAAACGTGATCTTGTAGGTCGTTCCCGTGTCCTCGATGTCCTTGTAGTACTGAACCGGGTTGGTGCCAATCTCCCGGGTGCCGAGCAAGGGCTCCGGGGAACCGCAATCACTGTCGGTGCAGCCGATGCTGGGCCACGCGATGACCCATTCTTCGGTCAATGGCTGTGTCAACGAAAGCGTCTTCGCGCCAGTATCAAGATTGGCGACCTGGGACTTTGGCACTTCCACCGTCACTGGCTGCGCAAGCGCATTCATCATGCCCGCGCTGACGGGGGCATTTTCACCCTGCCAGCGCCAACCGGGAAATGTAATGCTGTAGTGCCAGTTGGTGATGCTCAGGCCTGCTGTCCAGGCTGACAGCGTTTGCCGCGCCGTCTCCACCGGCGTGCCTGCCTCGGCGACGATGCTGGTGCGAGTATTGCTGACAGCGTGCGCGGCGATATCGATATCGCCATCTGCCTCGATCGTGGCGGAGCGATTGGTCAGCACATTGACCTGGTTGACCAGCATGCCGCCGGCATCGCGCGCGCCGTCACGCGCAATTTCCAGGTTGCCCTCACTGTAAAGGGTTGCCCCGTCGACATTCGAGACCGAGTCCGAGGCGTAGATTTTCAGATCCTGCGCAGCAGCAATAAGGGCTGGCTGGCCGCTGTTGCTGACGACAGCGCCCTGCACCTTGACCTGGTTGCCGATCACCGTGCCGGTATTGCTGAAGGTGGCGCTTTGCACCTGCACCGTATCGCCCTCGATGCGCCCGGCATTGGTGATCGTATTGTCGGCCTCCACCAGCGTCGCAGCCGAATTGAGCCTGGCGCCGGCCGCGTTCACGACATTGGCGCCGTGCACGGTCAGGCTGCCAGCCGCGCCAAGTGTCGCCGTGTTGGTCACGTCGCCGGTGGCCGCGACGCGCATGTCCCGGTCCGCCCCAAGCTTGTTCGCGGCGTCGTTGGCATAGTCGCCCACGACGTCCAGCGTGAGGTCGCGCCCGGCGGTCATCTCGCCGCTGCCGCTCACCGCTGCCTCGACTGCGATGTCCTGGTTGGCGCGCACCATCCCGTCCCGGTTCGACACCGACGCCACCTTGAGGCTGACATCCTCCCCGCCGAGCACGGACCCGCCGTCGTTGGCGAGCGTGGCACCGGCCTGGTCGAGCGTCAGGCCCTTTCCGCCGTAGAGACTGCCTCCGCGGTTGTCGATGCTGTCTCTGACGGCCAGCGTCAGTGCATTGCCGGCCAAGATCTTGCCATCGAGTGTGTTGTCGAGTGCCTGTGCGTCGATGACCAAGGCGCCGTTGCCGCCAAGAATCCCGCGGGTATTGGCAATGGTGCTGCCCGACGTCACGGTCGTCGCGCCGTCACCGGCATTCGCCAGCCGTCCGCCGGCGTTGTCGATGCTTGCCGCCGACACGTTCATTTGCCCGTGCTGGCCATTGGCCGTGAGCGTACCGGCTGCATTGCGCAGCGCACCGTCGGCAACTGCCGTCAGGTTGCCCCCGCTCTGTATCGAACCCGAGGCATTGTCCACCTGGCCGTGGCTCGCCACAGCAAGGCCCGTGCCGCCGTAGATCGTGCCCTGCGTGTTGCCCAGGGCCCCGCGCGTGGCGATAGTCGCGGCACGCTGGGCAGAGACGGCCCCGCCCGCATTGGCAAGCGTCTCTGCCTGGGCCACCAGATCGCCGTTCGTCTGGATAGCGCCACCGGCATTGGACAATGTGCCGGAACTCGTGACCGTCAAGGTGCCGGTGCCCGCATGGGCGACCTTGCCGGCATCGTTCACGATGGTCTGCCCGGCCACGCTCAGATCACTGCCATTGGCCGTGACCGTGCCGCCGGTGTTGTCCAGGTGGCCGCCGGCGCGGATGGCAGTGGCAGCCTGGCCGTATTGGGCAATGGTGCCGGCGCGATTGGCCAGATCGCCCGTCGTGCCGATCCCGAGCTGGCCGCCTTCGATCTTCCCGCCGCTGTTATCCAGCGACGCGGCTGCCAAGGAAAGCGTCGCGGCCGACATCGTGCCCTGTCGATTACTGGCGGCGCCCGCGACCATGGCGGTCAGGGCTGCGCCCGCAGACACGCTGCCACGATTGTTGTCCAGCGTCCCGGCCTGGACTCGCGCATCGCCCTGCGCGTTAACCTGTCCGTGGTTGATGAGCGCGCCCGCGGCTAACTGCACATTGCCGTTGCCGCCAATCATGCCGCCCTCGTCACCGGTCGCGGTAGTGCCGGCCTCGTTGGTCAGAGCCCCCGCAGCGGTGACCGCCAGGCCGTCCGCATTCAGCGATACCAACCGACCGGCCGAGTTGTCCACCGTGCCGGCATCGACAGTCAGCGCCGCGCCGGCCTGCACGATGCCTTGCGCATTATTCACGGCGCCGACGGTCTGGATGCGCGCGGCCTCTTTCGCCACGATCTGGCCGCCCTGGTTCGAGACGCTGCCGGCCGCGATGGTGGTCGCGCCTTCGCTGACCATGCGGCCGCGGTCGTTGACCAGCGCGCCTTTGGCGCTCGCGTTCAGGGCTGCACCAGCGGTGGTCGTCGCGCCCGTCAAGTCGAGATTGCCGCTGGCAGCGGCAAGCGTCAGGCTGCCAACGGCTGAAGTCTGGCTGCCGGCCAGCATGACCGACGCACCCTGCACGCTGGCGTTGCCGCCCGCCACGTTCCTGCCGGTGGCCGAAATGGTTCCGGTCGTCGACAGCGTCAGGTCACCGCGCTGATCCACCGTGCCATCGGCGTCGACCCCGGCACCAAGCGTGCCGGTGGAGGCAATACCGTCCGCAACGATCTGCAGCCCCTGCCGGGCCGCCAGCGTACCGCTATTGGAAACCGTGCCCCCGGTACTGACGGACACCGATTGCGCACCATAGGTGATGCCGCTTTGGTCGATGCCGTCCCGCGCGGTGATCGCCAGGCTGCCGCCGGCGTTGGTCTGCCCGCCCAGCACGAGCTTGCCCTGTGCGGTCAGGGTCAGGTCGCCCGCCTGCGCTGCCAGCACGCCCGGGGACGACACCCCTACGCCTTGTTCGGTGGAGGCCAGCAGAATCTTGTTGGCGTACATGCCACCAAGCTGGCTGACGTCGATGCCCAGCGCCGGCGCCGCCCCGCTGCCCGCCACCGGTGTTGCGGCCAGCGTGGTCCGATCCACCTGATTTGCACCGGCAATGACGTTCAGGTTATTCGCATAGAGGGATGCGTTGACTTGTACCGCACGCGCGATCAGGTCGACCTGGTCGACGCTGGTCGCATTCAGTCCCGCGCCTTGCACGGAGATCTGGCCGCCGGTCACCCGGTACGCATCCAGGCTACCGGTACCGCCGTATACGGGCATGCCAGTAGTCAGCGTGGCGCGGCTGGTGTTGATAAAGCCAGCGCCGTCGACCAGGATGCCGTTCGGGTTGGCGACGATGACCTCGGTCCGCGGTCCGGCCACCTCCAGGTAGCCGCGCAATTGGCTCGGCAGTGTGCCGGTGGCCTGGTTGACGATGATGCGGGCCGAGCCGCCCTGCAGCAGGTTTGGGTTGCCGTTGACGTACCCCGCTTGCCGGGTAGCCACGATCGACGGCGAATTGTTCAGGATGACGCCAGCCTTGGGTACGTCGAACTGGGTGTAGGCGTTGACCGACACGCCGGCGGTGGACGGCCGTGTGATATTGACCTGCTGCAGCCCGTTCGCGGTCTGGACCACGGCGGGCCGGTTGGCCCCCGCGTGCGGGTCCACCACCACCTGTGCCATGGCTGCCGATGTCAGCACCCCCATTGCATAACAGGCGGCCAAGACCGTTGCCCGCGGGCCGAGGCGCTCAATGCCGGTGAACGCCGAAGCCGGTGTTGCGCGTGATCCGGCGCTGCGCCCCTTGCCCTGGCCGCTCGCCGACTCCTCCACCGCCACCAGCATGGCACGGCACCGATTGAAGACAAGGCGATAACAACGGCGATTCATGATCTGGACGACGGCACAGAGGTTGACACATGCGCAGCATTACCCAAATCACTAAGGAATAAATGTCAAAATTTCAAAATGAGACAAAAAAATAAAATCTGAATTGTCCGATTGATTCTCTAAAGAAATAGGCGTTGATGGTCAGCAAAGGGGCGTACGCCGCCAGGTTCTGCTGACCAACACATCCTCCAACGCGCCGGCCATTTCCCAGCATCGAGTCGCCCCAATCCCTCAAACCACCCCCTCCCCCCGCAACCGCGCCAACTCCTCCTCCCCAATCCCCAACTCCCCATAAACCTCCGCATTGTGTTCCCCCACATCCGGGCCGGTACGCGGTAACGGCGGCGCATACCCCGAAAAACGCGGCACCGCGCAAGGCGCCGGCACCGTGCCCAGGTCCGCATCGGGCAGCCGCACGATGGCCTGGCGCGCCACCATCTGCGGGTCCTCGACGATATCGGCGATGCTGAACACCTTGCTGAACGGCACTTGGCATTGCTCCAGCCGCGCCGCCGCGGCGGCGTAGGGCTGTGCGGCAAACCACTCGGCGATGCAGCCGTCGAGGGCTTCGATATGCCGCACGCGGCCGGCGTTGGTTGCGTACTCCGGCGCCTGGGCCAGTTGCGGCGCGTCCATGGCCTCGGCCAGGCGGCGGAAGGTGGCGTCGGACGAGGCCACCACGGTGACCCAGGTATCGTCGGCGGTGCGGTACATGTTGGACGGCGCGGCGTAGGTGGTGCGGTTGCCGGCGCGCTGGCGCACATGGCCGAGCTGTTCGTATTCGATGGCGAGCGGGTCCAGCAGGCGGAACAGTGCCTCGGTAGCGGCCAGGTCGATCTCGCGGCCGGGCTGGGCTGGTCTGGCGCGCTGCTCCGCCACCGCGGTGGCGATGGCAAAGGCGCCGAAGAGTCCGGCGATCATGTCGCCCACCGGATAGTTCATATGCATTGGCCCGCTCTGCGCCGTGCCCGCCAGGTTGGTAAAGCCGCTGCGGGCTTCGAAGATGCGGGCAAACCCCGGGCGCGTCGCATCGGGCCCGGTCTGGCCGAAGCCGGTCAGCCGCAGCACGATCAGCCTGGGGTTGGCCGCGTGCAGGGTTTCAAGATCGAGTCCCCATCGCGCCAGCGTGCCGGTGCGGAAATTCTCCACCAGCACGTCGAAGCGCGGCAGCAGGCGCAGGAAGATCTCGCGGCCGCGCGGCGTGCGCACGTCGAGTGAGATGCCGCGCTTGCCGCGGTTGGTCACTTTCCAGTACAGCGCGTGGTCCTTGGTGACGGGCTCGAGTCCGCGCAGCGGATCGCTGCCGTCGGGCAGTTCCAGCTTGACCACCTCGGCGCCCATGTCGGCGCACAACGTGGCGGAAAACGGTGCCGCCACCACGGTGGCCATGTCGAGGATGCGCAACCCGGCGAGCGGGCCGTTGCCCGGTGCTTGGGGCGATACAGGTTGGGCGTAGGTGTCTGGCATGCGGGTCTCCGGCGGCAGGTTTGTCCGCTGCAAGGTGGCAGGCGGCCGCCCCGGACGCAAGCATGGTTTCGCTGTGCGGAACGGTCGTGCTACAACATTGACGCCCCCTTTTCCGGAACCCAGCATGGAACCCAAGCAACCACCGCACAGCATGGACCGCACCCCGGAACTCCTGCCCCTGCCCGGCCTGGCCAGCGAGGACGCCCTTGCCACCGACCGCCAGTTCGCCACCAACCTGTCGCGCGGGCTGGAAGTGCTGCGCGCCTTCACGCCGTCCAGCCCGGTGCTGGGCAACCAGGACATCGTGGCGCGCACCGGGCTGCCCAAGGCGACGGTGTCGCGGCTGACGTACACGCTGGGGCTGCTGGGCTTTCTCAGCCGCGTACCCGGCAACCAGAAGTACCGGCTCGGCGCCGGCGTGCTGGCGCTGGCTTATCCGATGCTGGCCGGGCTGGCGATCCGCCAGGTGGCCCGGCCCTATATGGAGGCCATCGCGCGCGAAACGGGCTGCACCGTGAACCTGGGCATGCGCGAGCGCCTGTCGGTGGTCTACGTCGACAGTTGCCGGCTGGACCCCGGCAACTTCTACCAGCCGGACATCGGCAGCACGCGCCCGCTGCTTGCCAGCGCGATCGGCCGTGCGGTGCTGCTGGCGTGCAGCGCGGACGAGCGCACCGCGCTGCTGAACCGGCTGCGGGTCGAAGACCCGCAGCGCTTCAGCCAGGAGCGCCAGATGTGGACGGAGGACCAGAAGCATTTCCGCGCGCACGGCTATTGCCTGAGCCGCGGCGAGTGGCGGCCCGAGATCCACGCGATCGCGGCGCCGTTGCGCCAGTCGCTGCACGAGGACCCGTTCGCGCTGAACTGCACCATCGCGGCATCGCGCAATCGCGACAACCTGCTCGAGCGCGACGTGGCGCCCCGGTTGCGCGAAGCGGTGCGGCAGATCGAACTGAGCTGCGCGCGCTGACCCGTTACGGGACAGTGGCGCGGCGCAGCCTGCCGGCAATTTCGCCGACAGGACCATGACAGCGGCCCGACAAGAGGCCTGCATGAGACCGACCTCGCGCCTGGCAACGTCCCGGGCGCAGGCAACCAAGGAGACAAGATGGATGCCTTTTACCCATGGCGCCGGCTCGCTGCCGGCATGCTGGCCTGCGCCGCGCTGACGCCTGCGGCGACGCTGGCCGCCGCCGACGATGCGGCACGCTTCCCGGCCCGCCCGGTGCGGATCATCGTGCCGTTCTCGGCGGGCGGCGTGGTCGACTCGGTCACCCGCATCACTGCCGAAAACATGGCAAAGGTGCTGCAGCAACCGGTGATCGTCGAGAACAAGACTGGCGCCGGCGGCGCCATTGGCACCGACCTCGTCGCCAAGGCGCCTGCCGACGGCTATACGCTGCTGGCGGTCAGCCCCAGCTACGTGGTCGGGCCGCTGCTCAATCCGTCGATCCAGGGCAAGGGCGGCAAGGACTTCCGCGCGGTGGCCGGCATCGGCGGGGTGCCCAACGTGATCGTGGTGCCGGCCTCGTCGCCGCTGCGCACGCTGCCTCAACTGCTCGACGCCGCACGCAAGCAGCCCGGCACGCTGACCTACGCCAGCGCGGGCATCGGCACTTCGAACCACCTGTCGGCGGAATTGCTGGCGCAGATGACGCGCGTGAAGCTGACCCACGTGCCCTACAAGGGCCAGCCCGAGGCCCTGAGCGACCTGCTCGGGGCGCGGGTGTCGATGATGGCGCTGACCTCCGCCATTGCGCGCCAGCAGGTGCAAAGCGGCAAGCTGCGCGCGCTGGCCGTGACCTCGGCCAGGCGCACGGCGGTGCTGCCGGACGTGCCCACGGTGGCCGAGGCGGCGCAGCTGCCGGGCTATGAAGTGGGCGCGTGGTTAGGGTTGGTGGCGCCGCAGGGCACGCCAGACGCGGTGGTGCGCAAGCTGGCCGACGCCGCCGCGCGCGCCACCGCCGACCCGGCCACGGCGCAGCGCCTGGCCGAACTGGGCATGGACCTGGCACCGCAACCCGCGGCCGCGTTCGACCGCTTCCTCGATGCCGAAACGAAGAAATGGACCGGCGTGCTGAAGACCGCCGGCATCACGGCACAGTAGCCGCGCCACTACCACCGTCAACCCACCACCGGAACCCCTCCATGATCCGCGACTCCGCCCGCCAGAAAGCGCTGCTTGCCGAACTCCGCCGCTTCGTGCTGGAAACCTGCATCCCGCTCGAAGCGCAGATCGACCAGACCGATGTCATCCCCGAGCCCGTGGTCGAGCAGATGCGCCAGCTTGGCCTGTTCGGCCACAGCATCCCGGAAGCCTACGGCGGCGCCGGGCTGACCACCGAAGAGCTGGCGCAGGTGAACATCGAAGTGTCGCAGGCGGCCACGGTGTTCCGCGCCCGCTTCGGCGGCAATACCGGCATTGCCTCGGAGTCGCTGGTGGCCGACGGCACTGAAGCGCAGCGCCAGCGCTACCTGCCGCAGCTGGCCTCCGGCAAGGTCACCGGCTGCTTCGCGCTGACCGAACCGGAAGCCGGGTCCGATGCCACGGCGCTGCAGACCACGGCCAGGCAGGACGGCGACCACTACGTGCTGAACGGCAGCAAGTGCTTTATCACCAATGCGCCGATCGCCGACCTGTTTACCGTGTTCGCCCGCACCGACCCCGGCACGCCGGGCGCGCACGGCATCAGCGCCTTCCTGGTCGAGCGCGGCACGCCGGGCCTGAGCACCAGCGAGCCGGAACGCAAGATGGGCCAGCACGGCTCGCCCGTGGGCGACGTCTACATGAAGGACTGCCGCGTGCCGGCCAGCGCCATCGTCGGCGGCAAACCCAATGTCGGCTTCAAGACCGCGATGAAGGCGCTGAACAAGCAGCGCATCAACCTGGCCGGCCTGTGCGTGGGCCCGGCGGTCCGGCTGGTCGACGAGATGGTCCGCTACGCGGCGCAGCGCCGCCAGTTCGGCAAGCCGATTGCCGACTACCAGCTGGTGCAGCAGATGATTGCCGAAAGCAACACCGAACTGCACGCGGCCCGCGCGCTGGTGCTCGAGACCGCGCGCAAGCGCGATGCCGGCGAAGATGTGACCATGGAGGCGTCGATGTGCAAGCTGTTCGCCTCGGAAATGGCCGGCCGCGTGGCGGACCGCGCGGTGCAGGTGTTCGGCGGCAGCGGGTATATGGCCCGCACCGTCGCGGAGCGCTTCTATCGCGATGTGCGGCTGTTCCGGCTCTATGAAGGCACCACCCAGATCCACCAGCTCAATATTGCGCGCCGCACCCTGGAAGCGCGCGGCGCGGCGCTGGAGGGCGCCGGCGCGGGCTGATTGCCGGATCGATGCACTACGGCAGGGCGGCGGCGCGTGCGCACAGCCGTCCTGCACCGATGCGCGGCCGCCAGTGCCGCGCCGCGGCAAACCTTGACCTTCCATTGCAGCGCACCGGGCCATCCCGCGCCCGGCTTCGCGCAAGCTCAGCACAAGTGCTTAATCGAGCATATTATGTGCGAAAAATCCCCAGAATACCCGCAGCCTTGCGCTGCCGCGTGACCGTTTAATCTGGCCAACCTAGTCTGCAAACAGACGTTGGGATTGGTGGAAGTCCCGTCACAATCGTTGGCTAAGACTGGCACAGTGGTCGCTACATGAACCGCGTCCCCGTGGTACGCCGGCATACGGCGCGCGATCGGGAGACGTTGCGCACTGCACCCCCCACGCATGGGCGGCTGGCTTTGGCGCAGGCGCCATGCAAGCCTTGCCAATTCCCCCCGATTTTCATCCGACCTGTTGAAGGACTACCGATGTTCGCCGATGCCGAGCCTGTGCAATCCCGCCACCATGCCTGCCGCAACAAAGCCCCGACCCTGCCGCCCTGGATCACCACGCGCATGGCACAGCATTTCGAAGAACGCATGGGCAAGCTGTGGGGCGGGGACCACCTGCTGCACGGGCTCACGCCCGGACCCGACGCGCTGCACCTGAGCAGCAACGACTACCTGTGCCTGCTGGGCGAGGCGTCGCTGGTGCAGGCGCAGATGCGGGCCTTTGTCGATGACGCGCCGGAGCTGCTGATGTCGTCCGTGTTCATGCACGGCGATACGCCGCAGCGGCGCGTCGAGCGCAAGATCGCCGACCTGATGCAGGCCGAGGACGGGCTGATCGCGCAGTCCGGCTGGGCCGCCAACGTGGGCCTGGTGCAGTGCATCGCCGGCCCCGGCGTTCCGGTCTATATCGACATGAACGGGCATGCCTCGCTGTGGGAAGGCATCATCGCCGCGGGCGCGCAGGCGGTGCCGGTGCGCCACAACGATTGCGATCACGTGCGCCGCCAGCTGGAGCGCTTCGGCCCGGGCGTGATCATGGTGGATTCGGTCTACAGCACCACCGGCAGCGTGGCGCCGCTGCTGGACTATGTCGAACTGGCCGAAGCCTCCGGCTGCGTGCTGGTGGTGGACGAATCGCACTCGCTGGGCACGCATGGCCCGCGCGGCGGCGGCCTGGTGCCGGCACTGGGGCTGTCCGAGCGCGTGCATTTCCGCACCGCTTCGCTGGCCAAGGCCTTTGCCGGGCGCGCCGGCTATGTGGCCTGCTCGACTGCCTTCAAGGACTTCTTCGCGGTCGAATCGCGGCCGGCGATCTTCAGCTCCGGGCTGCTGCGCCACGAGATCGCGTGGTTCGACGCGGTCACGGACTTCATTGCCGCCGCGGACGAGCGCCGGGCGCGCCTGCATGCCATCACCCGCGAGACCCGGGGCGCGATCGCCGCACTGGGCTACAACATCAGCGAGGGCTCGGAGCAGATCATCGGGCTGGAGGCGGGCACCGAGCCGCAGGTAAAGGTGCTGCGCGACGCGCTGCAGCGGCGCGGGATCTTCGGCGCGGTATTCTGTGCGCCGGCCACGCCGAAGAACCGGGCATTGATGCGACTTACGCTGCATGCGAAACTTGGCGCCAACGAAATCGACCGCCTGGTCGGCGTGCTCGCCAGCATCCGCGATGAAGTCCGGCTGGAAGAGTGGTCCTCGACGCGCCGGGCCCGGCGCAAGTCCTGAAAATCCCACAAGCGGGCCGATCGCAGGCATCCGCGAGGAGTAGTCCTGGAGATGGATGCAAAGGTAGCGCAAGCGGAGGACGGCCGCCCCACCCTTGCCGGGCTGGCCCGCCAGGCATGGCAGGCCGTGTTCGAGACCGCCGCGCGGGCCACGCTGCTGGACGAGGAGAGCGTCATCCGCCTGCGCCGGATCCAGATGGTGGGGGCGCTGGGCGTGGTGGGACACCCGCTGTACTACGTGATCTGGTCCTATGTGTTCCCGCAGCCCTATGAAAACCTGTGGCTGCGGCTGGCCTGCACCGCGCTGTTCGTGCCGCTGCTGTTCGCCTCGGCGTTCTCGGGCCGGCGCTGGCTGCCGCCCTATGCGCTCTTTGCCATCACGGTAGGCCTGCCGTTCGCCTTTATCTTTTTCTACCTGGAGAACGGCGGCTCGATGGTGTGGGCCGAATCGGTCATCATCGCCGTGGTGATCCTGTATCACTTCAACACCGCGTTTGCCACCATTGCCCTGTTCGCGGGCGCCGCGGCGGCGATTGCGCTGTTCGTGCTGGCGGGCAATTCCATGGGCGGCATCCCGTGGGAACCGGTGCTGCTGCAGTTGCCGGTGATCGGCTTCGTGATCGCGGTGCTGGTGGTGATCAAGATGGACCGCCAGCTGCTGGCCGAGCAGAAGCGGCGCGGCATGGCCGCCGCGCTGGCGACCGTCGCGCATGAACTGCGCACGCCGCTGACCAGCCTGGCCATGACCGCCCGGGGCCTGAAGGCGCGGCTGCCCGCGGCGCTGGACCAGGACACCCCGCAGCGCGACGGCCTGATGCAGGCCGTGGCCCGGATGGAATCAGACCTGGCCCATATCAGCAACAGTATCGAGCTGCTGGTGGCCAACTCCAAGAACCCGGAAAACGCCACGCGGGCGCTGTTCGAAGTGGGCGAAGTGATCCGCGACGCCGTCGGCCGCTTTCCGTTCGAACCGGGCGACATGGAACGCGTCACGGTCGACCTGCCCGGCCCCGCCTACGTGATGGGCAACGCGCAGCTGTTCGGCCTGGTCACGACCAACCTGCTGAAGAACGCGCTGGAAGCGATCCGGCGCGCCGGCAAGGGCACCATCCATATCCGCTGCGAGGTCCGGCCCGATGCCGTCCACGTGGTGTTCCGCGACACTGCCACGGGCGTGCCGCCGCAGGTGCTGGCGCGGATGTTCCAGCCCTTCTTCTCTTACCCCGCGCACCGCGGCACCGGCATCGGCCTGGCGTTCTGCCAGAAGGTGCTGGGCAGCTGGGGCGCGGGCATCAGCTGCCGCTCCGAGGAGCACGTGTTTACCGAGTTCGACATGCGCTTTCCGCGCAAGGGAAAATGGCCCGAGCCGCAGCAGCCTGACGCGTCGTAGCCCGCGCCGGCCAGCCGCCGGCGCGGCTTGCGCCAGCCCTTACACCACCCCTGCGGCCTTCAGCGCGGCCACCTGCCCGGCGTCCATGCCGAGCAAGTCGCCCAGCACGCGCTCCGTGTCCTGCGACAGCAGCGGCGGCGCGGCGCGCACCGGCACGCGCTCGCCGTCGAGCCGGTACGGCGGCGCCAGCACCTCGACGCGGCCGGTTTCCGGATTGGGCAGCTCTGCCAGCAGGCCGGCTTCGGCCGAGCGCCGCGAGCGCAGGGCCTCGAGCAGCCCCAGCACCTCGCCGCACGGGATGCCGGCGGCACTCAGGCGCGCCAGCAGCAGCTCGCGCGGGCGGCGCGCCAGTTCGGCGCGCAGTGCCGGCAGCAGCGCCTGGCGGTTGGCCGAGCGGCCGGTGTTGGTGGCGAAGCGCTCGTCGGCGGCCAGGTCCGGGCGCTCGATCACCTCGGTGCAGAAGCGCTGGAACTGCGCGTTGTTGCCGACCGTGATCACCAGCGGGCCATCGGCCGCGTCGAACACGCCGTAGGGGACGATCGACGGATGGGCGTTGCCGTACTTGGGCGGGTCTTCGCCCATCAGCAGCGCCTCCAGGCCGTAGTAGGCCGTGATCATCAGGCCGCAGTCGTACAGCGCCATTTCCACGTGGCGGCCCTGGCCGGTGCGCTGGCGGTCGTACAGCGCGGCCAGCACCGCCTGCGCCGAATACATGCCAGTGAACATGTCCACCACCGCGGTGCCGAACTTGAGCGGTCCCTGGCCTTCTTCGCCATTCAGCGCCATCAGGCCGGCCTCGCCCTGCACCACCAGGTCGTAGCCGGGGCGGGTCGCCTCGGGACCGTTGCTGCGGTAACCGGTGATCGAGCAATAGACCAGCCCCGGGTTGATCGCCTTCAGCGCCTCGTAGCCCAGCCCCATCTTGTCGATGCCGCCGAACTTGAAGTTCTGCACCAGCACGTCGCACTTCGCCGCCAGTTCGCGCACGATGCGCTGGCCTTCGGGCTGCTGCAGGTCGATGCCGATGGACTGCTTGTTGCGGTTGGCGCTGTTGAAGTAGGCGGTGTTGCGCGTACCCACGCGCAGACCCCAGTCGCGCGTATCGTCGCCGCGGCCGGGGTGCTCGACCTTGATCACCTCCGCACCCAGGTCGCCCAGCGCCTGCGTGCACATCGGTCCGGCCAGCACGCGGGACAGGTCCAGCACGCGCACGCCGGCCAGCGGCAGGCGCGGGGAATGGTTGTTATCAGCCATGCGGCGATCTCCTTGTGTGTGTCTCTCGGGCATGCGAAGGATCGGCCCGGGCTTCGCCCGGATTTTGCACTGTCAAGGCCTGATCGACAATTCCATGGATCGTTGACACGGTGTCAATCAAAAATTAACAGTCCACCGCCTCCGCCCAGATGGCGGCGGCGGTGGCTGCGGCGCACAGCGGGTTTACCTTAGTGCGCGGCTACACAAGAGTTTGGGGGGAATCGCCCTACTGCCCGTGCCTGCGCCATCCCTAGTATTGACTCACCGCGGCGACGCAAGCCTCG
The DNA here is from genome assembly GCF_014191175.1 of Cupriavidus alkaliphilus. Lineage (NCBI taxonomy): Bacteria > Pseudomonadati > Pseudomonadota > Betaproteobacteria > Burkholderiales > Burkholderiaceae > Cupriavidus > Cupriavidus alkaliphilus. Next base: position 200,660 of record NZ_JACHWE010000005.1, on the reverse strand, counting down.
CCAGCGGAAACAGGCCAGACCCGCCTGCGACGCATCGCCGGTTTCCCCGCCCCATTCGACCAGGCCAGCCGCTCACCCGCTGAACGGCTGTGGGCCCGGTCGCCGATGCGGTCGTGGATACGGCGGCAAAAAAACCAAGGAGACCATCATGCTGCACGACCTGCCCGCCCGCCCCGAGACCATCCACTGGGGCTACTTCGATGCCACCCAGGCGCCCGCGCTGACCGTGAAGAGCGGCGACCTGATCCGCGCCGAAGCGGTGACCCACCATGCCGGCGACGCCCCCGACCTGATGATGGACGACGCCATCCGCGAGATCTACCGCAAGGTTCCGCACGACGATCGCCACCCGGGCGTGCACATCATGACCGGGCCGATCTATGTCGAAGGCGCGAAGCCGGGCGACGTGCTGGAGGTGCGCTACCTGCAGATGATTCCGCGCTTCCGCTTCGGCGCCAATGTCGCAGCGAACTGGGGCCAGCTGTACAAGGAGTTCGAGAAGGAACGGGTCACCATCTACGAGCTGGACCAGGCCTCCAACACCGCGCACGCGCTCTACGCCTATGACTATCCCGGCAAGCTGACCATCCCCGGCAAGGTGGTCGACGAGCGCGAATGCTGCCGCCAGCCAGCACTGGCCGGCGTGCGTGTCCCCGTGCGGCCGCACCTTGGCACCGCCGGCGTTGCGCCCGACGCGCGCGGCCGCGTCACCACGGTCGAGCCGGGGCTGCACGGCGGCAATATCGACAACTGGCGCATCGGCGCGGGCGCCACCATGTATTACCCGGTGCAGGTCGACGGCGCGCTGTTCTCGATCGGCGACCCGCATATCTCGCAGGGCGACGGGGAAGTCAGCGGCACCGCGATCGAGGCTTCGCTCAACGTGCTGTTCCAGATCGTGCTGCGCAAGGACTTCCATTTCCCCTCGCCGCTGCTGGAAACGCCGGACTGCTGGGTGGTGCACGGCTTCCACGAAGATCTCGATGAAGCCGGCAAGAACGCGGCCCGCGACATGATCCACCTGCTGACCGAGCAACAGGGGCTGTCGCGCGACGATGCCTATTCGCTGATGAGCGTGTCGGCGGACTTCGGCGTGACCCAGGTGGTCGATGGCACCCAGGGCATCCACTGCACCATGCCGCGCACCATCTTCCCGCCCAAGGCCAAGGGCTGAGCCGGCGGCTGCCACGGAGAACGCGCATGCAATACGTCTACATAGGCCGCAACGAACTGGTGGCGCTGGTGGTCGGGCTGGTCACCGGCACCCTGTATTCCTGGCTCAACCTGCCGATTCCCGCGCCGAATGTCACCGGCGGGATCTGCGCGATCCTGTTCACGTACATCGGCTACCTGATCGTGCACGCGTGGCGCCGGACCATCGCCTTCGGGCGGCCGCCGGCCAGCCACTGAATCATCGCAACTCATGCGTTGGGGGAATGACATGGTGGAAATCGCATTGGGCAGTACCGAACTGCAGGCCGCGGCCGTTGGCCTGGTCACGGGTCTTCTTTACACTGCGGTACGGGCGCCGATACCGGCCCCGAACGTGCTGGGCGGCATCTTCGCCATCTTCGGCACCTTCGCCGGCTTTGTCCTGGTAGCCGCGATGCGGGGGCAGCTTCTGATCGGCTAAGGCATCGCCGGGCCTTCGCCAGCAACGTTGCGCCGGCGCGGCGGACCGCCATGTCCGCCGCCCCGGCGCTGTGGCAGTCAGACGCCAGGGAGGCTCCATTGCATCTACAGCGTTTTTCCACCGAAGCATATCCGCGCAACCGGCGCGGCGCCGCATGGCGCGACGAACTCAGGGCCGCGCGCCTGCATTGCGAAAGCCTGTGCGCCGACCACACCCTGCACGGCACGATCCAGTCGCGCACCACGCCCGCCGGCATCGGGCTGACCTGCATCGCGTCGGTGCCGCAGACGCTGGCCATCACCGCCGGCGACGGCCGCGGCCTGATGCTGCTGATGCTGACCGAGGGCGAAGCGCACCTCGCCAGCCCCGACCTGCGCGAGCCGTTGCGTCCCGGCCAGGTGGTCTGCGTACCCGAGCACGCGGCGCGCAAGGTGGCGCTGATCACCGGTTTCCGCCTGCTGATCGTGCATATCGGGCAGGCCTTGCTGCACGCGCGCATCGCCGCGCCGTTGCCGCGCTCCGCGCTGGTGCTGGGCGGCGACGCGGCGGAACTGTTCGCGCGCCTGCTGCAATCCATGGCGGCCAGCATCGACACCCTGGTGTGCGCCGGCGACCGGGCGGTCCAGCCCTTCGACAGCACCATCGTCGCCTGCCTGGGCGCGGCCCTGGCCGACAACCAGCCGAGCGCGCCGCCCGACATGACGCCGTCGCGCGCGGCGGTGTTCGCCCGGGTCTGCAGCCGCATCGACGCGCGCCTGGCCGAGCCCGAGCTGAGCCTCGCCGCCATCGCCGCCGACGAACACATGTCGGCCCGCTACCTGCAGAAGCTGTTCGAGAAATCCGGCAGCAGCTTTTCCGCCTACCTGCGCACCAGCCGGCTGGAGCGATGCCGCGCCGACCTGGCCAATGCGCAGTACGACAAGCTGTCGGTCTCCGACATCTGCTATCGCTGGGGCTTCAACGATGCTTCGCACTTCAGCCACGCGTTTCGCGAGCAGTTCGGGATTTCGCCGCGCACGTACCGCGAGCAGGCCGCGGGCACGCCCGCGCAGCGGCCGTCGCTGAACGTGTCGCGCGGGCTGCCGGCCGATGCCAGACGCGGTCCCGCGCAACAGCGCGCTGCGGCCCACGACGGCGTGCGCGCACGCGTGCAGCCCGGCCCGTCCGTGGTGCCCATCACCCAGGCCCGCTCGCACGCGGCCCGTCCGGAAGGCCGGCACCACTGGCTGCAGGCCACCGACAAGACCGTGCATTGGGGCTACCTGAGCCACGAGCTGCCGCCCGTGCTGGAAGTGATGTCCGGCGACACGGTCACCATCGAAACCCTGACCCAGCACGCCTCGGACGACCGCGAGCGCATGATCGACGGCGACCCCGGCGCCGAAAGCGTGTTCCACTGGACCGCCGAGCAGAAGAACGTCGACCGCCGCGGCGCCGGCCCGATCGACGCCTCGGTCTACGGTCGCGGCGCCGGCGAGGGTTTCGGCGTGCATATCTGCACCGGCCCGGTCGCGGTGCGCGGCGCCATGCCCGGCGACGTGCTGGAAGTGCGCATCCTCGACGTGCGCCCGCGCCCGTGCGCCAACCCGCGCTTTGCCGGCCGCGCCTTCGGCAGCAACGCCGCGACCTGGTGGGGCTTCCACTACCGCGACATGCTGACCGAGCCGCGCGAGCGCGAAGTGGTGACGGTGTTCGAGATCGACTGCGAACGCGCCGACGGCCGCGCCCGCGCGGTCTACAGCTTCCGCTGGACGCCGCAGCGCGATCCGTTCGGCGTGCTGCATCCCACCATCGACTATCCCGGCGTACCGGTCGACCACGACACCATCGTCAAGAACCACGACGTGCTGCGCGATATCGAGATCCCGATCCGTCCGCACTTCGGCGTGATCGCCGTCGCGCCCGCGCAGGACGGCCTGATCGACTCGATCCCGCCGTCCAGCTTTGCCGGCAACCTCGACAACTGGCGCGTCACGCGCGGCGCCAGCGTCTACCTGAAGGTGGCAGTGCCGGGCGCGCTGCTGTCGATCGGCGACCCGCATGCGTCGCAGGGCGATTCCGAGCTGTGCGGCACCGCCATCGAATGCTCGCTGACCGGTGACTTCCAGCTGATCCTGCACAAGAGCACCATGATCGAACGCGGCGCGCCCTTCGCGGACCTGAGCTACCCGCTGGTGGAAACCGCCGACGAATGGATCCTGCATGGCTTCAGTTCGCCCAACCACCTGACCGAGCTGGGCCAGATGGCGCAGAGCCACATCTACCTGAAGTCCACGCTGGACGACGCCATGCGCGATGCCTTCCGCAAGACGCGCCGCTTCCTGATGACGGTCAAGGGGCTGAGCGAGGACGAGGCGGTGACGCTGATCTCGGTGGCGGTGGATTTCGGCATCACGCAGGTGGTCAACGGCAACTGGGGCGTGCACGCCATCATCAGGAAGGCGTTGTTTACGCGGTCGTGAGGGCAAGCCGGGGCCCGCTGCCGGGCCCTATAGTATTCTCGCGGGTTCCCCGAACCCGTACCACGAGATTGATGCCACACACCGACGACGCGCTGCCCGGGCACGAAGCCTCAGCCATCCATGAACCGCGCCTGTGGCGCGACAAGGGCTGGACCGCCCGCGTCATCAAGAACGAGGATGGCGAAGGCTGGGCGGTCGAGATGATCCGCGAAGGCAGCGCCGAGCCGGCGCTGGTCGGCCCCTGGACCATGGGGCGCAACAAGGTCGACCCCAAGCCGCTGGATGCTACCGCGCACCAGACCCTGGTCAAGACCGCCTCGGAAGTGATCCGGCGCCATGAGCAGCAGCTGCACGCGCAGCTGAACAAGCAGGTCAGCATCGAAGCCGAAGCCGGCAGCGTGACCGTGAAGCTGGCGATCACGCCCGATGAGTTCGAACCCTTCGGCACGCTGACCGCCGAGGACGCCTTCGGCGAGGTGCTGGCGACCATCAAGGTGCGGCCCGACTTCCGGCTGACGCGCGACAGCGCCGAGCGCTGGGCCGCCAGCGGCTTCGACAAGATTCGCTAGCAAGGACGGTTACTTGCGCATGCGCAACAGCTCGGCGTAGGAAACCAGCTTGGTTTTCTCCTTGGCCAGCGTTTTTGTCCTGGCAGCCGTGCGCTTCGACTGGCCGCGCTCGAATTTGGCGGCGGCGCGTTCGTCTTCGCGCGCGTAGGTGCGCGCGGACCTGGCTTCGGCCTTCAGCCGTTCCGCTTCCAGCCGCGCGGCGCTGCGTTCCTCGCGCGCAATATCCTGCGCGGCCGACATGATTTCGGCCCTCAGCAGGTTCCGCCTCTGCCTGGCGGCGGCACGGGCCGCCTGCAATTCCTCCTTGCGCTGCCGCAGCCAGTCCCTGCGGTTGACCGGCGCGGGCCTGGCTTCCGCAGGCACGCTCAGGCGCAAGGCCCGGCTGAGCGAGACCTGGTCGGTCCGCCGTGCGCGCCGCGGCTCTTCCTTCCCTTTACTCACGCTGCATGACTCTCCTGACACCGAACGGGTGCCGCCTGCGTCTCGTCCATGGATGTCGTTGAAACCATTCATCAACCTTACCACAGCGACAAAACCCGCTTGCGCGGTTTCCACGCTTCGAATATAGTCGAAACATGGAAACCGATACCGCCCTCGCCGCGCTTGCCGCGCTCGCTCACTCGATCCGCCTGGCCGTGTTCAGGCTGCTGGTGCAGGCGGGCCCGTCCGGCCTGCCCGCCGGACGGATCGCCGAACTGATGGAGATCCCGGCGTCCTCGCTGTCGTTCCACCTGAAGGAACTGCACCGCGCGGGCTTGCTGACCAGCCGCCAGGACGGCCGTTCGATCATCTACATGGCGCATTTCGACACCATGAACGGCCTGCTGGCTTACCTGACGCAGAACTGCTGCGGTGGCAATCCTTGCTCGCCGGTGTCGCCCTGCTCGGTCGCTTCACCGTCCTGATACTTCCTGTACCCGGCCTCATGACTACCAACGTATTGATCCTTTGTACCCACAACTCGGCGCGCAGCGTGCTGGGCGAAGGGATGCTGAACCACCTGGCGCGGCGCGCCGGCCGCGATGTCCGCGCTTATAGCGCGGGCAGCGCGCCCAGCGGCCGGATCAACCCGTTCGCCATCGAAGCACTCGGCAACGCCGGGGTCGAGGTGGGCGACTTGCGCAGCAAGAGCTGGGACGAGTTCGCCGGCGACGACGCCCCGCCCATGCGTATCGTGATCACGGTATGCGACAGCGCGGCGGAAGAAGCCTGCCCGTACTGGCCCGGCAGCCCGGTAAAAGTGCATTGGGGCTACCCCGACCCGTCCCGCACGGAAGGCAGTGACGACAACAAGCGCCAGGCCTTCGAGCTGACCCGGCAGGCCATCGCCTACCGCATGCTGCAGCTCTTGCAGCTGCCGCTCGACGACATGAGCAACGCCGACCTGGAACAGGCGCTGCAGCGCCTGGCGCGGAGCTAAAGCATGGCCAGCCAGCACGTCGCCGCATCGACCCCGGCCGCCGCCGCGCCGGCCATCGGTTTCTTCGAGCGCTACCTTACCATCTGGGTGGCGCTGTGCATCGTCGCCGGTATCGCGCTGGGGCAGGTGCTGCCAGGCGTATTCCAGGCCATCGGGCGGATGGAATACGCGCAGGTCAACCTGCCGGTCGGGCTGCTGATCTGGGTGATGATCATCCCGATGCTGGTCAAGATCGATTTCGGCGCGCTGGCGCAGGTCAGATCGCACTGGCGCGGCATCGGCGTGACGCTGTTCATCAACTGGGCGGTCAAGCCGTTCTCGATGGCGCTGCTCGGCTGGGTCTTCGTGCGCCACCTGTTCGCGCCGCTGCTGCCGGCCGACCAGATCGACAGCTACGTGGCCGGCCTGATCCTGCTGGCCGCGGCGCCGTGCACGGCGATGGTGTTCGTCTGGAGCCAGCTGTGCAAAGGCGACCCGTACTTCACGCTGTCGCAGGTGGCGCTGAACGATGCCATCATGGTGGTCGCCTTCGCGCCGGTGGTGGCGCTGCTGCTGGGCCTGTCCGCGATCACGGTGCCGTGGGATACGCTGCTCACCTCGGTGGCCCTGTACATCGTGGTGCCGGTGATCCTCTCGCAGGCGCTGCGCAAGATGTTGCTGCGCCGTGGCGTCGGGCATTTCCAGCGCGTGGTCCGGCGCCTGGGGCCGTACTCGATCACCGCGCTGCTGCTGACGCTGGTGTTGCTGTTCGCGTTCCAGGGCAAGGCCATCCTCGACCAGCCGCTGGTGATCGCGCTGCTGGCGGTGCCGATCCTGATCCAGGTCTTCTTCAACTCGGGGCTGGCCTACCTGCTGAACCGCAAGCTCGGCGTTGCGCATTGCGTCGCCGGTCCGTCCAGCCTGATCGGCGCCAGCAACTTCTTCGAGCTGGCCGTGGCCACCGCCATCAGCCTGTTCGGCTTCCAGTCCGGCGCGGCGCTTGCCACGGTGGTGGGCGTGCTGATCGAGGTGCCGGTCATGCTGCTGGTGGTGGCCATCGTCAACCGGTCGCAGCATTGGTATGAGGCCGGGGCTCGCTGAAGCACCGGCATGTCAGTAGCGCCCTGCACTGCGCAGGGACGGAGGATGGAATGATCAGGCAGGACCTGCCCAATATCGATACGGCAGTACTGGACGCGCCGGACCTGCACAAGCTGGAGCCAGCCCGCACCAGCACGCATGCCCCGCGCATCCTGCTGCTCTACGGCTCGCTGCGGCAAACGTCATATAGCCGGCTGCTGGTGCTCGAGGCCGAGCGGATCCTGCAGCACTTCGGCGCGGAAACCCGGGTATTCGATCCGCACGGCTTGCCGATGTGCGACAGCGTCCCGGCCGACCATCCCAAGGTGGCGGAACTGCGCCAGCTTTCCGAGTGGTCGGAAGGCCAGGTATGGTGCAGCCCGGAGCGCCACGGCACGCTGACGGCGGTATTCAAGAACCAGATCGACTGGCTGCCGCTGGAATTCGGCGGCATCCGTCCCACCCAGGGGCGCACGCTGGCCGTGATGCAGGTCTGCGGCGGCTCGCAATCCTTCAATGCCGTCAATGCGCTGCGGGTGCTGGGACGCTGGATGCGCATGGTGACGATCCCGAACCAGTCGTCGGTGGCCAAGGCATACCAGGAGTTCGATGCCAGCGGCCGCATGAAACCTTCCTCGTACTATGACCGCGTGGTCGACGTCATGGAGGAACTCTACAAGTTCACACTGCTCGTGCGCGACCGCAGCGACTACCTGACCGATCGCTACAGCGAGCGCAAGGAGGCCGCGCCTGCCGCGGCCACGACACTCGCCGCGGCGGCGATGCGTCAAGAGCGGGACGCGCAGGTTGGCGATACCGACAGCGGCGAAGTCGAATAGTACCCGCGCTGGGCGGTACCGAAGTCATCACACGCGCGACGCGGCTGGAATGTCCCCTGCTTGATGGGGGCAGGGTTAGTCCCCAGGCATGGAGCCGAGGACGATCCCGAGCGCTTGCCGCCATGCGCGCCGCGGCGCAAGCGAGCCGTGTCCGACGCCAGCCTGCCGGTCATGCGTGCGATGACGCACAGACCAGAATTCGCCAGCCAGTAATCTCGATGCCATGAACACGCCATCACTTCGAATGGCGTGCGCCGGTCTCTCAGGAGCATCGGATGGATCGATTTTATTTGTTGGACGCCTCGTTCTGCCCGAGCGTCAACCAGGGTCGCAATCCCATTTACTGCAGCTCGCCCGAGCGGGCCGTGGCGTCGCAGATGACCGCCTTCACCGCGGCGCTGCAGGCGTGCACCGGCCAGTCGTTCCACCGCTACGGTGCGCTGCACGATTTCTCGGTACGGGAATACCGGACATTCTGGCGCTGCTTCCTGCAGTGGTCACAGGGGCTGGCGTGGTCGGGCAGCCCCGAGCCGGTCTGCGTCGGCGACGATTGCGAACATGCGCGCTTCTTCCCGAACCTGCTGCTGAACTATGCGGACAACCTGCTTGGGCTGGAAATCGCCGGACCCGACGCACCGGCGCTGACCGCCTGCCACGCCGATGGCCGGCGTGAACGCCTGACGCGGGGCGAACTGCGCGAGCGCGTCGCGCGCGCCGCGCATGCCTTGTCGCAACTGGGGTTGCGCGAAGGGGACCGCGTGGTCGGCGTGATGCGCAACGACGCCGAAGCCATCGTCGCCGCGCTGGCGGTGACCGCGCTCGGCGCCACGCTGTCGACGGCCGCTGCCGAGATGAGCGTCGAAACCCTGCTCGATCGCTTCGCGCCGCTGGCGCCGCGGCTGCTGCTCGCGCACACCGCGCAGCGCGCCTTCGACACCGGCATCCCCCTGGCGGACAACGTCGCCGGCCTGGCGGCCGCGCTGCCTTCGCTGCAGGGCATCATCCAGCTCGACGACGGCGCCCTGCCGGCCAGCGTCAGCCAGCCCATCCATGCGCTGGCTGACCTGATCGGCCGTGGCGATGCGCAGCAGTTCTCCTTCCAGCGCTTTCCGTTCAATCATCCGCTCTTCATCATGTTTTCGTCGGGCACCACCGGCAAGCCCAAGTGCATCGTGCACGGCGCCGGCGGCAGCCTGCTGGAGCATCTGAAGGAACATCGGCTGCATAGCGACCTGCGGCCCGGCGACCGCATGTACTTCCACACCACCTGCGCATGGATGATGTGGAACTGGCAGCTGTCGGCGCTGGCGTCCGGGACCGAGATCGTGACCTATGACGGCCCGATCGCCACGGTCGACGCGTTGTGGCGGCTGGTCGCGGACGAGCGCGTCACGGTGTTCGGCACCAGTCCCGCCTACCTGAAGATGTGCGAGGACGCCGGCCTGGTGCCCGGCCAGCAGTTCGACCTGGGCGCGCTGCGCGCGATGATGTCGACCGGTTCGGTGCTGTTCGACGCTCAGTTCGAATGGGTGCGCGATCACGTCAAGGCGCTGCCGCTGCAGTCGATCTCCGGCGGCACCGACATCCTCGGCTGCTTCGTGCTGGGCAATCCGAACCTGCCGGTCTATGCGGGCGAAGCGCAGTGCAAGAGCCTGGCGCTCGATGTGCAGGCGTGGGAACACGGCGCGCCCACCAGCGGCATCGGCGAGCTGGTGTGCGCCAACCCGTTCCCGTCGCGGCCGTTGGGCTTCTATGGCGACGTGGACGGCCAGGGCTTCCACAAGGCCTATTTTTCGGCCAACGCGGGGGTCTGGACCCACGGCGACCGGATCGAGTTTCCGCCCGAAGGCACGGCGCGGCTGCATGGCCGTTCCGACGGCGTGCTCAATGTGCGCGGTGTCAATGTCGGGCCGGGCGAGATCTATCGGGTGCTGCGCGATATTCCGGAGATCCGCGAGGCGATGGTGGTCGAGCAGCGCGCGCGCACGGCACCGCCGGACCGCACCCGCACGGAGCGATACGACCAGCGCATGGTGCTGCTGCTGGTCTTGCAGGACGGCGTCGCGCTGACCGGCGCGCTGGCCGCGCGCGTGCGCCGCGACCTGGCGCGCCGCGCCTCGCCAACCCATGTGCCCGACCGCATCCTCGCCGTGCCGGCGCTGCCGGTCACGCACAACGGCAAGTTCTCCGAAGCGGCAGCGCGCAACGCGGTCAACGGCCTGGCGGTGGGCAACGCCGCGGCGTTGCGCAATCCGGACTGCCTCGACGCCATCCGCAATCATCCGGCCCTGAACCTGGCGGCGCGCGAACTGCCCGCCCCCGGCACGTCGCGGGAGCAGCTCGAACGTCATTTGCAGGCCCTGTGGGAGCGCCTGTTCGACTTCGCCCCGATCGACCGCAACGACAACTTCTTCGACCTCGGCGGACACTCGCTGCTGGCCGCGCGGCTGCTGGCGGACGTGCACCAGTCGACCGGCCGCACGATTCCGCTGGCAACGCTGCTGTTCGCGCCCACCATCGCCGGACTGGCCGCGGCGATCGACGACGCCGCGTCGCCGCGGCCTTCGCCCAACCTGGTGCCCGTGCGCGGCGGCACTGGCTCGCCGCTGTTCCTGGTGCACGGCGCGAGCGGCTCGGTGATGGAGTGCTGGGGCATGGTCAACGCGCTGCGCACTTCGCGTCCGGTCTACGGGCTGCAGGCACGCGGCCTTGACGGCGAACAGCCGACGCAGCGGCGTGTCGAGGACATGGCGGCCAGCTATATCGAACAGATCCGCAGCCTGCAGCCGAGCGGTCCCTACGCGCTGGCCGGCTACTCGTTCGGCGGGCTGGTGGTGTTCGAGATGGCGCAACAGCTGACGCGCGCCGGCGAGCAGGTCGAGCTGCTGTGCCTGCTCGACACCTATGTCTGCGAGCATTTCCTGCCGTGGCGCACCTGGCTGCGCTACTGCTGGAACTATCCCGGCTGGAAGTTGCGCAAGCTGCGCGCGGTGCCCGCGGCGCAGCGCGTGCGCTACCTGAAATACGCGCTGCGCCGGGCCGCGGAAGGTGTCGGCATGCGCCGCGGCGGCATCACCTGCAAGCCCGACGCGTTTAGCGAATCGCTGCCGCCGGCACTGCGGCAGGTGCGCGAGACCATGGTGCGCGCCATGACGACCTATCGGCCGCGGCCGTACCATGCCGGCCCGGTGCTCTATCTGCGCGCCGCGGTCAGGCAGCAGCAGCGCGGCGATCCGCTGTCGCTGTGGCGGCGCGTCGCGCTGGGCGGCCTGACCATTGCCGAGGTGCCCTGCAGCCATTTCGACCTGGTCCTCGAACCCAACCTGCAGGCGGTGGCGGCAATCCTGGACGAAGGGCTGACGGGCGCGTGACGCCGCGGACATGGCACAGCATGCAGCATGACGGCCTTGCCGCACGGGGCACGGGCGCTGCCGCGCCGTTCGTGCTGCCGCAACCGGAGCGCCTCGCGTTGCCGGACGGCGCGGTACAGGTATGGAGGCTGGATGACGCGCAGGTCGATCCGGCATGCACGCGGCTGGCCCATACGCTTGCGCCGGACGAGCGCGCACGCGCCCTGGCCTACCGGCACGCCAGGCACTGCAATGGCTATATCGCCCGGCGCGGGCTGCTGCGCTGGCTGGTCGGCGGCTACCTGCACTGCCAGCCCGAAGCGCTGCGCTTGACTGTGTCGCCATTCGGCAAGCCGGTGCTGCAATGGCCGCAGACCGGGCTGGCCTTCAGCGTGGCCCACACCGACGGCCTGGCGCTGCTGGCCTTCGCCCGGGATTGCCGCCTCGGCGTGGACGTGGAGCGGCGTGCCGGTGGCGTGCACGCAGCGGACGTCCCGGGATTTGGACGCGGCATATTTTCCGCGCAGGAAGCGCAGGTCCTGGCGCGCGCGCGGCCCGCTTCGGCCGAGGCGCTGCTAAGCATCTGGACGCGCAAGGAAGCGCTGCTGAAAGCGCTCGGCACCGGACTCTCGGTCGATCCCACCGCGTACACGACGGAAGACGACTGGCGGCGCGGCGCGGGCCATTGGCGGGCTTCGCGCGATGGCATCCCCATGTCCGGCTGGACCTGCCTGGACCTGGATGCCGGTGCCGGGTTCCGGGCGGCGCTGGCCGTATCGCTGCCAGACGCAAGCGTCACGTGGCACCGCTGCTGACCGGTGCGGCCGCTGGGCAAGGGTCCGGCCCCGTAACACGTTACGTTACACGTAACGCCTGCCGCCCTGATGCCAGCCATGCGCGCGGGCCGGTCCGCATGGGCCGCCCTGCCGCAAACCCGCGGCCCGCCTGGGTCGTGGCGCTGACCGGGAGCGCAGGCCCGGGCCCTGCCGGAGTTGGCATCCCCTTTGCTGATTCCGGTGAAAAGCGTTGGCCACGAAGCCAATGCCGGATAACCGGAGCAAGCAATGAGCTGGACTAACCGTGGAGCGCCGGCCTCGGCGCAGGTGCTGGAGTGCGGCGGCGAGGCACATGCCGTGGTCATCGACGACATGCCGATGTACCGGCACGGCATCACCCGCCTGCTCGGCGAGCTGCCGGGCATCGGCCGGGTGGAACCGGTGGAGACCGAGGCCCTGGCGGCGCGCAACCTGCGCTTGCCGGCGCCGGCGCTGCTGGTGTTCGGCATGCCGCCGGACCTGGCCGACGGCTGGAACCAGCTGCGGGTGGCCAGCCTGGTGCTGCGCCCGCGGCGCCTGCTGCTGATCTCGGACAATATGTGGCTGCGCCTGCCGCCCGGCCTGGATGCCCGCTTTGCCCGCACCCTGTGCCGCTCGGCATCGCTGGCAACGATCGAACGGGACGTGCGCGCGCTGCTGGACCTGCCGCTCGCCGCGCCGGCCCGGCCGGAGCCGGACGCCATGCCGACCGGCTTCCGGCGTCCCTTCCACGCGTTCGCGTAAGACGCGGCAATCCGCGCCTATCGCGCCGGCGAGATCCTGTGCACCTGCGCCGTGGCACCGATGCTGCGCCGCGCGAGCATGCCTGCGTTCTCGTTCTCACCGTAGAAGAACGTCGGGGCGGGGGCGAGATGCCTCAGGAACGGCTGGAACTCCCGGCTGCCGATGCAGATCTTGGACCGCTCCGAGGCCGCGCCCAGCAGCACCTCCCTGGCCGCGCGGTCGGCCCGGTCCATGCCCACGGCGCGTGCGCGCTGGTCGGTCAGGTCGTCGTCGACCAGCACATAGCGCCCCGGCAGCAGGTGCGACAGCATGAAATCGCTCAGCGCTTCCTGGACCGATATCGACAGGCCGAACAAGCGCCGCGGCATGTTGGCGGGATTGATGCCGCCCCAGTCATAGGTGCCGCCCTCGCGGTTGCGGCGCGGGTTCACGGTGAACTTCGACGACATCGTTCCGACCGCCATGACGTGCACCTCGGCAGGCGATCGCAGCAGGGAATACTGCGCTTCATGCACGGCCAGCAGGCCCGGCGCATTGGCGTAAAGACCGCCGTCGACGAACTGGTTATGGTTGAACGTGTAGCGCGCGAAGTAAGCCGGCGCGGCACTGGTCGCCATCGCGATATCCGCGATGCGGAACTTGTGGTCGCGCTTGAAATTGACGTGGTGCGGCGTCTTGAATATCTGCGGCCGACCGGTGGAGTAATTGATCGCGGGTATGACGACCCGGTGCGCGCAGGCGCCCAGCAGGCGTTCGCCGAACAGATGCTCGGCGCACAGCAGTTCCAGCAGCCGTCGCGACCCGAACGGGGCGCGCCAGATGCCGGCAAGCGACCAGCGCCGCTGGAAGATCTGCTCGCCGTGCTGCGTCAGCAGGTCCACGATGCGGCTTGCCGGCAGCTCCAGCGCCAGGGCGAGCGCAATGACGCCGCCGATCGAAGTCCCGGCGATCAGGTCGAACCGGGTCGCGATCGGCGCCCCGATTTCCTCCTCGAAGTCGGCTAGCAGCCTGGCCGTGTACAGCCCCCGAAAGCCGCCGCCCGAGAGCGCAAGGATCTGAAACCGGTCCGGAGCCGACTCGTCCAAGGATTCCCCCTGCCGCCGAATGAACTGTCGTCGCACGGCCGCAAACCCACGTCGGAGTCTCGTGCCAAATGCAGCCCGCCCGAGTGCCATGCGCATCCATACTAGGCGACGGCTGCGTGTTTTTACAGAAACGGCGCGGGCGATGTAGCCCGATCATGCAGGCAATTAGACGGCGTTTTATTCTGATTTGCGCGACGGCACTGTCCTGCGCCATCGCGTCCGCTCCCGCGCGTCGCACCGCGAAGCGAACGCCAGGACCGGCACCGCGCTAGCGCTTCAGGCCGGCGGCCCGCGCAGCAGGCCGGCGAGCGCATCGGGAATGTCCAGTTCGATGCGCAGCACCGCGCTGGCCAGCGCCTTGCCGGAATTGTCGAGCGCCAGGCTGCGCGATACCCCGCCGCCCAGCGCGCCGTGCGCGACAAAGTTCAGCACCTGCAGGCCGTCTCCCGACCGGGTATGCGCGACGCGCCGCAAGCATACGATCATGGCTCGTCCTCAGAGAAAAAGGATATGGGACTCGACCTGCGCGCACGGCACCAGCGCCAGCCGGCGCAGTCCTTTTGTCCGCATTGCTGTCTTCTAGCACCGCGCCGTCAGGTCCAGCGCAGTTTCGCCTGATGAAGGTCTTGTGCGGGCGATGTTAGGCAGCCGCCGGAAACACAGTCAAACTTTTGCGGCGGATTTTCATTGAATGAAACCGCGCGCTCCGGAACTGAAGCGTCGAGGCCGCGCTCGTGCGCTCCACGGAACATCCGGCCGCCACCGGGGTGACCCACGCGCGGCAGCGCAAGGCACCGATTTTTCTAAGCTCGCCGTCCAAAAGTTTCACTTCCGTTGTAAATCGCAAGCTGTAACCATGCACCCAACTCTGTCCCCGGCCCGCATGGATGGGGAACGCGCGCGGCGGTGGCACCGCCGTTTCCCAAATCACGCCAGCGACGGATGACCATGGTGTTCTTGCTGATGCGGCGGCTGTTTGCGGTGGCCCTGCTGCTGTGGCTCGGTATCGCCGCAGTGCGGGCCGCGCCGGATCCCGCCGCCGAAGCGAATGCCGCGCCGGTCGAACTCCGCCTGATGAACCGCCCGATCGTGGTGCTGCGCGCAACGCTGGCCGGCGTAACGCCTGAATTACGCGAGCGGCGCGCGCGCGACCGCTTCGAAGCGCTGCCCCCGTCCGCGCTGCTGCAACCCGTGCGCACCAGCCCCGGCGAGCTCGCCGGGCAGCATGGAGTCGCCATCTACATCGGCGAGCGGCTGCTGCTTGCCGTGGTCGAAGGCGACCGCGATCCCGAGGACAAGGGCTCGTTCGAGGCGCTGGTCGGGCAGACGGTCGACAACGTCAACCAGGCTGTGGCCGCCCGCCGCCAGCAGCAGCACTGGCCCACGCTGGTTCGCGGCGTCCTGCGCGCGGGTGGCGCGCTGGCAGTCGTGGTATTGCTCGGCTGGGCCCTGACCAAGACCCGGCGGTTGCTGGGGCGTCTGGTGGATGCCTCGCTGCAACGGCATCTGAAGGCGCGCACCGCCGACGGATTCGACTGGACCGCCGCACTCTACCAGCTGACCGACCGCATCGTACGCATCCTGGCGGTGGCGCTGTTCGCGCTGGTCGCCTTTGTCTGGCTGGAATTCGCGCTGCTGCAGTTTCCGCTGACGCACCCGCTCGGCGAGCGCATGGGCGCGTACCTCTGGCGGCTGCTCGAAGGGATCGGCGGCGCCATGGTCAGCGCCATCCCGGGCTTGCTGGTCGTCGCCATCATCCTGTTCATTACGCGTGGCGTGCAGGCGGTGGTCGCCAGCGTGTTCACGGCCACCGAGCGCGGCAACCTCACGGTGCCCGGCCTGCATCCCGAGACGGTGCCGGCGACGCGCCGCCTGGCCGCGGTGCTGGTGTGGGCGCTGGGCTTCACCTTTGCCTACCCGTACATTCCCGGGTCACAGAGCGACGTGTTCAAGGGAGTGTCCGTGCTGCTCGGCTTCATGCTGACGCTGGGCTCGGCCAATGTCGTGAACCAGCTGATGAGCGGCATGGTGCTGGTGTACGCGCGCGCGCTGCGCGTGGGCGACATGGTCAGCATCGGCGATACCGTGGGATGGGTCGAGAACATGGGTCCGCTGTCGGTCAGGCTGGTCAACCTGCGCCAGGAGCAGGTCACGCTGCCGAACGCCGTGGTGGTCGGCAGCGCCGTGCACAACTATTCGCGCTCCGGCGATATCAATGGGAGCAGGGCGGCGCTGCTCTCGTCGGCGGTGACGATCGGCTATGACACCCCGTGGCGCCAGGTGCATGCGATGCTGCTCAATGCCGCGCGCGAAGTGCCCGGACTGGATCCGGGAACGGCACCGTTCGTGCTGCAGCGCGGACTGTCGGACTTCTACGTCGAGTACGAGCTGTTCTTCGCCATCGAAGACCCGCGCCGCCGCTTCTTCGCGCTGTCCACGCTGCATGCCGCGATCCAGGACGAGTTCAATCGCCACAACGTCCAGATCATGTCGCCGCATTTCGCGCTGCAGCCGAAGGAGCCGGTGATGGTGCCGGCGGAACAGTGGCATGCGCCCCCCGCCACGCCTCCAGCGCATCGGCGCAGCGACGGCTGAGTCGCCGGAGCGACGCGGCGACCACGCATCGGTGCTCACCATGCCGGCCTGGCCGGGCCCGGAACTACACCGAATCGCCCGAACGCTATCCGTATGACACGGGCCGCCTGCGCGGGGTGATCGAGGCCGCCACCCGCGGCGCAGCGATTGTTCCCGCCGTGAGCATAAGCGGGCCCAACCTAATACGCCTGTTCTTCCATAAACGCCGTAAGCGCCGCCATCTCCGTCTCCGTTGCGGCAATGGCGCGCATCAATCCCTCGTTCTCGACATAAAGATCCTGCGGCATCGATCCACTGCTGGCGTAGCCGTTCAGCGCTTTGCCAACCACCTCGGAACGGACGCGTGCTTGCTGCAATTTTCGATCAAGCTCTTTCATCCGCCTTTTCAGTGCGGTGGCGTCAAGGCCAGCCAGTTCCGGATAGCTGGCGCGGTAGTCCATGTACTTGTCGTCATAGACTGTCCGCCATCGCAGATAGCCCCACATCTGCCAGAACTCGCGTCCACTGGCTTGCTGCGGCAGTTGGTCAGTGTAGGCCGGATCCTTCAGTGCTTCGTCGATCGACTGGCCCTTGGCTTCGCGTTGTCGCTTGAGGCGGTCCTGTGTCTCCAGCGTTGCCCGTTCCTCGGCGCTCAATGGCCGCGGCGGCGGAACGCCGACCTTGGCCATCATGGGCCCACTCATCGCCGGCGCACCCTCCTTTTGTGAGGCAGCCTTTGCGGCGGCCGCATCGAGCTTGTCCTGCTGCTTGCGGTACCAGACATCGTCATCGTCACCCATGGGCTTGAACCAGGCGCGGGAGTCGTGCACATGGCGCGAGAAGAACGCATCGATGGCAGGCGCGACGTCGGTGTTGTTCCAGGCTTGCTTGACCTTATCCCAGCTGCCGAACTTGATGCCGAGCGCCTTTTTGGCCTGGTAGAACATGGCGGCGCCTTGTACTGCGCCCGAGGCCGGCATCCACGCGATCGGCCCGCCGGGTGCTTCGGGCACCGCGGCCTGTACGGCCGGGCGCACGGCTGAGCCAGCCATTGCCGCCGTGGCGGCGCCGAGATTCGTTGCATGGGTTTCGACAACCCATTTCGCACCTTCCATCAGCCAGCCGCTGTAATGGCCGCGGGCCCAGCTCGGCACCAGATTGTCGTAACTGGCGTAGCGTTGCACCCATTTGAGTTCTTCGGCCAGCTCGGCATCAGCGTTGATCAGATCCATGCGATCGTTCCTGGGCGCGCGCTGGACGCTGGGCATGGTAGCCACCTTACCCAGCCAGCGATGGCGCCAGCGCAGGAAATAGCCGTAATGGTGCCGAATCAGGGTCGGGGTAGTGTCAGGCATGAGCCCTGAAGTTGCGGTGGCGTCTCGGTAGGCGTTGAAGGCTGCGATGAGGTTGGGATCGACCCGAAACTGCTTCTTCAATTCGGCTGGCGCAGATGCCAGGTTCATCAGTGGCACACCAGCAATGACGGCCTCCCGGTACATATGCGCCAATGGAATCTGGGACAGCTTGGCGCTGTCGTCCGGTGTCCCGTCGGCGCGGCATCCGCGTCCCTGTTCGCCGGGCTCATAGCCTCCGCCGAGGTCTGAGTGGACACCCGGATAGACGAATTCCTCCACGTTCCCGCCTTGCGCGCCGTCCAGGGGAAAGGAGCCACGCACCTCATGGCTCGATACCAGATGCACGCAACGTTTGACCAGGTCGGGGCCCGGAATGCGCAGCCAGCGCTTCTGCGCCCACGCGCCATGTCCGGAAGCCATGGTCTCCATCATGCTCTGCGCGATGCCAGCAGAAGCCACGGTGTCGAACAGCCCCAGAAAGTCAATCTGGACCGGGATGCCGCATAGGCTGAGCTTGTCTCCATTGGCGTCGCACGCGTCGCGCAGCCAGTTGCAGAACACGCGAGCCTGCGCAGCTCCGCGAGAGAAGCCGAACACATGCAAACGAATGCGCTTGATGATCGGTTTGCGGTCGTGGGGCAGATTACCCAGAACCCTGGCCAGCGCCGCCTTGCGTTCGTTGAGCACGCGCCGGCGGCCCTTGGTATTGACCTCGCGCCAGTTGGTGCGTGCTACGGCGGTCAGCGAGGCGAGCGGCCCGACGCTTGCGCGCAGCTTGCGATCGAATTCTCCCTTGGCGCGGTATTTGCCGTTCAGCTCGCGCTCGATGGCGCTGCTGTCGCCGAGGCCAGGAATTCGAATCTCGGGTGCGTTCAGGTCGGCGCTCATCTGCTTGACGAGGTCACGGTCCGCAGATCGCCCTGTCATGACCTGATTATGGTAGTGGGCGTGCAGGTGGTTGTGGATTTGCAGCAGAGCCCAATTGATGCGCGCCTCGCCACCCCAGCCAGCGGCGGCGCCGGCGACCGCCTGAATGCCGATTCCTACGTCTCCTACTTCCTTATAGAACGGTGTGCCCACGCCCGCAGCATAGCTTCGAAATCGGTACCGCTTCAACTCGGATTCTCTTGGGTCGATGTCGAACAACTCAAACAGTCTCGCGATGTTGCTCTGAGCGTTGCGCGGTCGGTCGTTGTCTGCGTTGTTGCGTGTACCGTCGAAGAAAAATCCGAAGTGCAAATCCTCTTCGCACGGAGGCGGTGCATTGGGACGGAGATCGACGCAGGTGAACTGGCGATATCTTTCTTGCGGCGAAAGATCAAATGGCTTGGCCGGGCATAGGGGCGCAAACTTGGCGACGGTCATGGCTCTTGCGGTCTAGCGGAATTGGCGGTATGAGAGAAGCGTCTGTGGCAGGCCGAAAACATCTTCTACCGGCTCTGCTCGGGGCTTTCCGGGGGATTGCGCAATTCGGGGCGATAGCAGAGACGCCGGTCCTGAGGGGGACGGCGCTTCAGGCACGCTTCCTTCGGGTCCTCCAGTTTGGCGGGATCATCCTTGGCACCGGGCAGCCACCTGGTCAAGTACAGCTTGACCTCTTGATTAGGGAAAATGGCCACGTAGAAATAGGCGGCATCTTCCGTCGAGTACTTTTCGACTGGTACCTCCTTGGAATAAAGCGCTTTCTCGTCCTTCGCGAACAGTTCGTCATCACTCCACTTGATCGTGACCTTGAAATTAGGGTCCCAGTGCTTGGGTACTGAGATTCCTCCAGTCCAGCTAGTGCCCCCAGCGTTCGCCACCATCCCTCCAGCCCATTGGCCGTTGACGTACACGACGCCGATTGGCACATCGGTGTAGTTGAGCACCCCGATCTGGCCGCCAAGCGTATCGTCGTCGATAGCTGCGGGCGGCGGCTCAGCTTTGCCGCACGCGGCCATGCCGAACAACGTAGCGGCCAGAAGTACAACAAACGAGCCTCGGATCATCCTTGTGGTCATCATTGGTTATCCCTTATGCGCCAGCATGAGGCCATGGCGCCGAGCCCTGCCAAGGGCGATTGCTTTCCCGAGCACCGTCACAAGCATGCCCCCTCGAGCAAATGCTCGCGCAGTGCTTCTGTGAGAAACAGATGGCCGCTCGCTGTGCGTCATGGCGACTAAGGCATGAGTGACGTTGGCTCGCGTGGAACCCTTTACTTTGAGACTGTGTTGTCATCATGAACGGTCTTGTCAGCATCAGAAGGCTTCCCGACCAATTCCGATGCCCTCTCGAAATTTTCCGCACCATTTCCCAAGAACCAGTATCCGGCGCAAGCGAGGCCGATCCAGGCAACGCTGATGCCCGCGATGATCCACGTATCACGGCCCATTTTTGATTATCCTTCGGAGGTCTTCCTCGCAGGGACGGAATCTTGAGGTTGGACAGCTTCGAAAGCGGTATCGCTTCAACTCGGATTGCCTTGGGTGGATGTCAAACAGGTCAAAAATCCTCGCGACGTTGCTCTGAGCACTGCGCGGCCGATCGCTGTCTGCGTTGTTGCGGGTTCCGTCAAAGAAGAAGCCGAAGTGCAGCTCCTCTTCACACGGCAACGGTGCATTAAGGCAGACATCCAACCCGGTGTACTGGCGATATCTTTCTTGCGGCGAAAGATCAAACGGCATGGTAGGGCACTGAGGCGCAAACTTGACGATCGTCATGGTTCGGAAAATTCAAGCGGATTCATTGGGGGACTGACATGCAGGACCTAGTCTCGGCCCTTACGCTGGAGCATTCGGTATTCTTCTCTGAACTCCGGCGCATAGCAGGTCTCCCTTTCCGTCGGTGCTTTCCTTTTCAGACAGGCATCGGTGGGGTCTTCCAGGCGGTATGGATCTGCCGCCGCTCCGGGTCCCCATTTCGTCAGGTATAGCTTGACCTCTTGGTGTGGGTAGAAGGCAACGTAGAAGAAAGAGGCGTCCTCGGGCGGATACTTTTCGACTGATACTTCCTTGGTATAAAGCGCCTTCTCGTCCTTCGCGAACAGCTCGTCGTCACTCCACTTGATCGTGACCTTGAAGTTTGGGTCCCAGTGCTTGGGTACGGAGATCCCTCCAGTCCAACTGGTGCCGCCAGCGTTCGCCACCATCCCTCCAGCCCATTGGCCGTTGACGTACACGACGCCGATTGGCACATCGGTGTAGTTGAGCACCCCGATCTGGCCGCCAAGCGTATCGTCCTCGATAGCTGCGGGCGGCGGCTCAGCTTTGCCGCACGCGGCTATGCCGATCAACGTAGCGGCCAGAAGTACAACAAGCGAGCCTCGGATCATCCTTGTCATCATCATTGGCCATCCCTTTTGCGCCAGCATGAGGCCATGGCGCGGAGCCTTGCCAAGGGCGATTGCCTTCCCGAACGCCGTCACAAGCATGCCCGCTCGAGCAAATATTCGCGGAGCGCTTCCGGCTGCTGGTGTGACTCACCCAATCGTTGCTGAAGCGCTGGCGACTGCAGGCCGGATTCGCCCGTCGACAGCGCATGCGAAGCCAGTAGCAGAATGTCATGCATAGTCTCTACCCTATGCGCCTTGGCGAGCGCATAGGCTTGTGCGACGCGCCGATGCGCTTGGCCCTTTCCGCTTGCGGGCAGGATGTCGGGAGATTGGCGATAGAGAGAATCCATCAAGGCGTCCGGCATCGCCGCGTCCACCATCCGGTCAAGTTCAGCCTGCGAGATCGTCAACGGTTCGGCCCGGTGTGCCTCGGGTTCAGTCCTAGGCTCGGTTAGCGGCAGTGTTTCGAGCATCCCTTCCCGGTTCACAAGGTGCCACTGCGCGACAGGGGCCGTCAGCTGCGCCCACGCTGCCGGGCCGAGAGCCACAGGCAAGGTGGAGAGCACCCGCGTATCGCCGAAGCGCAGCACGAAGCGTGTGTCATCGCCTTCGACGACCGGCTGCAGGCAGGTCTGCCATAGCTGCGCTAGGCGCGAGGGCGATTGCCATGAGGCCACAAAGCTCAGCATCGGCCTGCCTTGGCAGTGCTTGCCCAGCGCTGAGATCATGGCACGCCGTTGATCTGTGGCGAGGCCGTCCAACGGCAACAGGTAAGGGGAGGCCGACAGAAGGTCGCGCAGGGCGCCGGTCTCGCCGTACAAAGGGTGACGCGGGACAGGCGCCGCGAAGGGCTTCGCGCCGTGATCGAACGCGCCATCAACGAGGGCAGACCAGTGGACGTCCGCGGTGCTTTCGATGCGTTGCAACAGGCCGTCAAGCCATGTCTCGGGATCTCGCGACTCGACTGCGAAATACATAGGCGCCTCTCAGGATCTACACGATTGCGAGCGGCATGCCGGCGGCCGCCGCTTTGAGAAGGCAGTCGAGACACCCCGTCTGCGGAAACTGCGGCAACGAATAGGGTGTGCTCTCCGCCCCCTCGAACGTTCTCTTCGCGGCCTTATAGGTAATGGGCCCCGGGCACTCGACGGTAATGTTGCCACCCTCAATCGTGATAGCAGCCCCACCAGCCGTCGCAATGCGGATCCGCTTCGCCGCAGCAAAATCCACATTCATATTCGCCGAGACGATCGTCAGGTCATCGCGCGCCGCCAGCTTCAGCAGGTCATGCTGCGCCTGGAGGTCGATATCATCCTGACCCGCGGTCAGTTGCAGGCCGATGTTGTTCTCGCCGGGCGAAGACAATGCCGCCGCCACGCCGATCGCCTGTCCCGCATGAATGCGTCCCTGCCCCGCGACGGCGACGTTGTTGTCCTGCCCGCTGGCCAGCACGACGCTTTCCCCATTGGCGAGTTGCAGGTCCTGTCCCGCCACCACGGCGAGGCCGGCCCTGCCGTTGAGATGGACCATCGGCTCGCTTTGGTGCGGCACCTTGCCTGGCGTGCTGGTACTACCGCTGGCCGCGTCGCCCTTGGCCGCTTCGAGGGACTGCCCGTCGACCATGCCGGCTGCGGCCTTGGCTTGTTTCGCCAGCGGCGCCTCGTCATCCTTGCTGGTAGACAGTGCCTGGGTCTGGTGGATGGTCGCGCCATCGCTCAGTGTCCTGACGAGATCACCAGCCTGCCGCAACAGCGCGATGCCCGCAGCATTGTCGCCAGTCGGCAGCATGCGGCCCGTGACGGCATCGCGATAGGTCGTGAGCAATAGCCCACCCTTGCCGCGTACCGCGACGTGGCCATCGGTGCGCAGCTCGAACCCCTGCCCCCGGAAGCTGCCGCGGCGGTTGTCCTGCTGGTGGATCACATGGCCCAGATTGAGTTGCGTGGCTTGCTCCGTGGTGGCCAGTTGCGTGCGCAGTTGCTCGTCGGTGTCGTCGAACACCAGCTGGTTGTAGCCCTTGCCGCCATGCTCCTGGCTCTTGAACCCGGTCAGCGCGGCGTCGTTGCGGTGGCCACCCGGGTCGGCACCCATGCCGTGCCACGCCGGGCTGAGCCCGCCGGCGAGGTTGCCCTGAGCGCTCGGCTGGCTGTCGGAGCCCATCGCGTAGAGGCCGCTGGCGTCATACGGCTGCGAGAACGTCGTGCCGGCCATCGACTTGCTGCCCGGCGTGGGTGCGATGCCGGCTTCGCCCTGGCCGTTGTACAGCGTGCCGATCACGAACGGCTGATCGATATCGTTGTCCGCAAACTTGACCAGCACCTCCTGGCCGATGCGCGGCAGCCATTGCCAGCCCATGCCGGCGCCGGCTTGCCGCTGCGCCACGCGTACCCAGCGGCTGCTGCGGTCGTCGTCGCGTTCGCCGCGCTGCCAAGGGAAGCGCAAGCGGATCTGGCCGCGCGGGCTGGCGTGGTGTTCGGCGTTGCCGTCCGGCTGCGTCTGTCCGTCGGGGCCGACCACGATCGCGGTATGGACACCCAGCGGCGTGGATCGGCTATAGAGGCGCGGACAGTCGCCCTCCAGCACACGGGGGCGCCATGGCCGCCGCGCGTCGTAGGCGCGGAAGAGGCACGCGTAGCCCTGCTGTTGCGCCGCGGCTTTCAGGGCTGAGGTAGGGCAGAGCCGGTCAACCTCGTGAGCCGGGAAGGTATCCGGCAAGCCAAGCGTGGGTTCGGCAATATCGGGCGCCGGTGGCGGTGTGTCGAAGCACAGTGCCGCCTCCAGCGGCCCCAACCGGTCTGCGAGGGCCGCACGCGTGTCGGCCGCGAGGTTATTGATGCCGCAGTGCTCGAGGGCATCAAGCAACAGCGGATAACCTTCGGCATCGTCATCCAGCGGGGGCAGATGCGGGCAACCATTGACGGTCAGCCGGGTACCGCTACGCAGCGAACGCACCGAGGCGCGGCCGGTGAAGCGCAGCGACCGGACCTCGATCGCTTCCATGACTTGCTCGGCGACCCGCTGGGCGTTAACTGCGTCCGGCGCCAGGGACAAACTTACCGATAGATAAGGATCTGGACCGGCGGTTCGGTTCACATGGCCAGCGAAGCGCGCTGGGGCGTGACCCCTGAGCGCGCGCTTGGATTCTGGGTTCCATGCGGACACCGCAACGCCGCCCACGCCCACCGAGGTCTCGCAAGCCAGCCGCTGGATCGCGTCCGAGGCTTCCTGGCTATGTGCACGGTGGAAACGGATGCCGCAGCCATCCGCCGATTCGGGATCTTCCGGCAGTTGCGCACTGTCGGCAAAAATCACCACAGTGTGGCCACCGGCCGCTTCGTCGTCTTCCACCACGGTGTAGCCCAACCCGCCCTCGGCCAGCAGGCGCGACAGGAACTGGTAGTCGGTCTCGCGGAATTGCGCGACGTAGGCGCGCTCGCCGATTGCCGCGATGCGGGCCTCGGCGCCGGCGGCATAGCGCCACTGCGCATACGGCGAATATGGCTGCAGGATTGCCTCGATGATGCTGTCGAGGCGGCGGTTCTGAAAGACCTGGCTGTTGCGCTGCTGCGTGGTCAGCCACAGCCACGGCACCACGGTCAGCCGGTAGCGCGCCAGGCTGCCATCGGCACCGAGCTTTTCGGCTTGCCTGACCAGGCCGGTACGACGCGACTGCCCGCCGCCGGCGAGCGCGGTAAGCAGCGTGACGCGCTGTCCAAGCAAGCTGTCGAGCGGGATGCCGGCATTGGCGCTGAACGCGATGATGCGCGATTCCGCAAGCATCGAGATACCTTCGCGCCCGATCCATGCTTCGACAGCAAGTTCCTCGACCGGCGATCCGCCGTCCAGCCTGTACAGGCGATGGTGCGATGAAAAAAGATGCTGATAGAGCGTGGCTAGATCCATTTCCCGTACAACCAGGCGCAGCGCAATCATCGAAACCTGCAAATCTGCCCCGAAACGGTACGGAAGTCCATCAGAAATGTATTAAATACTATTTACATCTATTTTTATCAAATTAAGAAATCGTCATAAGGGCCGGTCGGGGTTCGTCTGACCAAAAAAAAGCCGCTCCAAAGAGCGGCTTTTCCAGCTTCACGGACCTCCGGCCCGTCTCAAGCTCAGTCGTCCAGCAGCGACAAATCGCGCACCGCGCCCTTGTCCGCGGACATCACCAGCTTGGCATACGCCTTCAGCGCCGCGGACACCTTGCGCGGGCGCGGCTTGGCCGGCTTCCAGCCCTTGGCGTTCTGCGCTTCGCGGCGGCGTGCCAGTTCTTCGTCGGACACCAGCACGTTGATGGTGCGGTTGGGGATGTCGATGCGGATCTTGTCGCCGTCTTGCACCAGGCCGATGGCGCCGCCGGCCGCGGCTTCGGGCGAGCAGTGGCCGATGGACAGGCCCGAGGTGCCGCCGGAGAAGCGGCCGTCGGTCAGCAGCGCGCAGGCCTTGCCCAGGCCCTTGGACTTGATGTAGCTGGTGGGGTAGAGCATTTCCTGCATGCCCGGGCCGCCCTTCGGGCCTTCGTAGCGCACGATCACCACGTCGCCGGCCTTGACCTTGTCGTTGAGGATGTTCTCGACCGCTTCGTCCTGCGATTCGGTGACGTGGGCGGTGCCCTCGAACACCAGGATGCTTTCGTCGACGCCGGCGGTCTTCACCACGCAGCCGTCCAGCGCGATGTTGCCGGTCAGCACCGCCAGGCCGCCTTCCTTCGAGAAGGCGTGCTCGTAGGAGCGGATGCAGCCTTCGGCGCGGTCCAGGTCCAGGCTGGGCCAGCGCGTGTTCTGGCTGAACGCCACCTGGGTGGGAACGCCGGCCGGGCCGGCCAGGTAGAACTGCCTGACCGCCTCATCCTGGGTGCGGGCGATGTCCCACTGCGCCAGTGCGTCCTTCAGCGTGGGGGCATGTACCGTCGGCACGTCGGTGTGCAGCTTGCCGGCGCGCTCCAGCTCGCCCAGGATGGCCATGATGCCGCCGGCGCGGTGCACATCCTCGATGTGGTACTTGTTGGTGTTGGGCGCGACCTTGCACAACTGCGGCACCACGCGCGACAGGCGGTCGATGTCGGTCATGTCGAAGTCGATTTCCGCCTCGCGCGCGATCGCCAGCAGGTGCAGGATGGTGTTGGTGGAGCCGCCCATGGCGATATCCAGCGTCATGGCGTTCTCGAACGCCTTGAAGCCCACCGCGCGCGGCAGCACGCGCGCGTCTTCCTGTTCGTAGTACTGGCGCGCCAGCTCGACGATGCGGCGGCCGGCGCGCTTGAACAGCTGCTCGCGGTCCGCGTGCGTGGCCACCACCGTGCCGTTGCCGGGCAGCGACAGGCCCAGCGCCTCGGTCAGGCAGTTCATGGAATTGGCGGTGAACATGCCCGAGCACGAGCCGCAGGTCGGGCAGGCGGAACGCTCCACCTCGGCCACGTCGGCGTCGGAATACGCGCTGTCGGCGGCGATCACCATGGCGTCGACCAGGTCCAGCTTCTTGAACTCCATGGCCTTGGTGACGGGGTTGGCCAGGCGCGTCTTGCCGGCTTCCATCGGCCCGCCGGAAACGAAGATCACCGGGATGTTCAGGCGCATCGCGGCCATCAGCATGCCCGGGGTGATCTTGTCGCAGTTGGAGATGCACACCATGGCGTCGGCGCAGTGCGCGTTGACCATGTACTCGACCGAGTCGGCGATGATGTCGCGGCTGGGCAGCGAATACAGCATGCCGTCATGGCCCATGGCGATGCCGTCGTCGACCGCGATGGTGTTGAACTCCTTGGCCACGCCGCCCGCGGCCTCGATCTCGCGCGCGACCAGCTGGCCCAGGTCCTTCAGGTGCACGTGCCCCGGCACGAACTGCGTGAAGGAGTTGACCACGGCGATGATGGGCTTGGAGAAGTCTTCGTCTTTCATGCCGGTGGCGCGCCACAGCGAGCGCGCCCCCGCCATGTTGCGGCCGGCGGTGGAGGTTTTGGAACGGTATGTGGGCATGGTCTTGCTTTAGAAGTATCGCGGGTAGGAAGCGGGCCGCGGGAATAAGGGCCCTGGCATGCCCGTGCGATCAACCTCTTGAGCTGCGCCGTGGGCAAAGCCGCGATTATCCCACAGCCGGCGCGGCAGGCGCTTCCCCCGCCGCGCGGCACGGGGCGCCCGCCAGCTCGGCCGCAATGTTCGGGCGGCCACCATGGGAGCACGCCACCCGCCTCCGATACCCTTGCGCGATTGCCGTTTCGGGGAAATGCTTGCGCTTATGTCACCTGCGCGGAGCAACGTCATGGACACTTCAAGCGAACTGCAAGCCACCGTGGACGCCCTGGCACAGCCGGGCAAAGGCCTGTTGGCCGCCGACGAGAGCGGCCCGACCATTGCCAAGCGCTTCGAGCGCATCGGTGTGGAATCGAGCGAAGAAAACCGGCGCGCGTGGCGTAACCTGCTCCTGGGCACGCCGGGGCTGGGCGACTACATCAGCGGCGTGATCCTCTACGAGGAAACGCTCGGCCAGCAGGCCGACGATGGCACGCCGCTGCCGGAGCTGGCCGCGCGCCAGGGCATCGTGCCCGGCATCAAGGTCGACAAGGGCAAGCTCGCCCTTGCGCTCGCCCCCGGCGACGAGATCACCGAGGGCCTCGACGGGCTGGGCAAGCGCCTGGCCGGCTACCGGCAACAAGGCGCGCGTTTTGCCAAGTGGCGCGCGGTCTACAACGTGTCCGACACTCTCCCCGGTCTCGCCGCCGTGCAGGCCAACGCCGAAGCGCTGGCCCGCTACGCAGCGATCTGCCAGCAGGCCGGCGTGGTGCCGATCGTCGAGCCGGAAGTGCTGATGGATGGCGGCCACTCCATGGCCCGTTGCGCCCAGGTGACCGAGGCCGTGCTGCACGAAGTCTTCCACGCCCTGCACCGCCACGGCGTGGTGCTGGAACACATGCTGCTCAAGCCCAGCATGGTGCTGCCCGGCAAGGATGCCGGTCACGCGCCACCGTCGGAGGTCGCGATGCAGACCGTGCAAGTGCTCAAGCGCACCGTGCCTGCGGCGGTGCCGGGCATCTTCTTCCTGTCCGGCGGACAAACCCCGGCCGAGGCCACCGCCAACCTCGACGCCATGAACCGCCTGGCGCCGCTGCCGTGGCGGCTGTCCTTCTCCTATGGGCGCGCGCTGCAGGAGCCGCCGCTGCTGGCCTGGCGCGGCGAGGCCGCCAACGCCGGGCAGGCGCAACAGGCATTGCTGCTGCGCTCACGGCTGAACGGCCTGGCTTGCGTGGGGAAATATGAGGCGGCGCTGGAGGGCGCTGCCGGATAAGTCCGACCAGGCAAGGTATAGCGGTGGCGCAGGCGGCCGGGGGCGCATCGCGCGCGGACCGCCGCCGGCCCCCGGATGGCGCGCCGCTCGCGCCGTGCCATATGCATAGAGAGAATCACGCCCGCCCCCTAGAATGTCGGGATGAAATCCTCTCTGCACCCCACCAGGACCGTGGTCCTGGTATTTCTGCTGGCCATCGCGGCCGGCAGCATGCTGTTGATGTTGCCGGTGTCGAGGGCCGAGGGCGGTCAGGCGCCCTGGCTGGTTGCCTTCTTTACCGCCGTTTCCGCGGTCTGCGTTACCGGGCTGGTGGTCGTGGATACCGGCACGTACTGGTCGGGTTTCGGGCAGGCAGTCATCATGGCGCTGTTCCAGCTGGGCGGCTTCGGCATGATGACGGCGTCCACTCTCCTCGGCTTGATGGTCAACCGCTCGTTGCGCCTGCGGACGCGGTTGATCACGCAGGTTGAAACCCGTGCGCTGGGCCTGGGCGATATCAGCGGCATTGCCCGCCTGGTCCTGATCGTGACGTTCGGCTGCGAGCTTGCGATCGCGCTGTGGCTGACGGCCACGCTGCATTTCGGCCACGGCCTGCCTTGGCCCGAGGCGGCATGGAGCGGCCTGTTCCATGCGGTCTCGGCGTTCAACAATGCAGGTTTTTCGATCCATGCCGACAGTCTGACCCGGTATGCCGCCGCGCCGGCGATCCTGTTGCCCGTCATGCTGGCAATCGTGGTCGGCGGCCTCGGCTTCCCGGTTCTCTACGACCTGCATGGCAAGCTGCGCGAGCCGCGCCGCTGGTCCCTGCACAGCAAGCTCACCCTGCTTGGCACCGCGCTGCTGCTGGCGCTCGGCCTGGCCGGGCTGCTGCTCTTCGAATGGAGCAACAGCCGGACCCTGGGTCCCATGCCGGTGCCGGAGAAACTGCTGGCCGCGGCATTTGCCTCCGTCTCGGCCAGGACGGCCGGATTCAATGCCATCGATATCGGCGCGCTGACGCAGGAAAGCCTGGCCCTGCATTACCTGCTGATGTTCGTTGGCGGCGGCAGTGCCAGCACGGCCGGCGGCGTCAAGGTCGGCACCATCGCCATCCTTGCCTTGCTGGTGATTGCGGAGATCCGCGGCCGTACCGACAGCGAAGCCTTCGCGCGCCGCGTCAGTCCGTCGGCGCAACGCCAGGCGATCACCGTGCTGGTGCTGGGCAGCACGCTGGTCACCATCGGCACACTGGTGCTGCTGCGGCTGACCAACCTTCCCGCCGGCAGCGTTATCTTCGAGGTGATCTCCGCCTTCGGCACGGTTGGCCTGTCGACCGGCATCACGCCGGAGCTGCCGCCCGGCGCGCAGATCATGTTGACCGTGTTGATGTATGCCGGACGAGTTGGCACCATTACGCTGGCAGTTTCGCTGGCCATGGGCGAACGCCGCTCGCCCTATCGCTATCCCGAGGAGCATCCCATTGTTGGCTAGACTTTTTACCGAGCAGTTCGCCTTCTCCGCAGGAGACAGCGTGGTCGTGATCGGGCTGGGCCGCTTCGGCAGCGCAGTGGCCCAGTCGCTGATGCGCCTTGGCCACGATGTCATGGGAATCGACAAAGACATGGACCTGGTACAGCGCTGGTCGAACAGCCTGACTCACTGTGTCCAGGCGGATTCCACCGATGTCAACGTCATGCGCCAGCTTGGCGTGGCGGATTTCTCTCACGCCATCGTTGGCATCGGCACCGAAATGTCGTCCAGCCTGATGACCCTGATGGCACTCACCGAACTCGAGATCCAGGACATCTGGGTCAAGGCCTTCACCACCGAGCACGGGAAAATCGCCGAGCGCATCGGCGCCCACCACGTGGTCTATCCGGAAGCCGACATGGGCGCGCGCGTGGCCCACCTGATCACCGGCAGGATGATCGATTTCATCGAGTTTGAGGACGGCTTTGCCATTGCAAAGATTCATGCGCCGGCGTTCACGCACGGCAAGAGCCTGATGGAGTCGCGCGTGCGCGAGCAGTCGGGTGTTACCGTGGTCGGCGTCAAGCGCGCGAACGAGGAGTTCATGCATGCGACCCCGTCTACCACGATCGAGGCCGGCGACCTGCTGGTCGTCTCCGGTGCGACCAGCAAGATCGAACGCTTCGCCGGCGGCACCGGAAAGCCGTAGCGTGCCGCCCCGTCGATGCGCCGGCGAACCCGCCGGTTCAGGAACCCCGCAACCATGAACCAGCCCGCCCCGCAGCAAGATGTGCCCCGCGCCCAGATCCTGGCGGAGAGAGCATTCTCGGCTATCGACCATTATCTTCATATCGAAGCGATCAGTGGCCTGGTACTGCTGCTTGCCGCCGCGGTGGCCCTGGTCTGGGCCAACTCGCCGGCTGCCGGCAGCTACGTCGCGCTTTGGCATACCAGCCTGTCATTCGGCTTTGGCAGCCATGTGGTGGACCAGCCGCTGCACTTCTGGATCAACGACGGCCTCATGACGGTGTTCTTCCTGGTGGTCGGCATGGAGATCCGGCGCGAGATCCATGAAGGCGCGCTCGCCAGCATCCGCTTGTCCGCGCTGCCGGTCACCGCGGCGCTGGGCGGCGTCCTGGTTCCCGCCGCGCTCTACCTGGCGATGAACCCGGGGTTGCCGGCGCGGCACGGATGGGCGGTGCCGACGGCCACCGACATTGCGTTCGCCGTAGGGGTGCTCGCATTGCTGGGCAAATCGATTCCGGGGAACGTCCGGGTCTTCCTGCTGGCCCTGGCGATCATCGACGACATCGTGGCGGTGCTCATCATTGCCGCGGCCTATTCCACCGGCCTCGACCATACCGGTCTTTATCTGGCCGGTGCCGGCATCCTGCTGGTCCTTGGCCTGCAATGGCTCGGCATCGGCACCGCGTACGCGTATGTCGTGCCGGGCGCCGTGTTGTGGCTGGGCTTGCTCAAGACGGGTGCCCACCCGACCCTGGCAGGGGTGGTGCTGGGCATGATGACCCCGGTCCGGATCGCGCAGGTCGGCGGCCGTCCGCTGGACCAGGCAAGGGACGCCGTTGACGACCTGCGCGCCCGTAGCGCGAGCCCCGCGCCGGAACCGGACAAACTCGCCGCGCCGTTGCGGCAACTGCGACAAGCGCAGCGGGACGTCCTGCCGCCGGTCACGCGCGTGCAGATCGCGCTCCATCCCTGGGTGGCCTTCCTGGTCATGCCGTTGTTTGCGCTGGCGAACGCCGGCGTCGATGTCACCGGCGTAGACCTCGGCAACGGCAGTGCGCGGATCGTGCTGGCGGGGGTGGTCGCGGCGCTGGTACTGGGAAAACCACTGGGCATCGTCTCGATCAGCTGGCTGGCGGTTCGGCTCGGATGGTGCCAGTTGCCGCCCGAGGTATCGTGGCGGGGCCTGTGGCTGGTCGGCCTGCTTGCCGGCATCGGTTTCACGATGTCGATCTTTATCGCCATGCTAGCCTTCGACGATGCCAACCTGCTTGCCGCCGCCAAGCTTGGCGTGCTGCTTGCCTCCGCCATTGCCGCGGTGCTCGGGCTCGGCTGGGGACTGCTCTACGCGCGCAGCCTCAAGGCAGCCGGCCGTTAGCGACCAGCCTGCCTGCGGCCGGCGCTTGCGGCGTTGGCGCGAGCCCGCCGCACGGTTCAGCGAAATACCCCCACTGCCTCCACCAGCCGCACCGCCTGCTGATTCAGGCTCTCTGCCGCGGCTGCGCTTTGCTCGACCAGCGCGGCGTTCTGCTGCGTGATCTGGTCCAGGTCGCTGACCGCGTCGCCCACCTGCGAAATGCCGCTGCTCTGCTCCCTGGTGGCGTCGCTGATCTCGGCGATCAGCTGCGACACATGCCTGACCTGCGACACGATGTCCTGCATGGTCTTGCCGGCATCGTCCACCAGCCTGGCGCCGGATTCGACGTTGTGCACGCTGGCATCGATCAGCCCCTTGATTTCCTTGGCGGCGTTGGCGCTGCGCTGCGCCAGGCTGCGCACCTCGCCCGCCACCACCGCAAAGCCGCGGCCCTGCTCGCCGGCGCGCGCCGCTTCCACCGCGGCATTCAGGGCGAGGATGTTGGTCTGGAAGGCAATGCCGTCGATCACCCCGATGATCTCGGCGATGCGCTTCGAGCTCTCGGTGATCGCCTTCATCGTGCTAATCACCTCCGACACCGCCTCGCCACCGCGTTGCGCCGCGGCACTGGCCGAGCCCGACAAGGTGTTGGCCTGCGCCGCGGTATCCGCATTGCTTTTGACCGTGGCGGTCATCTGCGTCATCGACGCGGCGGTTTCCTGCACGTTCGACGCGGCCTGCTCGGTGCGCGCGCTCAGGTCGGAGTTGCCGCGCGCGATCTCGTTGCTGGCGGTCTGGACGTTGACCACCTGCGCGCTGACGTCGTCGATCAGCCAGCGGAACATCAGCCCCAGCTGGTTGATGGTGCGCAGGGTCATGCCGATCTCGTCGACCCGGTTCATGTGCACGGCCTTCTGGCTTTCGCCCGAGGCCACGCGCAGCGCGTGTTCCAGCACTTCCTCAAGGGGCCTGGTGACCTGCCGCTGCAGCGTCCACGACACCAGCAGCGTGGCAAGCGCCATCACGCCGGCAAAGCCGGCCAGCGCCATGCCGCCCAGGCCGAGCCACCAGGCACTGGCCACGCTGGCGGAAAGCAGTCCGGCCAACGCCAGCCGCACGCGCCAGCGCACCGGCATGACCTGGAGCAGCGACGTCACCGCCATCAGCCCGGTCCGGACGATCAGCCCCTTGTGGAATTTGCGGTTGCCGGCATGGCCCTCGCGGAAGTCGCGGTACAGGCGCTCCGCGGCGGCGATCTCATCGCGCGTGGCCTTGGTCCGCACCGACATATACCCCGCCGGCCGGCCATTGCGAACCACCGGCGTGGCATTGGCGCGGACCCAGTAGTGGTCGCCGTTCTTGCGCCGGTTCTTCACCAGCGCGGTCCACGGCTCTCCGCCCTTCAGCGTGGCCCACATGTCGGCGAAGGCTTCCGCCGGCATGTCGGGGTGGCGCACCAGGTTATGCGGCTGCCCTTGGATTTCCTCCTGCGTGAAGCCGCTGACTTCGACAAACGCTGCATTGGCGTACGTGATGTAGCTTTGCGTGTCGGTGGTCGACATCAGCGTGGCGTGGTCCGGGAATTCGAATTCCCGCTGCGTCACCGGTTGATTGTTGCGCATGGCAATCCTCCTCATTCTCGATATAAAGCGGGGGACGCGTTAGTGGTTGCGGCCTGCAGAATCGCTGTCTGCATATGTCCCATCCAGCCTGAATATCGGATTGCGGCGCGTTCGCCCGACCCCACTATGGTGGGGATGGCGGGCGGAATGACGAAGGCGGGTGCCGGTCGGGCTTTCGGCACCGCGTCGTTGTCGGGTATTGGCCACCCCTATAAAGCCCGACGTCAAAGCGTCGCGCTATTTGCCGAACGTCATGCTAAGCCCCGCAAACACCGTCCACCGGGCTCCCCCCTTCCATCGCCGGCAGCGCCGCATCACTTGCGCTCCACCGCATTGCGCCCCGCTGGCGATGCCTTTAACATAGCAAGCCAATCCCCATCACCGAGGTACTCGTCATGCGCCATTGATGCCGCCGTCTTCATGACGGCCAGTCTCCACCTACCCCCACAAGCAGGGGGAGCTTCTGGCATCCCTGGAATCATCCATGACGAATCCCTATCTCGCGCTGGAAGGCGTGTCTTATGTTCTGCCCGACGGCAGGACGCTTTTCTCCGATATCAGCGAACAGTTCGACCAGCGCCCCACTGGCCTGGTCGGGCGCAATGGCGCCGGCAAGACGGTGCTGGCGCGCATGCTGGCCGGACAGGTGCAGCCGACCAGCGGGCGCTGTACGCGCTCCGGCAGCGTGTACTACCTCGCCCAGCAGATATCGCCTGCGCCTGGCGCTACGGTGTCTGGCCTGGCCGGTGTGCAGGCCACACTGGATGCGCTCGGACGCATCGAAGCCGGCAGCAGCGCGCCCGAAGATTTCGATGCCGTGGGCGAGCGCTGGGATGTACGCCTGCGGCTGCAGGACGAACTGGCGCGCAATGGCCTGGGCCATCTCGATGCCACGACGCCTGCCAGCGTGCTTAGCGGTGGCGAAGCCATGCGCGTCACGCTGATCGGCGCCTTGTTGTCGGGTGCCGATTACCTGATCCTGGACGAGCCGAGCAATCACCTCGACCGGCCGAACCGGCAGGCGCTGATCGGGCAGTTGCAGCGATGGCCGCGCGGGCTGCTGGTGGTAAGCCATGACAGGCAATTGCTGGAAGCAATGACGCGCATCGTCGAGTTGTCTTCGCTTGGACTGCGCAGCTATGGGGGCAACTACCCCTTCTACGCGCAATGCAAGGAGCGCGAGCGGCAGGCCGCGATCCAGCAACTGGAACAACGCAAGCTCGAACGCCGGCGCGAAGAGCAGTCCCTGCGCGAGCAACGCGAACGCCTCGAGCGGCGCCAGGCACGTGGCAACCGGCACGGACAAGAGGCCAACCAGGCCAGGATCCTGCTGGGCCGCCAGAAGGAACGCAGCGAAAGCTCGGCCGGCAAGCTGCGCCAGCAGCATGCCGAAACCCGGCTGGAACTGGCCGAGCGCGTGCGCGAGGCCACGCAGCGGGTCGAGCACGACCTGGCCATCGTAGTGCATGAGCTGCCGGTCGCCCTGGCTTCGCAAAAGCGTGTCGCGGAACTGGAGGCCGTGGAACTGCCCTTTGTCCAGGGTGCCACGCGCGAGATCCACCTCACGTTGACGGGGCAGCAACGCGTGGGCGTGATCGGCCCCAATGGCAGCGGCAAGTCGACCTTGCTCAAGGTGCTCGCGCGCCAGCTGACGCCCCTGAGCGGGACATGCAGGCTTCCGGTGGAGGGCATCTACCTGGACCAGCGGCTGGCCAACCTGGACCCGCGGCGAAGCGTGCTGGAGCAGATGCTGGCCGCCAACCCGACGGCTGCCGAAGGCGATCTGCGCATGCGCCTTGCGCACCTCGGCCTGGATAGCGGGAAGATTGCAGTGCCCGGCGGCTCCCTCAGCGGGGGCGAGCGCCTGAAGGCGGCGCTGGCGTGCGTGCTGTATGCCGATCCAGCGCCGCACCTGCTATTGCTCGATGAGCCCAGCAACCACCTGGATCTGCCTTCGGTACAGGCGCTGGAAGCCATGTTGCGCGGCTACCGGGGCGCGCTGATGGTCGTGTCCCACGACGATGCATTCATGAACAACCTCGGCCTGACGGATCGGCTGGTGGCGACGGAACAAGGCTGGCGAACCGCGCCGTGGTGATGTCAGGCGGTGCGCATCGCCAGTGCGTAGTACGACGCGCCGTCCTCGCTGCGCTCCAGCACCGCGCGCACCGTCACCGGCAGCCTGCTTCCGTCTTCCCGCAGCAGTTCGGCGGCGAACGTCGCCCTGGGCCGGGTGCGCGTCATCCGGCGCAGGCGGGGCTCGGCCTCGGCCAGGCGCCTGGCAAACCCGTCGCCCAGCAGCGCCTCGGCGTCGCCGCCGACCATCTCGACGAGCGCCGCGTTGACCGATTCGCAGCGCAGCTTGCCGTCCAGCAGCGCCATGCCTTCGGAGGTCAGCTCGAACACCGCCCGGAACCGCGCCTGCTGGTCGCGCAGTGACTGCTCGGCAAGCTTGCGCGCAGTGTTGTCCATGCTGATGCCGACGATCTTCACGATGCGCCCGTCGAGTTCGCGCACCGGCGTGGCGCGCGACGAGATCCAGCGGATGCTGCCGTCGGGCTGGACCAGGCGGAAGTCGAATTCGTGGGCCTTGCCGGTGCGCACCGATTCCTCGTAGGCGGCGTTCATCATGGGAACGTCCTCGGCGGGCACATGCTTCCAGAAGCTTTCGTTGCTGACGATGCGCCAGCCGTACACGGCCTCGACGTTGGACGAGTAGGTCACGTCGTCGGTGATCAGGTTCCATTCCCACGTGACGATGCGCGCGCCCTCCTGCGCCAGCTTCATGCGCGCCTCGCTCTCCATGATCTCGGCGGTGTAGCGGCGACGCATGTCGGTCATCGGGATTGCCACCGCGCTGGAGGTCTCGGCCTCGTGCCGGGCCTGATCGCCGTAGCGCAGCCAGATCCAGTTGACATCGAGGAACGCCGCCAGCTTGCGCAGCTTCTCGTAGTCGATCTCGCCGCCCCGGGTCCATTTGTGGACCGCCGGGCGCGACACGTCGAGCGCGTTGGCTACCGCCTGCAGCGTGAGCTTCTTGTGTTCGAGCAGTTCCTTGAGGCGGAAGGCAAAGCTGTTTTCTGTCATGTTGTGGATTCCCCGGTGGCACCGCCGAGATGGCGCATGAAAAACTCGACGCAGGCGCGCACGCGCGCGGAGCCGGACAGGCGCGAAGGATACACCGCCCAGATATCCGCGTCCTGGCGGTAGTCGGGCAGCACCTGGACCAGGCGCCCGGCCTCGAGGTCGGGCGCGACATCCCACATCGAGCGCAGCATGACGCCATGCCCGGCCAGCGCCCAGCCTGTGACGATCTCCCCGTGGTTGGACGACAGGCGCCCTCCTACCTTGACGTTGCGCTCGCCCTCGGGCCCCGTCATGCGCCAGATGCCAAAGGGGTGGTCGCGCTCCTTGGTGACAAGACAGTCGTGCTCCGCCAGCGCCTCGAGCGTCCGCGGCTCGCCGCGCGCGGCCAGGTACGCGGGCGCCGCGCACAGCACGCGCCAGTTGCGCGCCAGGCGGCGCGCGATCAGGTGCGGGGCGATGTCGTTGCCGATGCGGATGTCGAGATCGATGCCTTCGGCCACGAGGTCGACCAGCTTGTCGAACACGTCGAAGCGGATTTCCAGTCCGGGAAACTGCTGGCAAAGCGTCGAGATCAGCGGTGCCACATGGCGCCTGCCGAAGCCCACGCTACTGCCGATGCGCACCAGCCCGCGCGGCGCGCCGCCGGCAGCGATTTCATCCCTGAGCTGCCCGATCTCGTCGAGCATGTCGCGGGCCCAGCGGCACACGCGCTCGCCGTTTTCCGTCAGCGACACCTGGCGCGTGCTCCGGTGCAGCAGTTGCGCGCCCAGCGCCCGTTCCAGCGCCTTGACGCGCTTGCTGACATAGGCGGGCGAACTGCCCAGCTCTTCCGCTGCGGCGACGAAGCTGGCGCGCTGCGCGACCAGACAGAACACCCGCAGGTCTTCCAGTGGGGGCAGATTATTCACGATTCGTGTTTCCTGTATCCACGCTTGCGCGGATGATCCGCGCCGGGTTTCCCGGCATTCTCGATCGCACCTGACCACCAGACCCGAGCGAGACACCACCATGACCACACCATTTCCTGCTGCGTTCCGGATCGCCGCCATTGCCGGCGACGGCATCGGCAACGAAGTCCTGCCCGAGGGGCTGCGCGTCGTCGAAGCCGCCGCGCGCAAGTTCAACCTGCCGATCGAAGTGCGCCACTTCGAATGGGCCAACTGCGACTACTACCTGCGCCACGGCAAGATGATGCCGGACGACTGGAAGCAGCAGCTCGACGGTTTCGACGCGATCTACTTCGGCGCCGTCGGCTGGCCCGACAAGGTGCCTGACCACATCTCGCTGTGGGGCTCGCTGCTCAAATTCCGCCGCGAGTTCGACCAGTACGTCAACCTGCGCCCGGTACGGCTGCTGCCTGGCGTGCCCTGCCCGCTGGCCGGCAAGAAGCCCGGCGACATCGACTTCTACGTGGTCCGCGAAAACACCGAGGGCGAGTACAGCTCCGTCGGCGGCCGCATGTACGAAGGCACCGCGCGCGAGATCGTGATGCAGCAGTCGGTCTTCAGCCGCCACGGCACCGACCGGATCCTGAACTATGCCTTCGAGCTGGCGCAATCGCGTCCGCGCAAGAAGCTGACCTCGGCGACCAAGTCCAACGGCATCGCCGTCAGCATGCCGTGGTGGGACGAGCGCACCGCGGCGATGGCAGCGCAGTACCCCGACGTCCAATGGGACAGCCAGCACATCGACATCCTGTGCGCGCGCTTCGTGCTCCAGCCCGAGCGCTTCGACGTGGTGGTCGCCTCCAACCTGTTCGGCGACCTGCTGTCGGACCTCGGCCCGGCCTGCACCGGCACCATCGGCCTGGCGGGCTCGGCCAACCTGAACCCGGAGCGCGAGTTCCCGTCGCTGTTCGAACCGGTGCACGGCTCGGCGCCGGACATCTACGGCAAGCAGATCGCCAACCCCATCGGCATGATCTGGTCGGGCGCGATGATGCTGGATTTCCTGGGCGGCGAAGCCGGACGCCAGGCGCATGACGCCATCCTCGCCGCCATCGAAACCGTGCTGCGCGAAGGCCCGCTGACGCCGGACGCCGGCGGCAAGGCCGGCACCAGCGAGGTGGGCAAGGCCATCGCGGCAGCGCTCTGAACCTGCGCGGCATGCGGGACGTGATGCCGGGTTCGCTCCCGGCATCGGGTCCATACAACGCAGCGCGAACCGTCCGTCACACCCGCAATTTTTTTCCACGCGGAGCTTGTGCATGTCCGGAATTTTGCATAGAGTTTCCGTTAACTAATAGTTACTGTAAACCATTAGTTAACAAAATACAAGCAATCTGAACGCGGCATCGCCCGCGCCGGGCAGACAAGTTCCACCACAAAACCAAGCCATGCGCCAAGACGCATCGGAGGAGACGCACTTGAAAACTCCCACGCCCCGCCTCGACGGCTTCCTGACCGCCTGCACGCTCACCGCCGTGCTGGTCACCGTCATCGCCATGGTTCGCTGGCCCGCCGAAGCGGCCGCCACCGCCACCCTGCTGTTCGAATGGTCCACGCGCTCCTTCGGCTCGCTGGTCCAGATCTTCGTCTTCGGCTGCGTCATCGCCTGCCTGGCGCTGGCCTTCAGCAAGTACGGCAACGTGCGGCTGGGCGAAGGCAAGCCCGAGTACTCCACGCTGTCGTGGGTGTTCATGTTCATCTGCGCCGGCATGGGCTCGTCGACCATGTACTGGGGCGTGATGGAGTGGGTCTACTACTACCAGTCGCCCGGCCTGAACGTGCCCACCGGCACGCGCGAGGCGCTGGAGCACTCCATCAGCTACTCGTTCTTCCACTGGGGCCTGAGCGCGTGGGCGGTGTACGCGCTGCCATCGCTGGCGATGGCGTACCACTTCCATGTGCGCAAGAACAAGGGGCTGAACCTGGCGTCCATCGTCGAAGCCATCACCGGCTTCCGCGCCACCGGGCCGGTGGGCCGGCTGGTCGACCTGATCTTCCTGCTGACGATGTTCGGGGCGCTGACGGTTTCGATCGCGCTGACCGCATCGACCTTCACGCGCGGCCTGTCCGGGCTGTTCGGCGTGCCGGATACCTTCGTCACGCAGCTGGTGGTGATCGTCGGCGTGTCGGTGCTGTTCTCGGCGAGCGCCTATGTCGGCATCGACGGCGGCATGCAGCGCCTGAGCCATATGGTGTGCTGGGGTGCGCTGCTGCTGGCCGCGGTGGTGTTCGCGATCGGGCCGACCCTGTTCGCCGGCAATAACATCGTCAACGGCCTCGGCCTGATGCTGCAGAACTATGTCCACATGAGCCTGTTCACCGATCCCACCGGAGACGGCGCCTTCAGCCGCGGCTGGACCGTGTTCTACTGGCTGTGGTGGGTGTCGTACTCGCCCGGCGTGGCGATGTTCGTGGCGCGCGTGTCCAAAGGCCGCAAGATCAAGGAAGTCATCTACGCCCTGCTGCTGGGTGGCAGCGTCGGATGCTGGTTCTTCTTCGGCGCGCTGGAAAGCTACAGCATGCACCAGTTCATCACGGGCACCATCGACGTCCCGCGCATCCTGAAGGAACATGGCGGCGAGGCCGCGGTGGAAATGCTGCTGAGCGCGCTGCCAGCCGGCAAGGTGTTCCTGGCGGTGTACCTGGCGATCATGATCGTGTTTCTGGCCGCCCACGTCGATGCCGTGGCCTACGCCGTGGCCGCCACCACCACCCGCAACCTGAAGGAAGGACAGGACCCGTCCCCCACCAGCCGCGTGTTCTGGTGCGTGATGCTGACGCTGGTGCCGCTGGCGATGCTGTTCGTCAAGGCTTCGCTGGAGACCATGAAGACCGCCGTGGTGCTGACCGCGATCCCGTTCCTGGTGATCCTCGGGATCAAGCTGTTCGGCCTGTTCCGCTGGCTCATGCAGGACTACGCCGACACGCCGGCCCACCTGATCGAGACGGCCCGGCCTGAAGCGGACAGCGTTACCGTGAGCACCGAGCGCGCAACCGCCATCGCCAAGGCCTGATCGCGCGACTGGGGACGCGCCTCCGGCCGTCCCCTCTCAGCTGAACTTTGCCTGCCCCAAGGCTCTTTTTTTTACGCCTTGCTGTTAAACAATATTTAACCTGTAACCACAAATTAACCGAGGAAACGGAATCATGGAGAAGACCCTGGACACCGCCGCCGTCAAGCTGCCTGCCGGCTTCTGCGCCGACGACGAAAACGCCTGGACCCTGCCCGCCTCCTTCTACACCAGGGACGCGGTCTTCGAGTACGAGAAGGAAAAGATCTTCGCCAACAGCTGGATCTGCGTGGCCCACCGCAGCGAACTGGCCGAGTCCAATGACTACGTGACGCGCGAGATCATCGGCGAAAGCATCGTCGTGCTGCGCGACCGCGAAGGCGTGCTGCGCGCCTTCTACAACGTCTGCCCGCACCGCGGCCACCAGCTGCTGCAAGGCAGCGGCCGCGCCAGGAACGTCATCACCTGCCCGTACCACGCCTGGACCTTCAAGCTCGACGGCGAACTGGCGCTGGCGCGCAACTGCGACAACGTGCCCAATTTCGACAAGAGCAAGTCGAGCCTGGTGCCGGTGCGGGTCGAGGAATACGCCGGCTTCGTCTTTATCAACATGAACCCGGACGCCGGCAGCGTCGAGGAACAGCTGCCCGGGCTGGAAGCGCGCATGCGCGCCGCCTGTCCCGTCATCGACAACCTCCACCTTGGCGCGCGCTTCGTCACCGAGACGCCGGCCAACTGGAAGTCCATTGTCGACAACTACATGGAGTGCTACCACTGCGGCCCGGCGCATCCCGGCTTCTCCGACTCGGTGCAGGTCGACCGCTACACCCACACGCTGCACGGCAACTGGACGCTGCAGTTCGGCCACGCCAAGTCGTCGGAGAAATCCTTCAAGCTGGACGAGTCGATCAAGGATCCGAGCTTCAGCGGCTTCTGGGCCTGGCCCTGCACGATGTTCAACGTGCCGCCGGGCGCCAACTTCATGACCGTGATCTACGAGTTCCCGGCCAGCGCCGAAGTCACGCTCCAGCACTACGAGATCTACTTCCTGAACAAGGAACTGACCGAGGAACAGCAGAAGCTGGTCGAGTGGTATCGCGATGTGTTCCGCCCGGAAGACCTGCGCCTGGTCGAAAGCGTGCAGAAGGGCCTGAAGTCGCGCGGCTATCGGGGCCAGGGCCGGATCATGGTCGACCGCCAGCGCAGCGGCATCAGCGAGCACGGCATCGTGCATTTCCACCGCAAGGTGGCCAAGGAATACGAAGGCGCGTAAGCGCCGGTACCACCAATACCGAAACGGAGACCAGACCTATGCAACTGAAGGACAACGCCCTGTTCCGCCAGCAGGCCCTGATCGGCGCCGAATGGACCGACGCCCCCGATGCCGCCACCGTGGCCGTGACCGACCCCGCCACCGGCGATCTGGTCGGCACCGTGCCGCTGATGCGCGAGGCCGGCGCCGTGGCCGCGATCGAGGCCGCCGATGCCGCCCTGCCCGGCTGGAAGGCCCGCACCGCCAAGGAGCGCGCCGCGCTGCTGCGCAAGTGGTTCGACCTGATCATCGAGCACGAGGACGACCTCGCCGCCATCATGACGCGCGAGCAGGGCAAGCCGCTGGCCGAAGCGCGCGGCGAGGTACGCTACGCTGCCTCGTTCATCGAGTGGTTCGGCGAGGAAGCCAAGCGCCTCTACGGCGACGTGATCCCGTCCCCGGCCGCCGACAAGCGCCTGGTGGTGGTGCGCGAGCCGATCGGCGTCTGCGCCGCGATCACGCCGTGGAACTTCCCGGCTGCAATGATCGCGCGCAAGGCC
Source organism: Cupriavidus alkaliphilus (assembly GCF_014191175.1). Taxonomy (NCBI): domain Bacteria; kingdom Pseudomonadati; phylum Pseudomonadota; class Betaproteobacteria; order Burkholderiales; family Burkholderiaceae; genus Cupriavidus; species Cupriavidus alkaliphilus. The sequence continues at coordinate 158,132 of NZ_JACHWE010000005.1, read as the reverse complement.
GCGCCCGCGCTGGCGGCCGGCTGCACCATGGTGGTCAAGCCCGCCAACGAGACCCCGTTCAGCGCGCTGGCGCTGGCCGAGCTGGCGCTGCGCGCCGGCATCCCCGCAGGCGTGCTGAACATCGTCACCGGCGACGCGGCGGCGATCGGCAGCCAGTTCACCGGCCACCCGCTGGTGCGCAAGCTGTCGTTCACCGGCTCCACGCCGGTCGGCCGCCTGCTGATGCAGCAGTGCGCCGGCACGGTCAAGAAGGTGTCGCTGGAGCTGGGCGGCAATGCGCCCTTCATCGTGTTCGAGGACGCCGATATCGACGCGGCGGTCGAAGGCGCGATCCAGGCCAAATACCGCAACGCCGGCCAGACCTGCGTCTGCGTCAACCGCCTCTATATCCACGACGCGGTGTATGACCAGTTTGTCGAGCGCTACGTAAAGAAAGTGGCCGAGCTGCGCGTCGGCAACGGCTTCACCGCAGGCAGCGAGATCGGTCCGCTGATCAGCGACAAGGCGGTGGCCAAGGTCGGTGCGCTGGTGGCGGATGCCGTCGGCAAGGGCGCGCGCATCGCCATCGGCGGCGGCGTGCATGAGGCCGGTGCGCAGTTCTTCGCGCCGACGGTGCTGGCCGACGTCAAGCCAGGCATGCGCGTGCTCGACGAAGAAATCTTCGGCCCGGTCTCGCCCATCGTCCGCTTCAACTCCGAAGCCGAGGTCGTGCGCATGGCCAACGACACCATCTACGGCCTCGCGGCCTACTTCTTCAGCCGCGACATCGGCCGGGTCTGGCGCGTGGCCGAGCAGCTCGAGTACGGCATCGTCGGCATCAACACGGGCCTGTTCTCGAACGAGGTGGCGCCGTTCGGCGGCGTGAAGCAGTCGGGCCTGGGCCGCGAGGGCTCGAAGTACGGCATCGAGGACTACCTCGAGATGAAATACCTCTGCATGGCGCTGTAACGCGCGGCAGCAAACCCGGAACACAGCAGCATGGGCAATATCTACCAGACCCTCCAGGTGCGGGTCTCGCGCATCGAGCACGTGACCCCGCTGATCAAGCGCTTCACCATGGAAGCGATCGACGGCGGCGAGCTGCCGCCCTTCACCGGCGGCAGCCACGTCATCGTGCAGATGCGCGACGGCGAGCGCCTGTACAGCAACGCCTACTCGCTGATGAGCTCGCCCGACGCACTCGGCAGCTACCAGATCGGCGTGCGCCGCGAAGAGAAGTCCAAAGGCGGCTCGGCGTTCCTGCATGAGCGCGTGGCCGAGGGCGACGCGCTCACCATCACCACGCCGAACAACCTGTTCGCGCTGGACGATGGCGCGCATCACCACGTGCTGATCGCCGGCGGCATCGGCATCACGCCGTTCATGTCGCAGATGCACGAATTGCGCAAGCGCGGCGCGTCGCACGAACTGCACTACGCGTTCCGCGCAGACGAGCACGGTGCGTTCCGCGATGAACTGGCGGCGTTCACGCAGCAGTCTTCCGGGGGCCGCGTCAGCTTCTATGTCGACAGCAAGGGGCAGAAGCTGGACCTGTCCGGCCTGCTGGGCGCCATGGACGCCGGCGCGCATGTCTATGTGTGCGGCCCGGCCCCGCTGATCGACGCCGTGCGCCAGGCGGCGCAGCACGTCGGCGTCGATCCGTCGCGGGTGCACTGGGAACAGTTCGCCGCGCCGGAACAGGCGGGCGACGCCTTCACCGTGGTGCTGGCGAAATCCGGCAAGACGGTGGAGGTCGGCGCCGGCGAGTCGATCCTGAAGGCGATCGAGCGCGACGGCACCGTGCCGGTCGAATGCCTGTGCCGTGAAGGCGTGTGCGGCACCTGCGAGACCCGCATCCTGGAGGGCGAGGCCGTTCACTTCGACCAGTACCTGAGCGACAAGGAGAAAGCGGCGCAGAAGACGATGATGATTTGCGTCTCGCGGGCCCGTGGCGGCAAGCTCGTGCTCGACCTGTAAGACAACAGCAATAACAACAACAAGCCGGCGCAGCGGACGCCGGCCAACATCCACCGAGGAGACCCCATGAGGAAATCAGCCAGCCTGTGGCTGCTGGCGGGAGCCGTGCTGCCCGCCGTTTCGTATGCACAGTCCAACCTGACGCTATACGGCGTGATCAGCACCGCCGTGCGCTATACCTCCAACATCGACGGCCGCCACCACGACCAGGGCGAGCTGGTCTCCAGCGGCATCGGCGGCAGCCGCTGGGGCCTGAAGGGCGACGAAGACCTGGGCGGCGGCAACAAGGCGGTGTTCCTGCTCGAGAACGGCTTTGGCACCGACGACGGCAAGACCGCCTATAGCGCGCTGTTCGGCAGGCAGGCATACGTCGGCCTCTCCGGCGACTGGGGCACCCTGACCTTCGGCCGCCAGTACAACGCCCTCAACAACATCGCCTGGTCCTTCGATCCGCTCGACCAGAGCTGGGGCAATTTCTGGTCCGATCCGCTCTACACCGGCGGCGATATCTTCTTCCAGGGCTACCGCGTCAACAACAGCGTGGTGTACAAGAAGAAATTCGGGCCGGTCAGCGTGCAGCTCGACTACGGCTTTGGCGAGCGCCCCGGCAGCCTGGCGCGGGGCGCCACCTTCGGCGGTGGCGTGATGTACCAGGACGGGCCGCTGGCGCTGGGCGTCGCCTATGACCAGCAACGTCCCGGCAGCGGCGACAACACGCTGCACAACTACTCGGTCGGCGCTTCCTACGTGGTCGGCAAGGCCACCGGCTATGCCGGCTACATGGGCCGCCGTGAGACCAATCCCGATGCGCGCTTCTGGATCGCCTTTGTCGGCCTCGGCTATCAGCTCACGCCGGCGCTGCACCTGTCGGGCGCCTATTACCGCTACAACCAGAGCGGCACTGTGACCACCCAGTTCCAGGCCACGCCGATTGTGCTGGGAAGCGGCAATGCCGATGCGATCTCGGCGGTTGCCGACTACGCCTTGTCGAAGCGCACCAGCCTGTTCCTTGAAGCCGACGCCACCTTCGCGCGCGGCGGCACGGTCGGCCGCGAGACCGAGTACTGGGCCGGCACGCCGGTGACCGACGTCCGCAGCACCACGCGCGTGGGCGTGATGGCCGGGATCCGGCACGTGTTCTGAGGGCGCTGCGTCAGTGCGGGCAAGCGCTGCGCGCGCGGGCCCACTGGCCGCCGGCTGAACCGTGTTGCACCGGCCGGCGTCCGTGTCCACAGGCATAGAATGCGCTACTGCAGTGCCAACTCCATGCCGAAGGAACACGAGGAATATCCATGATCACAGGACACGTCTTCATTGCCACCAGCCTCGATGGCTTTATCGCCCGCCCCGATGGCGACATCGGCTGGCTTCTTGAGCGGGATGACCCGGCCGAAGACCACGGCTACACCGATTTCATCGCCGACAAGGGCGCGATCGTGATGGGCCGCGGCAGCTATGAAAAAATCATCACGATGGGCGAATGGGCTTACGACCGGCCGGTGCTGGTGCTGTCCAGGCAACTGGCCGGCAAGCCGGTGCCCGACGCGTTGCAGGGAAAGGTGCGCTTCTCCGACGCGACGCCGCAGGATGCCATGGCGCAACTGGAGGCGGAAGGCGTGCAGCGCGTCTATGTCGACGGCGGCCAGGTGGTGCAGTCGTTCCTGCGGGAAGGATTGATCGCCGACATGGTGGTCACCACGGTGCCGGTACTGATCGGCGCAGGCAGGCCATTGTTCGGCACGCTGCCGCACGACGTGAGCCTGAAGCTTGAGTCGAGCCGCCACTTCCCTTCCGGACTGGTGCAGTCGTCCTATCGCGTGCTGCGCTGAGCCCTGCTCGGGGGCGCGTGCGAGGTCACGCTGGAGAACGAGCGGCTGGACCTCGAAGCGCGCGAGCGGCTCGATGCGGATCGTGACGCCCTCGGCTTCGGCGACCTCTGTCAGGAAATCGGCCAGCCGTGCTTCGGCACGGTTCAGCCGGTTTTCGTCGGGATCGCGCAGTTCGACCTAGCGGATGCCCTCCTCGATGGTAAAGGCGCCGCAGCACATTACCGTCTGCGCGAACTACCGCGCCGCCCGATGCGGCCAGCCTCTCCCAGCACCAGCGCCCGGCCGATGGTGTCGAGCGCGTCGCGCATCAGCAAGGCTTCTTCGACATCGCCGGCATACGTGATCAGATCCGGCCACGTGACGTTGCGCAGCAGTCTGGACAGAGCGGCTGCGCGCCGCTCGTCGAGGTCCAGCCGGAGGGTGTGTGCCTTCACGGCCTTAAGGCAGCCTGGGGTCGGCATTGGGCATGTCGGCCAGCGCCGGCTGCCCTTCCCTGGTGTAGAACTTGTAGGCAACGAAGACAATGGCGACCCACGACGCAGACACCATCAGCGACATCCGCATATCCGGCAGGATCGCGATGCAGACCAGCACCGCGGCGATGAACACCAGGGCAATGTAGTTGCCATACGGGAAGAACGGCATCTTGTAGGAAAGGCTGTCCGCTTGCCCGGTCTGGATCTTGAGCTTGCGGAAGCGCAGGTGGCTGACCACGATCGACGTCCAGGCACACACCAGCGCGAACACGGTGATCGACGAGAACAGCTCGAACGCCTTCTCCGGCATCAGGTAGTTCAGCAGCACGCCCGCGAACATGGTGGCGAACACCAGCATGATGGCTCGCGACGGGACGTTGCGGCGGTTGACGGTTCCCAGGAAAGCCGGCGCGTTCTTCTGCAGGGCCAGGTTGTAGAAGGTGCGGCTGTTGGTGAACACGCTGGCGTTCACGGCCGACAGCACCGCGGTGATGACCACCAGGTTCATGACCCCGGCCGCGGCGGGCACGCCGATCCGCGTGAATACATCGACGAACGGACTGCCCTTGGCCGTCAGCGAGGTCCACGGGAAGATCATCAGCAGCACCGCAATGGCACCGACGTAGAAGATCAGCAGACGCCAGAACGTCGCGCTGACGGCCTTGGGCATGGTGGTCTTGACATCCCTGGCTTCGCCCGCCGCCAGGCCAAGGTTCTCGATGCCGCCAAACGAGAACGCCACCATGACGATCGACAGCACCATGCCGCCGATGCCCTTGGCGAAGAAGCCGCCATGGTCCACCAGGTTGTGATGGCCGATCGGCTCGCCATTGTTGCCGAGGCCGAAGAAGATCATGCCGACGCCGAAAACGATCATGGCAACGATGGCCGTTACCTTGATCAGCGCGAACCAGAACTCAGCCTCCCCGTAGAACTTCACGCCGATCATGTTGACGCAGAACATTACCGACACGGCAATCAGCGCGGTCAACCAGATCGGCATGGTTGGAAACCAGAAATGCACGTAGTTGCCCAGCGCATTCAGCTCGGCCGCGCTGGTTGCCAGCAGGAAGATGAACGCGTTCCAGCCGTTCAGGAAGCCCGCAAAACGGTGGATATACCGGTTCGAATAGGAAATGTAGGATCCGGAGACCGGCTCTTCGACCGCCATCTCGCCCAGCGCCCGCATGACGAAGTAGATCGCCACGGCGGCGACCAGATAGGTCAGGATGATCGCCGGGCCCGCGGTCTTGATGGCCCAGGACGACCCATAGAACAGGCCGGTACCGATCGCGCCGCCGATGGCGATCATCTGGATATGGCGGCTCTTCAGGTCTCGTTTCAGCTCTTCCTGTTCATAGGACTGAGCGTCGGTTTTGCTGCGCATTGCACTGTCTCCTTTGGTACATCTCTTTGTGATGCTTGTCGTTGTGGGTGGCCAGCTGCCCGGGGCCGAATCAGGCAGTCGGAGTCCGCCGATGCGACGGGCGAGCGCCTTCCGCAGCCGATGGCTCCTCTTCCATCGACTGCCGGCTGGCTTCGTCCTGGGGTTCGAAGAGCCGGATCAGAGTCCGGCGACGGCGGCAGTCAACCTGCCGATGGCTTCATCCACGGTCGCACGCGGGCATCCCAGGTTGACACGCATGTAGCCGTGCCCCTCGATGCCGAACTTCTGGCCCTTGTCGAGCCAGAGCCGGGCCCGGGTCAGCATGAATTTGTCCAGCGACGGCGCGTCCATGCCGAGGCCGCGGCAGTCCATCCATGCCAGGTAGAGCGAGTCGGCCGGCAGCACCTGGATGCGTGACGTCGCGCGATGCACCGACTCGCGGAAATGGTCGTGGTTGGCGCGAAGGTATGCCAGCAGCTCTTCAAGCCATGGTTCGCCGTGGGCGTAAGCCGCCTCGGCGGCCACCATGCCCAGCGTATTGACCAGCGGGAACATGTTCCTGTCGTACTGGCGGCGCAGTTCGTCGCGCAGGCGCCGGTCCGGCACGAACACGTTCGCGCTTTGCAAGCCCGGCAGGTTGAAGGTCTTGCTGGGTGCCGTGCAGGTAATGCTGTGCCGGGCGAAATCGTCGCCGAGGGAAGCAAAGGGAATGTGCTTCTTCTCAGGGTTGAGGATCAGGTCTTGATGGATCTCGTCCGAGATAACCAGGACACCACGGCGCAGGCAGATCTCGCCCATGGTCCGCAGTTCCGCCTCGGACCAGACATTGCCGGTGGGATTGTGCGGATTGCTCAGGATGAAGAGCCTGGTATCGTCGCGGATCGCCGCCTCGAAGCTGGCCGGATCGAAGCGGTAGCCGGCATCGGTACGCTCGAGCGGAGCGAAGGCGAGATGGCGGCCGTTCATCAGCACGTCGTTATGGAAGTGCGCATAGACCGGCGGCTGGATCAGCACGGAATCGCCAGGTGCGGTAAATGCCTGGATGGCGGTCTTCAGCGCGGTGATGATGCCGGAGGTCTGCACCACCCACTCCTTCTCTACCTCCCAGCCGAACCGCCTGCCCTGCCACGCGACCACCGCGTCGACGTAGCTGTCGGTCGCGCCGCCCGGGTAGCCGAAGATGCCGTGCTCCACCGCTTCGTGCAGCGCATCGATGACGGCTTGCGGCGCGCGGAAATCCATGTCGGCAACCCACATCGGCAACGGCTTTGCGGCCGCTTCTTCCGGCGCCAGCAGTTTTTCGGGAATGGCCCATTTCATGGAGTGGGACTTCGCGCGGTCGATGACCTCGTCGAACACGCTGAGTGCCTGGCCGGCCCCGGCCGACATTTCGCCTTGCACTGCCGTTGCATGGATCTTCATGGCTTCCTTGTTCTCGCTTCAGGGAGGCGCCGCCGGCGCCGGATGGCTTAGATGGAGGCCAGCATAGCGACGCCATGTCATGAATAAAAATGGTATCTTTTCATGAACCAATGAACCGGAGTCATGCGTGCTGGATCGCCAACATCTTGCGGCACTTGTCGCGGTAAGCCGTTACGGAAGCGTCACCGCGGCGGCGGAAAAGCTCAACGTCACGCAATCCGCGCTTTCGCATATGGTGAAAAAGCTGGAAGACCACCATGGCGTGCCGATCTGGACCAAGAACGGCCGCGGCCTGCGCTTCACGCAGGCGGGGGAATACCTGCTCGCGCTGGCGGAGCGCCTGCTGCCGCAGCTGGAACACGCCGAGCGCATCCTTGCTGACTTCGCCGAAGGCCGCCGCGGCGCGCTGCGGGTCGGCATGGAATGCCACCCCTGCCAGAAATGGCTGGCGCGGCTGACGCCGCACTACCTTGCCGAGTGGCCGGACGTCGACTTCGATGTCCGGACCTCATTCCGGTTCGACGGCGTCGCCGCGCTGCTGGGGCACGAGATCGACCTGCTGATCACGCCTGATCCGGTCAAGGTGCCGGAACTGGCTTTCACGCCGGTGATCGACTACGAACTGGTGCTGGTCGTTCATGAATCCCATCCGCTGGCCGCGCAGCCTTACGTACGGCCGCACGATCTGGTTGATGAGACATTGATCACGGTCCCGGTCAGCATCGAGCGCCTCGACATCTATACCCGCTTCCTGGTCCCGGCGCATTGCCAGCCGAGACGCCACCGCACCGCCGAAGCGACAGACCTGATGCTGCAGCTGGTCGCCGCCGGGCGAGGCGTCTCCGTGTTGCCGGATTGGCTGGTGCAAGAGGAAGGCGCCGGCATGCCATTGCGGGCGTTGCGACTGGGCAAGCGCGGTATCCGGAAGAGCATCCATCTTGGGATCCGGCGTGGCGACGAGGAAACCGCCTACCTGGCCGGCTTTGTCGAAATGGCGCGGCGATCGGGGCGCTAGACCGCCCATACGCGCGGGACCGGACGTCAGCCGGCAAGCCGGGGCCAGCGCATTTCCGGCGGTTGCGGCTCAGCGCCTGGCAACCGCTCAGACCTGCCTGGACGGCTCCGCGCTGGCCCTTTGCAGCCACAGCAGCGCGGCAGCCGCAACCACGACCGGCGGCAGGATCAGCGAACTCACCATCGCCCAGCCAAAGGCAGCGAGCAGGCTGCCGGAAACAAACGACCCCACCACCATGGCCCCGAACACGACGAAGTCGTTCAGCGACTGGACGCGCGGCCCTTCCTCCGGGCGATGGCAGGTCAGCACCATGGCGGAAGCACCCAGAAAGCCGAAATTCCAGCCGACGCCGAGCAGCACCAGCGCGATCCAGAAATGATGGACGGTCATGCCGCTGAGGCCTGCCAGCGCTGCCATGCCGGTCAGCGCCAGGCCCGCCAGCACGATCGCCGGCGCACCGAAGCGGGCGATCAGGCGTCCGGTGAAGAAGCTCGGCGCGTACATCGCGATCACGTGCATCTCGATACCGTAGTTCGAATAGAGCCGGGGTATGCCGCACAGCTCCATCGCCAGCGGCGCGGACGTCATCATGAAGTTCATCATCATGTAGCTGACCACGCCGCACAGCATGGCAACCAGCAACTGCGGCTGCCGCAGGATCTCGCGGACCGGCCGGCCACTGTCCGTGCGCGGCCCCGCCGTGCGCACCTGGAACCGGACACCGCGCAACACCATCGCCGCCAGCACCGCGACCGCGGCGGAGGCCAGGTAGGTCACGGCATACGCGTGGGGCGGCCACAGGTTCATGGTGGCGGACACCAGTTGCGGCCCCACTACCCCGGCCGCAACGCCGCCCGCCAATACCAGGGACAACGCCCGCGGCCGTTCTTCCGGGCCGACGCATTCCGCGGCGGCAAAGCGGAACGTCAACACCACAGCCGCGTAGGCGCCCCCGAACAACATGGCAAAGCAGAACAGCGCGAAGGACCGGTTGACCAGCGCCAGCGCGGCCAGCAGGCCGACCAGTACACCGCAAACGTTCCCCGCGAGAAACGCGGCGGGCCTGCCGAACCGCCGCGCCAGCATCCCGACTGGCAGCGTGGACAGCGCCATGCCCACCACGAACAGCGAAATCGGCAGCGTGGCGAGTTCCGGGCGCGGCGACAGCATGTTGCCGATGATGGCGCCGGTCGCGTAGACGACGGTGGAATTCGCACCGGAAAGGGCCTGGGCGAGGGCAAGCCGGGCGACGGAGGCGTTGATCGTCATGGGTGCATTTACGAGGAAATTGAATTTTGCAGGGCGTCATCGACGCCGGTGAACGTCCCTGCGCAGTAACGGCTGATGGCGCAAGGGGCCTTCGGGATCAGGCCACGGTCCCCGTGACTACATCCGGCATCATCCCCTCAGGCCGTGTCAGGCATCGTCCGCCGCCATGGTCAGCACCATTCTGAACTTGACGTCGCCGCGCTTCAAGCGCTGATAGGCCTCGTTGGCGCGGGCCAGCGGCATCGATTCGAAGCGCGGACGCGCGTCCACCAGCACGCTGAACGCGAGCGCCGCCTCGCTCTCGTGCGGCGTGCCGGTAATCGAGCCGACCACTTCCCGCTCGCCGACCACCAGGTGCCTGGCCTGCACGGCGAGCGGCTCCCGGGTGCCGCCAAGCACGACCAGGCGGCCTTGCGGCTTCAATGCCGGGATCAGCGCGGCAACGGCCTGCGCATCGCCAACCGTCGAGATCACGGCGTGCGCGCCACCCATCTTCTGCAGCGCTTGCGCGGCATCGCCGGCACGGGTGTCCAGGTACACATGTGCGCCCAGTTCGGCCACGTCGCCGGCGATATCGCTGCCCCGCCCCACCGCGACCACCTTGAAGCCCATTCGCTTCGCGTACTGGATGGCCATGTGGCCGAGCCCGCCGATGCCGAGGATCGCGACCACCTCCCCTGCCCGCGCGCCGGACTTGCGCAGCGCGTTGAACGTGGCAATCCCCGCGCAAAGCAGAGGGGCCGCTTCCGCTGAACCCAACTCGTCGGGAATGGCAACAAGCCCTGTCGCGCGGACGGGGACGATCTCGGCATAGCCGCCATCGCAGGTCGCGCCAACGATGGGCTGGTCTTCGCACAGCTGGAACTGGCCCCGCCGGCACTGGCTGCACGCGTTGCAGTGTCCGCCCAGGCGCCCGATCCCTACCCGCATGCCGATCCGCCACATGGCGGGCGTATTGGCGCCGATCGCAAGGATCCGTCCCACAATCTCGTGCCCGGGCACGCGCGGCGGCTGTTGCGCGGCATTGGCCTGCTCGATATCGCCGATATCGGCGCCGCACATGCCACAGGCTTCCACCTGGATCAGGACTTCTCCGGCCTGCGGCAAGGGCGTGGTTCGCTCCACCAGTTCGAGCAGCCCGGGACGGGCGATCTGCATCGCGCGATAAGTCGGTTTCATTTCACAGGCCCACGGTTTTCGGAAGCAATCGGTTCATGCGGATCAGGTCTTGCGTTCCCCTGCCAGCGGCATCCACTGCCCCGGCGACATAGCCGGGGAAGACCTGCGACCACTCGCTGGCGATGCCGGTGATGCGGCCTTGCCAGGGCCCGGATGACGCCATCGCGGCCGGGGCCGCGGCGTGGTGATGCGCCCCGCCTTCGAGATCCAGCGCCGTCGCGGTCAGGCCATCGCTGGCCCAGTCCTTGATAAAGTCCGCGACGGGCTTTCCCGCGCACGGACCGAACAGGCGGGCAAGCTGCGCACGGCAGTGGGTGCGCAGCACGTCTTCCGCAACGGTGCGCCGGACCCTGGCCGGCACGCCAAGAAAGCCAAACAGCGCGGCGCTGCCGCCGGGCATCGATGCGTCGTGGATCTCGGCCATCGGCCCCACCGCGCTTCGGGCTTGCCCGGAGAGCCCCTGTTCGCGCCAGAATGGACCGTCATAGACCGCGACATACTTTGCATGCGATGCCATCCAGGTCGGCGTCGCACGCCACTGCTGCGCCAGAGTCTGCGGCAGTGCCGGGGCAAAGGTGATGGTTGCCTCTGCAAGGCGTGGTGGCAGGGCCAGCAAGACATGTTCCGCTCCGATCGTCGCTGCCACGCCCGCGCCCTCGGCGTAATCCAATGCGATATGCGAGCCTTCGATACGCAGCTGCCGCACCATCCGGCCCGTGAGGATCCGGGACGCGTCAAGCTGCCGGCGCAAAGCATGAACCGGCGCCCCCATGCCGCCGGCCAGGCGCATGGAAGCGGGCGAACTGACATAGCCCCTCAGCCGCATGGGCGCCACGCCGGCACCGCGCTCGGCCAGCATGTCGCCCGATTCGTGCTGGTTGAACCGCGCCAGGCCGAGCCGGGTGACCAGGTCATCCAGTTCACGTTGGAAAGCCGGCCAGAACCAGGTGGGCCCAAGGTCAACGCGGTCCATGCCATCGCCTTCCGGCCCGGATCCGGACAGGCAGGAGGCAAGCGGGGACAGGATGCGCCCGCCGATGGTGGGGCGCGCCTCAATGAGGACGTAGTCGTCGATACCGGCCCTCTGGAGCAGCGTGGCCGCGTACAGGCCGCTCAAACCCGCGCCGACGATGGCGATGCTCTTGCTTTGCATGGCTTATGCCGCGGCACCGGCATCGGGTGCGTGGGTTCTGATGTACAGGGTTGCGCCGGTCGCACCGGCCTGGATCTCCGCGTGGTCGCCTTCGGGGAATCGCATCCAGCTGCCCGCGGCGTAGTCATGACCATCCACGCGCAGCGCCCCGTCAAGTACCAGCAGTTCCGCAGGACGTCCATATGGCAACGACACGCGACCATTCATGCGCAGCATCGCGACACGCTCGGCATCGTCCGAATACAGCGTGCAGATCGCTCCGCCAGCAATTTCCCGCCAGTGAGCGGCATGGTTGGTATCGATACGCACGCTCTCCTGCTCGCTCGCCTTCATGTGCCGCAGCTTCACGAAGATAACAGCGCCACCCACGCTTGACGGCCGGTGCGACGATCCTGGCGGACTGCGCAGATACCAGCCCGCCGGATAGTGCGCGCTCGCCTCGGAGAAGACGCCCGCCAGCACCAGGATTTCCTCGCCGCCCGGATGCCTGTGCAGCGGGAAATGGGATGCGGGAGCGTACCTGACAATACTGGTCGCCCGGGCCTGCTCTGCGCCAAAACGCTCCAGCATCATCCGCTCGACACCGGGCTGCGGAGAAGCAACCCAGTGGTGATCGTCCGGCGTGACCACGGCGCGGCGGGAGAGATCGGCATTCACGTACATGGGTGGACAGCGGCGAGCTCCACAGTCTGCGTGCAGGGAAGGCCGTGCAAAGTGCGAAGACAGTGGCGAGCCGAAAGCGGATATCGTTGGGGATGCAGCGATTGTTGTTGCTTTCGGCGAAGCGGGCAAACGAGATAATCTGTGCGACGGTAAAGAAAAACTTTAGGGGGGCCGGCCTATCTCACCGCTGCGAGTTTTGCCCATAAGTACCGGCCTGCGGGCTTTGCATCGTCGGATGCATGGCTCAGTTCGGGCATTGCATCCGGCGGAAAGGTATCAAGGGGAAGCACGTTCCCGGCTCACTCAAGCTCGGTGATAGCTTCGCGGCTTTTCGCCAGCTCTCTCAAGCGGTACTTCTGGATCTTGCCAGTGCCCGTCTTTGGCAGGGCGCCATATACCACCCTCACCGGGCATTTGTAATGAGCCAACCGATCACGACAGAAATCAATGACCTCCTTCTCTGCGGGTGCGTCGACTCCAGGCTTCAGTTCAATAAAGGCACAGGGCGACTCCCCCCACTTCGGATCAGGCTGGGCTACCACTGCGGCAATCAACACCGCCGGGTGTTGATGCAAGACATCTTCAACCTCCACCGACGAGATGTTTTCCCCGCCCGATATGATCACATCCTTGGATCGGTCCGTGATCTGTATATATCCGTCGGGATGCATGACCGCGACGTCACCGGTGTGGAACCAGCCGCCGCCAAATGCGGCTACGGTCGCCTGGGGGTTCTTCAGGTAACCCTTCATCACGATATTGCCGCGTAGCAGCAACTCGCCTTGCGTCTTGCCATCGCAGGGTACCGGCTCCATGGTGTCCGGATCGGCAACACGCAGCCCTTCCAGGGCGGCGGCCCGATTGCCCTGGCGTGACATCAGTCGGGCTTTTTCTTGGATTGGCTTGTCATCCCACGCCGGATCGCGATATGAACTGACCGGCGTTCCCGAGGCCTCCGTGATGCCGTAGACGTGTTCCACGTCAAAGCCCATTTCCATCACAGCCTTCAGGACACTTGCCGGCGGCGGCGATCCGGCCGTGCGCACCCTGACCGCATGCGAAAACGTGCGACGCTCGGATTCCGATGCCGTCGCAATCGATGCCAGGACGATGGGCGCGGCACAGAAGTGGTCGACCTTATGCGTCTCAATGGCGTGAAAGATATTCGCCGCCGTGACCTTGCGCAAGCAGATATGCGTGCCCGCCGCGGCAGTAATGGCCCACGCGAAGCACCAGCCATTTGCGTGGAACAGGGGAAGCGTCCAGAGATACCGCGGCCCGCGCGGCATGCCCCAGTCAGTCAGCTGAAGCATGCTCATCAGGTATGCGCCCCGATGGCTCGGCACCACACCCTTGGGATCCGAAGTCGTGCCGGATGTGTAGTTGAGTGCGATGGCATCCCACTCGTCATCGGGCCAGATGCCGCCGAAGCCGGCATCGCCTTCGCTGAGAAGCTGCTCATAGTCGAGCGCTCCCAGTCGGTTCCCGGCAGGTCCTTCAGTGTCGAGAATGTCGACCACCACCGGTGGATGTTCCAGTCCCTGCAGAGCCGTTGCGGCGAGCCCGGCGAATTCGCTGTCTACCAACAAGATTCTGGCTTCGCCATGGGCCAGGATAAACCTCACGCCGTCCGCGTCCAGGCGGCAGTTGATGGCATTGAGCACCGCACCGCTCAGCGGGACACCGTGATGGGCTTCGACCATGGCGGGAGTATTCGGCGCCAGAATGGAAACCGTATCGCCGCGCCGGACGCCGCGCTTCACGAGCGCGCTGGCAAGGCGTCGGCAGCGGTCTCGCGTTGTCCTCCAGGACTGACGGAGGCTGCCATGGACGATTGCAGTTCGCTCAGGATACTGCTCGGCGCACCGATCAAGGAACTGCAAGGGCGTCAACGGCACATGGTTGGCCGCGTTGCGCTCAAGTCCTGCCAGATAAATGTTGGCGTCCATCTTTTGTCTCCTGCCTGACGTGCCGCAGCGGGTTCATCAGCTATTGCTAGTTGTGGAAACAAGAATGTAGCGACTGGCCGCGATCGACAATGTCTCGCACGAGACATTGCCCCCATTTCGCCATTTCGTATCGCTGCCCCAGGGCGAATGTCTCGCACATGACAGTGCGCCCGCGCGCTTGCTCCTACTCTCCGACCGGAGTCCGTCAGATGTCTACGACATGTCGAGAGAGCAAGCATGAACAGAGTTGCACCCCCGCCCGCAGAACTCCAGTCTGTCCGCGAGGCTGTTGCATGGGCGATCGTCACCCGCCGCAGCGTCAGAGCCTTTCGTCCGCAGCCCGTCGACGTGGAAACCGTCCACAAGATCCTCGATGTCGCCCGGTTTGCCGCCACGGGCGTGAATATCCAGCCGTGGCAAGTGCATGTCGTGACCGGGCAGGCACGCGACCGCATTTGCGCGGCAATCAAGCGGGTCGACGATGACCCCGCACAGTCCGGCGCCCATGCTGACGAATGGGCGTACTACCCGGACGAGTGGGTGCCACCGTATCTGGATCGACGCCGTGAAGTGGGGTGGAGGCTTTACGGCCTGCTCGGCATCGAGAGGGGAAACAAGGCGCGCATGCATGCCCAGCATGGTCGGAACTATCAGTTTTTCGACGCACCCGTTGGCCTGTTTTTCACCGTCGACCGGATCATGAATGAAGGCAGCCTGATCGACTACGGGATGTTCCTGCAGAACCTCATGGTCGTGGCGCGCACATATGGTCTCAGTACCTGCCCGCAGGCTGCTTTCATGAAGTACCACGCCATTATTCGCCGGGAGCTGTCATTGGGGCCAGAGGAGAAGTTCCTGGTCGGTATGAGCCTGGGGTACGCGGACGACGAGCGGGTGGAGAACCAGCTGGTGTCGGACCGTGCGCCCGCATCCAGCTTCACCGTCGTCCACACATAGAGAGGCATGAAAGCCTGCCTGACAAAGCAACCCATCCATCACCGCATGGAGGAGACAGATGAAAACCGAAATCAATGTACAAAAGTTGGCAGAAGACGCGCGCTTCTCGCGATTCCACGCCGTGATCCTGTTCTGGTGTGTCGTCATACTGGTTCTCGACGGCTATGATCTTGCAGTGGTCGGGGCGGCCTTGCCCTCGATCATGAAAGAGATGGGCGTGGACGCCACCAAGGCCGGCTTCATGGCCAGCTCCGCGCTGTTCGGCATGATGGTCGGCGCGATCTACCTGGGCACAATGGCCGAAAGGATCGGGCGCAAGCTATCCATCTGCATCTGTGTGGCGCTGTTCAGCTTGTTTACGGCCGCGGCTGGACTCACCACCGATCCCATCACCTTCAGCGTGACGCGCTTCCTCGCAGGACTTGGCATCGGCGGCGTACTGCCCGTTGTCACGGCCCAGATGGGCGAATTCGCACCGGCCAAAATGCGCGCCCGGCTGGTCACGCTGGTTTTTGCCGGATATTCGATCGGCGGCATCCTCGTGGCGCTGACCGGCAAGCAACTGATCGGGACATACGGATGGCAAGCGGTGTTCTTCGTCGCTGGCCTTCCGATCTTCTTCATCCCGTTCATTTTGTGGACCATGCCGGAGTCCGTTGCCTTCCTTGCGAAAAAGGGACGCCATGCCGAACTCGAGCGTGTAGCGCGACGCCTGGCACCGGCATTGAAGCAGGGTGACCGCTATCAGTTCTTCGTTCCGTCCGAGGCGCTCGCTTCCAATGCTCCGGTGGCTGCGCTCTTCTCGCAGGGTAGAGCCCTTAGCACGCTGATGATCTGGGTGGCGTTCTTCACCGGCCTCTTCATGGTCTACGCGCTCAGTTCGTGGCTGACCAAACTGATGGCGTTGTCCGGGTACAGCCTGGGCTCGGCGCTGAACTTCGTGCTCGTCTTTAACATCGGCGCAGTTTGCGGTGCCATTGGCGGCGGATGGCTGGGTGACCGATTCAATATCAAGCACGTGCTGGTTGCCTTCTATGCCACGGGAGCGGTCTCGCTCGCCCTGATGGGGTACACCAAGGCGACAGAACTGCTCTTTGTCCTTGTATTTGTCGTGGGCGCGTCGACCCTCGGTACGCAGTTGCTGGCCTATGCATATGCGGGTGAGTTCTACCCCGGTTCCATTCGCTCGACGGGCGTCGGCTTTGCCTCAGGCATCGGGCGACTGGGTGCCATCATCGCCCCGGTCCTCATCGGTGCGCTGGTGGCAATGAAGCTGCCATTGGAACAGAACTTCCTGGCCATCGGCGTTGCCGGTCTTGTCGGTACGCTCGCCGTCATGCTGATTGACCATCGCAAGAGCGCCGCGGCACTGAACCAGCCAGAAGAAATGGCCTCGCGAGCGCCGCTGGGGCCCGTACCCGCGCATCAGCCGACGAACCATTAGATAGAACCCCGACCATCATCTCCGGAAGTGGGCGCCAGGGCGAGTGCCACTCGCCCTGGCTTCAATGGATCGGGGCAGGCTAGTCGCCAATATGCGCGTACCGGCGCAGTCCATCCAGATCGATTACCACAATGGCGCCATATTCCATCTCGATCATGCCCGCTTCGGCGAGTTCGCGGAGTGCGCGGTTGGTGTTTTGCCGGGAAAGTCCGGATAGCCTGCCGAGTTCTTCCTGCGACAGCGCAAGGGTGCGCTCGGTGGCAGGATAGAGCTGATGGTGGAATAGCGCGGCCAGGCAAAATGCGACGCGGGCGGCGGCCTCGTGGAGCCGGAAGTTGTGCACCAGTCCGACGTAGTAACCGCAGCGAGCATTGAGCTGGTCAATGACGTAGCGACTGAAGCTATGGTTACGCCCCAGCAGCCACAAGAAAGTCTCGCGTGGCACGTAGGCAATGCGACTGTCCTTGATGGCTACCACCGAATACGGCCGCATCTCCGACTTCAGCACTGCGCCTTCACCAAACCACGATCCCGCTGGCACGCCAGCAAAGGTCACGGCGCGACCGCAAGCGGACGCCGTATCGACTTTAATGATGCCTTCGATTACGCCGAGCCAGTGATCGGCCGGATCGCCGCGATGACACGCCATGCCACCCGCGGCGCAGTAACGCTCGAACGTCTCGGTTTTGACACGCGACTTCTCATCGTCGGTCAATATGGCGAACCAGCTTGACGCCTGCAGGAAGTCCTCAAGCGTGCGATGGCGTGACAGCGTCGAACCGTAGCGCCTGTGGACATGCACTGCGCTGTCGACTTCAGCGCAGGAAATCGACCGCATGGCAACTCCTCGGCTTTGCAAAGCGCCTGGGCTAGTGCTTTTCATCGCCCTTGCCGTCCAAGTCCGCGTTTTTTCGCGCCTCGCGGCGCGCCGAAGGATCGGGATAGATTTTCACGGCGACCGTCTCCTGCTATGGAAGCCGGTCAGCGCCAGCCTTAAGTGAAATCATGATTCACTTAAGGCTAAGGCGGCCGTCTCACGAAGTCAAGGACGAATCTCGCAGGGTATCCATTTACCTGAGCACTTTACCTCGGCATTGCGTCGACAGGAGTCTTTCCGTACACATTGAATCTGGAACCCAAATTCTAGTTATGTACGCCTTCTTCTTCACAGGAAATCGTCACGCGGGTGGGATGAACGCCACCGCGGTTCCTGCCACGCCACGCAGGCAGAAGGAAATAATGGACGTCACCTGACTCTGCATTGGGACGCCCGCCAGCGCTGCTTCGCTGCTCAACGGAGCGACGAGTCCCTCGAACAGGCATCCCACGATGCAGTCGGCCGAGGCAGCCGAATCCTGTTCGGGAAACTCGCCGTTGGCAATACCCTGATCAATGATGGTGCGGAACACCCGCGAGAGCGCACGGTGATAGGTCAGCCTTGCTGCCTCGACCTCGGGTTCAACCGGTTCGGCCACCAACGCGTGCGCCAGCCGCCGGCCATGCAACGCCCTGCTCGCGAAAGTCCAGGCCGCCATGCCCAGCCGCTCGCAAGCGGTGCCATCCCGCATGGCAATGCCGGCCACGACATCAAC
The DNA here is from genome assembly GCF_014191175.1 of Cupriavidus alkaliphilus. Lineage (NCBI taxonomy): Bacteria > Pseudomonadati > Pseudomonadota > Betaproteobacteria > Burkholderiales > Burkholderiaceae > Cupriavidus > Cupriavidus alkaliphilus. The sequence continues at coordinate 139,841 of NZ_JACHWE010000005.1, read as the reverse complement.
TTCCCGCTGTGCCGTGAATTTGACGACCTCGACAAGCAGTTCGGTCTTGGACGGGAAATATCGATACAGCGTCCCGATCGCTATGCCAGCCGCCTCGGCGATCGCCGTCATCTGGGCTTCCCTGAACCCCGACTGCGCGATGAGCGTGCGTGCGGCCTTCAGGATAAGGGGATGCTTGTCGGCACCGCGGCGACGCAGGCGTACCCTGGGAGAAGTCAGTAGATCATGCATCTCGGTCCTGCTGCCTTAAGCCATCCCTGCCGTGATCGCGGGGAGCATCCTGCGTCCGATTATGCCATGCGCTCCCAATGCCTTTGGTATCAGAAGACCTGCAAGCAACTGGAAAAGCCGGGCGCAGCCCTGCCGCGGGCGAGCACCTCCCCCCAAATCGACCATCGCCGGATCGCGGCCCAACCCCTTTCGTTTCGTCGACCCCAGCAAGCAGATTGTCCGGCTTCCGAGGATCGCCCGCGTCGACGCCCATCGCCTTGCCTCCCTCCCCTAACACGCAACAAGCCGCACTTGGCGATTCCCACGCAAAAAATATGTGAATGAGAATTCCTCGCATCTAACGGCTACATTGTTGCGCCTCCTGTTTTTGCCTTCTTCTTGCTGATGCCAGCATTTCCCCGTCATCCCGGCTTGATCGCCAGCCATGCCTGTCGTGCCAGCCTGATCCTCTTTACCTTGTCCAATGCGGCGCTCGTTCGAGCGCAGGAGCTTGCAGGCTCGGCCAATCTTCCTGAAGTCCGCGTCAGTGCGAATGCTGGCGGGAGCGGATACGTTGCTACCGAGGCCAGCGGAGCAACCCGGACCGAAACGCCGTTGCGCGAAGTACCGCAGTCCGTGCGGGTGGTCACCTCGGAACTGATTAACGACCTCGGTGCAACCCGCCTTGCAGACACGGTGGACTATGTGAGCGGCGTGGCCCGCCTGAATGACTTTGGCGGAACTTGGGACAACTATGCCATCCGTGGATTCAGCAGCACGGATATGGGATACCTGGTCAACGGCTTTCCTGGCTCGCGCGGCTACAACCCGATGCGAGATGCCGCCACGGTCGAACGCTTTGAATTCCTGAAGGGGCCTGCCGCGGCGCTATATGGCAGCAGTGAGCCGGGCGGCACCATCAACATTGTCACGAAGAAACCCAAATTCACGCGGGCAACCACGGCGGAACTCAGTGCCGGGACGCTCGGGTTCAGACGCGCCACGGTCGATACCACCGGCCCCCTCAATGAAAAGCTGGCCTATCGCCTCAATGCCATGGCCGAGGACAGCGCCAGTCGCAGCTCCCTGATCGACAGCCACAAGTACCTTGTGGCGCCAGCGTTCGCCTGGGCGCCAGACGACCGCACGCTGCTGCAATACGAGGGCGAATTCATGCGAGTGCGTACACCGCTGGACCGTGGCCTCGTCAATGTGAATGGCAGAATCACCCTCCCCCGCGACCGCTACCTCCAGGAACCCAACGATCCCAACCTCCATCTTTCCAGCGATACGCACCAGTTGACGCTCGACCGCCAGCTTTCCGCCAGCTGGCGTACACGGATAGGCGTGAGCTACAAGGAATCCAGCTTCGAGGGATACGCCGCAGAGTTTGGCAGCTTGCGCGCGGACGGCCGTACCCTCACGCGCCGCCATAGCTGGCGGACACTGCCTTCACGCGACACGTCGGCCAACGCCGAGGTGGAAGGCAACTTCCATACCGGTGGCCTGGGTCACCGCATGCTCGTCGGCATCGAGGCTTCGCGCCTGTTCATGGGGATGGATATCGCCTACTCCAGCCTCGCGGCCAACCCTTATGCAATTGACCTCTACGAACCGGTGTACGGGCAAGCGAAGCCGCCGCTCGCGCCGAGCATATCGACGCGCGAAAACCAGCGCAACGTTGGTGCCTATCTGCAGGATGAGGTATCGATTGGAGAGCGATGGAAACTGCTGGCCGGAGTACGCTTCGACAATTTCCACCAGTCGGTGGATAACCTCCTCACCGCAACCTCGACCCGCCAGAGCCAGACAGCCGTGTCGCCCAGGCTGGGGTTGACGTGGCTGCCCACCGCGCAGCTTTCCGCATACGTGTCCGTCGGCAAATCCTTCCGCCCGAACAGCGGCGTGGACGAGGCCGGCAATGCCTTCGATCCGCAGCACGCCCGCGCGGTAGAGGCAGGGCTGAAGTGGCAGTCCAACGACGAGCGGCTAGGGGCAACGCTCGCGGTCTTCGATATCCGCAAGAACAACGTCCTGACGCGCAGCCCCACCAACCCCAATTTCAATATCGCCGCCGGCCAAGCCACGAGCCGCGGGCTGGAGATAGACGTCTTCGGCCAGCTGGATCAGCACTGGCGCATCAGCAGCAGCTTTACCCTGATGAACGCCAAGGTCACCGAGGACAACGCCATCGCGCCCGGCACCCGCCTGACCAATATTCCCAAGGTCAGCGCGAGCCTGCTCGCCATTCGTGAAGATGCCATGCCCGTGTTCGGCGGGCGGTACGGCATTGGCACAGGGATCGTCTATGTGGGATCGCGCTCCGGCAATGCCACCGACACGTATTCACTACCCGCCTACGCCACCGTGAAGCTGGTCACCTACTGGCAGATGGATCGCCGCACTCGCGTGTTCCTGGACATTCACAATGTGTTCGACAAGACCTATTATCCCGCGTCGTGGGGTAACCTCGCGGTAGTACCGGGGTTGGGGCGGCAGTTTGTCGCCGGACTGCGATACCAGTTCTGAATCTGTGTGGGTGGGGGGCGACACTGGCCGCTCCCAAAACAACTGAAGGTTGGAGAAGACCAGGATCGGTGTGCCACGTCGAAGATGCCGTGTTGGCAGGAGGCAATCGCACTCAAGTCAACAGGCCGCCATCACGACCTCCCCTTACAAATACTTGAACAGATTCATCCCCTGAATCTGCATGAACGACTGCTGCGCCCCCTGCAGCGCCACCTGCCGCTGGTAATACTCGGTAATCGCCTTGGCGTAATCCAGGTCCTGCAACCCAGACAGCGTCTGCGAATACGTCAGGTCCCGGTTGGCACCAACATCATCCAGCGCATCCAGCTCGTTCATGCGCGAGCCCACCGAGGCGCGCACGGTCAGCACGTTGTCGAGCGAGTTGGAGAACTGGCGCACGGCGGTCGACAGCACGTTGCCCAGGTTGGCGCGGTCGTTCTCCAGGGCGGCGGGCTGGCGCAGCGTGTCGATCACGGTCTGCAGGTTGGCGAACATGTCGGTGCCGGCCTCGCTGGCCGGCTGCATGGTCAGGGTGTCGCCGGCCTTGGGGGCGCCGGAGACGTTGAAGGTGAAGCCCGCCACCTCGATCTGCGCGGGGGAGGTGTAGGCCAGCGGGCCGGCCACTACCGGGGCGGGGGTGGTGCCGGTCGAGGTGTCGGTGATGGTGTATTCCATCTGCCCCGTGGCGTTGGCCGTGAACGACATCTGCAGCGCATGGCCGAACAGCGGGTGGCTCGGGTCGGTGGTCGACACCGTGCCGAAAGTGGCGGTGCCGGTATTGGCGGGGTTGCCCTTGACCACATAGCCGGCGCCGCCGGTCACGCTCATGAAGACTTCGCGGCCGGTGTTGCCGGCGGGCATCTGGCGCGCCACGTCGACCTGCAGCAGTTGCTGGCCGTTGTCGCCGATATAGTTGCTGGCGCCGGCGCTCTGCGTGAACGGCGCGCTGCCCGAGCGCGTGCCGCCGAACAGGAACTGGCCGTTGCCGTCGTCGGAGTTGGCCAGGCTCAGCAGCTGGTTGTACAGCCCTTCCAGCGCGGTCGCCAGCGAGCCGCGGTCGGCATCGCTCATGGTGCCGTTGCCGGCCTGCACCAGCATGGTCTGGATGTTCTGCGTGATGGTGGTCACGGACTGCAGCGCGTTTTCTTCCGCCGCCAGCGCGACATTGGCCTGGTTGCGGGACGTGGCGTACTGCCCGTTGACGGCCTGCGCCTGGCTGACGCCCAGCGCGCGAGTGGCGCCGACCGGGTCGTCCGACGGGGTCAGGATGGAGCGGCCGGTGCCGAGCTGCTGCTGGATATGCATCAGCGCGCCCTGCTGGAAGTTCATCGAAGCCAGGCCTTGCTGGTACAGGGTGGAGCTTGCAACGCGCATATGGGTTACCTCTCTGACGCGGGTGGCTGCGGCGCTTAGCGGCCGATGCCGATGATGGTGTCGAACAGCGTGCCAGCGGTCTGGATCACGCGCGCATTGGCCTGGTACAGCTGCTGGAAGCGCAGCATCGACACGGTTTCCTCGTCCATGTTGACGCCGGAGACCGACTGCTGCGCGGTCTTGATCTGCGTGGTGATGCTGTCCTGCGAGGCCGAGGCGATCTTGACCGACTTGGCGCGCGTGCCGACATCGTTGACCAGCTGCGCGTAGGCTTCGCTGAAGCTGGACACGCCGCCGATGGTCTTGGCGTTCTGCAGCTTGGCCAGCGCCAGCATGTTGCCGTTGTCCTTGACCGCGCCGGCGTTGCTGCCCAGCGTGAAGCTGTCACCGGCGGCGGGCGTGCCGCCGAAGCTGAAGGTCAGGCCGTTGAGGGTGAAGTCGGTATTGCTGCCGTTGGGCACGCCCACCGGCTGAGGCGCCATGGCCACGCCGCCAACCTTGAACACGTAGTTGGTGCCGTCGAACTCGGCGGTGATCTTGCCGGCCGGCGGGGTGAACCCGGGCGCGACCTTGCTCAGCGACGCGGTGGCGTTGCCCTTGTTGCCGGCGGTCGCCTCGATGTAGGCGGCCGAGGCCGCGGCGATCTTCGCGGGATCGTTGATCGCCATGTCGAAGCCGGTGGCAGCGTTGCGGGTGGGCTGCACCGTGAACGAATCGTTGGTGCCCATCGGCGCGTTGATTTCGACGGTAAAGCCGTCGGCGCTGAATTGCAGCGGGTAGGTGGCGCCGCCGGCCGGCACGGGCGTGACCACCTGCTGGTTGTCGGACAGGCGCGTCAGCGTGTAGTTGGTGCCGTCGAAGTGGAGCTTGTAGTCGCTGGTGGTCAGCGCCGAGGCGTTGTCGATGGTGGCGGTGGCTACCGTGGTCTTGACGGTGTTGTTGGCATTGGGGATGGTGGTGGCGCCGCCCAGCTTGAACATGTCGGTGCCGGGGGCGCCGTTCAGGTCGATGCCGAGCTGGTGCTGCGCATTGAAGCTTGCGCCGATCGCCAGCGACAAGCGGCCGATGGCGCTTTGCGCCGGGTCCAGGGTTTCGGTGCGGAACTGCAGCAGGCCGCCCAGCGAGCCGCCGGTGAGCGCGCCCGGCTCGCTCTCGATCACCGCGCCGGTGGGCAGGGTGTAGGCCACCACGGTGCGGTTGGGGTCGGCGGCCGAGGCCACGGCCTTCAGTTCATAGGCGTCGTTGCCCATCACCAGCGGCTGGCCGTTGCCGACGAAGACGTTGTAGGTGCCGCCGTCCTGCACCACCACCTTGGCGCCGACCAGCTTGGTCAGCTCGGCCACGGCCTGGTCGCGCTGGTCGAGCAGGTCATTGGGCGGCTGGCCACCGGAAGCTGCCTTCAGCCGGGTGATTTCCTGATTCAGGTTGGCGATCTGCTTGGTGTACGCGTTGACCTGCGTGACGGCGGTGCCGACCTGCTCGTTGACGCCGGCCTGCAGCTGCTTGAAGTAGTTGCTGGCCGAGCGCACCTGTCCCACCAGCGCCTGGCCCGCCGACAGCATGCCCTGGCGCGCGGCCGGATCGGCCGGGGTATCGGCCACCGCCTGCACCGCGGCGAAGAACTTCTGCATCAGCGGCGCCAGGCCGCCCTTCTGGTCGGCCAGCAGGTTGTCGATCTGGCTGATCTGGCCCGAGTACGCCGCCAGCGAGGCGCTGGCCGAGGTGGCGCCGCGCAGCTGGCCGGTCAGGAACTCGTCATAGACGCGGATCACCGTGGTGGTGTTCGAGCCGAAGCCGTAGAAGCCCTGGCTGGTGTACTGGCCGCCGGCAGAAGCGACGATGGTGTTCTGGCGCGAGTAGCCTTCGGTTGCCGAGTTGGCAAAGTTGTGGCCCGTCGTCGTCAGCGCGTTCTGCGCGGTGTTCAGGCCGGAGAGGCCAATACTGAAGAGAGACATGGTGCTCTGATCCCGGATTTTTAGGACTGCCGCGGCGTGGGGCCGGCGGTGTGGATGTGGGAGTTATCGGCTGGGTGGGGGTGGGACTTTAGGTGTGGAAGCGAGCTTCACTGGATCTCCCGCTGGTTTGCTCCCCTCTCCCGCTTGCGGGAGAGGGGCCGGGGGAGAGGGCAGGCCTGTGCCTGCCGATATCCTTTGTCGCAAGGGACGCTCCCGCCCTCTCCCCCACCCCTCTCCCGCGCGCGGGAGAGGGGAGCCGCGCTCCGGCGGCGTAGGCTCCGGCTTGCCCTACGGCTTGCCCTACGGCTTCCCCTCAGGCCGCCACCTTCTTCATGATCTTCACCAGCTTGTGCCCGTACGCCGGATCCGTGGCATACCCCGCCCGCTGCAAGCCGTGCGCCGCGTCTTCGGCGGTGGCCGCGCTGACCACGCCCGCATAGCGCGGATTGCTTGTCAGCAGGCGCGCGTAGTCGGCGCAGGCTTCGTCATACGAGCCATAGGCGCGGAACTTCGCCCGCACCTTCTGCGGCTGGCCGTCGATGTATTCCGTGGTGGTGATTTCCGCGACGCGGCCCTTCCAGCTGGGCCCGGCCTTGATGCCGAACACGTTGAACGTGGTGGAGCCATCGGCGTGCGTGATCTCGCGCTGGCCCCAGCCGGATTCCAGCGCGGCCTGGCCGACGATCAGCCGCGCCGGCACGCCGCTGGCGCGGGAAGCGGCTTCGGCGGGCCCGGCCATGCGGGCGACGAAGGCGCTGACGTGGGCCGGCGCGTCGTCGGGCAGCCGGCCGAGCCGGTCTTCGCCCGGGCCACGGTCCGCGTAGGACTGCGGCTGGTACTGGCGCAGGCCCGCGGTGGGATTCCATTGCTGGCCCGCGACGGTGGTGCCGATCGCCGGCAGGTCCGCCTGCTCGCCCGCGTCGGCAGGCATGGCGCCCGCACCGCGGCTGTCGAGCAGCCTGGCCATCTCGGCATCGGCGGCCTTGCCGGCCGCAGCCGGAGTCAGCGCGTTCATGCCGGAGGGCATCGCGGTGCCGGTGGCGCGCGCCAGCTGGCGCACCATCACATCGGCCAGGCCGATGCCGCGCGACGACATCTGCTGCGCCAGCTGCTGGTCCATCATCGACAGGTAGAGCTTGCTCTGCTCGTTGTCGAACAGGCCGTCCTGCGGCGTGGCGTCGCGCATGCTCTTGAGCACCATCTGCGTGAACACCGCCTCGAACTGCTTCGCGACGGCCTGCAGCGTACTGGCGTCGGCGCCGCCACGCGCGCTGTGCTTGAGCGCCTCGAAGCCTTGCGTGTCGAGCGCGAAGCGCTGGGTCAGGTCGGCGCCCGGCGGCGGCAGTGCGCCGCTGTGAATGCCGCTGGTCATGCCTCAGATCACTTCCAGCTCGGCGCGCAGCGCACCGGCCGCGCGCATCGCTTCCAAAATGGTCTGCAGGTCGGCCGGGGTCGCGCCCAGCGCGTTCAGCCCCTTGACCACGGCCGCCAGCGAGGCGCCCGCCTTGACGATCTGCAGCGAACCGCCCTGCTGCTTCATGTCGATCTGCGACACCGGCGCCACCACGGTCTGGCCGCCGCTGAACGGCGCGGGCTGGCTGATCACCGGTTGCGTGTTGATCACCACCGACAGGTTGCCGTGCGCCACCGCGCAGTCATCCACGGTCACGGCCTGGTTCATCACGATGGAGCCGGTGCGGGCGTTCAGGATCACCTTGGCCGCGGCCTTCGCCGGCGTGACGTCGATATTCTCGATACGGGCCAGGAAGCCCACGCGCGCCGCCGGCGATGCCGGCGCGCGCACCTGCACCACGCGGCCGTCCAGCGCCGCGGCGACGCCACCGCCCATGTTGCGGTTGATCGCTTCGACCACGCGCTCGGCGGTGCCGAAATCCGTATCCTTCAGTTCCAGGTTGAGCACGCCGCCATCGGGCTGGAACGGCGCGACCGCGCGCTCGACGATGGCGCCGTTGGCGATGCGCCCCACCGCCAGCTGGTTGATCTGCACCTTGCTGCCGTTGGCCGACGCGCCCGCGCCGCCCACCAGCATATTGCCCTGCGCAATCGCGTAGACCTGGCCGTCGGCGCCCTTGAGCGGCGTCATCAGCAGCGTGCCGCCGCGCAGGCTCTTGGCATTGCCCATGGACGACACCACCACGTCGAGCTGGCTGCCGGGCTGCGCGAACGCGGGCAGCGACGCGGTCACCATCACCGCCGCCACGTTCTTGAGCTGCATGTTCTTGCCTGCCGGCAGCGTGATCCCCATCTGCGAGAGCATGTTGGTCAGGCTCTGCGTGGTGAACGGCGTCTGCATGGTCTGGTCGCCGGTGTTGTCCAGCCCCACCACCAGGCCGTATCCCACCAGCGGGTTCTCGCGCACGCCCTGGAAGGTGGCCAGGTTTTTCAGGCGCTCGGCCTTGGCACTGGAGGCAAAGGCGCCGAAGGCCACGCCCAGCGCCAGGCTGACCATGGTCAGCCGCAGCAGGCGGGACAGGAAACGAGCGAGCATCTGGGCAGACATGGCGCGGTCAGAACGGAGAAACATTGAGGAAGAAGCGCTGCAGCCAGCCCATGTTCTGCGCTTCGTCGATCACGCCCTTGGCGGTGTATTCGATGCGCGCATCGGCGACCTGCGTCGACAGCACGGCGTTGTCGCCGGTGATGGTGCGGGGATTGACCACGCCCGAGAAACGGATGAACTCGGCTCCCTGGTTGATGGCCATCTGCTTTTCGCCGGAGACCACCAGGTTGCCGTTGGCCAGCACTTCCAGCACGGTCACGGTGATGGTGCCGTTGAAGGTGTTGGCGGCGCTGGCGCCGCCGCTGGCCTTCATGGTGTTGGCGCCGTTGATGTTGGCGTTCTGGCTGGTGCCGAACAGCCCGCCCAGCGCGCGCGGCACCGCGTCGAACGCCAGCGCGGCGTTGCCGGTGCGGCTGGTGTTGGTGCCGGAGTTCTTGCTGGCGTTGACGTTCTCGGTAATCAGGATGGTCAGGATGTCGCCCACGTTGCGCGGGCGGCGGTCCTCGAACAGCGGATTGCCGGCGTAGGAAGACTGGTAGATCGAGCCCGACGCCGGGCCCATCGGGCGCGGCTCGGCGCGCGCCGTGGTAGGCATCTGCACCAGCGGCTCGCGCGGCATCAGCGCGCAGCCGCTTGTGGCCAGCATTGCCACGCCGGCCAGGCAAACCAGCGCGCGCGCGCCCAGGCGGGAAAGCAAGGTGGCCATGTTCACACCAATCAACCCAGTTGCGACAGGCGCTGCAGCATCTGGTCGGATGCCTGCACCGCCTTGCTGTTGATCTCGTACGCGCGCTGCGTCTGGATCATGCTGACCAGTTCCTCGACCACGTTCACGTTGGACGCCTCGACATAGTTCTGCTGCACCACGCCTGCGCCGTTCAGGCCCGGCACGGTGGAGTTGGGCGCGCCCGAAGCGTCGGTCTGCACATACAGGTTCTCGCCCATGCTTTCCAGGCCGGCCGGGTTCATGAAGGTGGCCAGCTGCAGCTGCCCCACCTGCACGTTGGCGCTGGAGCCCGGCTGCGTCACCGACACCGTGCCGTCGCGGCCGACGGTCATCGTCAGCGTGTTGGCGGGGATGGTGATGGCGGGCTGGATCACGAAGCCGCTGGAAGTCACCAGCTGGCCGTTCTGGTCCACCTGGAACGAGCCGTCGCGGGTATAGGCGGTGGTGCCGTCGGGCAGCGCCACCTGGAAGAAGCCCTGGCCCAGGATGGCCACGTCCTTGGCATTGCCGGTCTGCTGCGGGTTGCCCTGGGTATGGATGCGCTCGGTCGCCACCGGACGCACGCCGGTGCCCAGCTGCATGCCGGAGGGCAGCGTGGTCTGGTCCGACGACAGCGCGCCGGGCTGGCGGATGGTCTGGTACATCAGTTCCTCAAACACCGCGCGGCCGCGCTTGAAGCCGTTGGTCGACACGTTGGCCAGGTTGTTCGAGATCACGTCCATCTGCGTCTGCTGCGCATCGAGGCCGGTCTTGGCAATCCAGAGAGAGCGGATCATGTGGGTCCTTGCGTGGGTGCTGGGGCTGGCACGGTAACGCCGTGCCAGCCGGTCATTCGGTTCAGTTGGTCGAGAGCAGCTGGTTGGCGCGCTGCTCGTTGCCGTCGGCGCCCTGGATCATCTTCATCTGCATCTCGAAGCGGCGCGCGTTGGCGATCATCTCGACCATGGCTTCGGTCGGGTTGACGTTGCTCCCCTCCAGCGCGCCCGAGATCACGCGCACGGTGGGATCGGCCTCGAGCGGCTGCGCGCCGGGGCGCAGGCGGAACAGGCCGTCATCGCCGCGGGCGATGGCGTCGTTGGGCGGATTGACCACGCGCAGCCGGCCCACCTGCGCCAGGCCGGCCGAGGCTTCGCCCGGGCCGCGCGCGGTGATGGTGCCGTCGGTGCCGATGGTCACCTGCGAGCCCGGCGGCACTGCCAGCGGACCGCCGTCGCCCATCACCGGCAGGCCGGAGATGGTCTGCACCTGGCCGTCCTGCGCCACCTGCAGCGCGCCGGCGCGGGTGTAGGCCTCGGTGCCGTCGGGCGCCTGCACCACCAGCCAGCCATTGCCCTGCAGCGCCACGTCCAGCGTGCGGCCGGTGTAGGTCAGCGGGCCGGCGCGCATGTCGGCACCCGGCGTGGAGGCCAGCGCAAAGGCGCGCGTGCCGGCCTCCGCCCCGACCACCGGCACCGCGCGGTACAGGTTGACCTGGGCGCGGAAGGCCGGCGTCGAAACGTTGGCGAGGTTGTTCGATACCGCCGCTTGCTGGTCGAGTATCTGCTTGGCGCCCGACAGGGCGGTGTAGATCATGCGGTCCATGGCGGCGACTCAGCTCAGCGTGGCGGTCACAGGTTGACCAGGGTCTGCATGACCGTGTCCTGCGCCTTGATGGTCTGCGCGTTGGCCTGGTAGTTGCGCTGCGCCACGATCAGGTTCACCAGCTGGCCGGACAGGTCCACGTTCGAGGCTTCCACCGCGTTCGAGCGCAGCGTGCCCAGGCTACCGCCGGCCACGCCGAGCAGCGGCTGGCCCGACGCGCCGGTGGCGGACCACACGTTGTCGCCCTCAGGCTTCAGGCCTTCGACGTTGCCGAACGCGGCCATCACGATCTGGCCCAGCGGCTTGGTCTCCTCGTTGGAATAGCTGCCGACGATGGTGCCGTCGCCGTTGACCGAGAAGCCCAGCAGGCTACCCGAGGTATAGCCGTTCTGGCGGAGCTGCTTGACGTCGTTGTCGGCACCGAACTGGGTGGTGCCGGTCAGGTCCAGGCGCATGGCCATGGCCTGGGCGCCGTTGGCCGCCGGCTGGGTCAGCGTGACCGCGCCCGCGCCGGGTGCCTGCAGCGCGCCGGCGTTGTCGAACGACAGCGTGGCCGGTGCACCGCCGACGGCGTTGCCGTTGACGTCGGTCACGTACATCTGCCAGTCGGTGCCGCCCGGCACGGTCGGCGCCGCGCCCGACTTGGCGAAGTACGCCATCAGCTGCTGCTTGTTGCCCAGCGAGTCATAGACGTTGATCGCCGTGCTGTAGTTGAACATGTTGCTGGTCGGCGGCACGCCGGGCGCGCTGGCAAACGCCTGCGTCGGCACGGTGGCGCGCGAATCGAGCTGGAACTTGGCGGTGATGCTGCTGGTAGCGCGCGGCTCCATCTGCGCGTTGCTGATCACCAGCGGCTGCGGCTGCACGCCGGCGCCGCCTGCCACGCCGGCCGGATAGCCGGTCACCTGCAGGCCCTGCATATTGGTGATGCGGCCGTCGTCCTGGCGCTGGAACTGGCCGTTGCGCGAGTAGTAGACCGCGCCTTCCGGGCTGGTCATGCGGAAGAAGCCGTTGCCGTTGGTGATGGCCACGTCCAGGGACCGGCCCGAGGCCTCGATATTGCCCTGGTTGAACGACTGCACCACCGAGTTCACGCGCACGCCCAGGCCGATCTTGGTGCCGGCGTAGACGTCGGCGAACTGCGCGGCCGATTGCTTGTAGCCAACCGTGTTGGCGTTGGCGATGTTGTTGCCGATCACGTCCAGGTTGGACGCGGCGGCGTTCAGGCCGCTTACCCCTTGACCGAAACCCATGATTGCTTCCTTTTGACTAGGCTATGGTTGAAGCCGGCCGGCGCCTGGGCGCTGCCGGCACCTGCGTTTTAGAGAATGCGGCGCACGTCGTCGACGTTGGCGGTCTGGCCGTCGCCCAGGTCCACCAGCACGCCGGTGGCGTCACCGCTGATGCTCTCGACCTTGCCGTACACCAGCGCCACCGGCTGCACCGAGGTGCCGTTGGCGGTGGCGGTCATCTTGAAGGTGTAGTCGCCGTCGGCCACGGCCACGCCGGCGTTGTTCTTGCCGTCCCACGCGATGTTGTGCACGCCCGCGGTCTGGCCCTTCATGTCGATGGTGCGCACCACGTTGCCGTCCTTGTCGAGCACGTCGACGGTGACGGCATCCGCGGTCGACGGCAGGTCCACGCCGATCTTGCCCGGCACGCCGCCTTCCACCGATACCTGCTTGCCCGGCACCATCACGGTACGGCCGATCAGCGCGGCCGAGTCCATCGCGCGGCTGGCGCTGACCTGCGACAGCAGCTGCGACAGCGTCGCGTTCATGGTCTGCATGCCGCTGACCGTGCTGATCTGCGCCAGCTGCGAGGTCAGCTGCGCGTTGTCCATCGGGTTGAGCGGATCCTGGTTGTTCATCTGCGTGACGAGCATGGTCAGGAAGTTGTTCTGCAGCTCGGACGCGCTGGCGCTGCCGCTCTTGAGCGCATCGTTGATGCCTTGCGTGTTGCTGCCTACCGGCGGGGTGGTGGTCATGTCAGTTGGTTGTGTGCGAGGTGCGGATGGAGCCGTTGCCGTGACGGGCCGGGGCGTCTTACTGGCCGATCGTCAGCGTCTTGAGCATCATGTTCTTGGCGGTGTTGAGCACTTCCACGTTGGCCTGGTACGAGCGCGAGGCCGAGATCATGTTGACCATCTCCTCCACCGGGTTGACGTTGGGCATCACCACATAGCCCTGCGCATTGGCCATCGGATGCGTGGGGTTGTGCACCATGCGCGGGGGCGACGGATCCTCGCTCACGCCCTGCACCTGCACGCCGCCGATATCGGTCTGGCCCGGCGTGGGCGCCATGCCGAACACCACCTGCTTGGCGCGGTAGGCCTGGCCGTCGGGGCTGACCACGCTGTCGGCGTTGGCCAGGTTGGACGCGGTCACGTTCATGCGCTGCGACTGCGCGGCCATGGCCGAGCCCGCGACGTCGAAGATGTTCATTGCCGGCATGGGTTCGCTCCCCGGTTACTGCTGGATCGCGGCCAGCATGGTCTTGATCCTGGAATTCATCACCGTCAGGCCGGATTCGAAATGCACGGCGTTGTCGGCAAAGGCCATGCGTTCGGTGTCCATTTCCACGGTGTTGCCGTCCACGCTGGACTGCAGCGGGATGCGGTAGGCCAGGTCGAATTCCTCGCGGCCGGGCGCCTGCGCGGGCAGGTGGCGCACCGAGGTGGTCGACAGCGACATGCCCTCGTTGCGGTGGCCGCGCTCCACGGTCTGCGCCAGCGTGCTGGAGAAATCAAAGTCGCGCGCCTTGTAGCCGGGCGTGTCCGCGTGCGCGATGTTCGAGGCAATCACCGACTGCCGCTGGTTGCGCAGGCTCAGCGCTTCCTGCTGGAAACGTAGCGCCGCATCAAGTCTGTCAATCATCTGGCATCTCCCCTGCTGGGCCAGCGCTCCCGCAATCGGAGCGCACGTAGCTTCTTCAGGGTTGGCATCTTAGGCGGGGAGCTGTCACGCCAATCGGATGAATAAGGACGGGAAATCCGCGCATTTCGGCCCGCCCGCGCGCGGGGCGCTGCCTACAATGGCCCCCGATGACAGATGTATACGGCGCGCGCAGCCAGTCACGGGGCCGCGCGCCGTCCTTGCCGGGAAGTCCAGATGACACAGCTTTGCCGCAACGCGCGCCGCCTGGCGCAAGCCGCTCTTGGCACTTGCCTGCTGGGCGCTTGCCTGTTTGGCCACGCCGGCGCCGCGCCGGGGCAGGTCACGCCGGTAGCCATGCAGGCGCCGGCCGCGCACGGTGCCGGTACTTCCGCGCACGCCGCGGCCAGCCCCTTTTCCGAAGACCCCGCGCGCGTAGCGGTCGAACGCTTCCTGCAGCAGCAGACCGCCGGGCTGCCGGGCAAGGTCAGCGTGCAGGTGGCGCCGCCGTCAGGCGGGCGCGCGCCCGAATGCATCGCGCCCGATCCCTTCCTGCCCGCCGGCGCTTCGCCGTGGGGGCGCGTTTCGGTAGGCGTGCGCTGCGGTGGCGAGCGGCCCTGGGTGCGCTATATGCAGGCGCGCGTCTCGGTGCTGACCGACTATTACGTGGCCGCGCGCGCGCTCGGTGCGGGCGAGCCGGTCGGCCAGGCCGATATCGAAGTCCGCCAGGGCGACCTGGGCGCACTGCCGCGCGCGGTGATCACCGACCCGGCGCAGCTTGCCGGGGCCGTCACCGCCAACCGCATCGCCGCCGGCTCGCCGCTGCGCACCGACCTGCTGCGCAAGGCCATCGCCGTGCGCCAGGGCCAGACCGTCACCGTGGCGGTCGAGGGCGATGCCTTCCAGATCACCAGCGAAGGCAAGGTGCTGGCCGACGCCGCCACCGGCAACACCGTGCAGGTCCGGCTGCGCAACGGCCAGGTGGTCAATGGCCTGGTCCGCAGCGGCGACACCGTGGTGCTGCAATGACAATGCGCCAAGTGCTGTAACCGTGGCTGAGATGACTGGAATTCCGGGGCCAGCGGCGTGCGAAAATGCCGCCGCAGCCGCCGTGCAGCGAATCCGGGCCAGGCGCCCTAAAGAATTCGCCGGCGCGTCCGTAATGCCATAGGAAACCAGCAAGGATCGCCCCGTGAAGATCAACCACTCCACCTCGTCCCGGCCCGCCGACGCCGCCGCAGGCGACGCCGCCCGGCCCCAGGCCGCCCCGGCCGCCGCCGATGCCGCCGCGCCGTCCGCCGGCCTGAGCGTCAGCCCGCTGGCCGCGCAGGTGCGCGACATCAGCGCCCGCCTGGCCCAGCCGGCTGACGACGATATCGATACCGCCAAGGTCGAAGAGATCCGCCAGGCCATCGCCGAAGGCCGGATCAAGATCGACCCGGGCAAGATTGCCGATGGCCTGCTCGCCACCCTGCGCGAGCTCGGCCAGGCCGACGCCAAATAGCCATCATGAGTCAGAGCCTGATCCAGTCCCTGCAGCGCGAAACCGAAGGCATCCAGGCCTTCGGTCAACTCCTCGCCGAAGAGCGCGACGCCCTCAAGCGGGGCGACTTCCAGTCCCTGAGCGGGCTGCTGACGCGCAAGGTAGAACTGGGCCAGGCCCTGTCCCGCCAGCTCAAGACCCGCGAAGCCCAGATGGGCGCGCTGGGCCTGCGCGCGGGCCCCGATGGCCAGCTGCTCGGCCGCCAGGTCGAACCGGCGGTGGCCGATGCCTGGCGCGGGCTGATCTTTGCGGCCCGCACCGCGCGCGACGCCAATGCGCTCAACGGGGCGGTTGTGGACGCCCATCTCGACTTCACCCGTGAAGCCATCCAGGCGCTGCGCCAGCATAGTGGCGGGGATGCGGGGTTGTATGGGAAGGATGGGAAGGCGGCGGCTGGGGTGGGTGGGGTTAGTTTGGCGGCTGGGTAAGCACGTCTCACACGGCAGGGGTCCGCCTGCGGTCACAAAAATGTTCCATTTTTTCGTCACTTACTTGAAACCAACGAAAAAACGGAACATACTGTGGCCGTCATGCCGCGCAACCGCCAAACCCAACGCGTCCTTGACCTGGCCTCCAGGAAAGGAATGCTGCGCCCCGCCGATCTCGACAACATCGAAGTTCCCCGTGTCATCCTGAGCCGCATGGTCGGCGCCGGGCTGCTCGAAAGAATCGATCGGGGCATTTACCGGCTGTCGAATGATCCACCCTCGGAGTACGAGAGCCTGGCCGCCATTGCCACCCGGGTGCCGCAGGCTGTCTTCTGCCTGCTGACAGCGCTGCAGTTCCATGGGCTGACCACGCAGCTTCCGCGCGAAGTCTGGATTGCGATGCCGCGAGGCAGCCATGCGCCAAGGATCGACTTCCCTCCGATCAAGATGATCCAGGTTGCCGACGACATCTTCTCGGCAGGCATTGACGTGGTCGAGCGCGACGGGATTGCGCTGCGGGTCTATAGCGCCGCCCGAACGGTGGCAGATTGCTTCAAACACCGCAATAAGCTTGGGCTCGATGTGGCACTGGAAGCCCTGAGGGACGCCCGGGCACAGCAGAAGGCATCGGCGGACGACCTCTGGCGCTTTGCCAAGATTTGCCGGGTCGCCAACGTCATGCGCCCGTACCTTGAGGCTGTCGAATGACCACCGACCTCGCCGAGTCGGTGCGAGCGCGACTGCTGAACATCGCCAAAGCACAGAGAGCGGACTTCAACCAGGTGCTGGTGCGTTATGCGCTGGAGCGCATGCTCGATCGGTTAAGCCAGTCACCACATGGCGAGCGCTTCGTGCTCAAGGGCGCCTTGCTGTTCACGCTCTGGTACGACATGCCGCATCGCGCTACCCGCGATGCCGACTTCCTTGGCTTCGGAGCGAGCGATCTGGCATCCATCGCGAAAACATTCCGCGAGATCGTCGCTGTCAGTGTCGACGATGGCATGGCATTCGATCCGGCATCGGTAACCACCGAGGAAATCCGCAAGGATGCGGGCTACGCCGGCGCGCGCGTCTTGCTTACCGGGGAACTGGCGCGGGCGCGATGCCGGGTGCAAGTCGATATCGGGTTCGGTGATGCCATCACGCCGGGGCCGGTCGACGCCGCCTATCCGGTTCTGCTCGATGATTTGCCGGCGCCGCGGCTACGCACCTATCCGGTCTACACGGTCGTTTCCGAAAAACTGCATGCCATCGCGTTGCTTGGCATGGCGAACAGCAGGCTAAAGGACTATTTCGATCTGGCTATCCTGCTGGGTCGCGAGACTCTCGATGCAGAGATCCTGGCAAGCGCGGTGGCAGCGACTTTCACAAGACGCGGCATGCCGGTCCCTAGTGCGCTGCCGCTTGGACTTACCGAAGAATTCTCCACTGATCCGTCGCGGCAGGCGCTGTGGCAAGCGTTTCTGAAGAAAAACGCGCTCACATGGGAAGCGCTGCCAGACACCGTTGCAGCGTTGCGAACGGTCCTGCAACCGATCTTGATTCGCGCCTGCGCGATCGCTGGTCAGCAAGCCTGACCACGGGAGCTTTTCGCAGGCGCTCTGTTTTCTCCCCTCTCCCGCTTGCGGGAGAGGGGCCGGGGGAGAGGGCCGGCGGTGGCAATTGCGACGGCCCTTACTTCGTCGATACTCCCGCCCTCTCCCCGACCCTCTCCCGCAAGCGGGAGAGGGAGTACACAAGCTGAAATGGGAAAGCCCGAGGCAGTAATATCACTGCGGGTTTTCTCCCCTCTCCCGCTGGCGGGAGAGGGGCGGGGGTGAGGGCCGGCGCTGGCAATTGCGACGGCCTTCACTTCGTCGACACTCCCGCCCTCACCCCAACCCTCTCCCGCAAGCGGGAGAGGGAGTACACAAGCTGAAATGGGAAAGCCCGAGGCAGTAATATCACTGCGGGTTTTCTCCCCTCTCCCGCTTGCGGGAGAGGGGCCGGGGGAGAGGGCCGGCGGTGGCAATTGCGATGGCCTTCACTTCGTTGAAACTCCTGCCCTCTCCCCAGCCCTCTCCCGCAAGCGGGAGAGGGAGTACACAATCTGAAATGGGAAAGCCCGAGGCAATGATATCGCTGCGGGTTTTCTCCCCTCTCCCGCTGGCGGGAGAGGGGCCGGGGGAGAGGGCCGGCGGTGGCAATTGCGACGGCCCTTACTTCGTCGATACTCCCGCCCTCACCCCAACCCTCTCCCGCAAGCGGGAGAGGGAGTACACAAGCGGAAATTGGAAAGCCCAAGGCCCTTGATGCCGCTGCGGGTTTCTCCCTCTCCCGCTTGCGGGAGAGGGAGAGTACACAAGCGGGAATTGGAAAGCTCGATTAAAAGTCGCGTGGGCAAGAATCGGCAAGGCCCTATCTAAACCCCACCACCACCTCATTACTCCGCCCCTGCAACACCGGCACCAGACTCCCCTGCCCCGGCACTCGGAACGCGAACACAAACCCCTTGGTGGCATCGTCGCCCAAGAACGCATCGGTCTTGCCCTCAGCCTGCGGCAGCAGCACGCAGCGCTGGGCATTGCACAGGTAGGCCTGCAGTTCCTGCGGCGGCGTCTTGGCAAAGCTGTAGCGCCAGCGCACCGAGGTAATCACCCCTTCTGATTGCGGCAACACGCCGGTGGGCAGGATCGGCGGCGATACCGCGCGTTGCCCACGGCCGTACAGGGCCGGGCCGTTGACCGAACCGGTCCAGGCGTGACGGGTGCCGGCATCGAACGCGGCCCACGCGCATGCCGAGATGGCTGCCAGCAGGCAGCAGGCGCCACGGGCAATGCGCGCCTTCCCCGGCATTACAGCAGGCCGCGCAACTGGTTGCGCAGCCGGTTGATGGCCTGGCCGCGGATCTGGCATACGCGCGACTCGGTCACGTCGAGCACCGCGCCGATTTCGCGCAGGTTCAGTTCCTGGTCATAGCACAGCGACAGCACCAGCTTTTCGCGCTCGGGCAGGCGTTCGATGGCGCGAACCAGCGCCTCGCGCATGCCGCTTTCCATCAGCACGGTAAGCGGGTTGCCGTCATCGCTGCCGCCGAGGTGGCGATCGAGGAAATCTTCTTCGCCGGAGCGCTCGAAGTCTTCATAGTGCAGCAGCTGGCAGCCATAGACTTCGTTGAGCAGCAGCTGGTATTCGTCCAGCGGCATCTCCATGGCCTCGGCCACCTCGGAGTCGATGGGCGTGCGGCCGAGCTTCTGTTCCAGGTTGCGCTGGGTGCGCTCGATGCGGCGGGTGAACTGGCGCAGGCTGCGCGATTGCCAGTCGTTGGCGCGCACTTCGTCGAGCATGGCGCCGCGGATGCGCTGGCTGGCGTAGGTCTCGAAGCGCGCGCCGTGGGTGTCTTCGTAGCGCTTGGCGGCGTCGAGCAGGCCGATCATGCCGGCCTGGATCAGGTCGTCGATCTGCACGCTGGCGGGCAGCCTGGCGGCGAGCTGCAGCGCGATGCGCCGCACCAGCTGGGCGTGCGCCTTGACCACATCGGCCTGTTCGAGCTTTCCCTGGATCGTGTACATGGTGCAATTCTCGTGACTGCTGGATGGCTGGACCGGCGCGCTTTTGCGTGCCGGCTGGCTCAGGGTGTGGTGGTTTCGGGTGGCATGGCTGGCAGGCTCAGGCCATGGCGGGCGCAGCTGCTGGCGCGGCGGCATCCGCGCGCAGCGGCCAGGCGCCGATGCCGCCGGCGCTGCGGCGCAGTGCCGCGGTGGCCGGTGCCGCCGGGAAGGCCTCGACCACGCAGCGGCCCAGCTGCGCGGCGCGCGGCACCAGCGGGTCGGCCGGCAGCCAGCCCGCGCACAGCACTTCGACGCCGAGGTACTGGCTGGCGGTGCGCGCCAGGTTGCGCAAAATGGCCTGCACCGTGGCTTCGCTGGCCGCCAGGTTGACGATCAGGTGGAACTGGCGCCACGCATACAGGTGGTGCAGCCGCTTGATGCATGCGTAGGCGGCGGTGATCGACGCCAGCTCCGGACGCATCACCACCAGCACGTTGTGCGCACCGCCCGCGAGCGGCGACAGCGCGCCGTCGGCATCGAGGCCGGCATCAACGAGCACGCTCCGAAAATCGTTCGTCGCCGTCGTCGGCAAGGCAGCACCCGACACCGGCCGACCAGCCGGCACCACCGACAGCACACCTTGCGGGCTCACACCCGCCGCAGCCTCCAGCGACAGCCGGCCCGCGTGAACGTCAGCCAGCGTGCCCACCGGCCTGGCGCCAGACAAGCGCGTGGCACGGGCGTTGGCGTCTTCGTCTACCAGCAGCACGCGCTCGCCCTGCATCGCCAGCGCATGCGACAGACCCAGCGCCACAGTGGTGGCACCGGCGCCGCGTTCGCTGGCAAGCACGGCGATGCGGCGCGTGGTGCGCGGCGCCAGCATCCGGCGCAGGCTCTCGGCCTGGTCCATGGCGAGGGAACTCACTGCACGGCCTCCGCGGTAGCGGCAGGCGCTGCGGCGCCGCGGCCCGGATAGTTTTCCAGCACGTCGAGCAGGGCCAGCATGCGGCCCATGCCTTCATTGAGCACGGTGCCCGGCACCGGTGCGCCCGGGCGCACCGCTCGGCCGGCCAGGCGCGCGAGGAACGCGGGCGCAGCCGCGGTCGGCTCGTGTTCCAGGCGCAGCACCGACATGCCCAGCTGCAGCGCGGCCACGGCGGCGCCGGCGGCATCGTGCGCATCCTGCGCGAAGTGGTCGATGGCATGGCGCATCGTGCGCAGGCCGGCCTCGGCCGCATCGGTCCACAGCGCCCAGCGCGCCACCTGCGCGGCATCCAGGGCCAGGGCCGGATCGCACAGCAGGTAGCGCGTATCGAGCAGCTCCCCGGTGGCGCGGTCGGCCAGGCGGGCCACCACCAGGCAGGCGTCGATGCCGCCGTCGGGCGTGCCCTTGCCGCGCACCGGGCTGTCCGGCACGCGCACGTCGGCAGTTGCCAGCCAGCGCACGGCATCGCGCTCGCGCACGGTGTCTTCGCCGACGGCGTGGAAGGTCAGCGTGTCCGCCAGCGCATCGAGCTTCCACGCGGCGCCGGCGCTGACCACGCGCGCGGTCTTGCGCGCGCTGGCCACCCAGCGCTCGCCGGCCTGCTGCCAGCGCGCCAGCGTGGCGGCGGACGGCATCGCCTCGAGCAGGTTGACGACCTTGCGCGCGGCGCTCATCGCGGCGCGCAGGTTGGCGGCGTCGGATTCGGCTTCGCCCAGCGGCTGGCCGGCACGGCCAGTGGGGGTGACGGCGGCAGCCAGCGGCATGCCGTTGCGGTCGGCCAGCCACAGCGTGTGCTGCGTCGGCTGGGGCGAGCGGCGTCCGGGCACGGCCACCTGCAGCGTGGCGGCAACGGCCAGCACGTACTGTTCGCACTGGCGGGTCACGTCCCGGCACACGGCTTCGCGCACCTGCTGCGACATGGCGCGCAGGGCTGGCGCGCCGGCGCTGCGCTGTTGCCACAGCGAGCGGGCCAGATCGAAGCCCAGGCCCGCGCCATTGAGTTCGGCCACGCACTGGCCCAGCGCGTCGGCGCTGTCGGTCAGCGAGCGCAGCACGTCGGTGGCGCCACCGCGCGCAGTTGTCTCTTCCCCCGCGCCAGCGGCGGCACGGCGCGCGGCATCGGCATCGGCAAACACCGAGCCGCGGCGCGGCGTCAGGAAGGCGCGCTCCACCAGCGCGGTGCTGCTGGCCAGTTCCAGGTGCTCGGGCACGCGCTGCCCGGTGGAGGCATAGAAGACAGGCAATCGGTGGCGGATCACCACGTCCAGCACCGAACCCAGGTGGGTGGCTTCGTCCAGCTTGCTGATGATGCAGCCATCGATGCCGCCGCCATCCGGCGCGGCGTCATGGCGGTAGGCATGCACCACTTCATTGAGGGTATCGCCGTGGCTGGCGCCGTTGAGCAGCAGCACGCGCTGCACCGGCGCGGGCACGCCGGCCAGCATGGCGATCTGTTCCGACAGGCTGCGGTCGCGTTGGCTCATACCAACGGTGTCGATGATCACCAGGTGCTTGTCCTTCATCGCCGCCAGCGCAAAGCGCAAGTCGGCGGCGTCCTTCACCGCATGCACCGGCACGCCCAGGATGTCGCCATAGATGCGCAGTTGCTCATGGGCGCCGATACGGAAGCTGTCGGTAGTCAGCAGCGCCAGCTTGTCGGCGCCGTGGCGCAGCACGAAGCGCGCGGCCAGCTTGGCCGTGGTGGTGGTCTTGCCCACGCCGGTGGGGCCCACCAGCGCCAGCACGCCGCCTTGCGCGAACAGGTGGTCTTCGTCGGCCAGCACCGGCAGCTTGCTGGCCAGCTCCGCGCGGATCCAGCCCATCGCCGCGGGCCGGTCATAGCCCAACGGCAGCCGCGCCAGCAGCGTGCGCGCCAGTTGCCCGGAAAAGCCCGCGCCCACCAGCCATTCGAACAGGGATTCGCGCAGCGGATCGCTCGCGGCCACGCCATGCGCCGCCGCACTCGGGGCAACGCCCGGTGCCGCGCTGATGCCGGCCAGCTGGCGTTCCAGCATCGCCCGCATCGATTGCAGCTCGCCACGCAGGTCGCCGATGGCGGCAGGCTCTGCCGCCGGTGCGGGCGGCACATACACCTGCGCCGTGGCGGACACGCTGCCCAGGTCCGTATCGCGCATGGCGACGATCTCCACGCCGCCCTCGACGGTGCGGTTGGACAGCACCACGGCATCGGGGCCCATGGCTTCGCGCACCTGGCGCATGGCTTCGCGGCCGTTGGCCGCGACAAACTTGGCTACGCTCATCTATGGCTCCTCACGCGCCGATCATGGCGGTGATGCGGATATTGCGGTTGTCGGGCACCTCGGCGTGCGACAGCACCCGCAGCTGCGGCATGGTGCGGCGCAGGAAGCGCGCCATCAGCGGACGCAACTGCGACGGCACCAGCAGCACCGGGTCCATGCCCATCTGTTCCTGGCGCGTGACCGCGCCCTGGGTCTGCTGCAGCAGCGCGTCGGCCAGGCCCGGCTCGATGCCGCCGCCGTTGGTCAGCGCCTGCGACAGCACGCGCTCCAGGCCGGCATCGAGGCCGATCACCTGCAGGTCGGCGTTGTTCGGGAACAGCTGCTGCGTGATGGCGCGGCCCAGCGCCACGCGCACCATCGCGGTCAGCTCGTTCGGATCGCTGATCTTGGGCGCGTGCTCGGCCACCACATCCAGGATGGTGCGCATGTCGCGGATCGGCACGCCTTCGTCCAGCAGGTTCTGCAGGATCTTCTGCAGCGCCGTCAGCGAGATCGTCTTCGGCACGAGGTCTTCGGTCAGCTTGGGCGAGTCCTTGGCGATGCGGTCCAGCAGCGCCTGCACTTCCTGGCGGCCCAGCAGTTCGGCCGCGTGCATGTGGATCAGGTGGTTCAGGTGCGTGGCCACCACGGTGCTGGCATCGACCACGGTATAGCCGTACGCCTGCGCCTGCTCCTTGATGCCGGCATCGATCCACACCGCCGGCAGGCCGAAGGCCGGATCGCGCGTGGCCGCGCCCGGCAGCGTGCCGCTGACCTGGCCGGGGTTGATCGCCATCCACTGGCCCGGCATGGCTTCGCCGCGGCCGATCTCCACGCCCTTGAGCGTGATGCGGTAGGCGTTGGGCTTCAGTTCCAGGTTGTCGCGGATATGCACCACCGGCACCAGGAAGCCGATTTCCTGCGCCACCTTCTTGCGGATGCTCTTGATGCGGCCCAGCAGTTCGCCGTCCTGCGCGCGGTCCACCAGCGTGATCAGGCGGTAGCCCACTTCCATGCCGAGCGGGTCCACCA
This sequence comes from Cupriavidus alkaliphilus, assembly GCF_014191175.1. NCBI lineage: Bacteria > Pseudomonadati > Pseudomonadota > Betaproteobacteria > Burkholderiales > Burkholderiaceae > Cupriavidus > Cupriavidus alkaliphilus. Next base: position 116,313 of record NZ_JACHWE010000005.1, on the reverse strand, counting down.
GCGTGACGTCGTCCCAGCTGGCTTCGGTCGATTCCTGCGCCACCGCCGGGGTGCGCTCTTCGCGCTGTTTGGTCTGCGCCTGCGTCGCCGCGCGGCGCGCGACATACCGGCCCATCCACACCAGCGCGCCCGCCAGCAGCAGGAAGGCAAAGTGCGGCATGCCCGGGATGATGCCCATCAGGCCGATGATGCCCGCGGTCAGGTACAGCACGCGCGGGTTGGCAAAGAGCTGGCCGGTGAGCTGCTCGCCCACGTCCTGCTCGTTCGACACGCGCGACACGATCACACCGGCGGCGGTGGAGATCACCAGGGCCGGAATCTGCGCCACCAGGCCGTCGCCGATGGTCAGCAGCGTGTAGTTGTGCACGGCGGTGCCGAAGTCCAGGTCATGCTGGACCATGCCCACCACCATGCCCGCGGCCACGTTGATAAACATGATCAGCAAGCCCGCCACCGCATCGCCGCGCACGAACTTGCTGGCACCGTCCATGGCGCCGTAGAAGTCGGATTCCTGCGCCACCTCGGCGCGGCGCTTCTTGGCGGCGGCTTCGTCGATCAGGCCGGCGTTCAGGTCGGCGTCGATCGACATCTGCTTGCCCGGCATCGAATCCAGCATGAAGCGCGCGCCGACTTCCGCAATCCGCCCCGCGCCCTTGGTGATCACCATGAAGTTGATCACCACCAGGATGGCGAACACCACGATGCCCACCGCAAAGTTGCCGCCCACCAGGAAGTGGCCGAAGGCCTCCACCACCTTGCCGGCCGCGTCCGGGCCGGTATGGCCTTCCAGCAGCACCACGCGCGTGGACGCCACGTTCAGCGACAGCCGCAGCAGCGTGGTGAACAGCAGCACCGCCGGGAACGCCGCAAAATCCAGCGGCTTCTGCGTGTACATGCTGACCAGCAGCACCATGATCGCCAGCGCGATATTGAAGGTGAACAGCAGGTCCAGCACAAAGGGCGGCAGCGGCAGGATCATCATCCCCAGGATCATGATGATCAGCAGCGGCCCGGTCATGGCCTTGAGCTGGCCGGCCGAGCGCAGGCCAGGCAGGTTGAGCAGGTTGCTTAGTGCGTTCATTCGCGCATTTCCGGTACGGCGAGTTCATCGGGCACCGCCAGGTCCGCCGGCGCCTGCGGCTGCGGGCCCTGCGAGTAGTGCCAGTGCTTCAGTTGATAGACCCAGGCCAGCACTTCGGCCACGGCGGTATAGAGGCCGGCCGGGATTTCCTGGCCCAGCTCCACATGGCGGTGCAGCGCGCGCGCCAGCGGCGGCGCCGACATCAGCGGCACGCGATGCTCCGCGGCCAGCGCGCGGATGCGCGCGGCAACGTCGCCGGTGCCCTTGGCCACCACGCGCGGCGCGCCCATGCGCCCTTCCTCATAGCGCAGCGCCACCGCAAAGTGCGTGGGGTTGGTCACCACCACATCGGCCTTGGGTACCTCGGTCATCATGCGGCGGCGCGCCATGGCGCGCTGCTGCTGGCGGATGCGGTTCTTGATATGGGGGTCGCCCTCGCTCTCCTTGAATTCCTGCTTGACCTCTTCCTTGGTCATGCGCAGCTTCTTGAAGAACTCCCAGTACTGCCACGGCACGTCGATAGCCGCCACCACCAGCAGCGACAGCGACACCACCAGGCAGCAGAACATCACCAGGTCAACCATGTGCAGCAGCGCCTCCTGCACCGGCGCATTCATCAGCGCGATGGCCTCGGGCAAGCGCCGCCACAGCACCCACGCGCCGACCGCGCCCACCAGCAGCGACTTGGCCACCGCCTTCAGCAGCTCCACCAGCGAGTGCGCGGAAAACATCCGCCCCAGCCCCGCCAGCGGCGACAGGCGCGAAAACTGCGGCGCGAACGACTTGGCCGAGAACACCCAGCCGCCCAGCAGCAGCGGCGCGGCCAGCGCGGCCACGCCGAACAGCAGCAGCAACGGCAGGAAGGCCAGCAGGCTGTCCCACACCATCAGCGCAAAGCGCGACAGCATGCGCGACGGATCGAATGCCGTGGCCGGCTCGAAGCGCAGCGCGCCCTGCATCACCTGGTTCAGGCTGCGGCCCAGGTGGCCGCCCAGCGTCCACAGGCCGGTGACGCCGGCAATCAGCATGACGAACGTGGCCAGCTCGCGCGAACGCACCACCTGCCCCTCCTCGCGCGCCTTTTCCAGGCGCCGGGGTGAGGCGGGTTCGGTTTTCTCGAGATCGCTTTCTTCGGACATCCACGCTCCGTGCGAAGCGGCCAGCCGCTATTCGTCAGCGGGGATTATCGAAGCGCGGGGGTGTTCCCATTCGCACGAAAAGGCGGGGGAATTGGGTGCTGTTTGGGATATGGGGGACGCATCAGGTTAACGGCGGGCCGCCCGGGAGTCTTTAGAGGAAAAGTGACGAAGCCGTCGAGCGGCGGGCTCCTGGAGCAGCTTCTGCCCGCTCACTGAAAGGGCGTTTCACATCGTGGGATTTCCGCCGCCGGCAGCGCCGCGCCGGGTTTCGTTCTGCGAAAAAACGTTCCGTATCGTGAAAATTGATGCATAACCCATTGAAATTTAAGGGTAAACAAAGTCTTATGTCTTATATAAGACTAGGCCGCAACCAAGCCAGATCCCCCTACAATGAGTCCACGCTGTTTGCTTCGACCCACGGTCGGCACGCCAAACGATTTTTCTCAAACGCGCCTTATCTTAGGAAACTGACATGGCCCAGTATCAAGACGACATCAAGGCAGTGGCTGCTTTGAAAGAAACCCAGGGCAGCGCCTGGAACGCCATCAACCCCGAGTACGCCGCCCGCATGCGCGCGCAGAACAAGTTCAAGACGGGCCTGGACATCGCCAAGTACACCGCCAAGATCATGCGCGCCGACATGGCTGCCTATGACGCGGACCCGTCGAAGTACACCCAGTCGCTGGGCTGCTGGCACGGCTTTATCGGCCAGCAGAAGATGATTTCCATCAAGAAGCACTTCAACAGCACCGAACGCCGCTACCTGTACCTGTCCGGCTGGATGGTGGCCGCGCTGCGTTCCGAGTTCGGCCCGCTGCCGGACCAGTCGATGCACGAGAAGACTTCGGTCAGCGCGCTGATCCGCGAGCTGTACACCTTCCTGCGCCAGGCCGACGCACGTGAACTGGGCGGCCTGTTCCGCCAGCTGGATGCCGCCACCGGCGCCGAAAAGGCCGCGATCCAGCAGAAGATCGACAACCACGTCACCCACGTCGTGCCCATCATCGCCGACATCGACGCCGGTTTCGGCAACGCCGAAGCGACCTACCTGCTGGCCAAGCAATTCATTGAAGCCGGCGCCTGCTGCATCCAGATCGAAAACCAGGTCTCCGACGAGAAGCAATGCGGCCACCAGGACGGCAAGGTCACCGTGCCGCACGAGGACTTCCTGGCCAAGATCCGCGCCATCCGCTACGCCTTCCTGGAACTGGGCGTGGACGACGGCATCATCGTCGCCCGCACCGACTCGCTGGGCGCCGGCCTGACCAAGCAGATCGCCGTGACCACCAAGCCGGGCGACCTGGGCGACCAGTACAACTCGTTCCTGGATTGCGAAGAACTGTCGGCCGACCAACTGGGCAATGGCGACGTCATCATCAAGCGCGACGGCAAGCTGCTGCGCCCGAAGCGCCTGCCCAGCAACCTGTTCCAGTTCCGCGCCGGCACGGGTGAAGCCCGCTGCGTGCTGGACTGCGTGACCGCGCTGCAAAACGGCGCCGACCTGCTGTGGATCGAAACCGAAAAGCCGCACATCGCCCAGATCGCCGGCATGGTCAACGAAATCCGCAAGGTCATCCCGAACGCCAAGCTGGTGTACAACAACAGCCCGTCGTTCAACTGGACCCTGAACTTCCGCCAGCAAGCGTATGACGCGATGAAGGAAGCGGGCAAGGACGTGTCGGCCTACGACCGCGCCCAGCTGATGAGTGTGGAATACGACGACAGCGAACTGGCCAAGCTGGCCGACGAGAAGATTCGTACGTTCCAGGCTGATGCGTCGCGCGAAGCCGGCATCTTCCACCACCTGATTACGCTGCCGACGTATCACACTGCTGCGCTGTCGACGGACAACCTGGCCAAGGAATACTTCGGTGATCAGGGCATGCTGGGTTATGTGGCTGGCGTGCAGCGGAAGGAAATTCGCCAGGGCATCGCTTGTGTCAAGCACCAGAATATGTCTGGGTCGGATATTGGGGATGATCACAAGGAGTACTTCAGCGGGGAAGCGGCGCTGAAGGCGGCGGGGAAGGATAATACTATGAATCAGTTTTGATTCCTGATAGTTATCTCAAGTAGAACGCCAACCCCGAACGGGTTGGCGTTTTTTCATTTGTGCGGCGTGATTACTCGCGGGGTTGTTCCTTGGAGAGCGAACGAAAAGGCTTCCGAGACTTCTCAACATCCGTGAGAAGTCGTGATACAAATCGCTCAACGATGCCTAAAGAGCTGGCGTGCAAGCTATCGCTTCCGGGGAAAAGGACGGCAGTATCCGGCCACGATCAGACCTTCTGCAGCGGCATGCAAATTGTCGACAATCCCGCATGTATGGCCTAACGTAGGTGTCCTTCCATGGAACCGATTGCGAAAATGATGAGGTCGACCACGTCTGGCAGTCCAGAACCTGCCACCGCGCATCGGCTTGTGATCGTCGAGGGCATTATGGGTTCAGGCAAGTCAACGACGATGCGCCTCATTGCGAAACATCTGCAAGAGGCGGGGCAGCCAGCGTTGCCGGTCCACGAGAGGACAGAGCCCCACCCCGTGCGCGCGACAGACGACCTTGAGCACTGGTTTGAACCGTGGCGGGACGCGACACCACAGCAACTCGCGGACCGTGCTCTAGCTAGGTGGAAAGCCTTTGTCGAGGCGACACAGGCGGAGACCCCCATCCCAGTAATGGACGGCCAACTGTTTCATGGAGACCTGACTCACCTGCTGCTAATGGACGCCGAGTCAGCGTTGATTTTCGACTACGTACAGGCGCTGGCCGCAGTCACTGCTCCGCTCAATCCGTTCGTCCTTTACCTTTGGCAGGAGGATGTCGAAAAAGCTGTACGGACTGTCGGTGCGGAGCGTGGCGCCGCATGGATCGAGTATCAGATGAACTGGAAGCTCGCGGCCCCGTACTGCGTGCGCAGGGGTTACAAGGGATTAGAAGGGCTTATTCTCCTATATCGCGATTACCGCCGAATCACCGATGATTTGTTTCGCCAGCTACCATTAGCCAAGCTCGCGATTGAGAACTCTGCAAGGGACTGGCCAGCCTATGAGAGGCAAATTCTGCGCGAGTTACGACTGCCGGGGCCTGGTGACGACGCCAATTGATACGGTCATTTTGTGCAGTATGACTGTCGATGCCGAGTAGACTCTTCCAACGACCGCTTATCGGCAATATATGTCTCTTGAGGGTCGGAAGCGGTGATCCGTGATGGCTGCCGACCTGCCGACCGACGATTGGCCGCCTTCGGCCAGTAGCGGTCGCTCGAGGTGCTTTCGCAGATTGAATCCAATCGAACAACGCTGAAAACTACAACGCTTCCAATGTCAATACATTTCACAAAGAAGCGCCGTTCAGTCCATCGTGGATGACATCAAACCTACCCTCCTCGTGACACGAGACGAGCACTAGTTACCTGTTTTTAGGTAGTGGACGAACGGTTGCCGAAAACGATTTCCGTGAATCGGATTTATTTCCAGACGAAGACGTGAAATCCCTCACCCATGTGCTTTTGAACTGTTCTCTGAGAGCAATTTGTCCTCGATAGCTCGAAGGTATCGTACAGAATCGTTGATCTTCTCCCAAAACATACTGAGCGAAGGCCTTGCGCAGCTCATGGAATGTTTGCGCCGCCACGGACGAGTCAATGTACTGCCTGAGTTTTTCACGAATCCCGTCGGCAGCCAAACCTTCCCTGACACTCGTCGCCAGACCCACATGCTCAATGTACGAAGAGTCTGTAAGCGCGAACTCAAGATGAATAGCGCCACTCTGCGTTAGCCGAACCAAAGTAGCCTCTGTGGCCAAGCTTTCAGTTGGATCAAACGGCTCAATCAATCTATATTCGAGCAAAATTTGAGCATGCCGCTTAGTTATGGTTGTTGGTATGCCCATCGGCTCAAGATATGATGCAATAGACGCCAACTCCATGTACGAATCTCGAATGTCCGCGGACTCAGATTGCTTATCTTTTAGGCACTGAAGTATGGAGCAGTTAGCAAGGGGAGACCCCAGCATGTCAGGGAACACAGAAAATACATTGTAAACATACCCGCTATCATCCTGCCGAAATTGGTTGTAATCTCCCAGAAATAATGCTTTTCGTATCCTAAATTCCGGAATGGAAATAGGTTTCCCCGAAATATAAATTCGGACTAAATCTTCAATGCTAATCTGCGGTGAAGTGATGATTTGCTTCGATAAGTTCAATCCTCGCCGAATATCATAATTACACAGCCAACTGACGGTCCGTGAAATATATTCGGTGTTAATAAACACTTCCTCAACACACGCCGCGAATGCGTTGATATCTCGGACCGATATTCGAATTCCTTTTCTAAGTAAGTATTGCTCGCTTTGCTTAGCTGGCCCCGCCAGTTTAGATTTGAGGAATTCTACACGCTTTTGCAAAATATCTTTGGTCGGCGGCACTGGCAGGTAAAAGGACTTGGTGTCATACGATTGCAAAGGTCCATGCTTGGAAAGTTGCCAAATGGTTCTATCCGTTATCGGGCAGATTACAAATGAATAAACATTCCGATGAATGGACTGCGCGTATTGAAAAACGGCCTCTTGAAATGGTTGGCTAAAATGATCCGTGTTATCAAATATGATGCACGGCATCATTTGTCGAGCATAAGTCGCATGAGCCAAAAATGCCTGCAAATACTCAGCGGGCGAATCCTCGCGAACGCGGCTTATGTAATCGCCAAATTTGATCTTGAATTCTATTTTATTTGATTCATAAAGATGCTTATACTCGCCTTGCGCCCATCTCTGATACTTACTATGAAAGACTCCCTGCAACTGTTCGTAATTGAGGACAACTCCGGGAAAGAGAATGCTTTCGCAAAGGTTAATCAATTGCTCAGTAAGCCACGTCGATATGGCTGAAATATCGCCGTTTGAATCCCTTAAGTCGACTCGGAGAACCGCGCAGCGCGTCCGCAAGTCATGAGCTAATACGGATCGAAAGAATCTATCAATGAACGTTGATTTTCCTGCGCCTTTATTTCCGACAATAAGAACAAACTCCTTCCGAGACATTTCGACTGCATCTCGGATTTCATCCTGAAGGTTCCCTGCATTATCATTTCCGACAGTTTCTATCTCGTGCAGGAGACTTTCGGTGAGGCGCTGCAGCGTTGCATCGGCCTCTTTGCTTTCCTTGCTTTCGACAAAACAAGCTGAGAGCATTTCCGGGTCGTCGTCACCATTCATGGAACTAAAGAACCGGTTTAACACATCTCCGAGTTCGCGAGCCATCCCGGAACGTTCAAGGCGCTTCAAGTGTTTCGGGTCTCGCAAGGGGCGCAAGGGTTCACTATGTGTGAGGGACAGCCCTTCTGCACCGTTGATATGGATCTTAAATAAATTTTTCCCTACACCGGACCTGGAAAATAAGTCGTGAAATTCCGCAAAATTTTCCAAGATGGCATCATGATTTGGAAAGACGATTGCGTAATGGTCTTTTTGTGCCTTTCCATCTCCTCTCATTGGCCAGTGTGCGATCCACTCGAACCCATTGGTAAGAGCCAAGAATGGGGCTCCAAAGTTCAGGCAGTACTGAGTTGCTTGTGCAAGACCGCTGCGGGCACCTTTTAGGGCGGCGCCGCCAACTTTATATGCCTGCCTCGCAGGATTCTGAGTATCGATTAGTAGGACTTGTTGCCTCTTTGCCTCCACAACCAATCGAGCACGGTCGCCCTCTCGCATGAGGTAATCTACGTATCCCTCATCCTCATGTCGTTCTGTTTCAATTTGCGAATCGGCCCAACCTAATACTTCGGTCAGAACACGGTTTATTATTCTGAACCGGACATCTTGCTCAGTCTCAATGGTGCTGCGGGTGGCTTCCCACTCTGCCTTCAACACTCCGAATGCATGTTTTGCAGTGTCGATGCTCATCGTGCGTCATCCCGGTTCAAAGTTGTGCATTTCTTCGAAGATTCATCTTCTCATACCACGGGCCTGTCGCGGTAGGATCCATTGCATCATGGGCGGGAGCTCGTGACTTGGGCACCCGGCGTGAGAATGCGGTTCCTGTTTGGCTTGAGGACACAGGTCTCCGCAGTATCAATGCACAACTTTCGTTTAAAGAAACAGGCGATGTGCCGCGCGAACTTGCCATGTAAGCCGACGCATTCATGGACCCTTCGCGTGCCGCCGCGAACCTCGACAGTGCAACGGGCGCATCCGCACCGGCGTGAACGTCCGCCGAGGAGACAACGCAAATAGCAAATCGCACAGCCCCGTCGATAAGGTCCTTGTCATGCGGCATCCGCCATCGGAACTGACGGTTCGTGCACTCCTGAGTCAACCCCATCTACGCGTGAGGAACGACCGCTTTCGGAAAACGCGACCGGCCGCTAAGGGTCGACAACGGCCGTGCGAGGGACAGGCAACGGGCAACGGGCAACGGGCAACGGGCATCATCGACGCTGGTACGCCACACTGTGTGATCGGTCAAATGTCAGATCAGATCAGCCATGGCTCCGGCTAATCCTGAACTCCGGCCAGAATCGAACGCTCATGACACTGCCGAGCAGCATGAAATAGGACAGTAGAAGTTGGGAAGTGGGCCCCCGATTGCCAAGGCCCATCGCGCCTCGTGGACAGGCAATAGGCCAAATTGATAGCCCGGCTGCATCGAGGCAACCCATATTCCCACGGGACAGAAGAGAAACACGATGGCGCGGTAAGCTCCGAACTGCCCTGATATTCGCTTGTAGGCATCCATCCCCTCACGGACCCGAAGTAGAGCACGCCCAGCAGACGAAGCAATGGGCAAGCTGGGCAAGCTGGGCAAGCTGGGCAAGCTGGGCAAGCTGGGCAAGCCAGTATCGCGAAGTTGGGTGTCTGCAGGCCACAACAGTGCGAAGCGCGCCAGGCCGCCGGGCTCGCTAGAATGCCCACAACGCTCTAGCGGCGATGGACTGCATTGCGCCCTAAACTGCAGGCCCGGAATCGGCCAGACTGCCCATATCGCTAAAGGACAAAACATGCAGCCCCGAACGAAATCCTCACCAGCTAAAGGCACACGTGTGGCCGCCGCCCTTGCATCCTGGGGCGGGGCCTCCATTGCTGTTCTTGTGTCGCTTATGTTTGCCACTTCAGCCGTGGCCGGGTCCATCCGTGCAAATTGGCTGGTGACCTTGCCGCTACTCGCCTGGATATCACTTGCCGTCATGACCGTTCGCTGGATTCAGAACCGCGCTTGTCATTGGCTTTGGCCAGTTGCAGGGACTATTTGCGGCATTGCGTCTAGCGTCGCATTCATTCCGATCGCAATTTTCTACATCGCTGCAGTGCCTCTCGCCATTTACCTGGCTTTCTGGCACCTGCGACAGCCCACGGGGTTTCCGTTGAGTCGCAAGTCCTGAGTTGCCAGGTTGTCAAACAGTTCGCGTGGAGTGAACGGCTCCGGCTACTGTCTGCTCAGCAACAAGCCGGGCCGATTTGCCTAGAGGATTGCAGCGAGAAAGGATTCGCAAAGGAAGCGCCGCGATGCTGATGGCGGAAAACGAGCAGGGTTGGCAGCCAATTGCACGATTGCCTACCCCGCCCCAGGGTCAATCAACCTCCAACCCCTGCCCCTCCACCACCGCCAACTCACTCAAAACCTGCGTCTCATGCGCCAACGTGGCCGCAAGAGAAAGCAACCCCTCCCAAACCCCCTGCTCCAAATCCACCGCCTCCAAACTAACAGCCCCATGCTCACTAGCCATAAGCAATAACCCATGAAGCTGCGCCGCCCGTTGCACCGCAAGACTCAACGGATTCTCCCCAGGGGTGTGAGCGGTGACGAGCATGTCGACGCCATTGTGTTCCGCCGTAATACCGTGATGACTATGGCTATACATGGCACACCTCCACATACGCGGTCCGCGCGCTCTGCGGCATTGTGAAGGTACTGGAAATTGCCAATCGCCCAGAATGGGCAAGTAAGAACTGAAGCATGGGAATGCCCCCTAACCATACAGGTTCAGTCCCGCTCCCCGGCTGCTGATAGGGGTGGGCGGGCGCAAGGCAGGGTTAGCAGACCGGGGATTAGGAGCCGGCGAGCCCGGAGGCTCCCCTGCCTGCGCCCGCCCATTGAAGGGGCGTGCTCAGGCACGGCGAACGTAAGGATACCGCCTGACGGCGGTCGTTCGGCACTAATCCATTCGGGCTGCTAAACCCGGTCGCCACGACGCAGCGACGAACCCAGTATGAAGAGAGGCAGCAAGCGCGAGTATGGGCGAACTCTTAAAAGAAAGTTCATCGCCGGATTGCCGGGAAGATGTGGGGGCGCAGATGTTGATGCGGGTGACTTCGTGGATGCGCCGGCCCTCTCCCCCGCCCCTCTCCCGCAAGCGGGAGAGGGGAGAAAACATGCGGGAGGGGACAAGCTGTTGGGCTCGCACGCGACAACTCTGTGCGAGAGCAGCGATGCGCTCCGTGCCCGAGGCCAAGACCTGAGATAGGCCATGCGCGCAGCGCGGCCGAACGCTTCCCACCCCAGCCCAACCAACCCCTCAAAACCCCAAACTAGCCAACAAATCATCCACCTGCGCATGGTCCGACACTACATCCGGCTTCCCTTCCGGATTCACCTGCGGCCCATTCATCAGCGTCGACGGTGCCGGCGCTTCCACGCGGCGCTCGGACGGCACATTGTCGATCAGCACCTGCAGCAGTTCCTGCTCCAGCGTGCGGATCATGTCCATCATCTTGGTGGCGCGGGCTTGCCCGGCACCTCGGACAATAATGATTCGACACGTCGACGCGCACGATCGAACCGCACCTTTTAAAACCCCGATCCCAGATACACCAGCCAGATAGTCACTCCACCGCCTTGAACATGTCCTCGACCACCTTCTTGGCGTCGCCGAACACCATCATGGTCTTGTCCATATAGAACAGTTCGTTGTCCAGCCCGGCGTAGCCGGCGGCCATCGAGCGCTTGTTGACGATGATGGTCTTGGCCTTGTACGCCTCCAGGATCGGCATGCCCGCGATCGGCGACTTGGGATCGGTCTTGGCCGCGGGGTTGACCACGTCGTTGGCACCCAGCACCAGCACCACGTCGGCCTGGCCGAACTCGCTGTTGATGTCTTCCATCTCGAAGACCTGGTCGTAGGGCACCTCGGCCTCGGCCAGCAGCACGTTCATGTGGCCCGGCATGCGGCCCGCCACAGGGTGGATCGCGTACTTCACGGTCACGCCCTTCTCGGACAGCTTCTCGGTCAGCTCCTTCAGCGCGTGCTGGGCCCGCGCCACCGCCAGGCCGTAGCCGGGCACGATGATCACGGTCTCGGCGTTGCCCATCAGGAAGGCGGCGTCGTCCGCCGAGCCCGACTTGACGTTGCGCTGCGCTTGCGCGCCGGCACTTGCGCCAGCCGACGCATCGCCGCCGAAGCCGCCCAGGATCACGTTGAAGAACGAGCGGTTCATCGCCTTGCACATGATGTACGACAGGATCGCACCGCTGGAGCCCACCAGCGAGCCGGCGATGATCAGCATCGGGTTGTTCAGCGAGAAGCCGATGCCGGCGGCCGCCCAGCCCGAGTACGAGTTCAGCATCGACACCACCACCGGCATGTCGGCGCCGCCGATCGGGATGATGATCAGCACGCCCAGCACGAAGGCGATCGCCAGCATCACCAGGAACGGCAGCCATTCCTGCGTCATGAAGAAGGCGATGCCGAAGCCGACCATGGCGACCGCCAGCGCCAGGTTCAGCATGTGCTGGCCGGCAAACACCACCGGCGCGCCCTGGAACAGGCGGAACTTGTAGCGCCCGGCCAGCTTGCCGAAGGCGATTACCGAGCCCGAGAACGTGATCGCGCCGACGAAGCAGCCGATAAAGAGCTCGATGCGGTTGCCCAGCGGGATCAGGTGCGAGCCGGCCGGACTGATGCCGAACGCCGCCGGCTCGGCCACCGCCGCCACCGCGATGAACACCGCGGCCAGGCCGATCAGCGAGTGCATCGCCGCGACCAGTTCCGGCATCTTCGTCATCTGCACCTTGCGCGCGACGTAGGCGCCGATGCCGCCGCCGACCACCAGCGCCGCGAAGATCAGCGCCAGGCCCGTGCCAACCGACGACTGGGCCGTGCCCGCCGCGAGGAATTCATTCTTCAGCTTGACGATCAGGACCAGCGTGGTGACCACCGCGATGGCCATGCCGATCATGCCGAAGGCATTGCCCTTGCGCGCCGAGGCCGGGTGCGACAGCCCCTTGAGCGCCTGGATAAAGCAGACCGAGGCACTCAGGTACAGAAGGGTGACCGTATTCATGGACAGTCCATTCATTGCGCCACCTCCGCCAACTCGCCGCCCACCGGCTTCCCTGCCTCGGCCGTGATCTTGGGTGCCTTCTTCTTGAACATCTCCAGCATGCGTTGGGTGACCAGGAACCCGCCGAACACGTTGACCGCGGCCAGGGCCACCGCCAGCGAGCCCATCACGCGCCCGACGCTACCTTCGGTCAGGCCCGCAGCCAGCATGGCGCCGACAATGATGATGGCGGAGATCGCATTGGTCACGGCCATCAGGGGCGTATGCAGGGCCGGCGTGACCGTCCAGACCACGTGATAACCCACGTAGATTGCCAGCACAAAGATGATCACGTTGATCACCGTGTGGTTCACCAGTTCCATTCTTGTCTCCAGTACTTAGTTTGCCCTTGTCAGTTCACCACCCGCGCACATGAGACAGGCAGCGACGATGTCGTCTTCCAGATTGACGGTCAGCTTCGCCTCCTTGTCGAGCACGAGCTTGAGGAAGTCGAACACGTTGCGGGCATAGAGCGCTGAGGCGTCAGCTGCCACCATCGAAGCAAGGTTGGTATGGCCGACGAGGATCACGCCATGGCGCTCGACGACTTCGTCGGCCACGGTCAGCGGGCAGTTGCCGCCTTGGGCGGCGGCCAGGTCGACCACGACCGAGCCCGGCTTCATTTCCTGGACGGTTGCCTCATGCAACAGCGTCGGCGCCTTGCGGCCAGGAATCAGAGCGGTGGTGATGACAATGTCGGCCTGCAGCGCGCGCTGGTGGACCAGCTCGGCCTGGCGCTTCATCCAGTCGGCCGGCATCGGGCGGGCATAGCCGCCCACGCCCTGCGCGATTTCGCGTTCCTCGTCGGTGAAGAACGGAACATCGACGAACTTGGCGCCAAGCGACTCGATCTGCTCCTTCACGGCGGGACGGACGTCGGAGGCCTCGATCACGGCACCCAGGCGCTTGGCCGTGGCGATGGCTTGCAGGCCGGCGACGCCAGCGCCGAGGATCAGCACGCGCGCGGCCTTCACGGTCCCGGCGGCGGTCATCAGCATCGGCATGAAGCGCTGGTAGTGGTGCGCGGCCACCAGCACGGCCTTGTAGCCGGCGATGTTGGCCTGCGATGACAGCACGTCCATGCTCTGCGCGCGGGTGGTGCGCGGCGCGGCTTCCAGCGCGAAGGCGGTGATGCCGGTGGCGGCCATGCGGACGTTGTTCGCGGTATCGAACGGATTCAGCATGCCGACCAGCGTCGCACCCCGCTTCATCTGCGCCAGCTCGGCGTCGTCGGGGGCGCGGACCTTCAGGACGAGTTCCGCGCCGAGGGCCTCGGCCATTGTCCCTATGCGGGCGCCAACGGCCTCATATGCGCCGTCGGGCACGCTGGCGCGCACGCCGGCGCCGGACTGCACCGTGACATGGTGGCCTTGGGCGACATACTTCTTCACCGTCTCCGGGGTGGCGGCGACGCGAGTCTCGCCCACTCGCGTTTCTTGCGGGATGCCGATGTGCACGTTGCTTTCCTGTCTTGATTACGTTAACTCTCAGCAACAAGACCGGCTTCCCGGCCGGTCTTGCTGCTTGTTGCTGGCGACCTGCCTTTTCGACCCAAAGGCGCGGCGTGCCAGCGGACATCATCAAACCGGTTCAGTTTTCGACAAACAAGCGACCAGCGGGAGTTAGCGCCTGCACCGCGACTGAGGTCCAGAAACTCGCTGATGCAGATGCGCTTCATCATGCCGACTCGTGGATGCGGGTCAGCACGAATTCACGATGGCCGAGCGCCTCGGCCGCGGTCCAGCGGCCATTGACGGTCGCCAGCATGCACTCGAGCAGCTTGTCGCCAGTCTGGTCGAGCGTCTGCTCGCGTTGCAGCAACCCCGAGCAATCCACGTCCATGTGCTCGCTCATCAGGCGCACCGTACGCGGGTTGGCGCAAAGCTTGATGACGGGGACGATCGGGTTGCCGATCACGTTGCCCTGGCCGGTCGGGAAGAAGTGGACGACGTAGCCGGCGGCGGCGCAGAGCGTGACCATCTCGGCGGCGGCAGAGGACGAATCCATGAACCAGAGGCCCGGATGGGTTGGCTCTTCCGCCTTGTCCAGGACGCCATCGACGGTGCACTTCTTGCCAATCTTCTGGATGTTGCCGAGTGCCTTCTCTTCGATGGTGGTCAGGCCGCCGGCGATGTTGCCCTTGGTCGGCTGCGACTCGGACAGGTCGGAAGTCTTCCAGCGGTCGATCATGCCCTGGTAGCGCTCGAACATCGCCATGAACTGGTGGCGCACGTCGTCGCTGGCGCAGCGGGCGGCGACGATGTGCTCGCCGCCGGTCAGTTCGGAAGTCTCGCCGAACACCAGCGTGGTACCGAGCGGGTGCAGCTTGTCAAAGGCGTTGCCGACCGTCGGGTTGGCACCACAGCCGGAGGTGGTGTCGGACTCGCCGCACTTGGTCGACACCCACAGTTCGCTGATCGGGCACTCCACGCGTTGCAGCGTCGTGGCGTACTGCACGAATTCCTTCGCCGCCTTCGATGCCCGCATGATGGTTTCGTGGTCGCCGTGGCCCTCGATGCCAAAACCCACCACCGGCTTGCCGGTCTTGGCAATGCCGTCAACGACTTTCTTGGTCCAGCCGTCTTCGATACCGATCACCACGACCGCGGCTACGTTGGGGTTGCTGCCCGCGCCAATCAGGGTGCGGAAGTGCAGGTCGAGGTCGGGACCAAACTGCAGGCGGCCATACGGATGGGGAATCGCCATCGTGCCCTTGATGGCAACAGCGACGGCTTCGGCGGCGGCGTTGGACAGGTCGTCTAGCGGCAGGATGATGACGTGGTTGCGGACGCCGACGCGGCCATTGTCGCGGCGGTAGCCCCGGAAGGTGGTGTTTTGGTCAATCACGGACATGACGTGGTCCTCGGATGCTTTGATGAAATGATGGATTCGGAGGGAGGCCGTGGCGCGGCTTACCACCGCTTGGTCTTGATGTTGTGAACGTGAGCGTGTTCACCAGCCTTGATCGGCGCGACAACCTTGCCGATGTCAATGCCGTACTTGTAGACCGTCTCGTTCACGTGCATATCGCGCAAAGCGACTTTGTGTCCGATGGGGATGGGCTGGAGCGCCGTAACGGTGATGACCTTGTCCTCGTCCATGATCCAGGCGTTCAGCTTGGTGCCCGGCTCAATCCCCTCGACCACGGCCACTGCCACGGTGTCTTTGGCGTCATGCAGTACTACGTGAATCATCGTTGTCTCCTTCGTGTGGGTCATCGGTAAATTCATCTTAAGCAGCCCATTCATCCATGTCAACTAGCTCATATATATGACTTGAGTGCGCAAAAAGGGGCCCGTTCTGTTGTTGCGGCGTGGGACTTCCCTAGGACAGTTCAGGAATCAGCACGACCTTCCCCGCCGCCACCCGGCCCGCCGCAAGATCGGCAAAAGCGGCCGGGCCATCGGCCAAGGAACGTGTTTCTACCCATTCCAGCGAACCAAAGTTTCCGAGCTCCAGAGCCCGAACCGTGGCGTGCATGTCGGACATCGTGTAGGTGTAAGTTCCCAGCAGCGTCAACTCGGCAAGGGTCAGTTTGC
Source organism: Cupriavidus alkaliphilus (assembly GCF_014191175.1). Lineage (NCBI taxonomy): Bacteria > Pseudomonadati > Pseudomonadota > Betaproteobacteria > Burkholderiales > Burkholderiaceae > Cupriavidus > Cupriavidus alkaliphilus. Next base: position 100,236 of record NZ_JACHWE010000005.1, on the reverse strand, counting down.
GCATATCGATCTCGCTCGACCACGCCTGCAAGCCGATATGCATAACAACCCCCCCGGCTCGCGTCGCGGCGATGGCAAGCTTCCGGGTTGGAGCGGCGCCAACCGCATCGATGACCACATCAAAGGCGGATTCGGCAGGTGGACTGCCGATTGGATCGATCACCTCGCATCCAAGATGCCGTCTTACCGAAGCCTGTCGGAGCGCGTTGGTCTCGGCGACGCATACACGTTTGCAGCCATAAGACGTCACCAAGGCCGCGGTCAGCATGCCTATCGCTCCACCGCCGATGATCAGCACACTCGCCTCAGGCAAGGGACGGTTCATCGCGCGCATCGTGAGGTTGACGGCATGGAGCGCAGTAGCTGCTGGCTCGGTCAGCGCCGCGCTGACGCTGGGTAGCGTGTCCGGAATCGGGATAGCGCAGCGAATCGGGATCGCCAGATATTCGGACAGTGCGCCGGGCCGGCTCATGCCAACCATGCCGCGATTGGCGCACAGGTTGTCACGGCCCTGGAGGCAGTAGTCGCAGTGACCGCAGGTAACAAGAGGGTTCGCCGTAATGCGCTGACCGGCGGGCATGCGCGCTTCATCTGAAGAAGCGATCACGGTGCCGGCGAACTCGTGGCCCAGGACCAGGCCGGGCTTCCGGCGGGGATCGTGACCATGGTAGGCGTGGAGATCTGAACCGCAAATGCCGCTGGCATCGATGCGCAACAGAATCTCACCGGGCTCCAGGTCCGGCATGTCTCGGTCCAGTACCGTGACGGCGTCCGGTTGGGTATAGACGATTGCTTTCATGGGTTTAGCTAATCCTGAATCGGGTGTTAATGCAGGCGATGAAGCCGCAGATGATGAAGCCGCGGATGACAAAACCGAGCCGCGCGTCAGCCATGGACCTGGGAAGGCTTCAGGCTTACACGGTTGGCGTGCGCCGACCGAAAGGCAATCCACATCGTGCAGGCGGCGCTGATGATGCCGACTGCCAGCACGTATGCGCAGAGATACCAGGGTTCCCCGCCCGCCTTGGCGTTAAGCCAGGTGGCGATGATGGGCGTCAAACCTCCCGCAAACACCCCGGCAAACTGGTAGACAAAGGAGATGCCGGTATATCGAACACTGGGGTCAAAAACTTCCGAAAACATCGACGACATCGTGCCGAACACCGCTGCGTGGAAAATGCCAAACGGAACGATGATGGCCGCCCACACCAGCAGCACATTGCCACCGGAATGCTGCATCAGCCAGAAGGCCGGGAAGGCCGAAAGACCTGCGAGCAGCGCGCCAGTACCGTAGACAATGGGCCGCCCGACACGGTCGGATACGGCACCCCACAGCGGAATGAAGAACGTCATCACGCCGGCACCGATCAGCACGCCCAGCAACGCCTGATCACGGGACAGCTGCAACGTCTGCGTGAGGTAGGCCAGCGAGAAAACGCCAAACACATTGAAGAAGACACCATCGATGAAGCGCGCGCCCATGCAGGCAAGCACTACGGCGGGATAGCGACGAAGCATGGCCAGGAACGGGAGTCCAGGCACTTCGTCCCGTTCGTGTTGAGCGGCCGAAAATTCCGGAGATTCCTCCACATTGGAGCGCATGTACGAACCGATGAAGACCATCACTGCGCTAAGCAGGAAGGCAATGCGCCAGCCCCACGCGAGGAAGTCTTTGTCGCTCAGCAGCAGAGACAGGATGGCGATGACACCGCTTGCCAGTACCAGTCCGAGGGACATGCCTGTCTGCGGCAGACTCGCAAAGAATCCGCGACGCTGGCTTGGAGCGCTCTCGAAGGTCATCAGCACCGCCCCGCCCCACTCGCCACCGAGGCCAATCCCCTGCGCTACCCGACACACCAGCAACAGGATCGGCGCCCACACGCCGATCTGCTCATAGGTGGGAATCAGGCCGATGGCGGTAGTCGCCACGCCCATGATCATCAGCGTCAGTATCAGCATGCGCTTGCGACCCAGGGTATCGCCGAAGTGTCCAAAAATCACACCTCCAAGCGGCCTGGCCACAAAGCCTGCCGCGAAGGTTGCATAGGCCAGCAGTGTGCCCACTACGGGATCCGTTGAAGGGAAATACAGTTTGTTGAACACCAGGCCGGCTACCACGCCGTAAAGGAAGAAGTCGTACCACTCGACCATCGCGCCCATCGTGCTCGACACAACCACCTGCCGCAGTTTGCGGCTCGCGTCCTGGGCCGCCTGCACCGCCGTTGCCTGCTTTGCCATGCTTGTCTCCTAATTTGGTCTTGTCCCGTCGTTGCGCGTCAGAGGCGCTATTTTCGGTACGGGCAGCGGTGACGGTTTCGCCGCGCGCTGCCCTTGTGGGTTGCCGCGTTGCTTACCGAGCCGTATAGCCTCCGTCCACCATGAAGGTCTGGCCAGTGATGTACGCTGCCATATCGGTGGCCAGGAAGGCGACCAACCCGTGCAGGTCCGCGAGTTCGCCATTGCGCCCGATACAAGTGCGGCTGGCGTGATACTCCGCAAGGCCGGCATTCGCGAACACGGGACCGGTCAGCGCTGTCGGGAAAAAGCCCGGACCAATTGCGTTGCACGTGATCCCGTGGCGAGACCACTCTTCGGCAATCGCTCGCGTGAGTTGGACGATGCCGCCTTTTGCCGCGCCATACGGTGCACTGTCAGCAAAGGCACGGTACGACTGCAGGGAAGCGATGTTGAGTATGCGTCCCCACCCCTGAGCCTGCATCGCCGGTGCCAGCGCCTGCGTGAGGAAAAAAGGCGCACCGAGATGGGTGTCGAGCTGCAGCCGCCACGAAGACGGCGTGACGCTTGCGAACGTTTCACGCAGGTTCATTCCCGCGGCATTGACCAGGATGTCAATCGTGCCATGTTGTTGTTGCAGCGCATTCGCCGCAACCGGAATGGCATCGAGATCGGACACGTCGCACACGTGTGTATCGACTGCGATTCCCATGGCGTCGAGGCGTGATGCTGCAGCATCGAGCTGCGACTGGCGTCTCGCCGCGAGAATCACTCGCGCGCCGGCCTGGCCCATCGCGGTGGCAATGGCCTCTCCGATACCGGAGCTGCCGCCTGTTACGAGCGCCTGCCGTCCTGAAAGATCAGGCACAAGCTTCCCTGCATCTTGCTGTCCGGTCATCGTTACACCTCCACCGGCGTGCCCATTTCGAAGGACGTGTTGGGGAAGTACTTCGCCATGCGGTCATCCGCGGTACGGGCATGCGCTTCCATGCCTTCGAGCCGCGAGATGCGAGCCGTCACCTGGCCAATCTGGCGCGTCGCTTCGCGCGTCATTTGTTGCCACGTCAGCGTCTTCATGAACTTGTGCACGGACAGGCCGCCGGAGTAACGCGCTGCGCCCTTGGTCGGAAGCACGTGGTTGGGCCCGCTGGTTTTGTCGCCGAACGCCACGGTCGTTTCCTCACCGAGGAAGAGCGAGCCGTAGCAGGTCAGATTGGCCAGCCACCAGTCGAGATTCGCCGTGTGGACTTCCAGATGCTCGGAGGCATAACGGTCAGAGATATCGACCACCTCTTCACGGGTGTCGCACAGGATCACCTCGCCATAATCACGCCAGGCAGCGGTGGCGGCATCGCGGGCCGTCGGGGGAAGCTTGTCGATCAATTCCGGCACCAGCGCCATGACACGATCGGCCAGAGCGCGCGAGGTGGTGAACAGCCAGGCGGGCGACTCATGGCCGTGCTCGGCTTGTCCGACAAGGTCGCTGGCGACGATGGCCGGGTCGGCAGTCTCATCGGCGATGACGGCGACTTCCGACGGTCCGGCGAACACGTCGATGCCGACTTGGCCGTAGAGCGTCCGCTTGGCCTCGGCCACGAACTTGTTGCCCGGACCCACCACCACGTCGGCCGGCTTGCCAGTGAATAGACCATAGGCCATGGAGGCGATGGCTTGAACCCCGCCCAGCGCCATGATGACGTCGGCGCCCGCCGCCTGGAAGGCGTAGAGGACGTGCGGATGGATCCCCCGGCCGCGGAATGGACTCGAGCACGCCACTACAGTCTTGACACCGGCCGCCTTGGCGGTCGCCACGCCCATATAGGCGGACGCGATGTGTGCGTAACGCCCTGCCGGCGCATAGCAACCGACCACATTGACGGGCAGCACCCGTTGTCCCGCGGTGACGCCCGGATGCAGTTCGACCGAGAACTCTTTCAGGGATTCGCGCTGCGCCAGTGCGAAATCGGTGACCTGCCGAATCGCGAAGTCAATGTCGGCGCGCACGGCCGCGGGCACGTCCTTGGTCTGCTCTCGGATGTGATCGGGCGTGAGGACAATATCGCCACTCCAGCCGTCGAGTTGTTGGGCGTACTGACGCACGGCCTCTTCACCGCGTGCCTGGATCTGGCCAAGCATCTCTGTCACGACCTTCTGTGCTGTCGCCGTTTCGGTCTGGGGCGTCTTTTCTGCTTTTTTCAGATACGAAATCATTTCTGCAAGTCCTCAGGGTGGGAGAAGTGTGAAATGTAAGCGCTTTCATTTTTTGAGTCGATAACTACGTAGTTAGGATGATTTACCAATGAAAGCGCTTTCATGTAAAAGGATAGCGCTTCCACCGCACCCTGCAAGAAAGGGTTTTCCCCGACGACTGTCAGCGCTCAGTCGTAGTCGCTACTGGATCACTCACGGATGGGCGACAACGACATAGAGCACTGAAGTGCCGAAAAAGTAACTGGAAGATGTAGAGAGGTTCGCCGGGCCTCAATGGCGACAGGACGGCACGGATGCGGGCCGTATGGAGAGGCCAATTTCACTGATGCAGTGCGGCACTGCGGTCCGGCCTTCGGGACTCGATTGTCATCTCGGAATCCGTCATGCTCAGGGGCGGCCTTTGAGAAGAGCGCGGACAGCAGTCAGCAGGGACCAGTCGCCCCCTTGCGCGAGGCCCCTGCTGATCTTTCAGAAACGCCAGATGGAAGGTCAGAACCCCAAACTAGCCAACAAATCATCCACCTGCGCCTGGTCCGACACCACATCCGGCTTCCCTTCCGGATTCACCTGCGGCCCATTCATCAGCGTCGACGGTGCCGGCGCTTCCACGCGGCGTTCGGACGGCACATTGTCGATCAGCACCTGCAGCAGTTCCTGCTCCAGCGTGCGGATCATGTCCATCATCTTCTTGATGACCTGGCCGGTCAGGTCCTGGAAGTCCTGCGCCATCATGATGTCGAGCAGGTGGCTGTTGGTGGCGCGGGCTTGCCCGGGCACCTCGGACAGGAAGGCGCGGGTGTCCAGCACCAGCGAGCGGGCGTCGGCCAGTTCCACCGGCTGGTCGAACCAGGCGGCCCAGCGCTTGTCCAGCGTTTCGGCCTGCTGTTCGATGTCGGACTGGATCGGCTGCGCCAGTTCGACCGCGTTGAGCGTGCGCTCGGCGGCCTGCTCGGTCATCGCGGCGATGTAGTTGAGGCGGTCGCGCGCGTCGGGGATGGCTTGCGCGGCGCGCTCGATTTCCTTGTCCAGGCCGAGCTCGCGCATGTTGTCGCGCAGCATGCGCGTCAGGTTGCCGATGCGCAGGATCAGTTGTTCGGCGGAATCGTTGCTCAGGGTGGGGGTCATGACAAACGCGCCTCCGCCTCAGCCGCCGAGCTTTTCGAAGATCTTGGTGATCTTCTCGTCCAGCGTGGCGGCCGTGAAGGGCTTGACCACGTAGCCGTTGGCGCCGGCCTGGGCCGCGGCGATGATGTTTTCCTTCTTGGCCTCGGCGGTGACCATCAGCACCGGGATCTTGCCGATGCTGGCGTCGGCGCGGATGGCCTGCAGCATGGACAGGCCGTCCATGTTGGGCATGTTCCAGTCCGAGATCACGAACTGGAAGCTGCCGTCCTTGGCCTTTTCCAGGCCGGCGGCGCCGTCCTCGGCTTCTTCGACGTTGACGAAACCCAGCTCCTTGAGCAGGTTGCGGATGATCCGGCGCATGGTCGGGAAATCGTCCACGACCAGGATCTTGATGTTCTTGTCCACTTTAAAGACTCCAGTAAATGCAGTGATGGCTTGTGGATCCGGCTTTGTTGTTTCGGCTTGCCGGCTCGATTAGACCCGTTGCGCGCGCGTGCCGTAGGTGGCCAGGCGCGCCATGACGCGCTGGGTCATCGCCGGCAAGGGCACGACTTCATGCACGCCGCCGGCGGCGATCGCCTCCTTCGGCATGCCAAACACGATGCAGGTTTGCTCGTCCTGCGCCAGGTTGTAGGCGCCGGCCTCGCGCATGCGCAGCATGCCGCGGGCGCCGTCGCGGCCCATGCCGGTCAGGATCACGCCGATCACGTTCTTGCCGCCGTGCTGCGCGGCCGAATCGAACAGCACGTCCACCGACGGGCGATGGCGGTTGACCGGTGCTTCCTGCGACAGGTGCGCGACGTAGTTGGCGCCGCTGCGTGCCAGCAGCAGGTGCGAGTCGCCCGGGGCGATATACGCATGGCCCGGCAGCACGCGCTCGCCGTGCACGGCTTCCTTGACCGTGATGCGGCACAGGCCGTCCAGCCGCTGCGCGAAGGAACGCGTAAAGCCGGCCGGCATATGCTGGACGATCAGCACCGCGGGGCTGTCGGGCGGCAGCGGCATCAGGAATTCCTTGATGGCTTCGGTGCCGCCGGTGGAGGCGCCCAGGATGATCAGCTTCTCGGTCGACAGCAGCGGGCTGCGCAGCATCGGCACCGGCGCCGTGCCGGTGGTGGACGGCGCGGCCGCTGGCGTGGCCGCGCGCACGCGCGCGCGCGACGCGGCGCGCAGCTTGTCGGCAATGGTGTCGGTGTATTCGAGCAGCCCGTCGCGGATGCCCAGCTTGGGCTTGGTGACGAAGTCCACCGCGCCCAGCTCCAGCGCGCGCATGGTGATCTCCGATCCGCGCTCGGTCAGCGACGACACCATCAGCACCGGCATCGGCCGCAGCCGCATCAGCCGCTCCAGAAAGTCCAGGCCGTCCATGCGCGGCATTTCGACGTCGAGCGTCAGCACGTCGGGGTTCAGGCGCTTGATCAGGTCGCGCGCCACCAGCGGGTCGGGCGCGGTGCCGACCACTTCCATGTCGGGCTGGCTGTTGATGATCTCCGTCATCAGGCTGCGGATCAGCGCGGAGTCATCCACGCAGAGCACCTTGATCTTGGCGGCAGTCATGATTGGTCGTGCTTGTAGGGTTTCAGGGAAGCTGGCGCGGGTAAGACTGCCGCGCAAACAGTTCCGGCGAGCGCGACGGTTCGCGCGCCGAAGTGGCAATGGCCCGCGCCAGCGCGCGTTCGTCGCGCGCCACCGAAACCTGGTCGTCCTGCCGCGTCAGGCGGCGCACCAGCGCCAGCCCGCCGATCGGGAAATAGCTGACGCGGCGCGCATGCGGGCCGCGCAGGTCCTGCGCGGCGACGCGCACCTCTTCGGCCTTCAGGTAGCGCAGCACGAAGTCCGCGTTGCGGTCGCCGATGTTCAGCGTGGTCATGTTGGCCAGCACCGCGCCGCCGCCGAAGACCTTGGCCTCCAGCCGCTCGCGGCGCGCGCCCATCTTGAGCAGTTCGTTGATCAGCACTTCCAGCGCATAGCTGCCGTAGCGCATCGACGGCGACAGCATGCGGTCGGCGCTGCCGCTGGCGCCCTCATCGTCGGGCAGCATGAAGTGGTTCATGCCGCCGACGCCGGCAACCTCGTCGCGGATGCAGGCGGCCACGCAAGAGCCCAGCACGGTGGTCAGCACCACGTCTTCGCGCGTCACGTAGTACTCGTTGGGCAGCAGCTTGATGGCCTGCTTGCCGAACTCGCGGTCGAAGTACGTGCGCGTGGCCAGGGCTTCGGGCAGGTGGGGCGTGCGCATTACGGCCTGCCCCGGCTGGCCACGGACTGCGCCAGTTCATAGACGGTCTGCCCGCGCAGCTGGAACGCGCGCGTGACGTAGGAGAAGTTCTCCGAATGGCCGGCGAACAGCAGCCCGTGCGGCTTGAGCAGCGGCACAAAGCGCTCCAGGATGCGGCCCTGGGTCGGCTTGTCGAAGTAGATCATCACGTTGCGGCAGAAGATGGCATCGAACTGCTCGCGGATGCCCCAGTCGGGCGCGAGCAGGTTCAGCGGCTCGAACGCGATGGTCGCGGCCAGTTCCGGCTTGACCTTGACCGAGCCGGTGCGCGGGCCGGTGCCCTTCAGGAAGAAGCGCTTGAGCCGTTCCGGCGACAGCCGCGCCACCTGGTCGGCGGAATAGACGCCGCTGCGGGCCTTGGCCAGCACCTGGGTGTCGATGTCGGTGGCCAGCACGGTGCCGGCGCGGTCGCCCAGCGCCTCGGCCAGGGTGATGGCGATCGAGTACGGTTCTTCGCCGGTGGACGCGGCCGAGCACCAGACGCTGTAGGGCCGTCCCACCTGCCTGGCATGCTCGGCCAGCAACGGGAAGTGGTGCGCCTCGCGGAAGAACGAGGTCAGGTTGGTCGTCAGTGCGTTGGTGAAGAACTCCCACTCCGGCGAGCGGTCATCCGCTTCCAGCAGCGCCAGGTACGAGGCAAAGTCGGTCAGCTGCAGCGTGCGCAGCCGGCGCGCCAGGCGGCTGTAGACCATTTCGCGCTTGTGGCTGCCCAGCGAGATCCCCGCGCGGCGGTGGATCAGCGCGCGGATCTGCTCGAAGTCGCGCTCGGTCAGCAGGAAGTCGCGCGCGTCGTCGCGCCGCAGCAGGGCGGCCGGCGTGGGGGCTGGCCCGCTGTGAGCGGGTGCGCTGGCGGCGGTGCGGAACGGCGTCATGGGTTGTGCTTCGAGAATGCGGGAAATCAGGCGCGGAAAATCAGGCGTACTCGGCTTCGACCAGTGCCATCTCGGGGCTGGTCATCAGCTTCTCGATATCGATCAGCACCAGCATGCGGCCGTCGATGGTGCCCAGGCCGGTCAGGTGCTCGGTCGAGATCGACACGCCGAACTCGGGCGCGGGCTTGATCGCCTCGCCGGTCAGCGTGAGCACGTCCGACACGCCATCCACCACGATGCCGACCACGCGGCCGGCAACGTTGAGGATGATGACCACGGTCTGGTGGTCGTAGCGCACGTTGCCCAGGCGGAACTTCAGGCGCAGGTCGACGATGGGCACGATCACGCCGCGCAGGTTGGTCACGCCCTTGATGAAGTCGGGCGCGCTGGAGATGCGCGTGACGGTCTCGTAGCTGCGGATCTCCTGCACCTTGAGGATGTCGATGCCGTATTCCTCCGACCCCAGCGTGAAGACCAGGAACTCCTGGCCCGAAGCGTCGCTTCCGGGGGTATCGATGTGTCCGATGCCGGCCATGATCTCTTGTTCTCCTGTGATGGGACGATTACTGCTGCAGCGCCGGTTCCTGCCGGCGCACGCCGGTGCGCTGCAGCGCGCCGACATCGACGATCAGCGCCACGCTGCCGTCGCCAAGAATGGTGGCCGCGGAAATGCACGGCACCTTGCGGTAGTTGGTTTCCAGGTTCTTCAGCACCACCTGGTGCTGGCCGATCAGCTGGTCCACCAGCAGCGCGAAGCGCTTGCCTTCGGCCTGCAGGATCACGGCAATGCCCTGCGTGGGCTCCTGCAGCGCGCCGGCCACGTTGAACACGCGGTGCATCTCCAGCAGCGGCAGGTATTCGCCGCGCACGTGCATGACGCGGTCCGAGTTGGCCGCGGTATGGACGTCTTCGGCCTTGGGCTGCAGCGACTCCATCACGCAGTTCAGCGGCAGGATGAAGGTCTCTTCGCCCACCTTGACCGACATGCCGTCCAGGATGGCCAGCGTCAGCGGCAGCACGATGCGGATGGTGGTGCCCAGGCCCGGGCGCGAGCTGATCTGCACGTGCCCGCCCATCTCCTGGATGTTGCGCTTGACCACGTCCATGCCCACGCCGCGGCCGGACACGTCGGTAATGACCTCGGCGGTGGAAAAGCCCGGCGCGAAGATCAGCTGCCAGACTTCTTCATCGGTGATGGTCTCGGATACCGGCAGGCCGTTCTGGATGGCCTTGGCCAGGATGCGCTCGCGGTTCAGGCCGCCGCCGTCGTCGCTGACCTCGATGACGATATTGCCGCCGTGGTGCTGCGCGGACAGGATCAGCTGGCCGGTCGGGTCCTTGCCGGCGGCCACGCGCTTGTCGGGGGTCTCGATGCCGTGGTCCAGGCTGTTGCGCACCAGGTGCGTGAGCGGATCGATGATGCGTTCGATCAGGCTCTTGTCCAGCTCGGTGGCCTTGCCGAACGTGACCAGGTCGATCTGCTTGCCGAGCTTGCTTGCCAGGTCGCGCACCAGCCGCGGGAAGCGCGAGAACACATAGTCCATCGGCATCATGCGGATCGACATCACCGCTTCCTGCAGGTCGCGCGCGTTGCGCTCGAGCTGGCCCATGCCGGAGAACAGGCGGTCGAACAGCACCGGGTCCAGCGACGATGCGGTCTGCGCCAGCATGGATTGCGTGATCACCAGTTCGCCCACCAGGTTGATGATCTGGTCGACTTTCTCGGTGGGTACGCGGATCGAGCCTTCGCCGTGCGCGGGCGCGGGGGCCGGCGCGGCCTTGGCTTTTTCACGCGCGGCCGGGGCGGCCGGGGCGGCCGGGGCCGGGGCCGCGGCCACCGGAGCGGGCGCGGGAGCGGCAACCTGGGCCGCAGCCGGTTCCGGCGCATCGGTTGCGGCTTCGATCGCGATCTGGTCGCTGTCGATCACGAAGCAGCACACCGCGATGATGTCGTCGGCGCTGCATTGGGTGTTGAGCCACACCACCAGTTCACCGCTGGTCTCTTGCTGCCCGGTGATCTCGCCCAGGTTGGCCAGCTCTTCGCGCAGCAGCGCCTGGTCCGACGCCGACACCTTGATCAGCCGGATCTTCAGGCCGCCGGCGGCGGGCGCGGCCGCGGGCGCGGCGGCAGCAACCGGTGCGGGTGCCGGCGCGGCAACGGGCGCCGGGGCCGCGTCATGGCCGGCGGCTTCCTGTGCCAGCTGCTGCAGCACGGCGCAGATGCGCTTCAGCGTTTCCGGATCGGGTTCGGTGCCGTTGCGGTAGGCGTTGAGCTGGTCTTGCAACACGTCCTTGGTTTCCAGAAAGGTGTCGATGATGGTCCTGGTCAACGCCAGTTCCTGCCGACGCGTGCGGTCCAGCAGGTTCTCGAAGATATGGGTGGTCTCGGTCAGCGCCGCGAAGCCGAAGGTGGCGGCGCCGCCCTTGATCGAATGCGCGGCGCGGAAGATCGCGTTCAGATGCTCGGGATCGGGCGCCTCGATGTCCAGGCCGAGCAGCAGCTGCTCCATTTCGACGAGCAGCTCTTCCGCTTCCTCGAAGAAGGTCTGGTAAAACTGAGTGATATCGATATCGACAGACATGGCGTCCTGATTCACTTGGTTACGGCGCACGGCACGCTGCGGCGGCCCTGCGTCATGGTTTGCTGCCCGGGGCCGGCGCTGCTGCCGGTGTTGCTGCCGGTGTTGCTGCGGGTGTTGCTGCCGGTGCGGAGGCTGCCGCCAGCCCTGCCTGCATCTCCTGCGCGGCCTTGCCCGACTGCGCCGCCACCGTGACCTCGGCGGCGCTGGCGTTCTCGGCTTCAAAGCGCGCCTGCGCCTTCTGGTTCAGCACCACGATGCTGATGCGGCGGTTGATCGGCGCGAGCAGGTCCTGCTTGTCCAGCGGCATGGTCGCGGCCAGGCCCAGCACGCGCAGCACCTTGCCTTCCTGCATGCCGCCCGCGATCAGCTCGCGGCGCGAGGCGTTGGCGCGGTCGCCGGACAACTCCCAGTTGCTGTAGGTGCGCTCGCCGTTGGAATAGTTGGCCGCGTCGGTGTGGCCGGACAGGCTGACCTTGTTGGGCAGCTCGTTCAGCACCGGGCCGATCTCGCGCAGGATGGTGCGCATATAGCTTTCGACGGTGGCGCTGCCAGTGCGGAACATGGGGCGGTTCTGCGTATCCAGGATCTGGATGCGCAGGCCTTCGCTGGTGATGTCCAGCAGCAGCTGCGGCCGGAACTGGCGCAGCACCGGGTTGTTCTCGATGATCTGTTCCAGGCGCTGCTTGAGCGCGCGCAGGCGCTGCGCTTCCTGCTGTTCGTTGCGGCGCTGTTCGTCGCTGGGGTCGTTGTCGCGGGCGCGCATGACTTCACCGTCCTTGCGCATCGCGTCCAGCCCGCCGCCCGGGATCACGCTGGGCGACTGGCTGCTCTTCTCGCCGCCGACGATGGCCACCTTGAGCGGCATGCGGAAGTATTCGGCAATGCCTTCCAGGGTCTTCTTGTTGGCGCTGGACAGCAGCCACAGCACCAGGAACAGCGCCATCATCGCCGTCATGAAGTCGGCGTAGGCAATCTTCCAGCTGTGGTTGCCGTGCGGCCGGGCGTGCGACTTCGCCCGGCGGACGATGATCGGACGCATATCGTGTGCGCTGCTCATGTGGTGCCCCTTGCTGCGTGCGTTGCCGGTTGCCTTAGTTCAGGCTCTTGACTTCACGCACGTGGTCGTCCAGTTCCAGGAACGACGGACGCACCGTGGAGTACAGCACCTTGCGGCCGAATTCCACCGCCACCAGCGGCGCGTAGCCGTTCAGGGAGGCCAGCAGCACCACCTTGATGCACTCGTAGACCTTGACGTTCTCGGACACCTGCAGCTCGATGCGCGCGGCCAGCGGCGAGATAAAGCCGTAGGCCAGCAGGATGCCGAGGAAGGTGCCGACCATGGCGTGGGCGATCAGCGCGCCCAGCTCCGCCGGCGGCAGGTCGGCCGAGCCCAGCGCATGCACCACGCCCATCACCGCGGCGACGATGCCGAACGCCGGCAGGCCATCGCCGACGCGCGACAGCGCATGGGCGGGAATCTCGGCTTCATGGCGGAAGGTCTCGATCTCGTGGTCCATCAGGGCCTCGATCTCGAACGCGTTCATGTTGCCGTTGACCATCATGCGCAGATAGTCGGTGAGGAATTCCATCACCACCGGATCCGACAGGATGCGCGGGTACTGGCTGAACACGCTGCTGGCGGCGGGATCGGCGATTTCCTTTTCCAGGAACAGGATGCCCTCGCGCCGCGCCTTGGACAGCAGCACGTACAGCAGCGACATGACGTCCAGGTACAGCTCTTTCTTGTACTTGGAACTCTTGAACAGGCCCGGCAGCGCACGCGCGGTGGCCTTGATGGCCTTGCCGGTATTGGTGGCGATGAAGGCGCCGAGGGCGGCCCCGGCGATGATCACCACTTCGGCAGGTTGATACAGCGCGCCCATATGGCCGCCGGTCATGGCGTAACCGCCAAGCACCGCCGCTACCACGACGACATAGCCAAGAACTACTAGCACGATCGGATCCCCGTCTAAAAACGCGCGTCAGCCACGCTCATTGGCCCGTTGCACGGGCGCACGGAGAGAATCCGTCCGCCAGCGCAGCAAGCTTGCCAGCCGGCGGACCTTGACCAGGATCAGGCGTTGGTCTGCACGGCGGCGGCGTCTTTCGAGAGCTTCTTCACTTTCCCTGCGCGCGACGGCGGACGGCACAGGCTGCACACAAAGTTCGCGTGCGGCTCATACGCGTGCGTGACAAACTGTCCGCCGCAACACGTGCACCGGGACAGCTGCAGCATGTTGCTCTCGAAGAACCGTACTAACGTCCAGGCCCGCGTGAAACTTAAGACAATTTCACCGCCGAGCAGCGAAACATGCTCGAGGTACAGGCGGTACGCCGCCACCACCGCGCGGATGCCCACGGTCTCGCCTTCCTGCACCATGAACTGGTAGGCAGAGAAGAACAAAGACGAGTGGATATTCGGCAGCCAGGTGGTGAACCAGTCCGTCGAAAAGGGCAGCATGCCCTTGGGGGGCGAGACGCCGCGCAGCTCCTTGTACAGGCGGATCAGCCGGTCACGCGACAGCGTGGTCTCGGCTTCAAGCACCTGCAGGCGCGCGCCCAGGCCGATCAGCTCGATGGCGAGCTGGGTCTGGTTGGCGTCCTGGAGCACGCTCTTGCGGCTGGGAACGGAAGTGGCCGTATAGCTACGGACAGGCTCGGCCTGCAGGAGCGCGGTCAATTGATCGACTCCACAGGCTGACGTGCGAGCAGGATCGCGGCGTGGATCTGCTGCATGTCATGGCTCTTGGCCGTGTGGGTGAGAGTAGACAGAAGCGCGTGGTCGTCGAAGCGGAACCTGCACAGCACCATGTTGGATGCCGCCAGCTTGACGAGTTGCGCGGAAGTCAGCTTGGCAAGGATATCCGCAATTTCCTTGCTGACCCCGAGCCGGAACATGGCTTCGACCTGGTTTTCGCGCACCAGGCGTTGCGCGAGCAGCAGATAGGCGAGGTTAACCTCCCTGATCTCCTGGAGAACTTCACTGCTTTCCAATTTATCCCCGCTACCAAAACCCACCGTAGCCGCTTGTCCGGCGCTTACCGTTGCCCTCGGGGGGCGCGGCGACCAGATCGTTTGCATGCGGCTGGGCGGGTACAACGTACGACTAAGGAACTACGCCCATGTCCAACTGTAATCAACTCCGTTACAAGTGTTACAGAGTGTAAGTAAGACTGTTACGTTTATATCGGCAATCGCCCCGCAATGCCAATCCCTACTTACGCGGGGGGGATCCTAATGTCGCATGAAACATACATTGGACCCGCACATTTTGTAACAAGTCACACGTTAGACTTTTGATTTCGCTCAAGACAGCACGAGCGAACGTCCTCCGCATCAACGCGTGGGAACGGCCTTGGTAGCCTGCTGGATTCCTCTATTGACGAAGGCCGCGCGGAGTGTATCGCCGCGCATGGTGTTCGTAATACTGTCCAAAATATCCGGCCTGAATGGGACGGATGCGGCAGTGCCAGCTTCAATGTCCGAACAGCCGGCGCAGCCAGTTCGCGAGCCGCGCGAACACATCGTCGGGCGCTTCGCGGAACAATGCCGGGCGTACGCGCTCGACCTGCTCCAGCACGCGCGAGGCCTCGTCCGGCTGCATCGACCCGTACTCCAGCGCCAGCCCCAGCATGCCGCGCAACTCGCCCACGCGGGCGCGGCCGGTGGCCTCGTTGTCTTCGGTCTGCAGCGCGTACATCAGGTCATAGGCCCGCTGTCGCAGGCTCTCCGCCAGGCGCCAGGCCGGCGTGCGCATGCGCTCTTCCAGCGCGCGCAGGTCTTCCGCGGACGCCGCCACCTGGGTGGCCAGGGCCTCGGTATAGGCGCTGTCGGCGCCGCACTCGGCCAGCACCTGCGCCGCCCATTCGCGCGCATGCGCGAGGCGCTGCTCGCCGCTCCAGCCGGGCTGCACCGCCAGGCCGAAGCCGAAGCGCTGCGCGTCGCGCATCAGCGCCGCGAGTGCATTGGGCAACTGCTTGTCGAACACGCGGCGCGCCCAGCCGTACTCACCCCCGGACAGCAGCCGCGAGACCGCGCGCTCGGTCAGCGGGCCGTCATGCTGCAGCAGCCGCGCGCGCAGGAAGTCATCGAACTCGGGCGGCAGGAACTCGCGGTCCAGCCCGGTCGAGACCCCGATGAACTGGTCGAATTCCTTGCGCAGCCTGGCCGCGTCCTCTTGCGGCAAGGCCAGGGTGATATCGGTCGTCATGGCAACACTCAGAACGCGCTCCAGTCACCGTTGTCGGCAGCCGCAAGCGCGGGCCGCGGCGTCATCGCCGCTGCACGCGGCGCGGCCTTGGCTGGCGCCGGCTCGGCCGCGTCGTGCGGGGCTTCATCGGCGCCGGCGGCTTGCGCCTTGGCCATGGGCAGCTTGGCCGCACGCTTGCCCGCGGCGATGGCACGCACCGCGCCTGCGGCGCGCTGGGCCTTGACGGGCACCGCAGCGGCGGCCGGCAACACCTCGAAGCGATCCGCGCGCTCGTCCTCCGCCGCCAGGCGGAACGTGGCCACCGCGGACTGCAGGCGGCTGGCCTGTTCTTCCAGCGCGCCCGCCGCGGCGGCGGCTTCCTCCACCAGTGCCGCGTTCTGCTGCGTCACCTCGTCCATCTGCGCCACCGCCTGGTTCACCTGTTCGATGCCCGAGCTCTGCTCGGCCGATGCCGCGCTGATCTCGCCCATGATGTCGGTCACGCGCTTGACCGCCTGCACGATCTCGTCCATGGTCTTGCCGGCCTGGCCAACCAGTGCCGAGCCGTTGTCGACGCGCTCGACGGTGTCGCCGATCAGGCCCTTGATCTCCTTGGCGGCGTTAGCGCTGCGCTGCGCCAGGCTGCGCACCTCGCCCGCCACCACCGCGAAGCCGCGGCCCTGCTCGCCGGCGCGTGCGGCTTCCACCGCGGCGTTCAGCGCCAGGATGTTGGTCTGGAACGCAATGCCTTCGATCACGCCGATGATGTCGACGATCTTCTTCGACGCATCGTTGATCTCGTCCATGGTCTGCACCACCCGGCCCACTACTTCGCCGCCGCGCAGCGCGGTGTCGGACGCATTGGCCGCCAGCCCGCTGGCCTGGCGCGCGTTGTCCGCGTTCTGGCGCACCGTGCTGGTCAGCTCTTCCATGCTCGACGCGGTCTGCTCCAGCGACGCCGCCTGCTGCTCGGTGCGCTGCGACAGGTCGTTGTTGCCCGCGGCAATCTCGCGCGAGGCGCTGCCGATCGATTCGGCCGAGGCCTTGAAATCCCGCACCATGCGCGACAGCTGCTGCTGCATCTGCTGCATCGCATAGACCAGGCTGCTCTTGTCGCCGGCGCGCGTGGTCACCGGCGTGGAGAAATCGCCCTCGGCAATGCGTGCGGCGATGGCCGCGGCATACGCCGGCTCGCCGCCCAGCTGGCGCGACAGCGCGCGTGCCAGCGCCACGCCCAGCAGCACCGACAGCGCCAGGCCGCCCAGCACCAGGCCCAGCATCCACAGGCGGGTCTCGTCATAGACGCTGCGCGCTTCTTCCATGTTGTTGCGGGCGCGGTCGTCGCGGCGCTTGACCATCTGCAGCATCACCGCTTCCAGCGCATGGCTGTCCTTGAGCAGGTCAGCGCTTTCGGAGAACACCTGGCTCTCGAACTGCGAGGTATCCAGCGGCTGCTTGGTGACCAGCTCGACATACTTTTCCATGCGCGCGCGGAACGCCGGCGACAGGTCCTGGTACTGCTTGACCAGCGCCTTGCCCTCCGGCCGCTCGAAGGCGCCCGCCACCTGGCGGATGCGTTCGTCCATCGCGGCCAGCGACTTGGCGATCTGCTCTTTCTCGACCGAGCGCTCGCCCATGGTCGATGCCGACAGCAGCGCGATCTGCGCGCGGCTGGCGTAGACCAGGTTGATGTTGGCGTCCTGCACGGCCTTCAGCGCGCGCAGGTCGTCGTGGTAGATCTTGCCGGTCCAGTCGGCCATGCGGCCCATGTTGACGACGCCCAGCAGCCCCATCACGGCGCCGATCACGGCAACGACCAGGAATCCGGCAACCAGCCTGGTCGTGACGCGCAATTGATTGAACCAATGCATAGCAACTCCCCCTTGTAACTGAAGCCTCGGGCACGGCCTGCCGCGCCCTGTGTACGCTGGCAGCGCGGTACGCCGCGGCTGCCTTCACTTCGATCCCAACCGCGCTGGTACCGTGCCTAGGCCCGTGCCAGCACCGCATCGCCGCGCGCATGCGCGGGCTGGCGCTGCGGGCGCACCTCCGCCTGCATGCTGACGCGGAAGGTCGCCACGGCATCGCGCAGCCGCAGCGCCTGTTCTTCCAGCGCGCCCGCCGCGGCGGCCGCTTCTTCGACCAGCGCCGCGTTCTGCTGCGTACCCTCGTCCATCTGCGCCACCGCCTGGTTCACCTGCTCGATGCCCGAGCTCTGCTCGGCCGACGCCGCGCTGATCTCAGCCATGATGTCGGTGACCGACTTCACCGCCTGCACGATCTCTTCCATGGTCTGGCCGGCCTGGCCGACCAGTGCCGAGCCGTTGTCGACGCGCTCAACGGTGTCGCCGATCAGGCCCTTGATCTCCTTGGCGGCGTTGGCGCTGCGCTGCGCCAGGCTGCGCACCTCGCCCGCCACCACCGCGAAGCCGCGGCCCTGCTCGCCGGCGCGCGCGGCTTCCACCGCGGCGTTCAGCGCCAGGATGTTGGTCTGGAACGCAATGCCTTCGATCACGCCGATGATGTCGACGATCTTCTTCGAGGCATCGTTGATCTCGTCCATGGTCTGCACCACCCGGCCCACCACTTCGCCGCCGCGCAGCGCGGTGTCGGACGCATTCGCCGCCAGCCCGCTGGCCTGGCGCGCGTTGTCCGCGTTCTGGCGCACCGTGCTGGTCAGCTCTTCCATGCTCGACGCGGTCTGCTCCAGCGACGCCGCCTGCTGCTCGGTGCGCTGCGACAGGTCGTTGTTGCCCGCCGCCACCTGGCGCGTCGCCGTCGAGATGCTGGCCATGCCTTCCTGGATCTCATGCACCACCGACAGCAGGCTGCGCTGCATGGTCTGCATCGCCTGGGCCAGCGCGCCGATCTCGTCGGCGCTGCGGTGCTCGAAGCGCGTGGTCAGGTCGCCGGCGCCCATGCGCAGCGCAAAGTCCAGCATGTCGCGCACCGGCCGGTTCACGCGCGCCAGCAGCATGGTGCCGGCGGCGAAGGACGACGCCAGCGCCAGCGCAAAGCCGCCCCACAGCCACGGCCGCAAGGTGGCGGCGCCCGTGCCGCCCAGCGCTTCCACCGCGACCAGCGCGGCCAGGAACCACACCAGGCCGCCGGCCTGGGCCCACAGGATGCGGCGCTTCAGGTTCAGCCGCAGCAGCCGCTGCGCGATGCCACGCAGGCCGGTGCGCACCACCGCGCCATGGCGGATCGCCAGCCCGTCGGCACGTCCGGCGCGAAAGCGCGCATAGGCGGCGCCCGCGGCCTGCACCTGCTCGCGCGTCGCCATCGAGCGCACCGAGGTGTAGCCCACCACGCGGCCTTCGACGCGCGTGGGCGTCACGGTCGCATTGACCCAGTAGAAGTCGCCGTTCTTGCGGCGGTTCTTGACCACGCCCATCCACGTGCGTCCGGCCTGCAGGTCTTGCCACAGGTCGGCAAACGCCTCGGGCGGCATGTCGGGATGGCGCACCAGGTTATGCGGCGCGCCCAGCAGTTCTTCCGCCGTAAAGCCGCTGGCCTCGATAAAGGTGCGGTTGGCAAAGGTGATACGGCCCTTGAGGTCGGTGCGCGAGATCAGGTAGTCGGACGGAGACAGCGGGTACTCGCGCTGCGTGACGGGTTGGTTGTTTCGCATCTATGTCGGTACTGCTTGCCTGTGGCGCGCCGCATGGATCCATGCGGGCGCACCGCGGGCGGGTTCGGTCCGGCGCGCGGGTGGCGCGTGCCGGACGGCGGGGGGCGCTGCGGCAGGATCAGGACACCGCTTCCAGCGCGGCCAGTTCTTCGGTATTGAGCAGCTTCTCGATATCGACCAGGATCAGCATGCGCTGCTCGACCGAGCCCAGGCCGCGGATGTAGTCGGTCGCCAGTTCGCCGGAGAAGTGCGGCGTGGGCTTGATCTGCGCGGCGCTCAGCGTGAGCACGTCGGAGACGCCGTCCACCACGATGCCGGTGGTGCGCTCGTTCAGGTCGACGATGATCACGACCGTGTACTGGTCGTAGCTGACGTTGGGCTGGCGGAACTTGATGCGCAGGTCGATGATCGGCACGATGATGCCGCGCAGGTTGATCACGCCCTTGATGTAGTCGGGCGCATTCGCGATCTGGGTGACCGACTCGTAGCCGCGGATCTCCTGCACCTTCAGGATATCGACGCCGTATTCCTCGCGGCCGAGGGTAAAGGCCAGGAACTCCTCGCCCGCGCCGTCTGCCTTGTCGATGTGCTGCATCGTCTAGCCCCCCAAATTTGGCTCATGCTGGTTTCTCTGGCGCCGCAACGGCCTGGGCAGGCCGCCAGCTGCGCCGGGGCATGACTTCGCCCACCAGTGTTTACGGCAGGATCCGGGGGGATTGAAGGGCGGCGCCGGGTCTTTCCTTACCCTTCCGACGTAGGGGGTGCCGCGTCCAGCAGCGCCGCCACGGCCTGCATCAGCCCGTCCGGGTCGAACGGCTTGGGCAGGAAGCCCGACGCGCCCGCGGCGCGCGCCTGTTCGCGGATGCTGCCGTCCTGCTCGGTGGTCAGCATCAGGATGGGCATGCGCGCGTAGCGCGGCGTGGCGCGCAGGCTGCGGATCAGCGTGAGGCCGTCCATGCCCGGCATGACCTGGTCGGTGACCAGCATGCCGAAGCTGCCCGCGACCGCCAGCGCGTGCGCCTGGTCGCCGTCCGCGGCCTCGGTCACGTCGAATCCTCCGGCGCGCAGGCAGGCGCCGATCATGCGGCGTAGCGAGGGAGAATCGTCGACGACGAGGATGCTGGGCAATGACATGGGCGCCTCCGGAGGTGCAGGAACGGGTGGGTCCGCCAGGAAGATCGATGGCACGGGCAACGCGGCCGGCGACGGACGGGCCGGCGCAGGGCTGGCGCCGACGCGGGCCAGCCTGCCAGACCGGTTATCGGCGGCGCGGCGCTCAGGCTTTAGCCGTCAGCAGGCAACAGGCGACATCAGGCCGCGGACTGCGCGCGCAGGGCCTCGCTGAAGCCGGCGGCGTCCAGCGGCAGCGACAACAGGTACCCCTGCACCTCGTCGCACCCCATCTCGTTGAGAATCTCCAGCTGCGAGGCCGATTCCACGCCTTCGGCCACCACCTTCATGCGCAGCTCGTGCGCCAGCGCCACCATCGAGCCGACGATGGCGCGGCCCTGCGCATCGGTATCGAGCCCGCCGATCAGCGTGCGGTCGATCTTGAGCGTGCCCACGCGCAGCCGCTTGAGATAGCCCAGGCTGGAATAGCCGCTGCCGAAATCGTCCAGCGCCACCTGGATGCCGAGCGATTGCAGCTCGGCCAGCGTTTCCAGCGACTTGCCGATGTCCTTCATCGCCGCGGTCTCGGTGATCTCCAGCGTGATCGCCGAGGGCGGGATGTCGTGCTGGTGGATCTGCTCCAGCAGGTATTGCGGGAAGTTGCGGCTGGCAAAGCGCAGCCCCGAGACATTGATCGCCACCGGCACGGTCGGCACGCCGGCGTCGCGCCACTGGCGTACCTGGCGGCACACGCTGGTCAGGACCCAGTCGTCGAGCTTGTCGATCTGGCCCGACTGCTCGGCCACGGCGATGAACTCGGCGGGGCTGACCTGGCCCAGCGCGGGATGGCGCCAGCGGCACAGCGCCTCGGCGCCGACCACGGTGCGCCGGCGCGCGTCGTACTTGGGCTGGAACTGCAGCGACAGGGTATCGTCCTGGATCGCCACCCACAGATCGCGCCGGATCACGCGGGTGCGGCGCGCGCGCTCGCCGGCGGCGCTGTTGAACAGGCGCACCTGGTTCGAGCCGCTCTGGCGTGCTTCGGCCAGGCTGACGCGGGCGGCCTGCATCAGCGTTTCGGAGGTATGCGCGTCGCGCGGATAGATGGCAATGCCGATATTCACGCCGATCTGCATCTGCAGCCCGCGCGCGGCGATGAACTCCGCCAGCGAGCCCAGCATGCGCGAGCCAAGTTCCTGCGCGCGGCCATGGTGGACCAGCTCGGGCACGCCCACGGCAAATTCGTCGCGCGCCAGCCGCGCCAGGAAGTCGTGCGGCTCCAGCACCGCCTGCGCCAGCGCGCCGGCGTCCTGGGCCAGGATATCGTCGGCGCGGACCTCGAACACCTCGTCGACTTCGCGGTAATCGGCGATATGGATCAGCAGCACGGCGCAGCCGGTCTCGGCCAGGCGGGCCTGGCCGATGGCCTGGTCCAGCCAGCGGCCGAACGCCACGCGGTCAGGCATTACCGTCGCCACGCTGTATTCGCCAACGGTGTCCTGCCCGCGCGCGCCGGCACGCACGGTCAGGCGGCCCGGGCGCCCGGGAATGCGCGCGCCACGCCGCGCCAGCCGCGGCTCGGCGCCGCGATGCAGCACCGGCAGGTCATCGGCAAGTTCGTCGGCCAGCGTGGCTTCGGCGCGCGCCGGCGCCGGCAGCCAGCCGCGCGACTGCGCCCGGTGGACGGCGAACAGCAGCGCGCACAGCGCGGTCAGCCCGCCCGCCAGCCAGGCCGGGTGCGGCAGGCCGGCGGCGTCGATGCAATCGCGCGCGGTCACGGTGCCGGCGCCGCACGAGCGGCCCAGGTGCGTGCCGGCGGCCGCCACCAGCCCGGCCCCGGCCACCACCGCCATCAGCGCCGCGCCGCGCCACAGGCGTGCGCCCTGGCGCAGCCACTGCACCAGCAGCTTGACCGCCGTGGTGGCCGCCGCCGCGGCGGCAAAGCTGGCCGCCAGCTGCGCCGTGTCGTTGACGGCCGGCACGCTGCCCGACAGGCCCACCACCAGCACGGGCAGGCCGATGCTCAATTGCGACAACAGCGCCGCCGACCACGTCAGTACGCGCAGCGACCGGCTGCCGGCCGGCTGGTCCGCGCGCCCGGCGCGAACGCCGAGGGCGGCGGCTACGCCCAGCAGGGCAGCCAGCAGCAACAGGACGGAACTCAGGGCAATCATTGGGCTGCGCGATGATGAAGAAAATGCGCGAAGACGATCAGGACGCGGGGCAAACCCCGCATCATGTCATCTTGCAGTCGCCGTGTGAACAAGGCAATGACTCGAACGCAGGGGTCAGAACGCGCTCCAGTCATCATCGCCGCCGGCCGCGGCGACGGCCGGCCTCGCTGCGGGCCGGTTTGCCGCGCTGTTTGCGGCCCTGGTTGCGGCGCTGGTTGCGGCGCTGCTTGCGGCGCCGTTTGCCGGCTTGCCCGCGGGCGCACCGGCAGGCCGGAGCGGCGCCGTGGTGCGCGTGCCACGGCTCGCGCCGGCGCTGGCGGGCGTAGCCGGCGCAGTATATGCCGGCGCTTTCGCCGTGGCCCTTGCCCCGGTGCTCGCTGCCGCCGCCGGTGCCGCCGCGGCACCGACCGTGAACACCGAGACCACGTTCTTCAGCTTCTGCGCCTGCTCTTCCAGCGCGCCTGCCGCCGCCGCGGCCTCTTCGACCAGCGCGGCGTTCTGCTGCGTCACCTGGTCCATCTGCGTCACGGCCTGGCTGACCTGCTCGATGCCGCTGGTCTGCTCCTGCGAGGCGGCGCCGATCTCGTTCATGATGTCCGTGACCCGGCGCACCGCCTGCACGATCTCGCCCATGGTCTGGCCGGCTTCGGCCACCAGGCGGGTGCCGCTCTCCACGCGCTGGCCCGACTCGCTGATCAGCGCCTCGATCTCCTTGGCGGCCGAGGCCGAGCGTTGCGCCAGGCTGCGCACCTCGCCCGCCACCACGGCAAAGCCGCGCCCCTGCTCGCCGGCGCGGGCAGCTTCCACCGCGGCATTGAGCGCCAGGATATTGGTCTGGAAGGCAATGCCCTCGATCACGCTGATGATTTCCACCACCTTGCGCGAGGCACCGTTGATCTCGTTCATGGTGTCGACCACGCGGCCCACCACCTCGCCGCCCTTGAGCGCGATCTGCGAGGCCTCGCCCGCCAGCACGCCGGCCTGGCGCGCATTGTCGGCATTCTGGCGCACCACCGTGGTCAGCTCTTCCATGCTCGCGGCGGTTTCCTCCAGCGACGAGGCCTGTTCCTCGGTGCGCTGCGACAGGTCCAGGTTGCCGGTGGAAATCTGCTGCGTGGCCGACGCCATCGAATCCGCGCCGCTGCGCACCTCGGCGACGATGCCCGACAGGCTCGACTGCATCGCGGCCAGCGCCTGCATCATGCGCCCGATCTCGTTCTTCGAGATGCTGGTGATGCGTGCGGTCAGGTCGCCGCGGGCGATGCGCTCGAACACCGCCAGCGCCTCTTGCACCGGCGCGACGATGGCGCGGTTCAGCGTGACCGTGCACAGCGCGGCAATCGCCAGGCCCAGCACCATCATCACGATCGACAGCATGCGGATGCGCGCAAAGCGGGCCTGCGCCGCGCCGAAATTGGCCTCGCCCGCCGCCATCTGGAACTTCTGCAGCTTCTCGTGCGCGCTCGACATGCTGCGTTGCAGGTCAGGCAGCACCTTCTTCGCCAGCCGCACCGCCTCTTCCTGGTTGCCCGCCAGCGACGCCGCCTGCAGCGGCAGCACGCCCTGCTCCATGAACGCCTGGCGCTGCTTGCCCAGTTCCGTTGCCAGGGCTGTTTCCTCGGCATTCTGCGGCAGGCTCAGATAGCGCTTCCATGCCGCCTCCGACGCCTCCACGAACACCCGCGAGCGGTCTACGTTGACCTTGGGATCGTCCTGCTCGCCCTGCATCACGTTGCGGTCCAGCGCCAGGCGCATGCGCGTGGTCGCCAGCATCGCGTCGCTGAGCGCGATGGTCGAGCCAAGCTGGTTGGCATAGGTTTCCTTGAGCGCGTCGTTGCTCTGCGAGATGCCGTACAGGCCGGCGCCGCCGACCAGCAACAGCAGCAGCGACAGGATTCCCATGGCGCCCCGTAGCAGGGTCTTGATCTGAATATTGTTGTGGAAGGACATGATGAAATAAGACTCTGGCAATCCGCGGGACACACCCCTTGCCCCGGTCCGGCAGGATCGTTGCCGCATTGATCCGCCCTGCCCGGATAACGGCGCGCCCCCTTCATCCTTGAGTCGCAGCCCGGTGCGCACGGTTATGGTGAATCGGCGATAAACGCCATGTCGGATATCAGCCACGTAGGGAGCTTTGGCTGGCTGTATGGCCTGAAACGGAGTTGCCGCCTGTCCGTAAATGCCGGGGCGATTTAATGTCATGGCCGGTATCCGCACACAACGGCGACAGGCGGGACGGTAGCGAATACCGCCGGGATTTCGGCACCGCTGCCCGCCTATCAGTCCCGCCAGCGCGCGGCAAAATCCGCGGCGACTCGCCCTGACACTGAAAGTTCACACAATTATCAGCAGCAAGAATTTTCGCAAAAACCGCCCGGGATTACGCGACCGGGATTTGCAGCCGGCATCCGGCCCGTTATAATTGTTTTCAGCATTTACCCCGCCCCCCAGCGCACCCAGCGCAATTCAATCACCGGAAACCGAGGACGCAATGGCGACGTATCAGGAAATCGTTCAGAAAATCAGCGAACTGCAGAAGCAAGCCGAGGAAATCAAGGCGCGCGAACAATCCGCGGTGATCGCGGATATTCGCGAGAAAATCGAGCAATATGGCCTGACCGCGGAAGACCTTGGTTTTGGCGCGAAGGCCCCGGCCGGCAAGAAGGCGGTCAACCGCAAGGTGCCGGTGCGTTATCGCGACAACGCCGGCAATACCTGGACCGGCCGCGGCAAGCGTCCGGGCTGGCTGACCCAGGCCCTGGCCCAGGGCAAATCGGTGGAAGACTTCCTGATCCGCTGAAGCGCGCGATCCGGCAGACGGCAAAACGCCACGGAGACATCCGTGGCGTTTTTGTTTTGCGTGGCGGAAAACCTGGCCGGGTCAGGCGTCGAAGCCGTGCGGGTTCATCGACTGCCAGCGCCATGAGTCCTGGCACATGCGGTCGAGGTCGTGCTGCGCGCGCCAGCCCAGCAGTTCATTGGCCAGCGCCGGGTCGGCATAGCAGGCGGCGATATCGCCGGGGCGCCGCGCCACGATCTGGTACGGCACCGGCCTGCCGCTGGCGCGCTGGTAGGCCTGCACCACCTCCAGCACGCTGTAGCCGCGGCCGGTGCCCAGGTTCACGGTCATGCCGCGGCCCTGTTGGCGCAGATAATTAAGCGCCGCCAGATGGCCGTCGGCCAGGTCGCAGACGTGGATATAGTCGCGCACCCCGGTGCCGTCCACGGTGGGGTAATCACCGCCGAATACCATCAGTTGCTCGCGGCGCCCGCCCGCCACCTGCGCCACATAAGGCATCAGGTTGTTGGGAATGCCGCGCGGATCCTCGCCGATCAGGCCGCTTTCATGCGCGCCCACCGGATTGAAATAACGCAGGTAGGCAATGCGCCATGCCGGATCCGATTTTTCCAGGTCGCGCAGGATTTGCTCGCCCATCAGCTTGGTCTGGCCATAGGGGTTGGTCGCCGACAACGGGAAATCTTCCAGGATCGGCACGGTGTGGGGATTGCCATAAACCGTGGCCGAAGAACTGAACACCAGTTGTTTCACCCCCGCCGCGCCCATTGCCGCGCACACCGTCAGCAGGCCGTCGAGGTTGTTGCTGTAATAGGCCAGCGGCTGGCTGACCGATTCGCCCACCGCCTTGAGCGCGGCAAAATGAATCACCGCGCTGATGCGGTGTTCGGCAAAGAGCCGGTCCAGCAGCGCGCGGTCGCGCACGTCGCCCGGCACGAAATGCGGAGTCTGGCCGGTAATGGTAGCGAGCCGCTCGATCACGGCCGGGCTGCTGTTGCACAGATTATCCAGGCCGATCACGTGGTAGCCGGCATTGAGCAGCGCGACCCAGGTATGCGAGGCGATATAGCCGGTGGCACCGGTCAGCAGCAGGGTTTCAGGCATGGGTATTGGCGTCGATCGATTCGGTTCAGCGTTTTGCGGATGGCAGCGGGTGCGCCGTGTGCGCGATAAATAACTTGACTGCCATGCCGGGCGCGGGAAGGTATCTATTATCCACGATGCGCCATGGCGCCCTGCCAGCCGCCTCCGCTTACGGCGTCAGTCAGAGGCTGCGGAAGCCGGCGCCACCAGCCCCGCCCGCGCCTGCCAGGCCTCATACGCCGCCCGCAGCCGCCAGCCCGATTCCAGGTCGCGCATGCCCAGGCACTGCGCCACCTCGGCGGGCGCCGTGCCGGCCTCGAAATGCATGGCCGCGCAGGTATTGCGCAGGGTCTGCGGCGACGCGCGTTCGCTGCGCCCGGCAAGCACGCCGGCTTCATCCAGCAGGATTTCCACGCGCCGGTAGACCGACGCCGCATGCATCGGCCGCCCCGTCGGCATGGCCGGAAACACCAGGCTGCCGAGCGTGCCGGAGGCCTCGCGCAGCGCCAGCCAGGCACGCAGCGGCGCATGCGCCAGCGGGAACAGCGGCACCGTGTAGGCGCGGCCGTTGTCCGGGCGCACCATGCGCAGCGCCATCCGCCCGGGCGCGCCATCGGCGATCACGTCGATGCGCAGCGCGCGCGCCTCGGCCACCTTCAGGCCGCCGCCGAGCAGCACGGCCAGCAGCGCCGCGTCGCGCGCGCGCTTCCATTGCGTCGGCGACGCCGCGGCGCCGGTGTCGCCGCCCGGCGCGCCGGCCGGGCCGAGGATGCGCGCCACCAGCAGGTCGCGCTCGCCGGGCAGCAGGAAGGCGGTGGGATCGTTCTCGCCCTCGGCCAGATGGGCGCGCACCGCCTGGCTGCCGGGGTTGTGCATGCCCTCGCGCAGGCGGGACAGGTGGTGGAACACCCGTTCGATCAGCCGCGCATAGCGGTAGCGGTGCGACTTGTGCAACTGCTGCGCGTCCAGGAATTCGCCGATCTGCTCGGCGGACCAGCTCAGCGGCGGCAGGCCGCGCTCGGCCGACCAGCGCAGCAGCTTGCCCCACATGGCGCGGTAGACCACGCTGGTGCCGTGGCGAAAACCGTGCTGCGCCAGCCAGCCGTCGAACGCGCGCTCGGGGTGGTCGCCCCAGGCGGCCAGGTCGGCATCGAACAAGGCCGCCTGCTCGAGCTGGGCGGCACTGGGCTTGGTGGTCACGGATTCTCCTGCTCTGCCGCATCAGGCCGGCGGCCGGCGGACGATCCCGACTATTGTAGACAACGCGTCACTGCGCGCCGCCAGGCGCGTGCCGACCTTGCAGCGGGCCACGCGGCGTGCTACCTTTCGATCCACTATGCAACTGGTTGCATAGAGTTTGCACATGATCGGAACGAGATTGCAGCAACCTACCGCGCCCTGCCAGGAGACCCCGTGACCACTGCCCTGCTCCCCGCCGCCCAGGCTTCGCTCGACGCCTGGCACCAGATGATCGCCACCCAGTCGATGGCCGGGCTCGATGCCATCGTCGCCGATGAGGTGGTGTTCCGCTCGCCGGTCGCGCACACGTCGTACCCCGGCCGCGCCGCTATCGCGCTGGTGCTGACCACCGTGAACCAGGTGTTCCAGGACTTCCGCTACCACCGCAGCTTTGTCAGCGAGGACGGCCACAGCGTGGTGCTGGAGTTCAGCGCCAGCGTGGAGGGCAAGGCGCTCAAGGGCATCGACATGATCCGCTTCGACGACGCCGGCCGGATTGCGGAGTTCGAGGTCATGGTGCGCCCGCGCTCCGGCCTGGAGGCGCTGGCCGCCGCCATGGCCGCGCGCCTGGCCAGCCAGAAACACCTGCTGACCGGCGCCGCCTGACGCGCGCCAGCCGACAGCGCCACCGCATCGCTTCACCGAATCCATCGGAATTACCCAGGAGACTTCCCCATGGCCCTTCCCGTCCAGCTTCAGAACCGGCTTTCGCTGCCGGTGGTGTGCTCGCCGCTGTTCATCATCTCCAACCCCGACCTGGTCATCGCCCAGTGCAAGGCCGGCGTGGTCGGCTCGTTCCCCGCGCTGAACGCGCGCCCGGCGCCCAAGCTGGAGGAATGGCTGGACCGCATCACCACCGAGCTGGCGGAGCACGACGCGAAGCACCCGGAGCGCCCGTCGGCGCCGTTCGCGGTCAACCAGATCGTGCACAAGTCCAACGACCGGCTCGAGCATGACCTGGAACTGTGCGTGCGCTACAAGGTGCCGATCGTGATCACGTCGCTGGGGGCGCGCAAGGAAGTCAACGACGCGGTCCACTCGTACGGCGGCATCGTGCTGCATGACGTCATCAACAATGCCTTCGCGCGCAAGGCGATCGAAAAAGGCGCGGACGGCCTGGTGGCCGTGGCCGCCGGCGCGGGCGGCCATGCCGGCACGCTGTCGCCGTTCGCGCTGCTGCACGAGATCCGCGAATGGTTCGACGGCCCGCTGCTGCTGTCGGGCGCCATCTCCAGCGGCGACGCCATCCTGGCCGCGCAGGCCGCCGGCGCCGACCTGGCCTATATCGGCTCGGCCTTTATCGCCACGCAGGAGGCCAACGCGCAGGACGGCTACAAGCAGATGATCGTCGACAGCAATGCCAACGACATCGTGTATTCCAACCTGTTTACCGGCGTGCACGGCAACTACCTGCGCGGCAGCATCGAGCGCGCCGGGCTGGACCCGAACGCGCTGCCGGAATCGGACCCGTCGAAGATGAACTTCGGCTCGACCAGCGTGAAGGCGTGGAAGGATATCTGGGGCGCTGGCCAGGGCGTCGGCGCGATCAAGCGCGTGGTGCCCGCCGCCGAGCTGGTGCGCCGCTTTGCCGAGGAATACGCGCTGGCGCGCCGCCGCCTGGGCCTGGGCGAAGCCAGCCCGGCCGGCACGCGCGCGGTCGACCTGGCCTGAGCGCGCAGGCCCTTGCGCCGGCGCGCTACAGCAGCGGCAGCAGGGCCTCGCCCCAGGCTACCCAGTCGGTTTCGAAGCGGATCCCGCGCTGCAGCAGCGTATAGCGCAGCTGTTGCGCGCGGTCCATGTCCGGCGCCGAGAAATCGCGCCGCTCGATGGCCAGGTAGGTCTCGAGACGGGCGCGGTGCAGCGCGATCAAGCGCCGCATCTCGTCGCCCAGGCCGAGCGGCCCGATCACCGCATCGGCGCGCAGCTTGACCAGGATCTCCTCGCGCTGGTCCAGGCCCGCGCCCGGCGCCAGCACCCAGCGCGCCAGTTCTTCACGGCCCGCGGGCAACACGCGGTAGACCTTCTTGCGGTTGCGCCGGTCGGGCCCACCGTCGTTTTCGGCGCCGTCGCTTTCATCGGCGGCAATCCACCCGTTGTCCGCCATGCGGCCCAGTTCGCGATAGATCTGCTGGTGCGTGGCATGCCAGAAATAGCCGATGGAGCGGTCGAAGCGCCGCGCCAGGTCGTAACCGGACGAAGGCTTTTCGATCAGGGAGATCAACAAGGCGTGCTGGGTCGACATGCGTCTGCTGGGCGCGGGGATTATCGGAGTGGATTCGGACAGCGCAGCGTGCCGGCAGGCGCGCCGGTCACCGCACTTTCAAAAACTGGCGCTATGGTAGCGCAATGCCGCGCCGGTGCCCGAAAGGCGCCGGCGCAATATGGCGGGTAACGATATATTCGTCGATTTTGTCAGTTAAGAAATTTCCCGCCAGACAGAATTAAAAAACGCTGAATGGCATTTCCGGCCGATGTGCCATACATTCCATACATTGAAGCTGTGCGAGCAAAAACGATCCGCCCCCGGCCGCACCATGCAGAACTTTGGAGTGTGTCCATGACCGGAAGAATCCTGCTAGCCGAAGACCGCGACGTGCCCTGGGAGGCCGCCGCGCGCCCGCTCGGCCTGCTGGCGCCATTGCACGAAAAGGCCCCAGTCTATTACCGCCTGCCCGATACGCCTGACGGGCACCATATCAAGGAATATCCCAGCGGCCTGCGCCAGCTGGTACGTTTTGTCGGCGTCGAAGAACAGGTCGTCAAATACAACCTGCGCTGATTGCGCACGCCACTGTTTCCCTGTGGTTGTCTCCTCCGAGCCCGATCCTGCGGGCAGGGACTTGAACCCGCGAACTTCGCGGGTTTTTTCTTGGCGTGACGGTATCGGCGCGTGCCGGCCTCAGGGCTGCGGCGCACGGCAGGCCGCACCGCCGCCATTGGCTGCCTCGGGCATGCCGAACACGGCTCGCGCCCCGCACTGCGAACCGAACATGCGCGCCTGGTCGTGCCCGACGCCCACGACTTCATACGCCTGGTGGCGGATGACCAGGCCCGGGCCGGCGAGGTAACGCTCGTAGCGCAGGTAGCCGCGCGCACGCTGCAGCCGCGTGGGACCCTCGGCCTCGGCGCCGCACGATTTGTCCAGCACGCGGTGGTTGGGATCGTTGTCCTCGGTGCCGGCCAGATAGGTGACCTCGCGCCCGGCATAGCGCCGGTACAGCGCCATGCCGTCGGCGCCTTTGGCATACGGCACCATGTCCTGCATGCCGTAGCGGTATTTGTCGTAGTCCGGGCAACGGACCCGGTCATACGGCGCGAACGACTTGCCGTCGGCGCCAGCCGGCCGCACCGGTGTGAAATACAGATACGACGACGGATTGGCCACGACATAGCGCAGGTCGATGCCGCCGGCGCGGATGCGCTCGTCGACATTGTTGAGCACCGCGTAGCGGTGCACGATCTGCGCGCCGCCGGAGTGGCCGGCCACCGTCACCTTGCGCACCTGCGGCAACCGCGCCTTGTCGGTGAAAAACGCGAGCAGATCGTCCAGCACCTGCAGCGAGCTAACGCGAGCCGGCCCCTCGACCGCATCCTCGCCGCTGATCCAGCCCTGCACCGACCAGTGCGGCATGCCGGCAAAGCCTTTGTTCCCGTCCGGCGTGCCGGCAAAATTCGGCGCGACCAGCAGCACCTCGTCCGGGTTGCGGCCGCTGGCCTTCAGCAGTGCCGCGCCGGCGGCATAGTAATCATCGCCGTTGCGCTGCAAGCCATGCTGGACCAGCACGACTTCGCGGATGCTTGACAGGTCGCCGTCGAGCCGGTGGTTGGCATAGACGGGGAAGTCATAGCCGGCGCCAAGATGCACGCGCTGCCACTGCGAGGGAGCGGCGGCCTTGCCCGCGACGGGCGGCGCTGCTGGCGTACCGGCGCAGCCGGCCAGCATCGCGAGGGCGGCGGCGGCCAGGGCGCGTGCCAGATGCGCACGGATGGGCTGCGGGTGGGCGATCGATGGCGTCATGGCGGGTGGTCTCCGGTTGGCATGCCGGCGATGGTAGGCCAGTGGCGCGCGGCATGGCAACGCCCGCCGCGCCGCCATGCTGCCTTACGCGAGCCGCGCGGCCAGCGCCGCCACGTCGGGCCAGGTCACGCGCCGCACCATCACGCGCAGGCCGGGTCCATGGAAATCGTCCTCGAACGGTTCCGACTCCGTGCCGCCCAGCCGCTGGTAGAACTCGCGCGCCTGCGTATTGGCCTCCAGCACATAGAGGAACAGCGGCTGCCCCGGCCAGCCTTGCGCAACGCGTTGCGCGCAATGCGCCAGCAACCGCTTGCCGAGTCCCTGGCCATGGTAGCCCGGCAGGACATGCAGGTTGTCCAGGTAAATGCCGAAGCGCGAGTCGGCCTGCGGCAGCAGGCAGGCAAAGCCGGCGGTCACGCCGTCGACCAGCGCCAGCGTGACCTCGGCCGGACCATCGGCGCCGTCGTGCATACGCGCGCGCCAGGCCGCCAGGCGTTCGGGGAAGGCGTGCACGCGCAGGTAAGCGTCCGGCAGCATGCCGGGATAGGTGTGCTGCCAGCTGGCGGCGTGCATGGCGGCAAGCCGGTCGGCATCGGCGGCGGTGGCAGGTATCAGCGCAATATCGGGCATGGGACGAGACCAAGAAGGCACAGCGGCATCCGTGCCTGGGTGCAGGGGCGCGCGGCAAGCGCCCATTGTGCCCGCGACATGCCAAAGCTTGCAAAAGGCGCAGGAAGGGTTTGCAATCGGGAGCCCCGGTACACCCGGCATTCCCTTGCGCGCCGCCGCGGCAGCGGGAACGAAGGTTGCAGCAAGCCGGGCAAGCTCTGCCAAGCAAAAGGAAGCCTTATGTACATGGTCTACTGGTCCGAAGCCCTCGGCACCGGACTGACGCCGCATGCGCAGTCTTTCCCCAGCGATGCCATGCGCGAAGCGCTGCGCTTTACCGAGGCGCTGCGCCAGCGCCAGCACGCTGGCGAGCCGGTCAGCTTTGTCACGCTGTGCTCGGAAAACCCCGACTCGGTCGGCCGTGCCGGGGCGGCCGATCCGCCGCCCGACTACGAATGGAAGAAGCGGCGGCCCTGATCCGGTGGGCGGCGGCCCGGTCAGGCCCGCCCCGCCGCCGGCCGCAGCGCCGCGCGCACCACGAAGGCCATCCCTACCGCAAACAGCAGCATTGCCGCCAGGAAGTACAGCCCGGCCGCGAGGCTGCCCGTGGCGTCCTTGATCACGCCGATGCCATAGGGCCCGAAGTAACCGCCCAGATTGGCCAGCGAGTTGATGGTGGCGATGCCCACCGCGGCGCTGGCGCCGGTGAGGAATTCGCCGGGCAGCGCCCACACCACCGCCTGGATCGAATAGATCGAGAACGCGGTCAGGCAGATAAACAGGAACTGCAGCACCGGCGACTGCACCCATGCGCTCAGCGCCATGGTGATCGCAGCCATCCCCGACACCACCACGATGTGGCCGTAGCGCTCGCCCTTGCGGTCCGAGTGGCGCGGCACCAGGTACAGGCCGACCACGGCGAACAGGTAGGGCACCGCTGACAGCAGGCCGGTCATGGCATCGGTCACGCCGAACTGCTTGATGATGGTCGGCAGCCACAGCGACAGCCCGTAGATGCTCAGCGGGAACGGCAGGAACAGCAGCGACAGCAGCAGCACGCGCTTGTCCTTGAGCGCCTGCAGCGGGTTGCCGTGCGGCTTGAGCGCGTAGGCGGCCTGGTCGGCGGCGAGTTCGCGCTCGATCCAGGCGCGGTCGGCCGATGCCAGCCATGCGGCGCTGGCGGGCGATTCCGGCAGGATGCGCAGCGTCGGCAGGCACAGCAGTACGGCCGGCAGGCCGCTCAGCACGAACAGCGTCTGCCAGTTGGACATGCCGAACAGCCCCTGCGTCGACAGCACCAGCCCGGCAATCGGTCCGGTAATGATCAGCGCGATCGGCTGGGCCAGCACCAGCAGTCCGATGATGCGCGCGCGATGGCGCATCGGGAACCACTTGGTCAGGAAGTACAGGATGCCCGGGTACAGGCCGGCCTCGGCCGCGCCCAGCAGGAAGCGCAGCACGTAGAAGCTGTGCGCGCCCTGCGTGAACGCCATCGCCATGGTGATCACGCCCCAGGTGAACAGGATGCGCGCAAACCAGCGGCGCGCGCCGAAGCGTTCCAGCGCCAGGTTGCTGGGCACCTCGCACAAGAAATAGCCGATAAAGAACAAACCCGCGCCCAGGCCGTACGCCGCATCGCTGATGCCGATGGCCGCGTTCATGTGCAGCTTGGCGAAGCCGACCACCGAGCGGTCGATATACGCCACCACGTAGATCAGCGCCAGGAACGGGATCAGCCGGCGCACCAGCATGCCGATGATGCGGGTCTCTTCCTGCGCCTGTGCGCCGGTTTCCTGTCCTGGGACGGCGCGCGCCAGCGGCGCGGTCTGTGTGCCTTGCATGGCTAGTCTCCTCTGTTCTTGTAAGGGGTCGCGCGCGCACCGCCGGGGCCGCGCGCCTTCAATGCAACCGGGTGGATCAGTGCGAGTGGCGCGGCACCTCGCGTCCGCGGCAGCCGACCAGGAAGTCGAGGTCGCAGCCCTCGTCCGCCTGCAGCACGTGGTTGACGTAGAGCTTGCGATAGCCGCCGTCGGCGGGCGCCTGCAGCGGCTGCACGTCGGCCATGCGGCGTTCGAACTCGGCGGGATCGATATCCAGGTGCAGGCGCCCGGCCTCGCAGTCGAGCTCGATCCAGTCGCCGTCGCGCACGATCGCCAGCGGCCCGCCGGCGGCAGCTTCCGGCGCCACGTGCAGCACCACGGTGCCATAGGCGGTGCCGCTCATGCGCGCGTCGGAGATGCGCACCATGTCCTTGATGCCCTGGCGCAGCAGCTTCGGCGGCAGGCCCATGTTGCCGACCTCGGCCATGCCCGGGTAGCCGCGCGGCCCGCAGCGCTTGAGCACCAGCACCGAGTTCTCGTCGACCTCGAGCGACTCGTCGACGATGCGCTCCTTGTAATGCTCCAGGTTCTCGAACACCACCGCGCGGCCGCGGTGGCGCAGCAGCCTGGGCGTCGCCGCCGACGGCTTGAGCACGGCGCCGCGCGGCGACAGGTTGCCGCGCAGGATGCGGATGCTGCCGTCGCGGATCAGCGGCTGGTCCAGCGGGCGGATGACTTCGTCGTTGGTGATCGGCGCATCCCTGACGTTGTCCCAGATCGCCTTGCCGTTGACGGTCAGCGCGCCCGGATGCGGCAGCAGGCCGGCCTCGCCCATGCGGCGCAGCACCGCGGGCAGGCCGCCGGCGTAGTAGAACTCTTCCATCAGGAAGCGGCCCGACGGCATCAGGTCGACGATGGTCGGCGTGTCGCGCCCCACGTTGCTCCAGTCTTCCAGCTCCAGCGGCATGCCGATGCGCCCGGCGATCGCCTTCAGGTGGATCACGGCGTTGGTCGAGCCGCCGATCGCGGCGTTGACGCGGATCGCGTTCTCGAACGCCTGGCGCGTCAGGATCTTCGACAGCGTCAGGTCCTCGCGCGCCATCTCGACGATGCGGATGCCGGACATGTGCGCCAGTACGTAGCGGCGCGAATCGACCGCGGGAATCGCGGCATTGTGCGGCAGCGAGGTGCCCAGGGCCTCGGCCATGCAGGCCATGGTCGAGGCGGTGCCCATGGTGTTGCAGGTGCCGGCCGAGCGCGACATGCCGGCCTCGGCCGACAGGAACTGGTGCAGGTTGATCTCGCCCGCCTTCAGCGATTCATGCAGCTGCCACACCGCGGTGCCCGAGCCAATGTCCTTGCCGTCGAGCTTGCCGTTGAGCATCGGCCCGCCGGTGACGACGATGGCCGGCACGTCGCAGCTGGCCGCGCCCATCAGCAGCGCGGGCGTGGTCTTGTCGCAGCCGGTCAGCAGCACCACCGCATCGATGGGGTTGCCGCGGATCGCTTCTTCCACGTCCATCGCGGCCAGGTTGCGCGTCAGCATCGCGGTCGGGCGCAGGTTGGATTCGCCGTTGGAGAACACCGGGAATTCGACCGGGAAGCCTCCGGCTTCATACACGCCACGCTTGACGTGCTCGGCCAGCTTGCGGAAGTGGGCGTTGCATGGCGTGAGTTCCGACCACGTGTTGCAGATGCCGATCACCGGGCGCCCGTCGAAGGCGTGGTCGGGAATGCCCTGGTTCTTCATCCAGCTGCGATACATGAAGCCGTTCTTGTCGGCGGTGCCGAACCACGCCGTCGAGCGCAGCGGCTTGCGTTGCTTGTCCTTGGAATCCGACATGTTGTTCCTGGTGCGAGGGGCCGCCGGGGCCCGGCGGCGAAGATGGCAGGGACGACGGATCCAGCGGCATCGCATCATGGCGGCGCAACCAGGCTGTCTCCGTTCGTTGTTATTTGTCGGACGGAGTGTATGCAGCTGGCCGATATGCTACTAATGAAGAGTTCGGCGTTTGCCATATCGATATCGGCATTGGTATTTACCCTATGGAAGCCTCAACCTTTTCTGACACGGCTGATGCGGTCCACGCGCCACCGGCCTGGCACAACCACACCCGCCTCAAGACGCGCCAGCTGCTGCTATTGCTGGCCGTCGCCGACGAAGGCAGCATCCACCGCGCGGCGGAACGGCTGGCGATGACGCAGCCGGCCGCTTCCAAGCTGCTGCGCGAGCTGGAGGAGATGCTGTCGGTACCGCTGTTCGAGCGCCTGCCCCGCGGCATGGCGCCGACGGACTATGGCCGCGCGATGATCCGGCATGCGCGCGCGGTGATCGGCAGCCTGAACCAGGCGCGCGAGGAAGTGCTGGCGCTGAAGGCGGGCCGGCTCGGCCATGTGGCGATCGGCGCGATCACCTCGCCAGGCGTGCGGCTGCTGCCGCCGGCGATCGCGCGGGTGAAGGCAAGCTATCCGGGATTGCGGGTCTCGGTGGAGATCGACAACAGCAACGTGCTGCTCGACCGGCTCGGCCAGGAAAAGCTCGACATGGTGGTCGCGCGTCTGTTTCCCGAGCACGACAAGGGCCGGCTGCGCTACGAGCCGATGGCGGAAGAGCCGGTCTGCGCCGTGGTGCGGCCCGGCCACCCGATGCTGGCGGTGCCCACCCTGGCGCTGGCCGACACCACCGACGCCGCCTGGCTGATCCCGCCGGCCGGCACGGTGCTGCGCCACCGCTTCGAGTTGATGTTCCAGCGCGCCAGCCTGGCGCCGCCGACCAACGTGGTGGAAACCGCCGCGCTGCTGTTCCTGACGCGCATGGTGACGCAGTCAGACATGATCGCGGTGCTGACGGCGGATGTCGCGCAGTACTACGCGGCGTTCGGCATGGTGGAAGTGCTGCCGATGGCCATGCCCTGCCATATGGACGACTTCGGCCTGATCACGCCGACCGACCGGCTGATGTCGCCCGGCGCGCTGCTGGTTGCGGAGGCGCTGCGCGAAACGGCGCTGCGCATCTACGGCCAATAGGGGCAGCGCCGATCATCCCTGCCCGCTCTCGCGCGCTGCGATCCGGCGCCTGATGGTCTCGTCGAACCAGCGGTCCATCATCGCCTTTTCATAGCGCAGCCTGTCGCCCTGGCTGTAGGCGTTGACGCCCATGTTGAAGGCCTGGTCAGAGATGCGCTGCTCGCCGCTGCCGATCACGGCACCGTCGCTGCCGCGCAGTGCATAGCGCAGCGTCATGCGCGGCCAGGTGACGTCGCGCACAATGCGG
Organism: Cupriavidus alkaliphilus; assembly: GCF_014191175.1. Classification (NCBI taxonomy): domain Bacteria; kingdom Pseudomonadati; phylum Pseudomonadota; class Betaproteobacteria; order Burkholderiales; family Burkholderiaceae; genus Cupriavidus; species Cupriavidus alkaliphilus. The sequence continues at coordinate 62,986 of NZ_JACHWE010000005.1, read as the reverse complement.
ACCTCATAGCCGCGCACGCGCCATGGCTCGAAATGTCCCGCGAGATCGACATCCAGCACCTCGATATTCAGCGCATAGCCCTGCGGCAGGTAGCGCGCCGCCAGCTCGTCGAAGTGGCGGCGGATATCGTTCATCACCTGCGCGCGCTCGCGGTCGCTGCCGTATGCGCTGCGGTAGGCGGCATCGGTGTAGGTGTCGGGATGGGGGAAGGAAACTGTCAGCGTTCCGGCAGGCGGCGCGGCGAAGGCATGGATGGCACCGATGGCACACATCAGGCCCATGGGCGCCGCGCAGGCGGCCAGCAGACGGCGGGATCTGGCCATGGCGAACTCCAGGACAAGGGCAACGGCTCCCTTGATGCCTCTTGATTGTAGTGCGCCAAGGCCAGTCAGCCAGCAACAGCCATTCGTCAGCCGATGATATGGAACTGGCTGAAGTACGCCTCGTTCAACTCCAGCCCCAGCCCCGGCAGGTTGTCGTCAAGCTGCAGGTAGCCGTTGTCCGGCGCGGGGTCGCCCTTGAAGATGTAGTAGAACAGCTCGTTGCCGACCTCGACGTCGTGCACCGGGAAGTACTCGGCCATCGGCGACGCGGTCGACGCCATGGTCAGGTGGTAGTTGTGCATCTGCCCGGCGTGCGGGATCACCGGCACCGACCAGGCCTCGGCCATGGCGTTGATCTTCTGCGCCGCGGTGATGCCGCCGACGCGGTTGGTGTCGTACTGGATCACGTCCACCGCGCGGCGCTCCAGCAGGTCCTTGAAGCCGTACGAGGTGAACTCGTGCTCGCCGCCGGAGATCGGGAACGGGCTTGCCTTCTTCAGCTCGACATAGCCTTCGATATCGTCGGCGATCACCGGCTCTTCCAGCCAGCGGGGATTGAACTCGGCCAGGCGCGGCAGCATGCGGCGCGCGTATTCGAGCGTCCAGCCCATGTAGCATTCCAGCATGATGTCGACACCGTCGCCGACCAGCTCGCGCAGCAAGCGCACCTGCTCGATGTTCTTCTGCATGCCGGCGGGGCCGTCCTTGGGGCCGTAGCCGAAGCGCATCTTCATCGCGGTAAAGCCCTGGTCCAGGTAGCCCTGCGCTTCGGCCAGGAAGGCATCGCGGTCGTCGTTGTTGTAGAGCTTGGAGGCATAGCACCAGATCTTTTCCTTGGTGCGTCCGCCCAGCAGCTTGAACACCGGCTTGCCCACGGCCTTGCCCATCAGGTCCCACAGCGCGATATCGACCGCCGAGATCGCCGCCATGCCGATGCCCTTGCGGCCCCAGGCGTGGGTGCGGCGGTACATCTTTTGCCACAGGTATTCGTTGTCGAACGGATCCTGGCCGATCACCACCGGGGCCAGGTACTGGTCGACGATCTGCTTGGCCACGCGCGGGGCCAGCGCGCAGTTGCCGATGCCGACCAGGCCGGTATCGGTCTCGATCTCGACCACCATCCAGCCGTGGAAGCGGAACGAGCCCATGGCGTCGCCGCGCTCGAACAGGATGTCGGTGGCGTTGGTGCAGAAGTGCGCCTGCGGCGGCACGGTCTTGCCCTTCCATTCGAAGACGCGGGCGCGGACGTTGGTGATCTTCAATTTCAGCTCCTGATGGCAATGCGTTGGCACGAACGCTCCCCGGCCGCGCCGGGGGGCGGTCATGCTGTGATCCGGTATGGATAAGAGTGGCTAGGCTTGCGCGGCGGCGCGCCGCTGCGCACCCATGCGGCAGGCGATCTGGAACGCCTGTAGCGTGGCGCCGGGATCGGCGCGGCCCTGCTGCGTGATGTCGAAGGCAGTGCCGTGCGCCGGCGTGGTGATCGGCACCGGCAGCCCGCCCTGCACCGTCACGCCGCGCGAGAAGCCCATCAGCTTGATGCCGATCTGTCCCTGGTCGTGGTACATGGTGACGATGGCGTCGAACTGCCGCTGCGACGGCCCGCCCTGCACCTTCAGGAAGATGGTGTCGGCCGGGAACGGGCCGTCGGCATTCACGCCACGCTCGCGCGCCGCGGCGACGGCCGGGGCAATCACATCGATCTCTTCGCGGCCGAAGGCACCGTTGTCGCCGTTGTGCGGGTTCAGGCCGCATACCGCGATGCGCGGGCTCGCCATGCCGGCGCGGCGCAGCGCCTGGTCGATCAGGTCGATGGCGGCGCCGACGCGTTCCGGCGTGATCATCGCCGGCACGTCCTTGAGCGCGATGTGCGAGGTCACGCGCGAAGTCCACAGGCCGTCCAGCACATTGAACTCGCAGAAGTCGCCACTGTAGCCAAGCTGCTCGGCGAACCAGTGCAGCTCGTCGCTGTGGGCCATGCCGGCGGCGTGCAGCGAACTCTTGTTCAGCGGCCCGAACAGGATCGCGTCGGCCTGTCCGGCCTGCGCCAGCTCCAGTGCCAACGCCAGCGTGCCCAGGCTGTAGCGCCCGCCTTCGGCGCTGGCCACGCCACGCGCATACACCGGGTTTTCGGGCAACTGCCAGTGGTACAGGCGCGGCTGGCCGTCGGTGGCGAACGCCGGCACATCGCTCTCGGCCAGTGCCAGTTCAACCCCGGCGACCTGCATGCCGTGGCGCCATTCGGCGCGGTCAGCGATCAGCAGGATCTCGGCCTGCGCGGCGGTGCCGGCATCGGCCAGCAGCCTGGCGATCAGTTCGGGACCGATGCCGGCGGGGTCGCCCAGCACCATGGCGATTCTTGGACGGGAATGCATGAGGCTTCCGTAGATGTTATTGGTCGAGCTTGACGCCCAGTTCGGCGATCAGCTTGCCGTAGCGCGCATATTCGGCGCGCGAGAAGGCATCGAATTGCGAAGCGGTCAGCGCGCCGGGTACGGCCCCCACGTCGGCCAGCTTGCGCACGGTATCCGGATCCTTGATCACGGTCGACAGCGCGGTGCCCAGCTTCTGCAGCGTCGCCGGCGGCGTGCCGGCCGGCGCATAGACACCGTACCACGCGCTCATCTGGATGCCGGGCACGCCCGCCTCAGCCAGCGTGGGCACATTGGGCAACAGGGCCGAGCGCTGGTCGGCGGTCACCGCCAGCGCGCGCAGCTTGCCGGCCTTGATATGGCCGATGACCGACGGCATGGTCTCGAAGCTCAGGTCCACCTGGCCGCCCATCAGGTCCACCAGCGCGCTGCTGCTGCTCTTGTAAGGCACATGCAGCAGCTTGCCCTTGATCTGGCGCGCAAAGGCCGCGCCGGCCAGGTGCTGGGTGCTGCCGACCCCCGACGAGCTGTAGCGGAACTTGTCCGGATTCGCCTGGATCTGCGCCACCAGCGCCTTGACGTCGCGCGCCGTCACCTGGGTGTTGACCACCAGCACATTGGGCACGGTCGATACCAGCGCCACCGGCGCCAGGTCCTTGAGCGGATCGAACTGCAGCTTGAGCAGGTGCGGCGCAATCGCCTGCGAGGTGACCACGCCCATCAGCAGCGTATTGCCGTCCGCCGGCGCCTTGGCGGTGATGTCCGCGGCAATGGTGTTGGACGCGCCGGGGCGGTTGTCCACCACCACCGGCTGCTTCAGCTGCGCGGCAAGCTTGTCGGAAACGATACGCGCCATCACGTCGGTACCGCCGCCAGGGGCGGCGCCCACCATCAGCCGCACCGGCCGCGTGTCCTGGGCCCATGCCGCGCCCGTCGTTACCCCTACCGCGGCGGCCACCGTGGCGAGGCCGGCGAGTGCGCCGGCGATCCATGTCTTCATTGCCTGTCTCCGTCGTTTGCTGTCCGGCTCTGCGGCGCGGATGGCCAGACTATAGGAGCATCAGTGATTCGCCACTACTGATGTTTTTTGAACTGGCGATCACCTGGCGTTATACCTTGGCGCCGGCCCCGCTGGACGTGGTCGGACCCGCTTTCAGGGTAGCGACCAGCTGCCGCGCCGCCGCCGACAGGCCGCCCCCGCGCCGCGTGACAATGCCGAAGGTCTGCTGGCGCGACTGCAGCCGCACGGGCAGGATGCGCAGCATCTTCTGGCGCACGAACATGGCGGCCACGCCCGCCGGCAGCAGCGACACCAGGCCGGGATCGCCCTGCAGCATCGCCACCGTGACGAACGCCGACGAGGTCGACACCGTATTGGCCGGAAAGCTGATGCCGGCAAGGTCCAGTTCGCGCTGCAGCAGCGCATGCATCGGCATATGGCCGGCATACGTGATCCAGCGATAGCCCGCGAGGTCGGCAAACCCCATCGAGGCCGCGCGCGGCGCCGGATGCGAACGTCCCACCACCACCGCCACCTGCTCGTCGCCGAGCGGGTGGTAGTGGTAGCGGGCCGGCTCGTCGCTGACCAGCGAGCGGCCGATCACCAGGTCCAGGTGGCCGTCGTCGAGCAGTTCCAGCAGGCGGCGGCTGGTGTCCTCGATGACTTCCAGCGCCAGTTCCGGGTGCGCCTGGCGCAACTGCGCCAGCGCCGGCACCAGCACATCGGGCACCGCGCCCATGATGGTGCCGACCGCGACGCGCCCGCCGCTGCCGGCACGGATGCCGGCCACCTCGTCGCACATCGCGCCCAGGTCCGCCACCAGCTGGCGTGCGTGCCGAATCACGCAATGGCCGAAGGCGTTGGGGCGCATGCCGCGCCGCGAGCGCTCGAACAACGGTGCCTCCAGCATGCTTTCCAGCTCCTGCAGCGACTTGCTCGCCGCGGACTGGGTCATCGCCATGGCCGCGGCCGCCTGGTGCAGGGAGGCCTGCTCATCCAGCGCGATCAGCAGCTGCAGCTGCTTCACGCGCAGGCGGCCCATGAGGGTTTCCAGGGTGGATTTCATGACAAATCGGTGAGTCGCAAAAGCGATCAACAGATGGAAAGGATTCAATATACAGCCCGCCGCACGGCTCGTATATTGGCCCGACCCATTGATCGACAGCCGGAGCGAGACCATGACCCGCAGCCCCACCCCCACCGTCTACCGCGGCGTATTCCCGGTGGCGCCCACCATCTTCGACGCGCAAGGCGGGCTCGACCTCGACGGCCAGCGCCGCTGCATCGACTTCATGATCGATGCCGGCTCGCACGGTCTGTGCATCCTGGCCAATTTCTCCGAGCAATTCGTGCTGAGCGACGACGAGCGCAACGTACTGATGAAGACCGTGCTGGAGCACGTCGACGGCCGCGTGCCGGTGATCGTCACCACCACGCATTTCAGCTCGCGCCTGTGCGCCGAGCGCAGCCGCGCGGCGCAGGACGCCGGCGCGGCCATGGTGATGGTGATGCCGCCCTACCACGGCGCCACCATCCGCATGCCCGAGCGCAGCATCTATGAATTCTTCGCCACGGTCTCGGACGCCATCGATATCCCCATCATGATCCAGGACGCGCCGGTCAGCGGCACCACGCTGAGCGCGCCGTTCCTGGCGCGCATGGCGCGCGAGATCGGCAACGTGTCGTACTTCAAGATCGAGGTGCCGCAGGCCGCGGCCAAGCTGCGCGAGCTGATCGAACTGGGCGGCGACGCCATCGTCGGCCCGTGGGACGGCGAAGAGGCCATCACGCTGATGGCCGACCTGGAAGCCGGCGCCACCGGCGCCATGACCGGCGCAGGCTTTCCCGATGGCATCCGCCAGATCCTCGATGCCTGGCAGGCCGGCGACGCCGAACTGGCCGCGCAGCGCTACCAGCAGTGGCTGCCGCTGATCAACTACGAGAACCGCCAGGGCTGGCTGGCCACCAGCAAGGTGCTGATGCAGGAAGGCGGCGTGATCGCGTCGGACGCGGTGCGCCACCCGCTGCAGCCGATGCACCCGGCCACGCGCGAAGGGCTGATGCGGATTGCGCGGCGGCTGGATCCGATGGTGTTGCGGTGGGGGCGGTAAGGATTTCGGTCATCCCAGCGCCTCGCATCGAGAAGCGCCGGCCCTCTCCCCCGGCCCCTCTCCCGCACGCGGGAGGGTTGGGGAGAGGGCCGGAGCCTCCACGAAGTCACTGCGCACGCCATGCCGCCGCCCGTCCTGAACGCAAGCTCCACAACGCCTTCAAAAACCAACCATGACCCTCACCGGCAACCTCCTGATCGGCCGCCAGTCACCACGCGGCACCCACGGCACCCTCCACGCCATCGACGCCGCCACCGGCACCCAGCTGGAACCTGCCTTCGGCGGCGCCACGCCCCAGCAGCTCGACCACGCCTGCGCCCTCGCCTGGCAGGCGCTCGATGCCTACCGCGAGACCGCCCCCGAGCGCCGTGCCAATTTCCTTGAAGCCATCGCCGCCAACATCCTGGCGCTGGGCGATGCGCTGGTCGACCGCTGCGTCGCCGAGTCCGGCCTGCCGCGCGCCCGCATCGAAGGCGAGCGCGGCCGCACCGTGGGCCAGTTGCGCCTGTTCGCCAACCTGCTGCGGCAGGGCGATTTCCTGGAACTGCGCGTGGATCCTGCCCAACCCGAACGCAAGCCGCTGCCGCGCCCGGACCTGCGCCTGCGCCATATCCCGCTGGGGCCGGTGGCGGTATTCGGCGCCAGCAATTTCCCGCTGGCATTCTCGGTGGCGGGCGGCGATACCGCATCGGCGCTGGCCGCCGGTTGCCCCGTCATCGTCAAGGCGCATCCGGCGCATCCCGGCACCTCCGAGCTGGTCGGCCGCGCCATCCAGCAAGCCGCGGCCGGCATGGACCTGCCCGAAGGCACGTTCTCGCTGCTGTTCGACGCCGGCCTGGAAATCGGCCAGGGACTGGTGCGCGATCCGCGCATCAAGGCGGTGGGCTTCACCGGCTCGCGCGCGGGCGGCATGGCGCTGATGGCGATCGCAGCCGCCCGCTCCGAACCGATCCCGGTCTATGCCGAGATGAGCAGCGTCAACCCGGTACTGCTGTTCCCGCACGCGCTGGCCAGCCGCGCCGAAGCCATCGGCACCGCCTTCGCCGATTCGCTGACGCTCGGCGCCGGGCAGTTCTGCACCAACCCCGGCCTGGTGCTGGCCGTTGCAGGGGACGACCTCAACCGCTTCCTGGAGGCCGCTTCAGCGCGGCTGGCAACGCTGCCCGCGGCGACCATGCTGACGCCCGGCATCCATCGCGCCTATTGCGCCGGCGTCGCGTCGCTCTCCGGTCATGCGCAGGTACAGACCGTCGCGCGCGGCCCGGCGGGATCGGCCACGCAAGGACAGGCCGCACTGTTCACCACCGACGCCGCGGCGTTCCTCGCCGAACCGGCACTGCGCCACGAAGTGTTCGGCGCCGCCGGGCTGGTGGTGCGCTGCCGCGATCTTGCCGAGATGAAAGGCGTCATCGATTCGCTGGAAGGCCAGCTCACCGCCGCGCTGCATCTCGACGAGCCCGACCACGACGCCGCCCGCCCGTTCCTGCCCGCGCTGGAGCGGCTGGCGGGACGCATCCTCGTCAATGGCTTCGGCACCGGCGTCGAGGTCGGCCACGCGATGGTGCATGGCGGGCCGTGGCCGGCCACCGCTGACGGCCGCAGCACCTCGGTCGGAAGCCTGGCGATCGCGCGCTTCGTGCGCCCGGTGAGCTACCAGGACATGCCGGCCGGGCTGTTGCCCGCGTCGCTGCGTCCGGACAGCGCGCAGCGCCATGCCTGGCGCGTGGACGGCAAGCTGGCTGGCAGCGCCGGCTGAGGCCTAGCGCGACAGCGCCCGCAACGCATCGATCAGCAGGCTCATCGATGCGGTCGGCGGGCGTCCGCGCCGCGTGACGATGCCGTAGGGCCCCAGCTTGCGCGGCAGCGGCAACGGCAGCACCGCCAGCGCGCCAAGCCGGCCATAGTAGGCCGCGACCGATTCCGGCAACACCGCGATCAGTTCGCTGTCCGCCAGCAACGAGGTGGTCATCAGCACCGCGGCGGTCTCGATGGTCGACGGCGGCGCCGGCACGCCGGCATCCTCGAACGAGCGGTCGATCAGCGCCCGCATCGGGCTGGGGCGCGGCTGCATGATCCACGGATAGCGCGTCAGCTCCGCGAACGACAGCTTGCGGCGCCGCGCCAGCGGATGCTGCGGCCCGACCACGATCGCCAACCCCTCGTCGCCCAGCTGCTCGAACTCCAGTCCGCTGCTGTCCCAGCCATCCGGCACCCGGCCCAGCACGAGATCGAGCTGGTCGCGCTCGAGCTGCGGCATCAGCACGTCGCTGGTCTCGACATGCACCGCCACCTCCAGCCGCGGGTGATCGCGGTTGAGCTGGCGGATCACATCGGCAAGCAGCCCCGGCGTCGGCGCCATCACCGCGCCGACGCGCACGCGGCCGATCTTGCCCGATTCCAGCGCCACCAGCTCGTCGCGCAAGCCGCCCATATCCGCAAACACCAGCCGCGCGTAGCGCGTCGCCGCCAGCCCGAAGCGCGTCGGCCGCAGCCCGCGCGCATGGCGCTCGAACAACGGCACGCCGAGCAGGTCTTCCATGTCCTGCAGCATCTTGCTGACCGCGGGCTGCGTCAGCGTCAGCGCTTCCGCGGCCTGGCGCAGCGAGCCGCGCTCCTCCACCGCAAGCAGCAGGCGCAGGTGCTGCATCTTGAGGCGGCCGTGGAGGGTGCTGACGGGTGGGATCATGGGAAAAACCAGGGCGGGGATGCAAGGTCAGGCTCGCGCCTGTGATCGCAAATTCTTATCGCTTTGCCCGGGATGGTCAACCTGCGATATCACTGGGCTACCGGTAGCTGGCCTCGCTGCCATGCCCGCCCTATAGTGAATGGCGATGCGGCCGGTTGTAACGTCCTCCACTTCGGGGCCGCATCCGTTACATCCATGGGAGGCCAGCACCATGCATGGCGATGCCAACCTCACCGAGGTGACGATCCCGGCCGCCGGCGTGACCTTGCAAGCCGTCCTCGCCCTGCCGCCGGGCGCCGCGGCATTGGTGCTGTTCGCGCACGGCACCGGCAGTTCGCGCCATAGCCCCCGTAATCGCTACGTGGCCGCCGAACTCAATCGCGCCGGCATGGGCACCTTGCTGATGGATCTGCTGCTGCCCGACGAAGACCAGGTGCAGGCGATCCGCTTCGACGTCGCGTTGCTGGCCGAGCGGCTTGCCCATGCCACCAACTGGGTCACGCAGCAGGCCGGCATGCCGGCTCAGTTGGGCTACTTCGGCGCCAGCATAGGCGCCGCCGCATCGATTCGGGCTGCCAGCCTGTCGCCAATCCCGATCGGCGCCATCGTCTCGCGCGGCGGCAGGGTCGACCTGGCAGGCGCCGACGCCCTTGCCAGCCTGGCGACACCGACCATGCTGATCGTCGGCGGGCTCGATGTCAGCGTGCTGGAACGGAACGAGTCGGCTTTCGCCAGCCTGTCATGTCCGAAGAAGCTGGTGATCGTACCCGGCGCTTCCCATCTGTTCGAGGAGCCCGGCGCGCTGCAGTCGGTGGCCCGCCTGGCGGCGCAATGGTTCGAGCGCTATCTGTGCAAGGCATCGTCCTGAGCAACGCGTTGACTTTCGCCACGTTGTCTTCTCTGCTCCATCTGCCATGACGTGTCGTCTGCGATGGATGGCTGCATGTCCTTCGCGACGATGGAATCATCTGGCCCGGTGCAACTTTCCGCTTTCCCTTGCATGCCCGGAACTTTCCCCTTTGTGACAAGGCGCGAGCGACGCCGCGGGTACAATGTCCCGGCCCGTGGCCTTGCCAGGCGGGCGCATCCACGCCAATTTCTCAAGGGACAGGTCACCACCCATGCGCGACACCAGCCGGGCATTCCTCCTCGGTCCGCTGCTCAAAGGCGTGTCGCGTTCGTTCTACCTGACGCTGCGCGTGCTGCCGGCCGGCATGCGCGATCCGGTTGGGCTGGCTTACCTGCTGGCGCGTGCGGCCGACACGATTGCCGATACCGCCCTGATCCCGCCGCAGCGGCGGCTGGCGCTGCTGTTGTCATTGCGTGAGCAGATCAACGACACCGCCGGTGGTGCGGCTGCTGCCAGCGATATCGCGGCGCAAGTGGCCGGGCACCAGGAACAGTCGGACGAGCGCCTGCTGCTCGAATCGGTGGGACCTGCGCTGGCCGAGCTGACGCGGCTCGGCGCGGCCGACCGGCAAGCGGTACGGCAGATCGTGTCGACGCTGACCGAGGGCATGGAATTCGACCTGCGCACGTTCCCCGACGAACGCTCCGGCCGCGTGACCGCGCTGGGCGACTGCGACGCGCTGGATCGCTATACCTACATGGTCGCGGGATGCGTGGGCGAGTTCTGGACGTGCATGACGATCGCACACGTGCCGGTTGCGATCGAAGACAGCGGCACCATGCTGCGCCGCGGCGTTCGCTTCGGTCAGGCCCTGCAAATGACCAACGTGCTGCGCGACTGCGGCAAGGACCTGCGGATCGGCCGCTGCTACATCCCTCAGACAATGCTGGAACGGCACGGCTTGCTCGTGCCGGACCTGCTGGGTTCGGACGCCTCGGCGCGGGCGCGGCCCCTGATGTTCGAGCTGGTGCGCAAGACTCTGGAACACTTCGACGAGGCGCTGGCGTACACGCTGGCCATTCCCGTGCGCTTTGTCCGGCTGCGGCTGGCGTGCCTGTGGCCCGTGCTGATCGGCATGGAGACCTTGCTGCGCCTGGTCCACAACGACGACTGGCTGGATCCGGCAAAGGCGTCCAGGCTACCGCGCAGCGCGGTTTACCGGATCCTTGCCGGTTCGCTGCCGGCGGTGCTGTCAAACCGCCTGTTGCGCCGGTGGTGTGCGCGTCTGCGACGGGACCTCGACGCCGCCGTCGTCCGCTGACGCGCACCGGATCGTTACTACTTAGTCAGACTGGTACTTAGGCGAACGCGGCCCATACAGCAAGCCGCCGGGCTGGCCCGCGGCCAGCAGCCGGTAGCTGGTGCTGCCTGCAACGGTATAGCTGGCGTCCAAGGTGTGGTTCATCGCCTGCGTGATGGCCGCACTGATCAGCATGCCGATCAGTCCGCCGCCGCTGCTGGAGCTGTCGGTGGCCGCCACCGCGGTGCCGGACCACAAGACGTCGCCATTCTTCAGGTCGACCAGTTTGGCGTTGGCCGCCACCCGCGTCACGCTGCTGAGGATCTGATAGCGGGATCCATACTCGGTCACGGTGATATACAGCGCGGCGTCGGCGCCGAAGATCTCGCGCAGCTTGGCCGCCGGCACGGCATGGATATCGTCCGGCACCGTCAGGCCGTTCTGCCGGAAGGTTTCGTCGACCACCGCCACGGGCAACACGTAGTAGCCCGATTCGGCCAGCGGCACCGTGGCTTGCGACAGCATGGCATAGGTGGCCTTGATGTCGGGCGAGGTATTCTGCGGCGGCAACACCACGATGGAGCGCGGCCGGCTCGACTTGAAGGCGGAGTAATCCACCTGCTTGGTCGGCACGGCACAACCGGCAAACAGCACGACCACGGCCACGCCGGCGACATAGGTCAGAAGGCGGCGCATCATTGGGTGCTCCCTGCGGCGGTAACGTCCTTTGCGGCGGTGGAGCCGGCCTTGATTTCCGTGCGGGCGTCGCTGTTGACATTCCTGAGCAGGAAATCCATATAGGGCGTGGATTCCGGGAACAGGGTCTTTTCGGTCTGGAACTCCTTGATCATTTGATCGCCCTTGCCGATGTTCAGGTACAGCATGCCAAGCTGGGCGTGATAGCCCGGCGGCACCGAACCGCTCTGCGCCTTGATTTTCTGCAGGCCGCTTTCCAGTGCCGTGATCTGCGCTTCCTTGGATTCGCCCTTGAAATACTCGTAGACCTGTGCCTGGTAGCCTTCCCACTGATACATGGGCTTGGGTGCCGCGCAGCCGGCGAGCAGCAGACTGCCGGCGGCTGACATGAATGCTGCGCGGCGCAGCATGACCGTGTTCTTCATTGTTGTTCTCGTTGCGTTGAACCTTGCCGCTTATTGCGGGCCCGGCTTCCAGGCGCCCGTCTCGATGGCGCTGACCAGGTTGTTCACTGCCTCGCGCATGGCCAGGTCCATCACCTTGCCGTTGAGCGTCGAGTCGTAGCTGGCCGTACCGCCAAACCCGATCACCTCGCGGTTGGACAGCTTGTATTCGCCTGCCCCCTGGGTGGCATACACGACTTCCGAGGTGTTGATGTTGACGACGTTGAGATTGACCTTGGCATAGGCCACCTGCTCGCGGCCGCGGCCGAGGATGCCGAACAGCTGCACGTCGCCGACTTCCTTGCGGCCGAACTCGGTGATGTCGCCCGTCACCACATAGTCGGCGCCCTTGAGGCGCTGCGCCTGGTTCTTGATTGCCGCCTCGCGCTTGATTTCCGCCAGGTTCTCGCGCTCCAGCACGTTGAAGCGGTTTGTCTGCTGCAGGTGGGTCACCAGGCTGGTCTTGGCCTGACCGCTGAGGCGGTCGATGCCATCCGAGAACACCCCGCGCATATAGTTCGAGCGGTTGTCGAACTTGCCGACGGCAATCGGCGTGCGCACGCCGTGGTAGGGCCGGCTGGCGCTTTCCACCTTCTGCACCGGCAAGGCGGTCGAGGTCTCGGTAGCGCAGCCTGCCAGCAGCAGCGCGGCGGCCACGCCGAGCAGGCAGCACGATTTGATGTTCTTCACTTGATTTCTCCCTGTTGTCATTGAGCGGCACCCTGGTCCAGGCGCGCCGCCGCCGCATGGCCCGCACTGCGGCGCGGCCAGCGGCGCGCGCCATGCTACACCGTGCCGTGCAAGGGAAGATCGATCTGGATCAACGGGCTGGCGCGCCGGGTCGCATGGGGCGCAGTCCTGTCTTACGGCAGGGGCCGGCAAACCCTTAGCCACACCGGCTGACGATGCAGTAAAAAAAACCGGCCCAATGGGCCGGTTCGATGCGCTATACAGCAAGAGCGTGGCGGAAGCTCAATCCACCGTCGCCCCCGAAGCCTTCACCACCTTCGCCCACTTGGCCGTTTCCGACTTCATGAACGCGGCCAGTTGCGCCGGTTTTTCCGGGTTGGGCTCGGCGCCCTGGTCGGCCATCTGCTTCTTCACGTCGGGCATGGCGAGGATCTTCACCACTTCGGCGTTGAGGCGGTCGACGATGGCCTGCGGCGTGCCGCCGGTGGCGTACAGCGCGAACCACGAGGTGGCTTCATAGCCCGGCACGCCCGATTCGGCCACGGTCGGCACGTTGGGCAGCGCCGGCGAGCGCTTGGCCGAAGTCACGGCCAGCGCGCGCAGCTTGCCCGCCTTCACGTGCGGGTACGACGACGGCATGTTGTCGAACATCAGGCCGATCTGGTTGCCCAGCAGGTCGTTCACGGCCGGGGCGCTGCCCTTGTAGGGGATGTGCTGGATATGCAGGCCGGTCATCGAGTTGAACAGCTCGCCCGACAGGTGCATCGACGAGCCGCTGCCCGACGAGCCGTACGACAGCTTGTCCGGGTTGGCCTTGACGTAGGCGATCAGTTCCTTGATGTTGTTGACCGGCACCTTGGGGTTGGCGACCACCAGGTTCGGCACCATCGCCACGCGGCTGATCGGGGCGAAGTCCTTGACCGGGTCGTACGGCAGCTTGGAGTACAACGACTGGTTGATCGCGTGCGTGCCGATGGTGCCCATGAACAGCGTGTAGCCGTCGCCCGGGGCCTTGGCGGCGAGCGAGGCGCCGATGTTGCCGCCCGCGCCCGGACGGTTGTCGATCACCACCGGCTGGCCGAGCGCCTTGCCCAGCTGCAGGCCGACGATGCGCGCCAGGATGTCGGTGGTGCCGCCGGCCGAGAACGGCACGATCAGCGTGATCGGCTTGGTCGGATAGCCGCCCTGCGCGTGGGCCGCGCCGGCAAAGCCGGCGATGGTGGTAGCCAGTGCCACGCCGGCTGCAAGCAGGCGGCGGCGCGTGGTGGAGGTCTGGGAATCTTGTCTCATCGGTAATGCTCCGGTGCTATATCGTTCCGGCGGTGATCGGTACCGCAGGAGGTTGTGCTGAATGGCGTGATTGCCGTTCCCGAACGGAGCGCGCACACGCGCGCTGCCGGTGGGCAGCCCGTTTGCGGGCCGCCATGCGTGACGCTTGGTTAACGTCTTTTCTTGTTGAATGCTTGAGTCGCGCAGGCGGCCGGTCTTTACACCGGCGCAACGCCCAGCGTGGTGCCGCCGCACACGTACATCACCTGGCCGGTGACGAAGCCGTTGTCGGGCGACAGGAAGAACAGCGCGGCACGTGCCACGTCCTCGGGCGTGCCCATGCGCTTGACGGTGATGCTGGCAAGGATGCGCTTGGTCTGCTCCGCGCCTTCCGGATTGCTCTTGCGGAACAGCTCGGTGGCGATCGGGCCCGGCGCCACGGCATTGACGGTGATGCCGTCGCCGCCCAGCTCCATCGCCAGCGTGCGGGTCATGCCGATCAGGCCGGCCTTGGTGGCCGAGTACACCACGCGCTCGGGCTTGCCCAGCGCGGCGCGAGAGGCCATGTTGACGATGCGGCCGAAGCCTGCGGCGCGCATCGCGGGCAGGCAGGCCTGCAGCAGCAACAGGGGCGCCTGCAGGTGCAGGCCGGTCACGTAGTCAAGGTCGGCGACGGTGGCGCTGTCGGCGGTGCCGGGACGGGTGGCGCCGGCATTGTTCACCAGGCGCGTGACGGCAAAGCGCGACGTGACCTGCTCCGCCGCGTCGCGGGTCGCCTCGGCGTCGGTCAGGTCGGCCTGGAAGAAGGTCATGTTGGGATGCGACCACGCCGGCGCGGCGTAGTCGACATTGACCACCTGGGTCACGCCATCGGCCAGCAGCATTTCACAGATGGCGCGGCCGATGCCGGAACTGCCGCCGGTGACGAGGGTGGCTACGGGGAGGGACATCTTTGGACTCACTCAAAAAAACTACCGCTGTCCTGCTCCCTCTCCCGCTTGCGGGAGAGGGTTGGGGAGAGGGCGGGCGCCGCCACGAAGTGCAGGCCTGTCATGCTTGACGCTCGCCTGCCCTCTCCCCCGGCCCCTCTCCCGCAAGCGGGAGAGGGGAGACAACACTCAGCAATACACAACGACCGGGCTTAAACCCGCTCGATCACCATCGCAATGCCCTGGCCTACGCCGATGCACATCGTGCACAGCGCGAAGCGCCCGCCGGTGCGGTGCAGCTGGTACATCGCGGTGGTGACCAGGCGCGCGCCGCTCATGCCGAGCGGGTGGCCCAGCGCGATCGCGCCGCCGTTCGGGTTGACGCGCTGGTCGTCGTCGGCCACGCCCAGTTCGCGCAGCACGGCCAGGCCCTGTGCGGCAAACGCTTCGTTCAGTTCGATCACGTCGATCTGGTCCAGCGTCATGCCCAGTTGCCTGAGCAGCTTCTGCGTCGCCGGTGCCGGGCCGATGCCCATCACGCGCGGCGCCACGCCGGCGGTGGCCATGCCGACGATGCGGGCACGCGGGGTCAGGCCGTGTTGCTTGATGCCGGCTTCGCTCGCCAGCAGGATCGCGCAGGCGCCGTCGTTCACGCCCGAGGCGTTGCCGGCGGTGACGGTGCCGTCAGGACGGACCACGCCGCGCAGCTTGGCCAGCGCTTCCATGCTGGTGGCGCGCGGGTGTTCGTCGCGCTCGACCACGATCGGGTCGCCCTTCTTCTGGGCGATGGTGACCGCGGTGATCTCTTGCGCCAGCGTGCCGTCGGCCTGTGCGCGCGAGGCCTTTTCCTGGCTGCGCAGCGCCATCAGGTCCTGGTCTTCGCGGCTGATCTTGTAGTCGGTGGCGACGTTCTCGGCGGTCTCGGGCATCGAGTCCACGCCATACGCCGCGCGCATCGCCGGATTGATGAAGCGCCAGCCGATGGTGGTGTCGAAGATCTGCGCATCGCGCGAGAACGCGCTGGTGGCCTTGCCCATCACGAACGGGGCGCGGCTCATGCTTTCCACGCCGCCGGCAATCATCAGGTGGGCCTCGCCGGCCTTGATGGCGCGCGCGGCGGTGCCGGTGGCGTCCATGCCGGAACCGCACAGGCGGTTGATGGTGGCGCCCGGCACGTCCTGCGGCAAGCCCGCCAGCAGCGACGACATGCGCGCCACGTTGCGGTTGTCTTCGCCGGCCTGGTTGGCATTGCCGTAGATCACGTCGTCGACGGCCTTCCAGTCGACGTTGGCGTTGCGGGCCATCAGCGCCTTCAGCGGCACCGCGCCGAGGTCGTCCGCGCGCACCGCGGACAGGCTGCCGCCGTAGCGGCCGATGGGGGTGCGGATGGCGTCGCAGATAAAGGCTTCGGTCATGGTGCGTCTCTCTCTCTTTGTGATGGATATCGATGCCGGCGCTCAGGCCTGCTTCAGGGGCACGCCGGTCAGGCGCTGCAATTCGTCAAAGCTCAGGCCCTCGACCAGGTCGCGCGCGACCAGGCCGTCGGCGGTGACGTCGAGCGTGGCAAGGTCAGTGTAGATGCGCGTCACGCAACCGATGCCGGTCAGCGGATACGTGCACGTCGGCACGATCTTGCTTTCGCCCTGCTTGGTCAGGTGCTCCATCATCACGAACACCTGCTTGGCGCCGATCGCCAGGTCCATCGCACCGCCCACGGCGGGGATGGCGCCCGGTGCGCCGGTGTGCCAGTTGGCCAGGTCGCCCTGCTGCGACACCTGGAACGCGCCCAGCACGCAGAAGTCGAGATGGCCGCCGCGCATCATCGCGAACGAATCGGCATGGTGGAAGTACGAGCCGCCCGGCTTGATCGTCACCGGCTGCTTGCCGGCGTTGATCAGGTCGCCGTCTTCTTCACCGGCGGCGGGTGCGGGGCCCATGCCGAGCAGGCCGTTTTCGCTGTGCAGCAGGATTTCCTTGTCGGCCGGCAGGTGGTTGCCGACCAGGGTGGGCAGGCCGATGCCGAGGTTGACCACGGCACCGTCGGGAATGTCTTTGGCCACGCGGGCGGCCATCTGATCGCGGGTCAGGCGTTGCATGCTGTTTCTCCTGTATTCGCGCTCAGGCGACCTTGACGACACGCTTGACGAACAGGCCCGGCGTGACGATGTGCTCGGGATCCATCTCGCCCAGCTCGACCACGCGGCTGACCTGCACGATCGCGCATTTGGCGGCCATCGCCATGATCGGGCCGAAGTTGCGCGCGGTCTTGCGGTAGGTCAGGTTGCCCCAGCGGTCGGCGGTGTCGGCCTTGATCAGCGCAAAGTCGGCGTGGATCGGGGTTTCGAACACATAGCCCTGGCCGTCGATGATGCGCGTTTCCTTGCCCTCGGCCAGCGGCGTGCCGTAGGCGGTGCGGGTGAAGAAGCCGCCGATGCCGGCGCCGGCGGCGCGGATGCGCTCGGCCAGGTTGCCCTGCGGCACCAGCTCCAGCTCGATCTCGCCGGCGTGGTAGAGCGAGTCGAACACGTAGGAATCCGCCTGGCGCGGGAACGAGCAGATGATCTTGCGCACGCGCTTGGTCTTGAGCAGCGCGGCCAGCCCGGTGTCGCCGTTGCCGGCGTTGTTGTTAACGATGGTGAGGTCGCGCGCGCCTTGCGCGATCAGCGCGTCGATCAGTTCCGCGGGCATGCCTGCCAGGCCAAAGCCGCCGGTCAGGATGGTGGCGCCGTCGTGGATGCCGGCAACCGCCGCTTCCACCGAGTCGTATAGCTTGTTGATCACTTGCGTTCCAGGTCGGAAGATCCGCCAGGCTTACCGGAGCGGGCCGCAAGCCGCGGCGCATGAAAGACGGTCTCCGGTAGTCCTGCCGGAAGGATGTTCGTTGCGGCGGGCGGCGTGGCCTGCCCGGTGAACGAGTCCAGCAGTCTGCGCGTGCTCTGCATCGGTCGAAGTGGACCAGGCACTCGTCGATCGAACCTTCGGACCAGCCGGGAAAAGCCGGGGACAAGCCGAAATGTTCGATATACGAACTTGAATTCGCAGAATGAACAGGTTACACCTGGCCCTCGGCGACGGTCAAGCCGACCGCGCGGTCGGCAAACCAGTTTGTGCGATCAGCGCGCAAGGTGACGCAGACACCCTCTGTGTAGGACAGAGCCGACATCACAATCGGCTCGCACGGGATAGGGTGCGAAGCCGGCCGGGCCTATCGTTGAATCAGAACAAGGCAGCGCCGCACAGCAGCCTCCGGACCACCCGGCTGAGCCGGCCTCGCCTGGCACCACACAAGAACGAGGAGCCCGTCATCATGGCCACCGCCAACGTCCCGTTTGCTTCCACGCCCCATGCAGCAGCGCTCGCGCGCATCCTGCATGTCACCCGCAGTGCCTGGGCAATGGACACTCACCCGACCCAAGCAACGGCGGCGCCTGCCGCAACCGGCGCCGCTACGCAGCCGCTATCGCGCCGCGCGCGCCTCGCCCGTTCGGCCGCCCGCGCCTTCGAGGCGCAGGTGATGGCGATCCGCTGCCGCCAGGCCGTCGTCGCCTGACTGTCGCCTGACTGTCGCCTGACCGTCGCCTGACCCCTGCCTCCCCCGTCTAGGCCGCTACCGGCACACCGGTCAGCAGCACGCGGCTGCCGCCCGTGCCGGGCCGCACTTCCAGCCGCACGTCGATGCGTTCGCGCAGCTCGGTCACGTGCGAGATGATCCCGACCAGGCGCCCGGCCTGCTGCAGGTCAAGCAGCGTGCGCAGGGCGAAGTCCAGGCTTTCGGGATCGAGCGTGCCGAAGCCTTCGTCGACGAACAGCGTGTCGAGCTGGATGCCGCCCGAGCGCGACTGCACCACGTCGGCCAGGCCCAGCGCCAGCGACAGCGACGCGAGAAAGCCTTCGCCGCCTGACAGCGTATTGGCCGGGCGCGCCGCGCCGGTATCGTGGTCGAACACTTCGATGTCCAACCCTCCGGCGCTGCGCTGGTCGGCCTGCTCGCGCACGCGCTGCAGCACATAGCGGCCGCGGCTCATCGCCAGCAGGCGCGCGGAGGCGGCTTCCAGCACCTCGTCGAGCAGCGTGGCCAGCACGAAGCGCTGGAACGTCATGCGGCGCGGGTTGTTGCCGTTGGCCACTTCGGCCAGCCGGCCCAGCACGGCAAAGCGCGCCTCGATGTCGCGGCCTTCCTGATCCAGTTGGTGCAGCCGCTGCTGGCATTGCAGCAGCGCGTCGCGGGACCGGCCGCGCTCTGCCTGCTGCCGCACCAGATCCTCCACGGTCGCGGCCGAAGCCACCAGCGCCGCGCGCAGCGCGTCTACGTCGGGTGCATCGAGCGCTTGCGCGGCAGCTTCCGCGCGTTCGCGGCGGTCCGCAGCGGCGGCCAGCTGGCTATCGAATGCGCGCAGCGTGGCGTCGAGCGCCTGCATCGCGTCATCGTCCAGGCGGGCGTCGGCGTGCGCTCGGGGATCGGCAAAGCCGTGCTGCGCGAGGGCCTGCACCAATGCCGCTTCGGCGTTGGCCAGGCGTTCAGTGATCTGCGCGTGAGACTGCCGTGCCGACACCAGCGCGGCCTGCGCACCGGCATCCTCCGCCGCGGCGTGGCGCTCTGCCGCCTGCGCCGCGGCCAGCGCCTGCTCCAGTCCAGTCAGCGTGGCCTGCGCCTGGCGCAGTGCCTGGCCCAAGGCCACCGGATCGCGCGAGTCCTCGGGGACCTGCGCGCTCTCGGCCTGCCATTCGCCGCGGCAATGTGCCAGTGCCTGCGTGGCGGCATCGGCAGCGGCGACGGCATCGCGATGCACGGCTTCGGCGCTGTCGCGCGCCGCGCGCGAGCTCGCGATCGCGGCTTCGCGCTGCGCCAGGCTTGCCGATGTCTGCCGCTGCTGCGCCAGCGCCGCTTGCCGCGATTCGATGTCGGCGTGGACGCTGGTGGCCGCTGCCTCGCTGGCATCGCCCAGTGCCGCGGCCAGTTCTTCCAGCCGCTCGCGGGCCTGTGCGATCGCCAGCTGCGCGGCCTGGTGCTGGCCGGCACAGCGCACTGCTTCGGCCTCCGCTTCCAGCAAGGCATGGCGCGCGGCCTCCAGCGCCAGGTCCGACAGCGGCTGCGCCACGTGCCGTGCCGGCTCGGGATGCGCGGTGCTGCCGCACACCGGGCAGGCATCGCCTGACGCCAGCGTCTGCGCCAGGCGCGCGGCCTGGCCCGCGCGCCACGCCGCTTCGGCTTCGGCCAGCGCGGTTCGGCAGCGGTCGCGCCGATGCAGCGCCTGCTGTTCGGCTTGTGCATGCCCGGCGGCCTGCGCATGCGCGCTGTCCAGCGCGCGCGCCGCTTGCCGATACCGTTCGAATTGCCGCGCGCGGTCCTGCAGCGCGGCCAGCTGCAAGGCGCTCGCCTGTGCCTGCGCCGCGGCGAGCTGCGCCTGTCCCAGTGCCGATTCGGCGGTCACGGCGGCGGCGCGGCATGTTTCAACCTGCGCCATGGCGCGATCGCGTGCGGTGGCGGCGGTGGCCTGCCTGGCTTCGGCCTCGTGCAAGGCGCGCTGCAACGCCCCCAGCCGCTGCGCGCGCGGCAGCATCGCTTCCAGTTGCGTAACACGGCGCTGCGCGGCCTGGCGTACGTCGGCCTGCTGCACCTGCGCCTGCAAGGCCGCGGCGGCCTGCGTGGCCCGTTGCCCGGCGCGCGCCGCGTGCTCGGTCGCCTGTGCCAATACCGCGGCGCCGGCGGCATGATCGCGCTGCGCGGCCTGCGTGGCCTGCACCGCCGGCATCACGCGCGCGGCGCGCTGCGCCGCCTGCAAACGGCCGCGCTGATCATCCATGGCGGCCTGCCGCGCCAGCAGCGCGGCATGGGCGGCCTGCGCCTGCTGGCGCTCTTGCAAGCGCGCCGCCACCTGCTCGCCCGCCGCGAGCGCGGCCTGCGCGCCAGCGTGCGCAGCGCGTGCGCCCTGCTCCTGGCCTTGCAGCGCCTGCAGCTCTGCCTGCATGGCAGCGATGCCGTCCGCCAACGCTTGCGCCGATGTCACGCCGGCCTGCCGCAACGCTTCCTCGCGCTGGATGGCAATGCGCTCGGCGTCGCGCCGAATACCGGCGGCCTCGGTCTTCAGCAGCTCTTCCACGCGGCGGTACAGCTCGGTGCGGAACAGCCGCTCGAGGATGGCCTGCCGCGCCTGCGAGCTGGCGGTCAGCAGTTCGCGAAAGCGTCCCTGTGGCAGCACGATGACCTGGCGGAACTGCGCGCTGTCGAAGCCCAGCAGCTCGCGCACGGCATCGGTGACCTTGCCCGGCTGGCTGGCTTTGCTGACCCAGCCGTTGCCGTCGTGCTGGTCCAGTTGCGCCCTGGCCGGCTCGGTGACCCAACCCTCGCCGCGCTGCCTGGGCCGCTCCTGCACGGGCGAGCGCACCACGCGCCAGCGCTGCGCGCCCAGGCTGAAGCTCAGCGTCACTTCGGTGCGCAGGCCCGCTGCCGCATTGGCGCTGCGCATGGCCTGCGCGCTGCGCTCGCCGCCGGAGGTGTCGCCGTACAGCGCGAAGCAGATGGCATCGAGCAGCGTGGTCTTGCCCGCGCCGGTAGGGCCATGGATCAGCACGAAGGCCTGCTCGCCCAGCCGCGTGAAATCGATCTCCTCGGTCGCGGCAAAGGGGCCGAACGCCTGCAGCGTCAGATGCAGCGGTCTCATGCCGACTCCCGTTCGGCCGCGGCGATGCCGGCCAGCACCTGGTCGAGCGCGGCGCGCTGGTCCGGGTCCAGCTCGGCATCGGCCACTTCGCGGAAGAAGCTGGCAAACAGCTCGCCGGTGCCCAGCTGCCGCAGCTTGCGGCCCGCCTCGGACGCCAAGCCACTGCGCGCAAGCACCGTGCGCTCGATTGCCAGCGCGTTGGGATACACCTGGCGCAACCGGGCCATCGGGTCCAGCAGCGCGCCGGTATCGGTGAGGCGCGCGTGGATGTAGTCGTCGCATTGCGGATCGTCGGCACCCGCGGCCAGCAACTGTGCCAGTTCACCCTCCACCACGCGCACGTCGCGCAGCGGCTGCAGCGCCACAGGGGTGATGGCGACAGCCCCGTCCGCATCCAGTTCGATGCGCGACACCGACTTCTGGTGCGCGCATTCCGACAGCGAGTATTTCAGCAGCGAGCCCGCATAGTGGATGCGGCCGCCGCCCAGCGTCTGCGGCCGATGCAGGTGGCCCAGCGCGACCAGGTCGAAGCCGGCGAACAGGTCCGCGGCCACGGCGCCGCTGCCGCCCACCGACAGCGGCCGTTCCGATTCGCTGGCCGCGCCGCCCACCACGAAGGCATGGCCCACCACCACCGCGCGCACGCCCGGCGGATGCACCGCGCGGATGGCATCGAGCTGCGCGCGCAAGGCGGCTTCATGCGATGGCACTTCGGTGCCCATCGCATCGCGCACCACCGCGGGCTCGGCATACGGCAGCGCATAGACGCGGACTTCGCCGTGCGCGTCTTGCAAGGTCACGCAACTGGCCGCCGCCAGCGTGCGGCCGGCCACATGCAGCCCCTGCGCGCGCATCAGGCGCGCACCGAATTCCAGCCGCTGCGCGCTGTCGTGGTTGCCGGCGATCATCACCACCGGCACGCCGGCGTCGACCACGATACGGCCCAGCACGCCGTCGAGCAGCGCCACCGCCTCGGGCGGCGGCACGGCGCGGTCATAAACGTCGCCGGCAATCAGCACGGCATCCGGGCGCTCGGTGCAAACCAGTTCGACAAACTGGTCAAGGAGATGGGCCTGGTCTTCCAGCAGGCTGCGCGCATGGAAGAGGCGGCCGAGATGCCAGTCGGCGGTGTGAAGGAAACGCAATCCGGGGTCCGTTGAAGTAGCGGCGAAACCCGCATCATAATGCGTCGCAGCCGGCCGCTTGTTCAGCACAGGTTCAGGCGGGCGCGCGCATCATGGCCGCAGTCGCCCCTCGATCCATCTCAACGGAGAACGCACATGAAACGCATCCTGACCACCACCACCCTCGCGCTGGCGCTGGGCCTGGGCGCCGCCGGCGCCAGCGCCCAGTACACCGGGCCCTCCACGGTGCCCGTGATGACCGTCAAGGCGCTGCAGGCCGACGGCAAGGACGACCAGCAGGCCGTGCTGCGCGGCAAGATCGTCAGCAGCGTCGGCGACGAGCGCTATCTGTTCTCGGATGGCACCGGCCAGATCAAGGTGAAGATCAAGGCCAGGACCTGGCCCGCGCAGAAGCCGGTGGATGCGCAGACCACGGTGGAACTGGTCGGCGAATACGACAAGGAACTGATCGGCGAATCGCACTTCGACGTGAAGGAGATCCGCCTGCCCTGATGACGATGGGGCTCAGACCGGCTCGGCCTCGCTGTCGGCGATCTGGTACTTGCGCATTTTTTCCCACAGCACCTTGCGGCTGATGCCCAGGCTTGCCGCCGTGTCCTGCCGCCGCCAGCCGTTGGCGTCGAGCGCGGCCAGGATGCGGCGGCGTTCTTCCATGTCGCCGCGCAGGTCGGTGCGCTCGCCGCCATCGAACGCGCCCGGATGCAGCGCGCGGAACAGCGGCCGGATGCGCTCCTCGTCCCAATGCCCGGTCTGCTGGACGGTGATGCCGACGCGCTCGGCCAGGTTGCGCAGCTCGCGCACGTTGCCGGTGAAGTAGGCGGTGCCGACCGCGCCCTTGAGCCAGTCCGGCATTGGCGGCAACGCGTCATAACCCGACGCGCCCAGCATATGGCGCAGGAACGACTGCAGCAGCGCCACCTTGTCGGCCGGGCCGCGCTCCTCCAGGCTGGGAATGCGCATCTCGATCACCGCCAGGCGGAAGAACAGGTCGGCGCGGAAGCGCCCCTGCCGCACCGCGTCGCGCAGGTCCTTGTTGGTCGCGGCCACCAGGCGGAAGTCCAGCTTGACCGCCAGCGTCGAGCCCAGCCGGGTGATCACGTTCTCTTCCAGCACGCGCAGAAGCTTGACCTGCTGGAACAGCGGCAGGTCGCCGATCTCGTCGAGAAACAGCGTGCCGCCGTTGGCCTGCTCGAAGTAGCCGCGATGCGCGAACGAAGCGCCCGTGAACGCGCCCTTGGCATGGCCGAAGAACTGCGACTCGAACAGCCCGTCGGGAATCGCGCCGCAGTTGACCGCGACGAACGGGCCCTTGCCGTAGGTGCTGTTGCGCTCATGGAACAGGCGCGCGATGCGCTCCTTGCCGGCGCCGGTTTCGCCGTACAGCATCACGTTGCTGCCGAAGTCGGCAAAGGTTTCCACGTGCTGCAGCAGCTGGCGCATCGCCGCGGAGCCGGCCACCAGGTCAGCCTCACGCTCGCCTGGCGCGTCGGTCGCGAGCAGCTGCGGCAGCAGCTTGCCGATCTGGCTGCGCAGGTCGGCGCCGGTAAAGTCATCGGCCAGGATATGCGCGTACTCCGGCGGGAAGCGTCCGGGATCGGTCTCGCGCCCCGGTCCCGCCACCCAGATCACCGGCATGCCATGCGCGGCTTCCCAGTCCAGCGAAAAGCGCGCGGCGCCGATCACCGACACGCTGATCACCGCGATGCACGGCTTCAGGCGCGGCTCGGCCGGCAAGGCCTCGAGCGCGCCGGCGCGAATCACGTCCACGCCCAGCGGGGCGAGGAAACGCGTGACGCGGTCGGCAATCTCGTACTTGCCTTCCCACACGTAGACTTCAAGGTTTTCGTAGGCCCAGCGGTCTGTCTTCATTCTGTTTCTGCCATCAGGCGGTTTGGCGCGATCATGGCTCAGTACACCAGTTCGGCGTTGTTGCAGTCGATGCTGTGGACCCAGAGGTCGGCGGTACCGAGCTGGATGCCGAGGCTCAACAACAACGAAGTCAGCAGCGTGTCCAGCGGTGCGATGACGGGCAGGAGAATCGCACTGAAGTCCATCGTCGGCAACACTTGCACCCCCACTACCTCTGGAGCGACTTTCAGTGCCAGCACCTGCGTTAGTATTCCCGTGAGCGGCGTGTCCGACTGCAGCGGTTTGTGCCCGCCCGGGGCCAGTGCAACATCCTTTACTTCCTGGCCAATACTGCGCGTCTGGGGATCATCAACGACGACGAGGTCGAGCAACGGTATGGTCAGCGCCGAGGCCTGACCGATAGAAACCTTAGAAGCGGTGCATTGATCGGTCAGGCAAACGGTGAGCACGCTGGGCTTGACCTCCAGGATCGCCAGGCGGTCCTCGGGCCTGGCAGCGCACTGCAACGCTTTCAAATTGGCTCGCGCTTTGCCTACGCTGATATGCAAGGGCAAGGTCAGCTTGATATTGGCTAGCGGCGCAAGTGCTCCGACATTGACCTCCGCACTCACCTTCAGGCTGACTTGCGAGGTGTGTGCCGATGTTTGCCACGAACCGTCGGAAAGCTGTCGTGCGGGTCCAACCGCGGTCACGGGCGGCGAGATTACCTTCAGGCTGGCCGTGGCGCCGCCCAGCCCGAGCGGTAGCGCCGGTATGGGCACCGTGGCAGATAGTGCTGCATTGGCACTGGCAACTTGTGCGCCCGCAAGAATCAAATGTGCCACATTCAGACCAACTTGCGCGGCTGATGAACCCGTCGGCGCTAGTAGATCCAAGTCAAGCAGCTGGTTAAGCTTCACTGTCGCCGCGGCAGCAGAGATGCCGAGCGTCGCCGGCACACCTTGCAACCACGCGTCAAGGACTCGATTGCGGCCCGCTGCGTCAAGTACCAAGGCATAAAAATCCCCCAATGCCATTGTCGTGCCAAGCAGACCCTGAACGGTGCCAGCCTTCGCCTGGAGCCGCAACTGGTCTACCGTTACCGTCGTATTCAGCAACCCATTCCAATCGATACTTGCAGCGAGCGCATTGCCTAACAATGGGGCCAGCAGGCTCTTCGCCGTGTCGGCGGTCAGCACACCCGAGCCAAGCGTAAATGAGGCCACGGGCGGGCTGCCACTGGCGACGGCTTCGGCATACAACTGTCGCCCGGCACCGCCTGGTAACACAAACAATATCGGTACCGTCTGTGTGGCCTGCACACGCACAGCATTGGGCGACTCCTTCTCGGGGGCGTAGTTGGCAGAGAAATATCGAGGTGCGACATTGGCAGTCGGATCCCACATGCCCAGGCAAGCCGTCATTGCATCGGCCTTGCCGCCCGTGGCTTCGCCGCAACCCAACGCGCTGCCCGAAGGGTATCCGTTCTTCGCACTGATGTTGGCAACGGTACCGAGTACTGCATTGTTCAGTTGCGTCTGGTCGGGGGTAGCCATGGTTGGACTGTCCGCCCGCTTGAGCTGCTGCGCCGCCGACATCGCCGCCAGGTCCACCATGTTCTGCAGCTGCCGCTGGCGCATGAATACATGGCCCACGTCGATCGACACCAGCGCGGCGATCGCCACGGTGGCGATCAGCAGCGCCGCCATCACGCTGACGGCGCCGCGCGCGCAGCGACGGGTGCGGGGCAACGGCAGCTGGCGCAGGCTCATTTGCCGCCCAGCATCTGCCCGGCCGAGCCGGCGCGCGTGGTACTGGCGTTGGCCTGGCCGGTGTAGAACTCGGGCAACGCGAAGCGGAAGCTGTTCAGGTAGCGCTCATAGCCCAGCGCGGCCTGCTCGCCGTGCATCGGCAGCATCGGTCCGGCCTGGGTGCCCTCGCGCTGGATCGCCAGGCTCGTGCGCGTGTCGGCGCCGATCTCGCGCTGCGCGGGCCGCGCCGGCGGCACGCCGGCGGCTTCGGTCAGCGCGGCGTCGCCCTGCGCGTATGCCAGCGGAGCCAGTGCCCACAGGCAGAGCGCCACGCATGCGGCGCGCTTTGGGATCGCAACAAGTAGATTGGCTGTCATGGTGTAGCGCTGGTTTGCGCAGCGATGGCGATTGGCTTGGCCACGACCGCCACGGCGGCGGCGGGCGCGGAGATCGGTTTCTGGCCCTGGCGCCCCACGGCGCGGTCACGCGCGGCGGCGGCGCGGGCGATGCGCTCCGCCTCCTTGCGGATCGCGCTGCGCGTGGGCTCGGGCAATGCGGCCTTCTGCATCATGGCGTTGGCCTGGGCGCGCTTGCCATCGGCCATCAGCCACACCACGGCATTGCTGATCACGCGCGGATTGCGCGCGTCCAGTTCGAGCGCCTGCATCACCGGCACGCGCGCGTCCTGCAGCGCGCCGGCGCGCATCAGCGCATAGCCCAGGTCGCTGGCGATGCGCGCGTTGACCGGGTCCAGCGCGGCGGCGGTGCGCAGTTCCGTGACCGCGCGCACAAAGTCGTCCTGGCGCCCCGCCAGCAGGCCAAGGCCGTGGTGCGCATGCGCGGCCTCCGCGCCCTTCGCGGTGGCGGCGAGCGCCTGGTAGGCCTCGATGGCGGCCTGGTCCTGTCCGGTTTCGCGCAGCGCATCGGCACGCATCACCTGGATCTCCGGGCCGGTGCCGAAGCGCTGCACATAGACCTCGATATGCGCGAGCGAGGCAAAGTAGAGCCCGTCCTGCTGCATCTTGCGGATCAGGCCCAGGTAGACCGCCTGTTCGCTGTATTCCGCGCGCGCGGTCTTGTCGCGCAGCCTGGCCAGTTCCACCTGGGCCTCGGCCTGCTCGCGCATGGCCGAGGCGCCGTTGTTGCCGGCGGCGCAACCCGACAGCGCCGCCACCAGCACGCACGCGGCCGCGGCCCGGATCCGGCCCGTCGCCATCGCGGCCGGGCGCGCCATGAAACCCATCATCGCGTTCCTCCCATGTTTGCCAGCATGCGGATCACCCCGAGAAAGCCGGGGCCCGCGGTCAGGATCAGCAGCACCGGCAACAGGCTGACCACCATCACCGCGGTCATCTTGACCGTGAGGCGGCCGATCTCGTCCTTCATGCGCGACTTGCGCGCCTCCTGCATGCGCAGCCCGAACTGGCGCAGCGGCTCCTGCACCGCGCCGCCATGCTTGTCGACCTGCGTCAGCAGCGTGATCAGGCTCTTCAGGTCTTCGCTGTCGAACAGCCGGCCGATGCGCAGCAGCGTCTGCTCGCGCGAGCGGCCCGACGCGAACTGCTGGTTGGCGCGCGCCAGTTCCGGCCCGAGCACGCGCAGCATGCTGCCGAACTCGGCCACGATCACCTGCAGGCTCTGGTCGATCGACAAACCTACGCCCTGCAGCAGCCGCAGCATGTCGATCAGCACCGGCAGCTCGTCGTCGACCATGCGCAGGCGCGCGCCGGCGCGCCGGCGCAGGAACCACTTGGGTGCCAGGTAGGCCACGGCGAAGGTGCCGAAGCCCCATGCCATGACCATGAAGGCACTGGCGCCGAGATGCCACAGCATCGCCAGCACCGACAAGGCCGTCGGCAGGCCCAGCCGCAGCACGCCGAACACCACGCGCGCCTGCACGCCATACCAGCCGCATTGCTCGAGCAACTGCTGGTCTTCCGGCGTCACCACCGCGCGGCCCAGCCGCGATTCCAGCCAGTGGGCATCGAAGCGCTCGCCCACGCGCGCACCCAGCTGGGCGCCGAGCGCGGTGGCGACACCGGACGTTGCCGCGGTGGCCGCAGGGTTGGTCGCCGGGCGCGCACCCGGGGTACCGGGCACGCCCGGTGCGCCCGGCGCGGCAGCGGGCGAGGCCTTGGCAGCCTGGGCGACTTCCGTCGTACGCTGCTGGCGCGCCAGCGCGGCGTCGATGGTGCGGGCCGACAGCCGGCGCTGGCGCCAGTCGCGCAACAGCGGCAGCGCCAGTACGCCGACGCCGCAGGCGGCGGCCAGCAGGCTCAGCGAGATCAGCGTCAGGCGGTCCATGGGAGCGATGTCATCGTTGCCTTCAGATCGACTTGGCCAGCCGGTACAGCATCAGCGCGCCGGCGACTTCCAGCGCCGCGGCCGACAGCAGCATGGTCTTGCCGGTGGGGTCTTTCCACATCATCAGGATGTAGCCCGCGTTCAGCGTGAACAGGCCGCCGGCCACCACCAGCGGCAGCAGGCCCAGCACCCACGCCGACAGCCGGGTCTCGGCCGACAGCGCCATCAGCTCGCGCTGCGCCTGCTCGCGGTCGCGCATGAAGGTGGCGGTGCGCTCCATCACCACGTCGGCGCGGCCGCCGTATCGCACCGACAGGCGCAGCACCGAAGCCACCAGCACCAGTTCCTCGACCTTGTAGGCGCGCCCGACCTGCAGCACCGCCTGGTCCAGTTCCTTGCCGGCGCGCTGCAGGTGCACGGCCTGCACCAGGCACTGGCGCAGCGGCGCCTCGGTATTGGCGATGGAATTCTGGAAGGCGGCGGGCACGCTGCTGCCGATGGTCATCAGCCGCACCACGCCATCCAGGAAGCCCGGCAGCTGCGACAGCAGCTTCTTGTGCAGCCGCCGCACGCGGTGCCAGGCCGCGCACGCCGTCACCGCCAGCGCGACCACCAGCGCCGACAACGCGCCCAGCCATTGCCCCGCAACCGCACCGGCCAGCGTGCACAGCACCAGCGGAGACAGCCACACCAGCGCGGTGCGGCGCGTCGGCGCCAGGTCGGCGCGGCGCAGGAAGTCGTCCCAGCGGCGGCGCAGGTCGCGCGCGGGCAGTTGCAGCGACGGGTCGGGCGCCTGCGTGTAGCGCATCCGCACCTGCTCGGTCTGCGCCTGCAGGAAGGCCTGCTGCTGTTCGCGGCGCGCGCGTGCCTGCGCGCCGGCGAGCAGCAGCAGCCCCAGGCCGGTGATGACCAGGGCGAGCGCGGCGAGCAGCAGCGTGGCGCTAGACATCGAAGCGGTCGTCCAGCATGAAGCCCGGGCCGCGCATGCGCGCCAGCTTGGGCGAGTGCGGCAGCAGGCCCAGCGACAGCCAGCGGTCGGTCTCGGTGCCGTCGGGGTTCACGAACGGCTCGTGCCGGTACAGCTCCTGGGTCGAGATGATGTTGTCGCCCAGGCCAGTGACCTCGGTGATCGACACGATGCGGCGCTTGCCGTTGGACAGCCGCGCGATCTGCACGATGAAGTCGATCGCATTGGCGATCTGGCGCCGCAGGCTCGTCTCGCTGCCCTGGAAGCCGGCGAAGCCGGCCAGCATCTCCAGCCGGTACAGGCACTCGCGCGGGCTGCTGGCGTGGATGGTGCCCATCGAGCCGTCGTGGCCGGTGCTCATGGCCTGCAGCATCTCCAGCACCTCGCCGCCGCGCACTTCGCCGACGATGATGCGGTCCGGGCGCATGCGCAGGCTGTTGCGCAGCAGGTCGCGGATCGACACCACGCCGGTGCCCTCGAAGCCGCCCGGCCGGCTTTCCAGCCGCACCACGTGCGGGTGGTTCAGCGCCAGCTCGGCGGTATCCTCGATGGTGATGACGCGCTCGGTGGGCGGCACGAAGGTGGCCAGCGCATTGAGCAGCGAGGTCTTGCCGGAGCTGGTGCCGCCGCTCACCAGGATATTGCAGCGCGCCTGCACCGCGGCCTGCAGCAGGTCGCAGATCTCGGGGCTCATGGTGCCCAGCGCCTGCAGGTCGGCGGGCGTCATCGGATCCTTGCGGAACTTGCGGATCGACACCACCGGTCCTTCCAGCGCCAGCGGCGGGATCACCACGTTGATGCGGCCGCCATCAGGCAGGCGCGCATCGACCATCGGGTTGGACTCGTCCAGGCGCCGGCCGATCGGCGCCAGGATGCGGCGCACGATGCGCAGCAGGTGGCCGCTGTCGGCAAAGCGCACCGGGATGCGCTCGAGCACGCCATGGCGCGACACGTACACGTCCAGGTGGCCGTTGACCAGGATATCTTCGACGGCCGGATCGTTGAGCAGGTCCTCGATCGGGCCGAAGCCGGCCAGCTCCTTGGTCAGGGCCTCGGCAATCTGGCGCAGCTCGGCCTCGTTGATGGGGATGCGCCGCAGCCGCGTAAAGCTCTCGAGCTCCAGGTCGACAAAGCGCTGGATCGCGGTGCGCGACCAGCGCCCGAACTCGGCGCCAAGCTCTTCGATGCGCGTCAGCAGGTGCTCGTGCGCGGCTTCCTTGATGTTGTGGAACTCCTGCGACACCGGGAACGGTGCGGGGGCGTTGTCGGAGAATTCGATCGCTTGCGTCATGTCAGCTTCCTGTACGTGCCGCGCGCGCGCCGCGCGCTACCAGCGCCGAGCGCAGCGCGCCGGGCAGTTTGTCCTTGATCCGCGCCAGCAGCGTGGCGTCCCGGGCCGCGGCGGTGCGGTAGCCCAGCCGTGCCAGCAGTTCGGCCAGCGCGCGCACGTAGGGGCAGTGCGGATCGTCGTCGGCCAGCACCGCGCCGCGGTTCATCGCCAGCACCAGCGCCTCGCGGCTGTCCGGCAGCGTCGCCACCGACTCCACGCCCACGCGCCGCGCGATCTGCGCGGCATCCACGCCCAGGCGCGCATCGAAGCGCGATACCAGCAGGTGGAGGTCGTCGCGCTCGACTTCGCGCGCGCGCAGTTCATGCACCAGCTCCGCCGCCGACACGATCGCGCCCACGCTCTGGTCCGCCACCAGCACCACGCTGTCGGCGGCCTTGACGATCTGCGCGGTGAACTCGGCGTTGCCGAAGCCGCCCAGGTCGACGATCTGCAGGTCGAAGAACGCGCGCAGGCGCTCGAGCAGGCCGATCGCATCGGCGTACGAGATGTCGCGCAGCTCGCTCAGCGCGGCCGGCAGCGGCAGCACGCACACGCCGTTGCCGTGGCGCGTCAGCGCGGTCTGCACGAAGACCTGGTCGAAGCGGCGCAGGTTGCGCACCGCCTCGACGAAATGGAAGCCCGGGCTCAGGTTCAGGTAGAGCGCGCCGTCGCGCGCCGGCAGGCCCAGGTCGGTCAGCAGCACTTCGGCGCGGGCATCGGTCTTGGCATGGCGCGGCAGGTGGCGGCGCGCCGCCGCGGCCAGGTTGACCGCCAGGCTGGTCACGCCCACGCCCGCGCGCGCGCCCAGCAGCGCGATGATCTTGCCCTGGCGCACGGCCTCGGCCGGGCGCACCTGCTCGCTCGGCACGGCCAGGCGCTTGACCACGGCCTCGGCCTCGGCCGGCGCGTCGCGCAGGTCGATGAAGTCCTTTACGCCCGCGCGCAGCGCGGCCAGCATCACGCCGGGCTCGCCGGCGTGGCCCACGGCCACCAGCGGCAGGCCGGGGAACAGCCGCTGCAGCTGCTCGGCCAGCCGCGCCGACGGCGCCGCGAGTTCCGCCGAGAAATGCAGGAACACCAGACCCGGGCGCAGCTCGGAGACGCGCTCGATAAAGCCTTCCTGGGCGCCACCATCGGCCACCAGCGTGCCCAGCGGGCCGATGACCTGGCCCAGCCAGTCCCTGACTTCGCCCTGCGTTGCGTGCAACAGAAAATAGTCCATCTCTCCGCCTCAAAGCTGTTGGCCATGCCA
Source organism: Cupriavidus alkaliphilus (assembly GCF_014191175.1). NCBI lineage: Bacteria > Pseudomonadati > Pseudomonadota > Betaproteobacteria > Burkholderiales > Burkholderiaceae > Cupriavidus > Cupriavidus alkaliphilus. The sequence continues at coordinate 31,058 of NZ_JACHWE010000005.1, read as the reverse complement.
GCCGGCATGGCCGGCGGCTATTTCGAGAAACCCGGCAAAGTCGGGTCCGCGTATTCGCCCAGCATGTACCAGCCCCACACATTGGGGCTGGCACTGGTCCGGCCGTCGGCGCCGACGGCCTGCGCCGCCGGCGAGTTCTTCGCCATCGGCTTCACCAGGCGCGGCGTGACGACGATCATCAGCTCGCGGTCTTCCTGGTGGAAGTTCAGGTTCTTGAAGAACACGCCGATCACCGGCAGGTCGCCCAGCACCGGCACCTTGTTGACGTTGCTGACGGTGTTGCGGCTGACCAGCCCGCCGATCACGAAGCTCTCGCCGTCGCCCAGCTCGACTGTGGTGTCGGCGCGGCGCGTGACGATGGCCGGCACCACCGCGCCGTTGATCGAGATGCCGCGCGACGGGTCCAGATCGCTGGCCTCGGGCGCCACCTTCAGCGCAATGCGGTCGGCCGACAGCACCGTGGGCGACACCGTCAGCCCGATGCCGAACGGCTTGAACTGGATCGTGGTGGTACCCAGCGCCTGCGGCACCGGGATCGGGATCTCGCCACCTGCCAGGAAGCTGGCGCTCTGCCCGGACAGCGCCACCAGGCTGGGCTCGGCCAGCACGCGCGCCAGGCCGTTGGCCTCGAGCAGGCTGATGTTGGCGAAGATGCCGTGGGTGAGCGACGCGGCCACCAGGTTGAAGGCATTGCTCATCGGCGACGCGATATCGGCGCTGAAGCTGCCGGGCGTGCCGCCGCTGCCCGGCGTAAAGGTGAACTTGTTCAGCGTCGACGGCGAGAACGTGCCGAAGGCAAAGCCCGAGTTGTTGCGGAAGAAGTTGATGCCGACTTCCTTGAGCACGGTCTTGCTGATCTCCACCACCTTGACGTCGACCTGCACGGTGCCGGAGAGCGGCACCGTGGAGCGGTCCACCACCAGGCCCGGCCTGCCGTCGGTCTTGCCGGCCGTGGCCGCACGCGCCGCAGCTTGCGCGCGCGCGGCGCCATAGGCGTCGGGCGACTGGCCGGTGATGGTAGCGCCGGCTGCCGAGTACCCCAGCTGCGCGCCGTTGGCATCGGGCGCGATCGCATCCACCTGCACGCTGTAGCTCTGCGGCTCGGCGCTGCCGCGCGTCCACACCATCACGTCGGTCACGCCAGGCTGTTTGGCCACCAGCAGCACGCTGGGTGCGCCGCGGGTGCGCAGGATCAGCGCATCGGCCACCGCGGGGTTGCCCACGGCGACGCGCTCCACCGGCTGCGCGCTGCGCAGCTCCTTCTGCGCGCCGGCCATCAGGCGCAACTGCCGCGCCGTGGCGGCATCCTGCGCCTGCGCCTGCGCGCGCGGCGTCAGCGCACACCATGCGGTGGTGGCGATCATGGCGGCAAGTGTGAGCTGCATCAGCCGGCGGCGCAGCGTCACGGCATGGGCGGAAGTCTTCTGGATTGGCATGCGATGGGCGCCCACTTTCTTATTCGATGTCGCGCTTGCCGGCGCGGATCACTTCCACGCCGGCGCGTTCTCTGACTTGTGCCGGCGCCGGTGGCGCGGCGACCTGCAGCGGCCGCGGCGCCGGCGCTGTCGCCGGTGCGCGCGCAGCCGGCGCGCCGTTGGTGGCGGCCAGTCCTGACAGCAGCACGCCGGCGGTGGCCTTGTCGGTGGCGGCGCGCGGTGCGTCGGCAGGAACGCCGGCGCGGGCGGCCAGCGCGGGCGGCGGCTCGGCAAACATGCCGTCGCTCGGCATGGCCGGGTCTTGCGGATTGCGCAGTGCCAGCATCAGGCGCCCCGAGTGCTGCGCCATTGCCAGCCGGCTGACCTGCTCCAGCGGCACCGACAGCACCGCGGTCTTGGCGCCTTCCTGGCGCGCCATCATCTGTTCCGGCTTGGCCGCCTGCGGGCGGTTGACCGAGGCCACGCCGTAGGCCAGCACGCGCAGGCGCGACAGCAGCATGCGCGCCTGGCTGTCGGGGATTTCCTGCTGGTCGCGCCGCAGCACCAGGAACACATCGACATAGTCGCCCGGCTGCACCTGGTTGCCGACGCCGATGACTTCATCGACCGACACCGCCACCGCGCGCTCGCCCTCAGGCACCTGCGCGGCCAGGCCGGACAGCAACTGGCTTTCCAGCACCGGCACGTTGGCGCCCAGCGCCACCAGCGGCACCTGCCCGGTCACGCGCGCCACCTCGCGGTAGGCGCCGGCGGGATCGATCGGCAGCATCTCTACCTTGAGCGCCTCGGCGTCGAGCGGCTTGCCGGCTTCGGCCGGGCGCGTGGTGACCACCACGGGGTGCAGCGGCTTGGCGCCCGCCGCGGCCGCGGGCTGGGCCGGCTGGCGTCCCACCTGCCACGCCAGCAGTGCCAGCAGCAAGGCCAGGCCCAGCAGCACGACGGCCAGTAATCGGATCTGCTTGCTGGTCATGCGGAAGTCCTTGGTTCGGGCATGGGGCAGTTCGTCATGCGCATCAGATATCGGGAGAGAGCTGGACCATGGCCGAGCCCGACAGCGCGGCCGGCAGCGGCACCATCGGTACCGCGGGCATGATGTTGGTGGTGGTCAGGGTCAGCGTGACCTGTACACAGACGTCGGCCGAACCAACCGCGCATGGCACGGCCGTGGCAACGCCGGCGGGTGGAATCAGGTCGCGCAGGGACGCGGGCAGGGTGCCGCGCGCCATCGCGGCGGCGGCATCGACACGGGCCTGCTGGGTGGCCGCAAGGCCGGTGCCGGCGACGCCCGCGGGATAGCGCAGCGCGGCGCGCGCGCCTTCCTCGGCGGCCAGCGTCAGCACCTGCTGCAGCGCCAGCATCACGCCGTAGTAGACGATGCCGATCACGATGGTGAGCAGCACCGGCGCCACGATGGCAAATTCGATCGCGGCGCTGCCGGCACTGTGGCGGCGCCGGCTGATTTTCCTGTTGACCCTTGCGTGCAGCAACATCCGAAACCCCGGTCTCTTGGTGTTCTGCCGCGCCGACCGGCGGCGCGGCCTGCTGGCGTCAAGCCTTTCCGGCTATCGGCCCGCAGCCATCCAGGCCAGCACGCCCACGGCCAGGTACGCCGCATACGGGATGCCGCGCGCCAGCGAGAACTGCGCCGTGGGAAGTGTTGGGTCCTGGGAATGCAAAGCGTGATCCGCGGCCGGCGTGCGGCGTGCCAGGGCCAGCGCCAGCAGCGCGTGCACCAGCCCGAGCAGGCTGCCGACGACCCATGCCACCACCAGCCCTTGCGGACCGGTGAACAACCCCGCCACCGTCAGGAACTTGACATCGCCCGCGGCCATGCGCCCCAGGGCGTAGACCGGCAAGGTGACGGCAAGACCCAGCCCCGCGCCGATCAGGCGCGCGGCCAGCGGCAGTTCCGTGGCCTGTCCGGCGATCAGTGCCAGCCCGAGGGCAAGCACGGCGATCGCCAGCAAGATATTCGGAACCCGCCGGTGAGCGAAGTCTGTGTAGAGGGTCGCCGCGCAGAGGAGCGCGGCAATCACGTCGTGCCCAGCGAGATTTAAGGCGTCGTCGCTGGCTTGCTGAATTTCAGCACTTCGTCAGAGATCTTCTTGAAGGCATCGTCGAGATTGCCACCAAGCGAACTGACAGTACCGACAATGGCCAACGCGATGAGTCCCGCGATCAGCCCATATTCAATAGCGGTTGCCCCGCGCTCATCCTTAATAAAGCGTGCAATGAGTCGTTTCATGATTTTTGACACTCCCGAGTGATCTGATGCCGCGATCACGCTTCCCCCGTTCGATTTATCACGGTGCTCTGGTGGCCCGCTCTTTTATCGACTATTCACGCTTGCTGCGCCTTTTTTATAAGACATGGTATGTCTCAACCATACCCCTCCCTCGGGTGATAGTAATGACCCGAAGGGGTTAAAGCACCCGTTTGAAACGACCCGGTACGTGCCGGGGCCGTTGCTTTCCAAAGCGCTGGCGGGCCGGCGCAAACCGGCCCGCAGTCTGGCCACGCAAGCATTTCGGCCGCGCCGCCAGATCGAATAAAAAGATGCGCTGCGACGGGGTGATGAGCGACAGCGCACCGTGAAAACACCTATGCGGGTTGAGACATTTCAGTGGTGGAGCAGCCCGCCCAGGATCGGCAGTTGCGGCTTGCTGTCGCCGCCGCCCGAGCCGCCACCGGCGCTGCCGCCGACACCGCCCTTGATGCCGCCGACCAGACCCGTGACCGGCGCCAGCAGCGCACCGACCGGGCCCAGCGCGCCGCCGCCACCGGCACCGCCATCGCCGCTGCCGGGCTTGACCAGCGGCAGGCTGCCGAGCAGGCCGCCGAGCGCATTGCCGCCGTGGCTGCCATCGCCGCCCTGGCCGTTGCCGGCCAGCGGCAAGTTGCTCAACAGGCCGCCCAGCGGGTTGCCGCCGGTCTGGCCGTTGCCGTTGACCAGCACGCCGACCGCGGCAACGGTCTTGCCGGTCTCGGTCACCACGCCGCCGAGCGGTGCGACCACCGGGGCCTGCGTGTTGCTGAGCATGCTGCCGCCGGTGGCCACCGTATTGCCCACCTTGTAAAGCAGGCCGTCGACCGGTCCGCCCAGGCGCGTGGCCGCGCCCAGCGTCTGGGTGCCGTCGGTGACCTTGCTGGTCAACGGCACGATGACCTTGCTGAGCGAGTTGGTGACCTGCGCGACGGCGCCATCGGACAGCACCGTCTGCAGCTTGTCGCCGCCGCCCTGCACCGCTGTGCCGACCTTTGCGACCAGGCCGCCCACCGGCGTGGTCAGCGGTGCCAGCGGCGCCAGCTTCTCGGTGCCCAGGCCCTTCACCAGCGCACCGCCGCTGACCACGGCGTCGCCCACTTCGCGCACGACGTTGCCGGTGCTGGACACGGTCACGCCGAGCGGGTTGTCGACCGAGCCCATCTGCCCGAGTCCGTCCCGCACGCCGGAGCCGAGCGCGCCGACCGCTTCGCCCGCATTGACCACCACGCCGCCCGCGCCCTTGCGTGCGTCGGTGGGCAGCAGCGGCAGCGGTGCATCCTGGATCGACTTGCCGATCTCGCTGACGGCGTTGCCCGCTGCCACCACGGTATTGCCGGCGCCTTCGGTGACCTTGGCAGTCGGCGTGGTTTGCGCGGCGGCCGGCGGCGGCGGCGTGACCGGCGTATCGGCGCCGCCGCCGCTGGGCTGCGGATTGGCGCCGCTGCCGCTGCCACTCGACGAACAGCCTGCCATCAGCAAGGCAAGCGCGGCGACGCCTGCCGCGGCCAGCGAAGTCATGGAATGCGGTGCGGAATGCTTGGTCTTCATTGTCCTTCTCCTGTCTGGTTGGCCACGGCGCAGCCGGGCCGTCTTTTCTTGTGAGCCGCATGGAATGCCGACGAGCCCCCCGGTTGTCCCGCTTTGTTCGACCGGCCTGCCATCCCCATCAGCCATGGCACACGGTGGAACGCGAAATCGTCGGCGCGTCGGGAGAGGAAATGGCAAGGCCCGTGCCAGCGCTGCAAGGTACGCGGGCGCACCGACCGGCGGGCTGCTTGCATGCCTTGCGCGGCGCGGGTTGCAGCCGAATCGGAATGACAGCGGCACACACGCTGGCAGCGCCGCGGCCGGGTCAGAACGTGTTACGTGCTACGTAACGTGTTCCGCGCAGGCGGGAACACGCCGCGGCGGCGCGCGCGGCGCGCGCCGGCCGGCGACGCACCCCATCGCCCACGCTGTTTTTGTTCCCCGCTCACGCCACACGTTACGTAACGCGTAACGCGCCAACCGCTTCGCGCAAGCGCTCGCGCAACGCTCGCGGCGTTTTCCCCGACCAGCGCGCAGGCCGCATGGCGCAAGGCTTCGCGGGCGCCATACCCGACTTCGGCGGGGTCTGTGCGGTAGCGCGCTAAAAGGCTGGCATACCGATTGCGCCATCACCGTCACCGCAGCACGCAGAAGGACGAACGCGTTGCGCGGCCGAGCGATTAAACGACGGGAATGAAGGAACAGATCATGCGCAAACAACAACTCGCCGTCACGGCACTCCTCGCAACCCTGCTGGCCCTAGGTGGCTGCGCCAGCGGCAGCGGCTCGACGTCGATGGGCACCAGCGACACAGCGGGCACGAACGGCGGTACCAATGGTGGCGGTACCAGCGGCGGCACTGGCGGCGGCTCCGGGGGAACCGGTGGCGGCACCGACCTGGCCGGTGGCGGTACCGGTGGCACGGGTGGCGGCACTGGAGGCACGGGCGGCGGCACCGGCGGCAATGGCGGAAACACCGGCGGCAATACCGGCGGCGGCGAGACTCCCACCGCGCTGACCCCGACCGCCACGGTGATCAACAATGCCGGCACGGTGCTGGGCAATACGGGCAGCACCGTCAGCGACCTCGGCAACCAGCTTGGCAACGCCAACCTGCCGCTGGTACCGGGCCAGACCCAGAGCGGGCTGGGCGGCGTGGTGGCGGCGACCGGCGATGCCGTCGGCGCGCTGGCCACGGGCCTGCAATCCGGGCTGGGCAGCATGCCCAATTCGACCAACCCGGTCGGCACCACTGTCGCCAGCACCGGCAACGTGGTCACCGAACTGGGCAAGGCGGTGACCAGCGCCGGCACGGCGGTGAGCGGCCTGGGCACCGGCCAGCTGGCACCGCTGGCGCCGCTGACTTCACCGCTGGGCGCGGTGGTCGGCACGCTGGGCAATACCGTGAGCAACACGGGCGGGACGCTGACCTCGGTATTGTCGAGCGGTGCGGTCGAGCAGGTAACCATCACCACCAGCAAGCTGATCGTGCCGATCACCTCGCAGCTGACCAGCACGACGCAATCGCTGGGCGCCGCGACCGGGCTGGGCACTCCGACCGCCGGCCTGCTGGCGACGGTGGGCGGCGCGCTCGCGACGGCCGGCAGCAAGCTGCAACAGACCAACACGCCGGTGGTGTCGGGCGTCGGCGGCGTGGTGAACGCCACCGGCACCACGGTGGCCTCGCTCGGCGGCGCGGCGAACGGCCCCGCCAGCGGCGGCGGCCTGGGCGCGCTGAGCCCGGTACTTGCACCGGTAACTTCGCTGGCCGGGGGGCTGACTGGGGGTGCGGGCGCTGGCGGCAACGGTTCGCCGCTGGCGCCTGTCACCGGCCTGGTCGGCAGCGTCACCGGCGGTCTGACCGCAGCCACCGCCAACACGCCGCTGGCGCCGGTCACGTCGCTGGTCAGTGGCGCGGTGGGCGGCCTGGGCAGCGCCACCGGCGGCAGCGCCGGTTCGCCGCTGGCTCCTGTGACCAGCCTGGTCGGCAGCGTCACCGGCGGCCTGACCTCCGCGACGGCCAGCACGCCGCTGGCGCCGGTCACTGCCGCGGTAAGCGGCGTGGTGGGCGGCGTGGTGGGCAGCGTTGGCGGCGCAGCGGCCGGCACGGGCAGCACCAGCCCGCTCGCGCCCGTCACCAACGTCGTCACCGCCGTCACCGGCGGGGCCACTTCCACCGCTGGCAGCACCACCAAGGGTTCGACCACCACCGGCCCGATCGGTGGACTGGTCGGCGGCCTGCTCGGCGGCCTGAGCGGCGCGCTCGGCCAGAAGTAATCCTGCCTTGGCCGCTGTCCCGGCGATCGCGTGATTGCGTGATCGCGGGCAGCGGTGCTCACCTGATTCAACGTAGCGGCCACGCGCTGGACCGGCAGTATCGGCCAGCAGGCGCCCGGGGGTAGCGGCAATCCCCACGCCGGTGGCACGCGACGTCAATAGCCGCAGTGTTTCTTACAGGGGTTTTGCCATGCGTGCACGTCATCGCGTTGCCGCGCTGCTGGTCGGCGTCGGCGCGTTCCATCACGGCCTGGTCCAGGCCGATCCGCGCAGCCCGGTCCAGGGCGATCCAACCCAGACGCTTCCCAAGATTGCGCCGGCCCGGCCCGACAGCCGCGTGACCGTGCAGGTCGAGCGGCCGCAGCCCGCGATGCAGGACCTGCTCAACGCGCGCCTGACGCCGCGGCGCTTTCGCATCGAGGGCGCCAAGACGCTGCCGTTCGAGGAAGTGGCCGCGCAGTTCACGCCGCTGGCCAACCGCGAGATCACGGTGGCGCAGCTGCTGGAAGCCGCCAATGCGGTGACGCAGATGTACAAGGAGCGCGGCTACCCGCTGTCGTTCGCCTTCGTGCCGGCGCAGGACTTTGCCAACGGCGATGTACTGGTGACGGTGGTGGAAGGCTACGTCGCCAAGGTAACGGTGACCGGCAAGGCGGGTCCGGCCGAGCGCCGCCTGCGCGCCATCGCCGAGAAGCTGCAGCAGGACCGTCCGCTGCGCCAGGACCGCTTCGAGCACTACGTCAACGCGCTGGCGCTGCAGCCCGGGCTGCAGGTGGCCGCCACGGTGCAGCCGCCCACCACCACCGACGGCGCCTGCGAGATGGTGCTCGACGTCAAGCGCAAGCCCTTTACCTTCGGCACCGGCATCGAATACATGTCGCCGGGCCTGCGCGCCATCGCCACGGCCACCACCAACAGCCTGACGCCGCTGGGCGAGCAGATCTCGGTCTCGGCGCTGTTCCCGAAGGGCCGCGACAGCGAGGAATACTACGCCGCCAGCTATGCGCAGCCGATCGGTACCGAAGGCATGGTGGCGCGGCTCAACGCCTCGCACTACCATGGCGTGCCGCAGAACGCAACGCTGGCGCCGATCGGCTTCAACCCGCGCTATGTCAATGACACCAAGCGGATCGGCGGCACCCTGAGCTATCCGCTGCTGCTGTCCAACGCGCATACGCTCACACTGACCGGCGGCGTGTACGGCGCCGACCAGTTCGAGCGCTATACCCATACCGCCACCGGCACGCGCGTCACGCTCGGCACCAACGTGCGCGTGGCCACGGCGGAGCTGACCTACCTGCAACGCGGCGAAGGCGTCAGCCGCAACGCCACGCTGGGCCTGTACAAGGGCTTCGATGCGCTGGGCGCGAGCCGCCAGAACAACAACAACGACCTGAGCTTCTTCCGCACGCGGCTGCTGCTGTCGCAATCGAAGGACCTGCCCGCGGGCTTCGGCCTGACCCTGGCCGCCGCCGGCCAGTACAGCGGCGACCGGCTGGCCTCGGGCGAGCAGATCAGCTTTGGCGGGCGCTTCTTCGGCCTGGGCTATCCCGCCGGCGAAGTCGCGGGCGACAAGGGCTGGGGCGCGTCGGCGGAAATCAGCCGGCTGTTCCTGCCGGACCTGACCTACCTGCGCACGATCCAGCCTTATGTGTCCGCCGACGTGGCGCGCGTGTATTCCAACAGCGTGTCGCTGTCGCACCGCAGCCTGTCGTCGGTGGCGCTCGGCGCGCGCTTCTCGGACCGGCGCTATTACACGCTGGACCTGTCGCTAGCGCAGCCGGTCGGCGACAAGCCGACCAATGCCAGCCGCCGCTCGCCACGCATCAACATGATCTATTCCTACCAATTCGACTGAGTCCTGCTTTTCCAAGGTTCCCTGCACGGCCGGCGGCAGTTCAGCGCCGGCCGATTTTTTTTGGGGCCGACAGCCCGGCCGCGGTCGGGCCGGCGCCGCTATTTCGCAACACTTCTGGCAAGACTGGCCCGGACCGCACCCGTCAGCCTTGACCTGTCAACCATCATCAAATGATAATCCTTCTCATTATTGTTTCTATTTTCTAATACATTAGAGGCGTAAAGTGCAGTATTCGGCAGTCATAACAAAAAAGAGCCACGGGAAGTCGGGTGCCATTCCACGTTTGACCAGCCTGGTCGGCGCAGCCGTTGCGACGGCGCCGGTCGCCGCCCAGCAGGCGCCCAAGCCGGTCGAACTGCCGCAGGTCACGGTCACCGGCGACAGCGGTTTCAAGGCGGAAAACTCGTCGTCGATCAAGAATCCCGAGCCGCTGCGCGATACGCCGCGCTCGATCACGGTCATTCCGCAGGAGGTCATCCAGAGCACCGGCTCGACCACGCTGACCGACGTGCTGCGCACGGTGCCGGGCATTGCGTTTGGCGCGGGCGAGGGCGGCAACCCCGTCGGCGACCGGCCGTTTATCCGCGGCTATGACGCGCAGGCCAGCACCTTCCTCGACGGTTTCCGCGATATCGGCGCGCAGTCGCGCGAGCTGTTCAACGTCGAGAGCGTCGAAGTGACCAAGGGCCCGGCCGGCGCCTACGACGGGCGCGGCTCGGCCGGCGGCAGCATCAATATCACCAGCAAGGCGCCCAAGCTGGGCAATTTTGCCGAAGGCAATATCGGCGTCGGCAACGCGCAGTACGTACGCGGAACCGCCGACGGCAACTGGCAGTTCGCCGACCACGCTGCGTTCCGCCTCAATGCGATGTTCCACGATCAGGACGTCGCCGGCCGCGATGCCGTGCACCAGAAGCGCTGGGGCGTGGCGCCGTCGGTGGCCTTCGGCCTGGGCACCGACACGCGCCTGACGCTGTCGTACTACCACATGCAGACCGACGACATGCCCGACGTCGGCATCCCGTACAACAACCCCGCCTTCACCGCGCGCCGCGACGGCCGTCCGCGCACGCGCCAGACCGGCGACGGCTCGCCGGTCAACGTGCCGCGCAGCACCTACTACGGCCTGCTGGACCGCGACTTCCGCAAAGACCAGGCCGACATGGGCACGATCCGCTTCGAGCACGATTTCTCGCCGGCGCTGAAGTTCCGCAACCAGACCCGCTTCTCGCGCACCAATCAGGACTACATCTACACGCAGCCTGACGACAGCAAGGGCAACATCTACTACGACCTGCTCTGGCGCCGTGTGAACACGCGCTATTCCACCGCGCGCACGGTGGCCAACCAGACCGACCTGTCGGGCGAGTTCCTGACCGGCGCGATCAAGCACAAGTACGTCTTCGGCGTGGAGTTCTCGCAGGAAAAGAGCGAGAACGACAGCTACACCGTCGACACCGGCAACAGCAGCTGCCCCAACGGCGCGGGCGCGGCCGGCGGCTACAACTGCACCACGCTGCTCAACCCCAACCCGAACGACCCGTGGCGCGGCAGCATCGCACGCACCAACAACCCGACCAACGCCAAGACCAACACGGCGTCGGTGTACCTGTTCGACTCGGTGGAGCTGAACAAGCAGTGGATCGTCAACGGCGGCGTGCGCTTCGACAGCTACCGCTCGAGCTTCACCGCGGCGCGCGCGGCCAATGGCTCGCGTGCGGAATACTCGCGCGACGACAACCTGTTCAACTACCAGCTGGGCGTGGTGTACAAGCCGGTGGAAAACGCCAGCTTCTACGTGTCGTACGGCACCTCGTCGACCCCCGCCGGCGCGTTCCTGGCGCAGGGCTCGGATCCCAACGGCCTGGCCCCGGACCGCAGCGGCAACCGCGGCGACCAGCTGGCGCCGGAAAAGAACCGCTCGTTCGAACTGGGCACCAAGTGGGACGTGCTGAAGAACCGCCTGGCCCTGACCGCGGCGATCTTCCGCATCGAGACCACCAACGCCCGCATCGTGCAGCAGGACGGCACCGCGGCGATGGCCGGCAACAAGCGCGTGGACGGCTTCGAGCTGGGCTTCTCCGGCAACCTGACCGAGAAGTGGGCCATGTTCGGCGGCTACACCCACCTGAAGAGCGAGCTGCGCAACAACGGCGGCGCCGGCTCGGCCTTCGGCCAGACCAACGGCCAGGCGTTCCCGAACACGCCGGAAGACAGCTTCAGCCTGTGGACCACGTACCAGCTGCTGCCGAACCTGACCATCGGCGGTGGGGCGTACTACGTGTCGAAGATCTGGGGCAACGAGGGCACCAACAAGTGGGTGCCGCCGTACTGGCGCTTCGATGCGATGGCCGCATACCGCATCAACAAGAACGTGGCGCTGCAGCTTAACGTGCAGAACCTGACCGACAAGACCTACTACAGCCAGGCCTACACCTCGCACTACGCGACGGTGGCACCGGGCCGCACCGCGGTGCTGAACCTGAACCTGCGCTACTGAGCGCGGCGGCCGCCCAGGCCACACCACGCGGCACGCGGCCGGCTCCGGTCGCGTGCCGTTTTGCCTTTTCAACCGAAGCCCTTTGTATGGATACCCTGCCTTTCCGTGTCGCCACGCCGGTCGAACTGGAACAGCTCGGTCCCGCCGGACTGCGCGACAAGCTGGCCGGCCCGCCGCAACTGGCGCTGCCGTGGCTGGGCGGCGCCGCGGTGGCAGGCCATCTCGACGCGCAGATGGTGCTGGGCCAGTGGTTCCTTGCCGGCCATGGCGTCGCGCGCGACCCGATGCAGGCGTTCGCGTGGTTCAAGCACGCGGCGCACGCCGGCCACGCGGGCGCGGCCAACCTGGCCGGCCGATGCTACGAGAACGGCTGGGGCACCGCGCCGGACGACCGCGCCGCCGCGCACTGGTACACGCTCGCGGCGGAGCGCGGTTCGGACTGGGGCATGTACAACCTGGCCACGGCGCTGGTGCTGGGCCGCGGCATCGCCGCGGACCGGCGCGCCGCGCTCGGCTGGTACCAGCGCGCGGCGGCGCTGGGCCATGCCAAGTCGCTCAATATCCTCGGCGGCTTCCATGAAGACGGCTGGGAGGTGGCGCAGGACCCGGCGCGCGCGGTCGCGTACTACCGCCAGGCGGCCGAAGGCGGCGACTTCCGCGGCCAGTTCAACTATGCGCGCATGCTGGCGCTGGCGGGCCGCGAGGCCGAGGCGCAGCAATGGATCCGGCAGGTGCCGCAGACCGCCACCCGGCCCTTCATCGACAAGATGCTCGCGTTCCTGCGCGACGCGCCGCAGCAGGCGCTGCAGCGCCTGTACGCGCATGCCAGCCAGGCCGCGCAGGCCGCAACGGTCGTGCAGACCGCGCAGCCGGCGCCAGAGGCCGCTGCCGCGGCCTGAACGCAGCGAGGGATCAGGTCACGCGGAAGCCCACCTTCAACGTGACCTGGTAGTGCGCGATCTTGCCATTCTGGATATGGCCGCGCGTTTCCACCACTTCGAACCAGTCGATGTTCTTGATGGTCTCGCCAGCCTTGGCGATGGCGCTCTGGATGGCCTGGTCGCAGCCGTCGGGCGAAGAGCCGACGATCTCGACCAGCTTGTAGGTGTGGTTCGTCATTGCTTCTCCTTGGCGGCCGCGGCCGCATGGGTTGCATCCATCATAGGCGCCGGCCGCGGATAGTCCCAAGGCTGCGGCGCGACGCCATGCACACCGCAACACCGGCCACAGATCCTGTTACACAATCCCGCTTTGCCAGTGGCGTATGCGGCTGCTACGCTGCGTTCCCGCCCCCGGACAGGTGCGGCGCGCGGCGCGCGCACGCTGTCCTTTACCGACGCCAAGATCCGCCGTGACTTATCGCTTCGTTCGCCGGGCCGTGCTGGGCCTGGGCCTGGCCGCCGCCTTGTCGGCCTTCACTTCGTTCAGTCCCTTCGCGCTGCTGGCGCACGCCCGTTCTACCTCGACCTTCGACGAGGTCTCCGAGACCATCGCCAACAGCATCAGCGAGACCTTCAACGAGGCCGTCGCCAATCACTTCCCGTCCCGCACCGGCAAGCCCGCGCAACCGGCCCAGCCGCCCGACGCCAGGCCGCTGCCGACCAAACCCTTTGCCGATGGCAGCGGCTACACGCTGTGCTTCGTGCCGGATGGCGCGAGTTGCCAGGCGCTGCTGATCAATGCGATCCGCAGCACGCGCCAGCGCCTGCTGATCCAGGCCTATTCGTTCACCAGCGCGCCGATTGCCGAGGCCGTGGCGCAGGCGCACCGGCGCGGCGTCGACGTGCGCGTGATCCTGGACAAGAGCCAGCAGGGCGAACGCTATACCAGCGCCACCTTCCTCAAGCACGCCGGCGTGCCGGTGGTGATCGACAACAAGCCCGCGATCGCCCATAACAAGGTGATGGTGTTCGACGACCAGGCAGTCTTCACCGGCTCCTTCAATTTCACCAAGTCGGCGCAGGAGCGCAACGCCGAGAACGGCATGCTGATCCGCGGCGACGCGGCGGTGGTCAAGGCCTATACCGACAACTGGCACAAGCGCTACCGGCAGTCGCGCGCGTACTGAAGGCAGCATCGACGCGGCCCGCGCCTGCACGAAGCGGCATGCGGTGGCACACTGGCGGGCTGATATTGCGGCAACCCTGCCAAGTCCTTTCCGGAGAACCCTTCGCCATGACAGCCATTCCCGACAGCCAGTGGATCCGCGTCGACACCGCCGCGGGCAGCTTCGATGCCTATCTCAGCCTGCCGCCGGCGGGCGTGCAGCCCGGCGCGCCGGGCATCGTGCTGCTGCAGGAAATCTTCGGCGTGAACGAGCACATCCGCGCGGTGGCCGACCAGTACGCTGCCGACGGTTATGCCGTGCTCGCGCCGGACGTGTTCTGGCGCCAGGCGCCGCGCGTGCAGCTGGGCTACGAGGGCGACGACATGGCGCGCGCCATGGCCTTGCGCAAGGCCGTGGACGTGTCCGCCGCGCTCGACGATATCGCGGCCACGGTACAGGTGCTGCGCCAGCACACCGGCGCCGGCAAGGTCGCCGCGGTGGGCTACTGCTTCGGCGGGCTGCTGGCGTACCTGAGCGCGGCGCGCGGACTGGTGGATGCGGCCGTGCCTTTCTACGGCGGCGGTATCCAGAACCAGCTGCAGGAAGCCGCCAACATCCGCGTGCCGGTGCAGTTCCACTACGGCGCGCTCGACGCGCATATCCCGCCCGACGCTGTGCAGGCCGTCCGCGATGCGATGGCCGGCAAACCCGCCACCGAGATCCACGTCTACCCGCAGGCCGACCACGGCTTCAACTGCTGGGCGCGCGGCTCCTACCACCAGCCCAGCGCCGCCCTGGCGCACGGGCGCGCGCTGGTGTTCCTGTCGGGCTCGCTGTAGTCCGCCCCGCCACGAGGAACCGCCGGCTTGCCATGGCGAGCCGGCACACCTTATCCTCGGCGCTTGGCTTCAAGACTTGCTGGACCCCAACCATAACAATGGAGACCACCATGCAGTCAGAGCAGCAGCGCGCCCTGCGCAACACCATCCCCGACGCCATGGCCCGCGCGGTGCGGCGCAGTCCGGACAAGACCGCGATCCGTTTCGGCGAGCGGTCCTGGAGCTATCGCCAGCTCGATGACGCCACCGCGCGCGTAGCCGGCGCGCTGGCCCAGTGGGGCCTGCGTCCCGGCGACCGCGTCGCCGCCTTCGGCAAGAACTCCGATGCCTATGTGCTGTTGTGGCTGGCCTGCCTGCGCAGCGGCCTGATCCATGTGCCGGTGAATTTTTCGATGACGCGGGCCGAGGCCGAGTACATCGTCACGCAATCGGGCGCCAGCGCGATCTTTTGCGACCCGGCGCTGGCCGAGCGCGTCGACGGCCTGCCGTGCAAGGTCCGCGGCACGCTGCATGGCGGCGATCGTCGCACCGATATTCTCGCCGCGGCCGCCGACGGCCCCACGGTGCCGGTGTCCGACACTCTCGCCGAGTCCACGCCCGCGCAGATCCTGTACACCTCAGGCACCACCTCCGCGCCCAAGGGTG
The DNA here is from genome assembly GCF_014191175.1 of Cupriavidus alkaliphilus. Taxonomy (NCBI): domain Bacteria; kingdom Pseudomonadati; phylum Pseudomonadota; class Betaproteobacteria; order Burkholderiales; family Burkholderiaceae; genus Cupriavidus; species Cupriavidus alkaliphilus. The sequence continues at coordinate 15,663 of NZ_JACHWE010000005.1, read as the reverse complement.
CCGTGCTGACGCATCGCGCGCTGCTGGCCGAATACTTCAGCACCATCGCCGCCTGCGATATCCGCGCGTCGGACTATTCGCTGGCCGCGCTGCCGCTGTACCACTCGGCGCAGATGCATGTGTTCCTGATGCCGCTGCTGCTGTGCGGCGGCACCACGCTGATCGCCGACAGCCCGGAAGCCGGCTATTGCCTGCGCACCATCCACGCCGAGCGCATCACCAGCTTCTTTGCGCCGCCGACGGTCTGGATCGCGCTGCTGCGCCATGCGGAGTTCGACCCGGCCCGGCTGGGTACGCTGACCAAGGCCTACTACGGTGCCTCGATCATGCCGGTGCCGGTGCTGCTGGAGCTGCAGCAGAAGCTGCCGGCACTGCGCTTCTACAACTGCTACGGGCAAAGCGAGATCGGGCCGCTGGCCACGGTGCTGGGACCCGACGAGCACGCCGCACGGCCGGCCTCGGCGGGGCGGCCGGTATTGAATGTCGAGACCCGCATCGTCGATGAAACCCTGCAGGACGTGCCGCCCGGCGAGCTGGGCGAGATCGTGCATCGCTCGCCACAGTTGCTGACGCACTACTGGGACAAGCCGGAGCAGACCGCCGAAGCCTTCGCAGGTGGCTGGTTCCATTCGGGCGACCTCGGCTACATGGATGCCGAGGGCTACCTGTATGTGGTGGACCGGATCAAGGACGTGATCAACTCGGGCGGCGTGCTGGTGTCGAGCCGCGAAGTGGAAGAGTGCCTGTACACCCATGGCGCGGTGGCTGAGGCAGCGGTGTTCGCGCTGCCGCACCCGAAGTGGGTCGAGGCGGTGACGGCGTGCGTGGTGCGCAAGCGCGGCCACGACGATGCCACCGAGGAGGCACTGATCGCCCATGCGCGCCAGGCGCTGGCACCGTTCAAGGTGCCCAAGCGCATCGTGTTCGTCGCGGACCTGCCGCGCAATACCGCTGGCAAGCTGCTCAAGCGCCAGCTGCGCGAGGATTACGCGCAGCTGTTCGGCGCGGACTGACGCGCTCAGTACGGCACGGCCACGCCGTTCTCGATCCTGACGCGATCGCCGATGCGCATCTGGTAGGCGTTCGCCTGGGTCAGCGTCAGGTAGGCGTTGTCGCTGGTGCGCACGCGCACGCGGTAGGCCGGGGCGCTGCTGCCGGTGCGCTTTTCGACCTCGTTGCCGGCCACCGCGCCCGCCACGGCGCCGCCGATCGTCGCCACGGTATTGCCGCGGCCGCCGCCCACCTGGTGGCCAAGCAGCCCGCCGACGATGCCGCCGACCACGGCGCCCGCGCCGCTGGTCGATGGCGGCTGGCCCGGCACCACCTCGATGCCCTCGACCCAGCCGTAGCGCACGCCGTAGGCCTGGTTGCCGTAGCCGTTGCCATAGCTGCCGTCCTGGTACGACGGCTGGGGATACGGCTGCTGCGGATACGAAGACTGCGGGTAGTCCTGCTGCGGATAGCCTTGCTGCGGGTAACCCTGTTGAGGATAGCCCTGCTGCGCCGGGTAACCGCTGATGGTGGTGCCGCTGCCGTAGCCGGTGCTGCCGTAGCCGCCGCCGTAGCCCCCGCCATACCCTGCGCCATAGCCGTTGTCGTAGCCATACGGCGTGGCACACCCGGCCAGCGCACCGGCGCCGAGCACCGCAAGCACAACCGAACGAAGGGGGATGGACATGTCAGGACTCCTGCGCGCTGCGCGTGTTGGGGAATGCGCGCGAGTCTAGGGCCGCCGCCGGCCAGCGGGTGTCACCGGAGCTTGTGATTGGTAACCGCCTGTAACGGCCTGCGGTGCCGCCGCGGCGACGCTCAGCCGCGCTCCGCGCCGTCGTCGTTGAACTGCGTGATGCGGGCTACGCGGAACGCGCCGCGCAGCGATTCGAGTTCGGTCCGGTGCAGCATGGCCAGGCGGTTCAGGTAGCGCTCGCCCTTGGCGGTCAGGTGCACCTGCACCACGCGGCGGTCTTCGGGGTTGAGGCGCCGCTTGACCAGCCCGGCAGCCTCGCAGCGATTGACCAATGCCACCACGCCGTGCTGCTTGGCCTGCAGGCGCTCGGCCAGTTCGCCGATCGAGGCCCAGTCCTTGTCGGCGCAGCCGCGGATATGCAGCAGCAACAGGTATTGCTGCACCGTCAGCCCTTCCTCGCGCGCCGCGTCTTCCGAAAACCGCAGGAAGCGGCGCAGCTGGTAGCGGAAGTCGGACAGTGCCTCGAAGTCGGCCTTGGTAAGCGGAGCGGGATGCGGCGACGAGGCGGACTTGCTGGGCATGGGCGGCAAAAAAACGCGAAAGGGAATGAAGGCGCGGCAATGCGCGCAAGCCTCCGGGCGGGGCGCTCGCAATTATAGGGGCCGCACGGCACACCGGCAGCCGATCCCGGTTTGCGCCGTGCGCGCGCCCGGCTATGGCAGAATCTGTGCGGTTGCAGACACCTTCACCCGTCACCGGAAAACGCACCGATGTTCTCGGAAATCGCTCTCTTCCTGCTGGATACCGTCTTTACCCTGTTCGGCATGGCGCTGCTGCTGCGCGTCTGGATGCAGCTGACGCGGCTGCCCACGCGCAATCCGGTCTCGCAGGGCGTGTTCCAGATCACCGACTGGCTGGTGCGGCCGCTGCGCCGGATCATCCCCGGCGTGGGCGGCATCGACTGGGCCACGATCCTGGCCGCCTGGCTGACCGCGGTGGTGTTCCTGGCGCTGGTCGCGCTGATCAGCGGCATCGACCTGCCCGGCTTCGTGCCCGCCATGCTGCTGACTGCCGTGCTCTATGTGCTGAAGTGGTCCATCAGCCTGGTGATGTGGGTCACGCTGCTGATGGCGATCCTGTCGTGGGTCAACCCGCATTCGCCGATCACGCCGGCCATCGACCACCTGACCGCGCCGGTGCTGCGCCCGATCCAGCGCGTGGTGCCGCGCCTGGGCGGCTTCGATATCTCGCCGCTGGTGCTGTTCGTGATTGCGCAGATCCTGCTGATGGTCCTCGCCCGGCTGGGCGCTGGCATCATCGGCCTGCACTGACGGCATCGGGGGCGCAGGACCGGCGCCACGCCGTCACCGACCGCGCCCTCAACCCGCGGTGCGCGCCTCGCCCGGCGCGAGCCCGTCCGCGGCGGCATCCAGCGCGGCATCCCGCGCCGACTCGGCGTCTCCCTCCGGCGGCAACTCCGACACCATCATCGATTCGATCGCTTCCATGAAGGCGCGCACCTTGCGCGGCTGCAGGCGCCGGTCCGGCAGCAGCGCGAACACGCGCAGCGGCGGCAGCGGATAGTCCGGCAGCACGCGCACCAGCCGCCCCTGGGCGACCTCGGCCTCGCAATAGATCACCGACAGCCGCGCGATGCCCAGCCCCGCCAGCGCGCCCTGCAGGCGCAGTTCGGCGTTGTGGGTCTGCATGCGCGGGCGGATCGGTACCGATACGGTCTGGTCGTCGCGGGTGAATTCCCACACCGTGTCGCCAGGCGTGGTCAGCGTCGGCATATTGGCCAGGTCTTCCGGGCGCAGCTGCGCCGGCAGGCTGGCCGCCAGCGCCGGCGCGGCGAACAGGCCGCGTTCGACGTGGTAGATCCGGCGCGCCACCGTGCCCGAGTCAGGCAGGTCGGCGTCGACGATGACAAAGGCCACGTCGAAGCCGTCGCGGATCGGATCGACCAGGCCCTGGGTGATTTCCACCGCCACATCCAGCGCGGGGTGTGCCGCCAGCGTGCGGCAGATCACGCCGCCGAGCTGCTGCGCGCCGAATTCATAAGGCGTGGCGATGCGCAGCACGCCCTGCACGCGCTCCTCGCGCGCCAGTGTTTCCTGGCGGATCTCGCGCAGCCGCGCGAACAGCGGCGCGACGTCGCGATAGACCGCCTTGCCGGCATCGGTGAGGCGCATGCGGCGCGTGGTGCGCTCCAGCAGCTTGGCGCCGATGGCGGTTTCCAGCCGCGCGACCGCGGCCGACACGCGCGACTTGGGGCAGTCGAGCTGCTCCGCCGCGGCCGTGAACGTGCCCTGCTCGACCACGCAGCAGAACGCCTCCCAGTCATTCCATTGGATTGTTTCGTTCACCGGACAATGTTTCCCTGACAACCTGTAGTTCTCGACGGTGGGCCTACATTATGCTTGAGCGATGCAACAAACGCCTGTCCAGGCTGGATCGGACGCGCCAGCCCCCGTCATTCCAGCCATCCCCGCCCCCGCCGCCCTCGGCACCACTACCTCCCAGCGCCCGCGCATGCAGATCGCCAGTCACGCCGAGATGGGTCACTGGCGTCTTTCATTGTTCGGTCTGACGCTGGGTCTGGTGACCGGCATCGACTTCTCGTCCACGCTGATGATGGGCGTGGCCAGCCAGCATATCCAGGGCGGGGTCGGTGCCGCGCCGGAAGACTACCTCTACGCGATCTCGGCCTACGCCGCCACCGCGGTGCTGATGAACATGGTGCTGGACCAGGTCGCGCGCCGCATCACGTACAAGCGCTTCACCATGGTGTCGCTGCTGGTGTTCATTGCCGGCTCGCTGATTTGCGCGGAGTTTGCCAGCCCGGCCGGCCTGATCACCGGCAAGGCGGTGCAGGGGCTGGGCGCGGGCGGCCTGTTCGCGGCCTCGCGCATCCTGGTGCAGCTGGTGTCGACGCCGGCCGAGCGCGCCCCGCTGATGCTGCGCTTCGGCGGCGGCGCGTTCTCGATGCTGGCGATCACGCCGTGGCTGACCAGCATCTTCCTGGACGATATCGGCTGGCGCGCGGTGTTCCTGTTCCAGGCTGGCATTGCGCTGCCGGTGCTGTTGTCGGTCGCGCTGACCTACCCCGCGCGCGCGCCGCGCGATCCGCATCCGCCGGTGTCGACGCTGGACTGGCCCGCCGCCATCGCCGCCGCGCTGGGCGCGCTGGTGTTCCTGCATACGCTGCAGGAAATGCGCTACACGCGCTTCTTCAGCTCGCTGGAGATGCCGCTGGCCGCGCTGTGCGGCGTGGCGCTGTTTGCCTTCAGCGGCTGGCGGCTGTATCGCCATCCGGACCCGTGGATCGACTTCTCGCGCCTGGCCGGGCGCCAGTACCTGTACGGCCTTGGCTTCTACACCCTTTACTACCTGCTGTCGTCGGCGTGGTCGTTCCTGCTGCCGACGCTGACGCAGACCGGCCTCGGCCTGACCTTCCGCACCACCTGCATGCTGCTGTCGACCAGCGGCACGGTCTCCGCCATCGGCGCCATCGTGATCACGCTGGGCATGGCGCTGGTGTTCCGCAAGCGGCGCGTGATCGCGATCGGCTTTGTCGTCTACGCCTGCGCGGCGATGCTGCTGTCGACCCGGCTGATGCCGGGCGCGCCGGACTACGCGCTGGTGCCGGTGGTGCTGCTCGAAGGGCTGACGCCGGTGCTGCTGATGGTGCAGGTGGCGTCGATGACCTACCTGGAAGTGCCGGTCGAGGATTTCTCGCACGCCTACCAGTTCAAGAACGTGTGCAAGCAGATTGCCTCGGCAATGGGCACCGGGCTCGCCAGCGTCTTCATGCAGGACGGCCTGGCGCAGCACCGCACCCACCTGGTCGAGCACATCACCCGCTTCAACCCGGTGCTGCAGATGCCCGACGCGCTGTCCGCGGCGGGACTGGCCAAGCTTTCGCAGGAAGTCGACCGGCAGGCGACGCTGCTCGCCGGCATGGACCTGCTGCATGGCTTTGCCGCGCTGTGCGTGGCGGGCGCGGTGTTCGTGCTGGCGCAGCGCAGCTTCCGCTAAAGGCCAGGCGGCTGGCGGCCCTGGCCTGTCCGGGCCCGGTACTGGCGCAATGTCGGCATTTCCTCTACCCTTTCGGCCTTTCCGTGCCAATCCGGCGAACCGCGCCGGGCTACGCAGATGGCCAGTCCCACCGATTCCCGCCAGACCCCGCCGCCAGCATCGCCGACCGCCGACAGCGCCGCCACGCCCGAAAAGCCGAGCGACAGCTATGTGCAGTCCTTTGCACGCGGGCTGTCGGTGATCCGCGCCTTCAACGCGCAGCACCCGGCCCAGACCCTGACCGAAATCGCCCAGGCCAGCGGCCTGACGCGCGCGGGCGCGCGCCGCATCCTCCTGACGCTGGTGGGGCTGGGCTATGTGCAGGCCGACGGGCGCCTGTTCCGGCTCACGCCCAAGATCCTGGACCTGGGCTTTGCCTACCTGACCTCGATGCCGTTCTGGAACCTGGCCGAGCCGATCATGGAGACGCTGTCGCAGCAGGTCCATGAAAGCTGCTCGATCTCGGTGCTGGACGGCACCGAGATCGTCTACGTGCTGCGCGTGCCGGCGCGCAAGATCATGACCATCAACCTGTCGATCGGCAGCCGCCTGCCGGCGTATTGCTCGTCGATGGGACGGGTGCTGCTGGCCGGGCTGAGCGAGCCCGAGCTCGACAGCGTGCTGCGCGCCACCGAACTGCGCGCGCGCACCGGGCGCACCGTGACCGATGTGGACGCGCTCAAGGCCATCGTCGCCGATATCCGCCAGCGCGGCTGGGCCCTGAACGACCAGGAGCTGGAGGAAGGGCTGGTGTCGCTGGCCGCGCCGATCCGCAACCGCGCCGGCCACACCATCGCCGCCATCAACATCAGCGGCCAGGCCAACCGCACCAGCGCGCAGGAGATGCTGGAGCGCTTCCTGCCCCCGCTGCTCGAGGCCTCCGAGAAGATTTCCGGGCTGGTCGGGCTGCGCACCTGAGCGCAGCCGCGCCGGCTCAGACCACTGCGGGCAGCTCGACGCTGCCGAACTCGGCCGAGCGCGTGCCGTCCAGCGGCCGGTTGCTGGCACCGAAATACGCGAACGCGACCGACAGCTTGACCGCATTGGACCCGTTGCGGCCGGCCGCATGGAACAGCCGGCTGTCGAAGCACAGCACATCGCCGCGGTGCAGCGCCAGCGGCTGCGCGGCATCCAGCAGCGGCTGGCTGGCCGGGTGCGCTTCGATCAGGAATTCGGCGGGGTCCAGCTGTCCGGGCTCGAGCCTGGCCTGGTGCGAACCCGGGATGACGCGCAGCACGCCATTGCGCTCGTCCTCGTCGCCCAGCGCCAGCCACACCGTCACCAGTTCCGGCCGCGCAAACGACCAGTAGCGGGTATCGCGATGCCAGCCGGTCTGGCTGCCGTAGTGCGGGTGCTTGGTCATCACGCAGTTGTGATGCGCCAGCGTGATGCGGGCGGGCTCGCCCAGCAAGGCCTGCACCACCGCCACCAGCTTCGGATCGCTGGCCCAGCGACGGAACACCGCATCGCGCCCGTAGGCCTGGCGCAGCCGCCTGACCGTGCCGCCGCCGGCCGCGTCGCGCGTGGCCGGGGCGCCCGGATAGCCCAGATCGGCCTCGAATTCGACCGGCGGCACCGCCGCGGCGAGATGCTGGCGCGTCACCGCCTCGAGCGCCGCGCACGCCGGCTCGTCGGCAAAGCCGCGCAGGATCACAAAGCCGTTGGCGTGGAAGGCCTGCACCAGGCGCGGCAGCGCGCCGGCATCGGCAGACAGGGTGGAAGCGGGCAGGTCGGCGCAGGGATCCAGCGAGGTCATTGCAGCAGGCGCGGCGCACGGCCGCGCAAAGAGGCGAAAAGAGAAACTGGGCCGCGGTGGCCCGACAGGCTCATGATGCCAGAACCGGCGCCATCTGGCGCAGGCGCCGCTTCCGCAGCCTGCTGGCCCGCGCCAGGACATCGGGCGCCTGCGTACGGCAACAGACGGTAACGCATGCCGGACGCGCCGCTACAATGCGCTGGTCTTTGCCCGATAATTCCTGCATCAACCGCGTTTTTTCCAGGCCCTAGCGCCGAGGTCCCACGTGACTGCACGCCCCCGCATCGTCGCTTCGCTGGCCGAGGCCCAGGCCCAGCTGGGCCGCATTGTCCTTGGCAAGCCACAGCAGGTGCGGCTGGCGCTGGCCTGCATGCTGGCACGCGGCCACCTGCTGCTGGAAGACGTGCCGGGTGTGGGCAAGACCACGCTGGCGCATGCGCTGGCGCGCACGCTGGGGCTGCACTACCAGCGCGTGCAGTTCACCAGCGACCTGTTGCCGGCCGACCTGATCGGGGTTTCGGTCTTTGTCCGCGATGCCGGCGAATTCCGCTTTCACCGCGGCCCCGTGTTCGCGCAGGTGGTGCTGGCCGACGAGATCAACCGCGCACCGCCCAAGACCCAGAGCGCGCTGCTCGAGGCGATGGCCGAGGGGCAGGTGACCCATGACGGCGCCACACACGCGCTGCCGTCGCCGTTTTTCGTCATCGCCACGCAGAACCCGCTGGAGCAGATCGGCACCCATGCGCTGCCTGAATCCCAGCTGGACCGCTTTACCATGCGGCTGTCGCTGGGCTACCCCGACCCCGCCTCCGAGCGCGTGCTGTACCTGGGCGGCGCCAGCGCGGCGGAACTGCCGCCGGTGATGGATGGCAGCCAGGTGCTGGCGCTGCAGGAAGCGGCCGCGCAGGTGTACGCCAGCCCGGCGCTGGTCGATTACGTGCTGGCGCTGGTGCAGGCCACGCGCAGCCACGGCGGCTTTGCCGCGGGACTGTCGCCACGCGCCGGGCTGGCGCTGCTGGCGTGCGCGCGCGCCTGGGCGCTGCTGGCACAACGGGACCTGGTGCTGCCCGAAGACCTGCAGGCGGTGTTCATGGCCGTGGCCGCGCACCGCCTGTTGCCGGCCGGCGCCGGTGGCCACGCCGCCGTCGACGGCCAGCTGGCCGCGCTGCTGGCCGGCGTGGCGATTCCCTGAGCGCCATGGCGGCGCGCAAGGGCGTGCTCGGCGGCGTGCCACGCCTCGCCCGGCGCCGCGCCGCAAGCCGGCGCCCTGCCGGCGGTGCGGGCGGCGTGGTGATGCTGGACCGCCGCCATCTGTACATCCTGCCCACCCGCGGCGGCGTCGGTTTTGCGGTGGTGCTGGCCGCGATGCTGATGACCTCGCTGAACTACAACATCAGCCTGGGTTTTGCGCTGACCTTCATGCTCGCCGGTATCGGCATGTCATGCATGTGGCTGGCCTACCGTAACCTGCTGGACCTCGCCGTGGCCGCGGGGCCGGTGGCGGCGGTCCATGCCGGGCACGACGCCGTGTTCCACCTGCGCGTCGACAGCCGTGGCGGCGACGCGCGCATCGGCATCGAGGCCCGCTTGTCCGCCATGCCGGAAGTCGCCGCCGCAACGCTGACGCTGGATGCCAATGCCAGCGGCATGCTGGCGCTGCACGTGCCAGCGCCGCGCCGCGGCCGTCTGGCGCTGCCGCGCGTGACGATTGCCAGCCGCTTTCCGTTCGGCCTGTTCCATGTCTGGAGCCATGCGGACCTGGAATTGTCGACGCTGGTCTACCCCGCGCCGGAAGCCGACGCCCCGCCGCCGCCGCCCGCGCACCGCCCCGACGATGGCGACGACGCGCACGCTGCCCCCAGCACAACGCACAGCGACGACGGCATCGACCAGTTGCGCCGCTACCGCAGCGGCGACCCGCTGCACCGCATCGCCTGGAAGCACAGTGCGCGCACCGGCCGATGGCTCAGCCGCGCCGGCGATCCGCCGCGGCAGCCGGCGCGCTGGCTGGACTGGCACGCGCTGCCCGCCGGCATGGAGGCCGAGGCCCGGCTGTCGCGCCTGTGCGCGTGGCTGCTTGCCGCCGGCGACGAAGCCGAGATCGGCCTGCTCCTGCCCGGCGTCGAACTGCCGCCGGCGCGCGGCGCCAGCCACCGGCGCGCGTGCCTCGAGGCGCTGGCCTTGTGGCCACAGCGGCCTGGCACGCACCGCGCCGTGGAACACGCATGAAACCCGCGCCCCGGCCGCTGCGGCATGAAGACCATGGCCTGCTGCTTGGCCAGCTGGCGCTGGTGCTGGCGCCGCAGGCGCGCACGCTGCCGGTGGCGGTCAGCCTGCTGCTGGTGCTGTTGCTGGCGTGGCGCTGGCTGCTGTGGCGGCGGCGCGCGCCGCTGCCGTCGCGCTGGATGCTGGGCACCACCGCGATGCTGGTGCTGCTGGTGGCATGCGCGCTGGTGTGGCAGGACGGTGGCGGCATCGGGCGCGAGCTGGCGGTGGCGTTGCTGGGCGCCTTTGTCATCCTGAAGCTGCTGGAATGCCGCGCGCTGTCGGACGCGACCCTGGTCACGCAGCTGTCGTTCTATCTGCTGCTGACGCTGTACCTGTCCGACCAGCCGTTCTGGCTGGCGCTGTACAGCCTGGCCATCGGTGCCTGGGTCCTGCGCAACTGGCTGCTGCTGCATCATCCCGAGGCGCGCAGCCGGCTGGCGATCTGGCCGCTGCTGGGACGCATGGCGCTGCTGGGCTTGCCGTGGGCGCTGGCGTTGTTCGTGCTGTTCCCGCGCCTGGAGCACCCGCTGTGGCAGCTGCCCCAGTCCGCGCAGAGCGGCACCACCGGCATCAGCGACACCATGCGCCCGGGCAGCGTGGGGCAACTGATCCGTTCGCCCGAGATCGCCCTGCGTGCCGAAATCGCCGGCCCGCCGTTGCCGGCGTCCGCGCTCTACTGGCGCGCGCTGGTGCTGTGGGAATACGACGGCACCACCTGGCACCCCTCGCGGCTGCGGCGGCAGCAACTGGCGCCGGCGGCCGGCGCCGGCGGCACGCCCGGCATCGACATCAGCATCACGCTGGAACCCAGCCGGCAGCGCTGGCTGTTCGTGCTCGACCGAGGTCAGGCACTGTCTGCCGGCGCGGATGCCGGCATCACGCCCGATGGCGAATTCATGGCGCGCCGGCCGGTGGAGCAACACATCCGCTATCGCACGCATTCCACGCTGTCGCCGCCGGCCGAATCGTTGCCGCCGGCCACGCTGCGGCTGGCGCTGAGCCTGCCGCCGGGCAACCCGCGCGCCCGCGCACTGGCCACGCAATGGGCACAGCGCCATGCCGATCCCGCGGCGCGCGTGCAAGCCGCGCTGCGCCTGTTCGCGGCAGCACCTTTCGCCTATACGCTTACTCCCCCACCGCTGGGAGCCGAACAGATCGACAGCTTTGTGTTCGACACGCGGCGCGGCTTCTGCGAGCACTACGCCAGCAGCTTCGTCTTCCTGATGCGCGCCGCCGGCGTACCGGCGCGCGTGGTCACAGGCTACCAAGGCGGCGAGCACAACCCCATGGCCAACCACTACGTGGTGCGCCAATCCGATGCGCATGCATGGGCCGAAGTCTGGCTCGACGGCCGCGGCTGGGTACGCGTGGATCCGACCAGCGCGGTCGCGCCCAGCCGCATCGAGCAGGGGCTGGATGCGGTGGTCGGCAACGAAGCCGCTGACTGGCGTCCGTCGCGGCAGCCGGCATGGCTCAAGGATTTGCGCTGGGCCTATGAAGGCATGGTCTACACCTGGCAGCGCTGGGTGCTGCAGTACGACCATGCGCGGCAGCAGCGGCTGCTGCAGGCGCTCGGCACCAGCGCCGGTGCCGGACCCTTGCTGGCGGCAGTGCTTGGCATGCTGTGCCTGCTGGCGCTGGTGCCGCTGTGGCGGCGGCGCGCGCCCGTGGATCCGGTCGGTGCGGCCTATGCGCGCTTCTGCGCGGTGCTTGCCCGCCACGGCTGCGCGCGCGCCCCGGCCGAAGGCCCGCAGGATTTTGCGGCGCGGGCGAGCGCGCAACTGCCGCGCGCCGGCGCGGCGATCGCAGCCGTCAGCGCCGCCTATGTCAGCCTGCGCTACGGCAACCTGCCGGCCGAAACGCAGGCGCAGGTCCTGGCGTCGATGCGGGCCGGCATCCGCGGGATCTCGGCGGCATTGCGTCGATAACGGGCGGGCGCAACCAGCGCGCGCCGGTCACGCGGCAGGCCACACTGATCGCTTGCGAGCATCTCTATCGTCTGATTGCCGGACTGGCTGGAACGGCGCCGGCTGCAGGCTACGCTCGGGGACTGCGGAAACAAAGGGGAAGTACTGGGAAGATCAGGGGAGAAGCGAAGGCACCGCGCGCGAAGGGTGGGCGCGGACGGGTCGCAGTGCCGGCGAACGCGGCACCGGCGAAGATCCTGCTCAGAACAGCGACAGCTGGCGCATGCCGAAACCGATGGTTTCTTCCACGCGCGCACGGGCGTGGGCCAGCGAGCCTTCCGCGCCGGAGTAGTTGCCGGCGGCCCAGTGGTAGACCACCGGAAGCTCGCCGCGGTCGGACAGGCGCACTTCGCCAAGCTTGTCGCCGCGCTCGTTGCGGTAGAAGTGCGAACGGTAGCCGCGCTCCCAGTGCGGGGCGACCTCCTTCTTGCGCCGCCGGGGCTTCGGCGCGGAGCCGGTGGCAGACGTCGTGGACGTCAGTCGCCGCGCTCTATCGGTACCCGGCATCGGGGCACGGGTGAAATCCAACTGCATAGACTTCCTCTTTGTCGATTCAGCAGAACCAGGGCCGGCGGGGGCTGCCGCCGCATGCTTCGTGCATCGCAGTCGAGATGATACCTGCTGGCGCGCTTTCTGTAAGCAGTTCGTTGCGCTGAATCCCGCCTCCGGTAAGGCTTAGCGGGCCGTATACCCGCACGTATACCCCCTCGTAAACGTGGCGGTATACGTGCGGGTATACGACCCGCGATGACGTCAAAGCCTTGCTGGTTAACGGCTTGCGGGCACGCAGCGGTGCCCGCGAGGATCAACCCAGATCGAGCGGAATGAAGATACGCGCATCATCGCGCTGCACCAGCAGCGCCACCTGCTTGCCCGATTTGCCCACCAGCGTGCGCAGCTGATCGACTGAAGCGATCGGCGTACCGTTGAGCGACAGGATCACGTCGCCGGGCTGGATGCCCACGCGCGCGGCGGGACCGGTCACGTCCTCGACCACCAGGCCGCCTTCGATACCGCTTTCGCGCTTCTCCGCCGGCGACAGCGGGCGCACCGCCAGCCCCAGCCGGCCATTGGCCTCCTTGCCGCCCGCTTTTTGCGCAACCGCCTGGTCCCGCGCCGTGCCGACCGTCACCGACAACGTCATCGGCTGGCCCTTGCGGATGATCTTCAGCGAGCTCTGCGTGCCCGGCTTGATATCGGCGACGTGCTCCGGCAGGTCGCCCGAATGATCGATCACGTCGTTGTCCAGCTGCACGATGACGTCGCCCGGCTTCAGGCCCGCGCGCGCAGCCGGACTGTCAGGCTCGACCGAGTTGACCAGCGCCCCGGTCGGCTTGGGCAGGCCGAACGACTGCGCCAGCGCCTGGTTGACCTCCTGCACGCTGATGCCGAGGCGCCCGCGCGTGACCTTGCCATGCGCCACCAGTTGCTGCTGCACCTTGGTCGCCACGTCGATCGGGATCGCGAACGACAGGCCCTGGTAGCCTCCGGTCTGGCTGTAGATCTGCGAGTTGATGCCGACCACCTCGCCGCGCTGGTTGAACAGTGGACCGCCCGAGTTGCCGGGGTTGACCGCCACATCGGTCTGGATGAACGGCACATAGGTGTCGTCAGGCAGCGAGCGCGATTTCGCGCTGACGATGCCCGCGGTCACGGTGTTCTCGAAGCCGTAAGGCGAGCCGATCGCCAGCACCGGCTCGCCCACGCGCACCTGCGACGGATCGCCCAGGCGCACGGTCGGCAGGTCCCTGGCATCGATGCGGATCACTGCCACGTCGGTCTGCGGATCGGTCCCAAGCACCTTGGCCTTGAACTCGCGGCGGTCGGTCAGCTTGACGGTCACTTCCTGCGCGCCGTCGATGACGTGCGCATTGGTCAGGATCAGCCCATCGGGGCTGACGATAAAGCCCGAACCCTGCCCGCGCACCAGTTGTTGCGGGCCACCCTGGGGCCCCTGGAACTGCGGGCCGAAACGCTTGAAGAACTGGAACAGCGGATCGTCCGGATCGATGCCGGGCGGCATCTGCACCGACGTGCGCTGGGCGCGCGCGGTCACGCTGATGTTGACCACCGCGGGTCCGTACTGGGCGACGACGCCGGAGAAGTCCATCGGTCGGGCCACGGCAGCCGCCGGCTGGGCGGCCGCTGCCACGGGAGCGGGAGCCGCGTAGCCGGTGGGGATGACTTCTCGCTGCAGATAGGCATAGCCGCCGCCGAGCGCGGCCAGGGCCGCGATACCGACGGCGGTGCGAGCAATGGTCTGGCGCATCATAGGAGTTCCTTTCCTTTTTTAGCATCCGGCGTCGGCACGATGCGACGCAACACCGTCATGCTAGCGACCAAGACTTAAAACAGACTTAAGGCTTGCGATCCGACGCCCGGCTCCGCGCCATCTGGGCACGACGCGAAAATTTATCTTGCGTACAATCTAATTGCGTCTAATATATCGACATGGAACGCGAAAACGAAGCCGCCACGGACTGGCTTTTGCTGGATCACCAACTATGCTTTGCGCTGTATTCGAGCTCGTTGGCGATGACCAAGCTGTATAAGCCACTGCTAAGTGAGCTCGGGCTTACTTATCCGCAGTATCTGGTCATGCTGGTCTTGTGGGAGACGGAAACGTTGTCGGTCTCGGAACTCGGCAAGCGCCTGGCGCTGGATTCGGGCACGCTGACGCCACTGCTGAAGCGGCTCGCTACGACGGGCCTGGTGACCCGCACGCGGGATGCGGCTGACGAACGCAGGGTCCTGGTCAGCGTGACTGACGCCGGCCGCGCACTGCGCCAGCGCGCGACGGGGATTCCTGAACAGATGTTATGCGCCACGCAATGCCCGGTCGAAGAGATCCAGGCGCTGACGCGGCGCTTGCATGCACTGCGGTCGACGCTCGAACAAGCGCGAACCGATTCCAGCTTGCCGGACTGACGGCAGGCATTAATGATGGCGCCCCTGCGGGCAACCAAACCGGAGCCTTAGATGAAACTCGAGAAAGTCGTATATACCGCCCATGCCACCGCCACCGGCGGCCGCGATGGCCGTGCCACCACGGCCGACGGCCAGCTCGACGCCAAGCTGGCGGTGCCCAAGGAAATGGGTGGTGCCGGCAACGGCCTGAATCCGGAGCAGCTGTTCGCTGCCGGCTATTCGGCCTGCTTCCTGGGTGCGATGCGCTATGTTGCCAGCCAGCAGAAGATCAACGTGCCCGCCGATGCATCGATCCAGGGCGCGGTCGGCATCGGCCCGATCCCGCAGGGCTTCGGCATTCAGGTCGAACTGAAGATTTCCTTGCCGGGCTTCGAGCGCGAAGCGGCCGAGAAGCTGATCGAGCAGGCGCATCAGGTGTGCCCGTACTCGAACGCAACCCGCGGCAATATCGACGTTACGTTGACCCTGGTCTGAAGCGGCAATTCAAAAGATAAAACGGCCCGCCTCGCGCTTGCGATGCGGGCCGTTTTTCTTTGATATCACGCCGTCTGCTCCTCCACGTCGAGGGCAGGCAGCTGCGCGCAAAATGACCGTTTCTGCGCCGGACTCATGCGTTTGATTTCGATTTCCGCCTTCAGCGCTTCCGATTTGGTGGCGAAGCGCAACTGGCCGAGCACGCGAATCGGCTTGCGCGAGCGCGTATATTTGGCGCCTTTTCCTGACTGGTGTTCGGCAAAACGGCGCGCCACGTCCGTGGTGATTCCGGTGTAAATGGAATCGCCGGTGCATTCGAGCAGGTAGAGATACCAGGCGCAGTCGGCGGACATGGACGGAAATGGTGAGCTGCGGGAATGGTATTACGGCGTGACGGCAATGGCGAGCACGGCGTTTTCGCCGCGCCAAAGACAAAACCCCTCGCAGCACACGCTGTCGAGGGGTTTTGCAGAATAAGAGCCTGGCGATGACCTACTTTCACACGG